>CAOMRW010000016.1 GCA_948485625.1 uncultured Clostridia bacterium | reverse complement strand
ACTAATTCATCATCTTGTATAAATTCAATAGCTTTTTCTAATGACATTTGAATTGGTGGTACTAATCTTAAAGCTTCATCAGAACCAGAAGCTCTAGTATTTGTTAAATGTTTCTCTTTACATACATTTATTGCTAAATCTTCTCCTCTTGAATTAAGACCAACAATCATCCCCTCATATACTTCTACACCTGCACCAATAAATAAATCACCTTTATCTTGAGCATTATATAATCCATAAGTTACTGATTTTCCTGGTTCAAATGCAATTATTGTTCCTCTAACACGGGCTTGAATATCTCCTTTAAATGGTTCATAACTATCAAATATATGATTCATTGTTCCTTCACCTTTTGTATCTGTAAGGAATTCTGTTCTATATCCAATTAAACCTCTTGCTGGTATTTTAAATTCTATTTTAGTATGTCCAGCTTCTGCAGGTTCCATATTTACCATTTCAGCTTTTCTTCTACCTAATTTTTCTATAACATTTCCAACACAATCATCTGGTACATTTACTACTAATAATTCTATTGGTTCACATTTTACACCATCTATTTCTTTAAATATAACTTTTGGTCTTGAAACAAGAAGTTCAAATCCCTCTCTTCTCATTGTTTCAATTAATACTGATAAATGTAACTCTCCTCTTCCTGATACTTCAAAAGCATCTGGTGTATCTGTTTCTTTTACTCTTAAAGATACATTTCTTTCTAATTCTTTAAATAATCTGTCTCTAATATGTCTTGATGTAATAAATTGTCCTTCTTTTCCTGCAAATGGTCCATTATTTACACTGAATGTCATAGATACTGTTGGCTCATCTATATCTACAAATGGTATTTTTTCAGGATTATTAAAATCGCATATTGTATCTCCTATATTGATATCTGGAAGACCTGCAAGTTCGATTATATCCCCTGCTTTTCCTTCTTCTACCTCAACTTTATTTAGCCCCACATGTGTATACACTTTTGCAATTCTTCCTTGTGTTATTTTATCTTCTTTACCACAAATTGCTACAGGCATACCTGTTTTTATTGTTCCTCTTTCAATTCTTCCAACTGCAATTCTTCCAACATAATCATCATAATCAATATTTGAAACTAACATTTGAGCTGGCCCCTCTTCATCACAATTTGGTGCACTTATTGTGTTAATTATTGTTTCAAAAAGACAAGATAAATCTGTTGTTTCTTCAGATAAATCCATTTTTGCTATACCATTTTTTGCTGATGCATATACAACTGGGAATTCTAATTGTTCATCTGTTGCATCTAATTCTATAAATAGTTCAATTACTTGGTCAACTACTTTATCTGGTGTTGCTCCTGGTCTATCAATTTTATTTATTACAACAATTGGTTTTAGTCCTAAAGCTAATGATTTCTTCAACACTTCTCTTGTTTGAGGCATTGCACCTTCAAAAGCATCTACTAGAAGTACAACACCATCAACTGTTTTTAAAACCCTTTCAACTTCTCCACCAAAATCAGCATGTCCTGGTGTATCTACTATATTTATTTTTACATCTCCATGCATTACTGATGTATTTTTAGAAAGTATTGTAATTCCTCTTTCTTTTTCTTGGTCATTTGAATCCATTACTCTTTCTTGTACTTGTTCATTTTCTCTAAATACATGACTTTGTCTTAATAATGCATCTACTAGAGTTGTTTTTCCATGGTCAACGTGTGCTATTATTGCTATGTTTCTTATTTTTTGGTTATTCATTTTTACTACCCCTTTTTATTAAAATCTCATTCTATTTATAACTTTAAAATTATACTACCAAATTAAAAGTTTGTCAATTTTTTTATGTAAATTTATTGACTTTTTAGCATTTTTTGTATACACTATATAAAAGGTACTTATTAATTGAATCTTTAACTATTAAAGATTCTTGCCACTTTAAAGGAGGCATTTTATGAAAAAACAAATCATCAAAGAATATGTATTTGTCTTAATTTTTGCATCACTGTTTTTTGTACCTACTGCAATTTACCTTTATGGTCACAAACACATACAATTTTTTTCAATAGAAAGTTTTATCTTTATTTTAGGAATTTTTATCATTTTTTTAGTTTTGATTATTAATCTTTTTATTCAATTAAAACGTGATAAAACTTCTTATAAAAGATGAATTTCTAAATTAGAATGCCAAAAGAGTGAATTCTATTCAATTTGAATAGAACTCACTCTTTGCATTTCTATCAATTTATATTTATCCAAATTCTAAATAAGACAAATTTATACTATTTCCAAATTTCTATAAATAAAAAATAGCAAATTATATTAATAATACTCAATTTATATTATTATCTAAAATAAAATTTGACTTTTAATCATTTTTTATCTATACTATAAACAAGATACTTATTAATTGAATCTTTATTTATTAAAGATTCTTAGCACTCATAAGGAGGCTTTTATGAAGAAACAAATCATTGTATGGAATGTATTTATCTTAGTTTTTGAATTACTCTTTTTTCTACCTACTGCATCTTACATCTACTATGACAAATGCACACCGTTTACTTCAATGGAAAGCATTATCTTTATTGTGGGAATCTTTATTGTTTTTTAATTTGGAGCATAAATCTTTTTATTCAATTAAAAAAAGAGAAAAAATCCTCAGAAAGATAATATTATGAATTAAATTGCACAAGAGTGAGTCATCTTCAATTTTGAAGTTGAACTCACTCTTCCTATTTATATTGTTTTAGCTTTATTAAATAAAACAAATTTATTTTATAAAACCTATTTTTAAATTTCTACAAAAAATAATAAATTAATTATTTATCTCCAATACTATATATAGTCATACATCTAATTTACTATTATATAAAATTAAATTTGACTTTTAGCTAGTTTTTATGTATACTATAAACAAGATACTTACTAATTGAATCTTTATATATTAAAGATTCTTAGCACTCATAAGGAGGCTTTTATGAAGAAAAAAGTAGTAGCAACAATATTAATCTATGCAACTATCGTTATTTTAATGGTCTCAGGTTATTTTTGCACTACTGAAACATTTACAGTTGCTAGTATCATCACTCTTATTGTATCCTGTATACTTATGACTGCTATTTGTGGCAGTTTCCTATATCATTTTAGTGGTATAGCAGATTTTCAGAAAGGCTGTGACAGTGGGTATACACTTGGATATAATCAAGGATTCAGTGCTGGATTAGAATCCGCTTGTGAAACTAAGTATGATACAGGGTATAATGCAGGATATTCAGAAGGCTATGAAAAAGGTGCATCTTCTGGATATAATGAGGGATTTCATGCAGGTTCTAATGCTACAGTCGAAACATTAAGAAGTAAGATTTCTTCACAAAAATAGCATTCTGAAATAGGATGTTAGTAAAAGCAGGTTTCTTATCCCAAAAGAAACCTGCTTTTATAAATTCAAATTTATTTACTAAGTTCAATAATATTTCCCATTATTTCATCTGTAACTCTATCTAAAATATCTTTATCTTTACTACCTTTAAATTCACTAAAATCTAAAGGTTTTCCATATGTAATAGTAACCTTTCTATTACCTTTTTCTCCCCCTTTAATCCCACAAGGAATAACAGGAGCTCCACTTCTCAATGCAAAAAAAGCAGCACCATCTTTCACTTTTTCTCCTTTTTCTAAGCCATTTCTTGTCCCCTCTGGAAATAAAGCCAAACAATCACCATTTTTTAAAGTTTGTAATGACTCTTTCAAAGCTTTGACCTCTTTAGAATCTCTTTTAACCAAAATAGCATCAAAAACTATACCTAAAATAGCAAAAAATTTATTTTTAGTTAACTCTTCTTTAGCCAAAAATCTAGCATATCTTCCACAAGTAACTTCAATTAAAGGAGGGTCTAAATAAGTTCTATGATTTCCACAAATAATTGCAGCCCCTTCTTTTGGAATATTCTCCTTTCCAATAACTTCAAATCTATATACTATCTTACAATAAATCCAAATAGCACTTTTTACAATTCCTCTTCCTACAATCTTAAAAACATTATTCATTTCATTTTCATCCTTTCATATAAAAATGAGGATTTTTGACTCGTCCCCAAATCCTCATTCTGGAACATAAATATTTTTAACAACTACTTCAAACTCTTCAACATTCATTGCTGTTAACTTTTCAATTTCCTTTCTTGCCCTATTTTTAAATTCATTTATACCATCAATCACATTAAACCCATACACAATTGTAACTTCCATATATAGTTTTGCACCTTCACCAAAATTCTCTACTCTAATTTTCTGAACCTTATAAATACCTGGTGTTTTTACTACTAAATACTCTAATATTTGTCTAAAAACTGTATCAGAAATTGTAAAATTCCCTAAATAACTAAAAGTTGGTCTAATTATAGATTTCTCTGATATATATGGCTTTTGACCTCTTCCCTTTGTTTTAAATATTTGTAATGGATCTAATAAATAACCTGAAAAATCTTTCTTTATTTCAAAGGTTGGTACTGGAATAACATGTTTTCCCTCTGTTACTCTTATTCTTCTTGCAGTTTGCATTTCTTCCTGGGTTGCAACCTCTGTAATATATGTTGTATCAGATATCTCTGGAAGTCCTAAATTTGCTACAATTTTTTGAACCATTCCATCTGAAGTACCAAGTATCAATATACTTTCAGGCTTATATTTTTTCAAAGCCTTTACTATCTCCATTTTTTCTTCTTCTTTATAAAATAATGCATGCTTTACTGTTTCTATTTTAGTTGGAGCCTTTTTAGCTGATTCACCAGCAATGACCTCATTATCTTTAATTAATAATCCATCATCAATTATAAAACTAATATTTTTTTCACTAGCAACCATTTGAGCTCTATAACTCTTTCCAGTTCCTGATGGACCAACAAAAGCATAAACTTTTATCTTATTTGGTATAATTTTTGATAAATTTGGTAAATTTGGTATTTTATCTTTTAATGACATTTTAACTCTCCTTTAAAAATTATTTATACTCAACTCTGGAAACTTAAATAACTTTCCATCTTTTGTAAATTGACCATTTGGTATGTGTGTTTTATTAAATTCACTTTGTCCTTTTAAAAAATATTTATGCTTAGTAGCATCGCTTATATATCCTATTCCCTCTAATATTGGGTCATCCCATGTACAATCAACACCATACCAAACTCCATTTAACTGTACATAATTCCAAGCATGATTTTCTGTATCTCCCTCTGAATTAGTAGCTTTCCCAACTACAATAATACATGGTAAATCTAAAGAATCCATTAAATATTTAAAGGCCTTTGCATATCCTTCACAAACACACTCTTTATTTATAAGAGCTCCATACAAATTATAAATATTAGATTTTGAAGTTGACTGTTCATACTCTATACTATCAATTAAATAATCATGAACCAATTTTATATTTTGATATGCATCTATTTTTCTATTTTGAACAAAATAAGATTTTACTTTTTCAATATCGTCCAAAGCATTATCAATTTTCTCCTTTGATGAAAACTCATCAGTCAAATAATTCTCTGAATCTCCTGAATTCAGAAAAACTCTATAAGTAGTCTTGTATCCTCTAGTTGTTGTTTCAATATTCAAAGATAATTTTAAATACTCTATATAAAAAACATCTGGATTATCATAAGAAAAAGCCTCTATAGCAGATTGATAATAATCTCCCAACAACTTATCTCCATCATTTTGAGAAAGTAATGAAGAAAATGCACTTCCTAAATCCACCTCATATGTACCTAGCTTCATATTTTGTTTATTTTCATCTAGTGCATTATATATTATTTTAGAATATTCATCCAACTGTTCAAAAAAATATCTATATCCTTTTCTCCTATTATAATCTATATTTTCATTTAAAACATTTGATTCATCTAATTCATTATCTATAATCTCTATTTTCTCTGGCATATTCACATTTTTGTCTGGACTTTCAGAGGAAATCGTAATATTTGAAATAAACTCTTTAACATCACTCACTATACTTTTATTTGCAAACTCATTATAAATAATTATTCCTAAAAAAACTAATACTCCTAATAACAATATAGTCATTAAAGACATTAAAAAAGATGTTATCTTAGATTTCATTATATAATCCCCTCTTTCACAAACATATAATTTGTAAAACTCCAATCATTTTAATTATATCATTCTTTGTTGTTAAAAACTAGTATATTTTGATTTTTTTTGCCAATAATACAATTAAAAACCAAATATAAAATGAATGGAGAAAATATGAAAATAAAAAACTTTGTGAAAAACATCTTCACTTACACTCCTCCCTGTAGCTATGAATTCTTTCTACCAAATGATTTCAACAATTCCAACTCTAAAACAATAAAACCTGAAATAAATGAAACAAAAAATATATTTGCTAGTTTAGATGTAAATTTAGAATATATAAAAACACAATATAATCTACTAATAAATAGTGATATCATAACACGTGAATTCATTCTAAATGCTAGAGGCAAACAACATAAGGCATTACTACTATATATTGATGGAATGATTGATACACAAATTTTAAATGACTATGTTCTAGAACCATTAATGATGCGTAACAAAAACAATCTTTTTGATGGAGACCAAAACAGAATAATTTCAGAAGCTGTAACAAACAACATAACTGTTAGAAAAGTAAAAAAATTCGATTTAATAGACTACATTGAAAGTTGCCTAATTCCTCAAAATAGCATCAAACAAAGTAACTCATTTGAAAAAATCTTCTCTGGTGTCAATTCAGGAAATTGTGCTCTTTTTGTAGATACTCTTAATATTGCATTAGATATTGATATTAAAGGATTCAAACAAAGAAGTATATCAAAACCAGAAAATGAAATAGTCATAAAAGGACCACATGAGGCCTTTGTAGAAAATATTCGTACAAACACCTCTTTATTAAGACGATTTTCAAATAATGAAAATCTAATAATAGAAAGCTTAGATGTAGGAAAAGTAACAAAAACAAAATGTGCAGTATGTTATATGCAAAATATTGCAAATAGTGATTTAATAGCTGAAGTTAAATACAGAATAAATAATTTAGAAATAGACTCCCTTTTATCTAGTGGACAACTAGAACAATTGATAACTGACAATAATTCTTTGGGATTGCCAAAAGCAATATCTACTGAAAGGCCAGACAATGCTGTTCAACATTTATTAGAAGGTAGAATTGTGGTTTTAGTAAATGGTTCTCCATATGCATTAATATTACCTGCTATTATGGTTGATTTTTTAAAATCTCCAGAAGACAGAAATTTAAAAACTATATTTTCTAATTTTCTAAGAGCAATAAGAATAATCTCAACATTTTTTGCTTTATTGCTACCAGGATTATATGTTTCTGTCACCAGTTTTCATATAGAAATACTTCCAACAGAACTGCTCTACTCTATATTATCAGCTAGAGAAAGTGTTCCTTTTCCAGTAATATTCGAAATCCTTATAATGGAAATATCATTTGAAATTATTAGAGAAGCAAGCTTAAGAGTTCCATCTGCAATAGGTTCAACAATAGGTATAGTTGGTGCATTAGTTATAGGCCAAGCAGCAGTAAGTGCTGGTATTGTAAGTCCAATATTAATTATTATAGTTGCAATAACCGCTCTAAGTTCTTTTGCAATTCCTGATTACTCTTTTAGTTTTCATCTAAGATTATTTAGATTCCTATTTATTTTACTTGGATATATTGCTGGTTTCTTAGGAATTGGTACTGGATTATTTGTTTATATTTCTATTATATGTGATATGGAATCATTTGGAGTTTCATATTCTATTCCATATTCTCATATGGAAAACTTAAAAAATACTGGTATTATATTACCTCCTATTTGGAAAAGGGAATATAGGTCTTCATACCTTGCTCCCAAAAAAGAGAGAAAACAGGAAGATATATCTATGAAATGGAAATTTCAATAATAATACAATCTTATTAAGGGGTGAAAAAATGGTAAAATCTAAAATTGGCACAATAAGTGCTATACTGCTCACATTATCTATAGCAGTTTCATATATTACAAGCTCTTTACCAAGAACATTTATAAATGAAACTAAATCAGCAGCATTATTGAATATTATATATATCACAGTTGTAGTATTATTTATTATTATACTATTTTGTAAATTATTTGAAAAATTTCCTGGATTAGATTTATTAGATATCTCAAAATTTTTAGGTGGTAATATTCTAAAAAATATTGTTGGTGGATTTTTTATAGTTTATTTTACAATTAGCTCTAGTATAATGTTAAGAAATTTTTGTGAAGGACTTGTAGTAGTGTATTACCCATTAACAAATTATATCTTTGTTATATTAACATTTATAATTTCTATTTATTTAGTAAATAAATTAAGTTTTAATGCAACTATAAATACTTCATCAATAGTTTTTCCTTTAGTATTATTAAGTTCTATACTATTATTTTGTGGAAATTTAGATAATTTTTCATTTAGGCGTATTTATCCTATTATTGGTGATGGATTTTATAACACATTTATATTAGGGTTAAAAAATATTGGAGCTTTTGGAGGTATATGTTATTTATATTTTTTACCACCAATGTTAAAAGAACCTCAAAAATTCAAGAAGATTGCAATAATATCTGTTATCTCTACTGGATTATTTATACTTTTATGTGTAGGAACATTGCTTTTCATGTTTTCATTTTTTATAACTGCTGATGAGATAATGCCTTTGTTTTCAGCAGCTCGTTATATAGAATTTGGTTCATTCTTTCAAAGATTTGAATCTATATTTCTATTAATCTGGATAATTTCATTTTGTTGTTTTTTAAGTATAACTTGTAAATTTTCTGCTCATATTTTTAATAAAATGTTTAATTTATCAGATATAAAACCAATACTAAATATTATTGTACTATTAATTTTTGGGCTTTCTCTACTTCCACAAAATTATGCAATAGCAAATTTTCTTGAAACTAATATTTATAGATATCTTAGAATTGCTGTTGGATTTATTTTAGGAATAACTATTTTAATCTTAGCAAATCTAAAAAAAAGAAAGGTAGGTGATAAAAATTAGTAATGTATTTAATAAAATTTTTATATTAATTTTAATAATTATTTTTATTTCAACTTTCTCTGCATCTTATAATTCACTAAATTTAGATAATTTAGCATTTGCAGTGGCAATTGGAATTGATAAGTCAACATCAAATAAATTAAAAGTAACTTTCGAATTTTTAGCACCTTCTCCAAGCCCAGAAAGTGGATCTGATACAAAGCCTGTATTAAATAGTGTAGATTGTTCGTCAATAACAAATGGTATTAATATTATGAATGCTTATTTAGGAAAAAAAGTTAATTTATCTCACTGTAAACTTATAATTTTTTCAGAAGAATTAGCTAAAGAAGGAATATCTGATGAAATATTTTCTTTAATAAATGAAGTTCAAGTACGTCCTTCCTCAAATATAGTTATTAGCAAATGTAACACTAGATATTATATAGAAAACTCAGTTCCTAGCTTAGAAAGTTTAATTCCAAGATATTATGATATATTTCCAAACACTAGTGAATATACAGGATATACTTGTAATGCAACTATAGGAGATTTTTTTAATGCTTTAGTATGTAATTCTTGTTCTCCTTATGCTATATTAGGAGGAATAATCACTTCTGATAATAATTCTTCACAGTCCCCAAGTCCTAATGAGTCTTCTATAAAATCTAATGAAAGTCCTATAAGTGGTAGTAGAGCATCTCAAAATATTGGTCTTGCTGTTTTTAAAGATGATAAATTAGCTGGAGAGTTAAATGCTATTGAAACAATTTGTTTTCTAAATATAAGAAAACAAATTGATACTTTTCTAATTTCTATTCCTAACCCTGAAGACCCAAATTCAAAAATTGATATTTATTTAACACCAAATAGTACTCATGATATCAAAGTAAATATTGTTAATGGTGCACCATATATAAAAATAAATCTAAAATTTTCAGGAAAAATATATTCTATGAAAAAAGATGCCCAATATCTTAATCCAGAAGTTTTAAATAGAATTTCAAATTCTTGCAATAGCTATTTAGAAAGTCAATTTTCTAATTATTTATATAAAACATCTACAAATTTTGAAAGTGATATAAATGGATTTGGAGTATATGCACTTTCTAAATTTAATACTAGCACTGAATACAATAAATATGATTGGTTAAAGAATTATAAAAATTCTACTTTTGATATTAATATAAATACAGTTATAGATTCTGGATTTTTATTAACACAAACTTAAAATGGAGGTTTTCTATGAGTTTTCTATATCATTTTCTTTTTATAATTATTACAATTTATACTTTAATTAAAACTATAGCATATGGCCTATATGAAATTAATACTCAAAATAATAAATCAGGAGGAATTAGTATTATATGTTTTTCTATTATTGTTATTTTGTTTGTTAATATTATTGTATTTCTAAGATAAGATAAAACAACTTAAAATAGTATTATCATATACTTTTTAAGTTGTTTATTTAAATCATTATTGTTATTAAAATTACACGATGTCTGCCATATACATAAATTACTATATAAATAGATACCATGAAAAGTCTTTCTCTATTTTGCTTTATATTCTAATATACATAAATTACTATTTGATTAATGGTAATGGTTGTGTCTTGGCAACAAGCTTTATATTATAATATACATAAATTACTATCAAAAACAAGATGCAACTAAAATTGCATTACAATTCTTTATATTATAATATACATAAATTACTATTTAACTAGTGCTGAAACAAATTCGTTCATTATAACCTTTATATTATAATATACATAAATTACTATCAATGAAGATGAGGAAGTACCTGGATATAAAGATGCTTTATATTATAATATACATAAATTACTATGCTATCTAGCTGTACTATAACACCACTATTCTTTTTCTTTATATTATAATATACATAAATTACTATCCATTTATTTCAAATAACTGCATATTAATGTTTCTATATTCCTAATCTGTCGATATACAATAATAATATCACAAAACATCAAAATATAAAATTAAAATTTAAAAAATATTTATATTTTCAATAAAAACCTATCTGTCATACAAGTGAATTTTTTAACTTATTGCACATCGACAGAAAAATATACAAAAATTACTCAACAATCTCAAAATCAATCTGTCTTAATGTCTTATTAGCAGATATAACTCTAATATTAACTCTATCACCTATTTTGTATATCTTCTTTGACCTTTCTCCTATCAACCTTTTTCTATCTTCATCATATATAAAATATTCATCGCCTAAATTCTCAAATCTAATCAATCCCTCAACAGTATTCTCAAGCTCCACAAAAATTCCAAATTGAGTAACAGAAGAAACTATTCCATCATATTCTTCACCAATCTTATTCTCCATATATTCTGCTTTCTTCAAATCTTCACTATCTCTTTCAACTTTTGTTGCTATTTTTTCTCTTTCTGATGAAGTTAATGCCCTCTTTTCTGCCTTTTGCTTATATTCTTCAATAAATTCATCATCAACAATATAATTTTCTTCTAAATATTTTGATATTATCCTATGAATAAATAAGTCTGGATATCTTCTTATTGGTGATGTAAAATGGCAATAATATTTACTTGCTATTCCAAAATGTCCTTTGTTTTGAGATTCATATTTTGCAAGTTTCAAAGTTCTCAATATTAAAGTCGAAATTACTTTCTCTTCATCTTTACCTTTTATTTCTTCCAATACTTTAGAAACTTCTGTTGGATACAACTTATCATTTGTTATTTTCATTTTCAATCCAAAATCAAATAGAAATTTATTTAAATCCTTTACTTTATCTATATCAGGATCCTCATGTACTCTATATATAAATGGTGCATCTAACCAATAAAATTTCTCTGCAATCGCTTCATTTGCAATCAACATAAATTGTTCTATTATTTCATTACTAAAACTTGTCTCATATTTTCCTATATTAATAGCTCTTCCATCTTTATCTAATTCAATCTTACTCTCTGGAATATCTAAATTTAAATACCCTTGTTCTAATCTTCTCTCTTTCAAAATAGTAGCAAGTTCTGCCATTAATTCAAAATCATGAATATATTTTGCATATCTATTTAAAACTTGTTCATCTGACTTATCTAAAATTTTTTGCACATCATGATAATTCATTCTTTCACATACATTTATTATTCCTTTATATACCTCTGCTGAAACAATTTTTCCTTTTAAATCTATTTCCATTGAACATGACAAAGTAAATCTGTCTTCTCCTGCATTTAAACTACAAATCCCATTTGACAATTCTCTAGGAAGCATTGGTATTACTCTACTTAGCATATATATACTTGTACCTCTTATCTGTGCTTCATTATCTAACAAACTGCCTTCTCTTACATAAAAACTCACATCAGCAATATGAACATCTAATCTATAATTTCCATTCTCTAATTTTATAACTCTTACTGCATCATCTAAATCTTTAGCATCCTCCCCATCAATTGTAAAAATTACATGTTCTCTACAATCAACTCTATTAGGAATATCCTTTTCATCAATCTTATCACCATATTTTTTTGCCTCTTCCACAACCTGTTCAGGGAATTTTGCTGGTAAATTATATTCCTTTATTAAAGATAACATATCTACACCAGCTTGATTTGGCTCACCTAACACTTCTATAATCTTTCCTTCTGCATTTTTACCTTTTTCAGGATATTTAGTTATTTGAACCAATACTTTGTGTCCATTTCTCGCTTTACCAAAATTATTTTTAGAAATAAATATATCTGTTCCCAAACTTCTATCATCTGGAACTACAAAACCAAAGCTATCACTCTTCTGAAAAGTACCAACCACAGTCTCTTTCTCATGTTTTAATATCTTTTTGATTTTTCCCTCTGCATTTTTTATTTTATTTTTTTCTTCCAAAATCTCTACTAAAACCCTATCACCATTTAATGCCCTTAAAGAATTTTCCTTTGAAATATATATTTCATCCTCTTGATTTTCAATTTTTACAAAACCAAAACCTTTTTGATTCTTTCTATATACTCCCTCCACAAAGTTTTCTCCAATAAGTTTATACCTATTTTTCTTATTTTTTACTATTTTATAATCTTCTTCTAACTCTTTCAATACTTCTAAAAACTTACTATACTCTCTTTTAGGAACACCTAATATAATAGCCATTTCTTTGGCTTTCATTGGTGTATAATCTTCATCTTTCATAAGTTCTACAATAATATTTTTCTTATCAATCATAATATATCCTTTCAATATTTAAATAAGGAATTGGGGACGGGTTAAAAATCCGCATTTTAATTTTAATATTTACATTTTTCTATTTTTTATTACTAAAATTAGGATTTTTAACCCGTCCCCAATTCCTCATTTATTATAGCACCTTTTTAATTAATACACAAGGAAAAACCGGCAAACAAAATGTTTACCGGTTCTCTCTCAAATTACTAAACCGCAACAACCACAAACTTGGTAATGTTCCGCTTACGTGCCCAAGGAAGCTTCTTCCATTCAGCTACCTGCCAATAATTAGAGCCATAGCACTTTCGCACCATCTCAGGGGCAACCTCCAAAGTGACATGCCAATCCTCTCTTCCAGAAATTTCTGCCAAATTGAATATTGCAAAATACCCAGTCGGTCTATCTCCGTTGTCCAAAACCGGAAGAACCTTGATTTGTGCACTACTCACTTTCTCAGCCATCTCCTTTGTAAGTTCTCTAAAGTAATGACCTACAGCCTGCTTTCCTGCAACGAGCTTCTTTACCTCATTCCGGTAATTTTGAATCTGCCTCTTAGCTTCCTCTTTTGCCTTCCTTTCCTCAGCCTCTCGCTTCACTACAGAAACTTTCTTCTCCAGCTCTTTGGCTTTCTGAATTGTCTCCTCTGCTGGTACTCTTCCTGTATGGAAAATATGCTTATATGCAAAACCTGAATTAGACTTTACATACACCGGCAAAGTAAGCTCCATCACCTTGTCATACTTGGAATCCCAGAACACGCAGACTTCCTGTCCACCATCAGTGACTAAGAAATACGGAATGCTCATCTTATCCAGCAATTCCCTGTTTTCTGCCTCTATAATGGGAAGCCGTTCATCTCTTACTGAATTCTTGATGTGGACATACTTAGTATCTTCCACAATCCAGCACTCCGGCAGTCCAAGCACGGTCTTTACTTCGTTAGGTAATGTGTTGTTTTTTCTCATAATGCATTTCCTCCTATTTTTGAGAGATTTTAATGTTGTCTAACAACAGTATACCATATTATGTTAATTTATGCAAGCTTTCCATATAAAATTCTACCACACTCTTAAAAATAAACAAAAAAAGAAAGAATCTAGATAACAACATACCCATTTCTTTCTATTCCTCTATGCTAAATATAATATTCCTAAAACTATTGTCAAAATTGCAAACACAATTGATAATATTATCATTAATCTTTTCTGTTTACCCTCTCTTGTTCTTCCTTTATTCTTCTCATAAAAGTTATTAGTTGATGAACCAGATATTGTTGATGATAAACCTGAATCATCTTTTGATTGTATCAATGCTAATATTATTACTACCAATGCTACAATAAAATATATTATTGTTAATATTGTTCTTGCTATTACCATTATAATTCCTCCCTGCGGTTCTATTTTTATTACTTGGCTATTTTACCACATAAATTTTCAAAATGCAATAGCTATAATTAATAAAACAAAAATCTTAAAAAACACATTACTCAATAGATTAAAATTAATACATCTTATACCAATATTATTTATAACATCATAGCTACTTACTATTCTCTCTATTTCCTCTTGACTAGAAATATTCAATTCTTTCATATAATCTTCAGCCAAAAATCTAGCCTTTATCATAGCATCATTCTCAAGATAAACTCTAACTGCATAAAAAACTAAACCAAATAATATTAAAATAGATAAAAATAACATCTTATAAGGCAGTACTCTAAAAACCCCTAAAGCACAAACTATAAAAAAATAAATCAAATAAATATTAGAAAAAACAAAATTAAACCACAACAATCTTTTACTTTGTACAGAATGCAAACATTCATGAGCAATTGTCTGTATTCTTGTATAACTATCTTTTAAATTAGCAATAAAAATTTTATTGCTAATTACAAGGAACAATGTTGTATTCGAATCTTTATCTTCTTCAATATTCACACTTTCATTATTCAACTTTTTAAGATAATATTTACAAATATCTATATTATTTGGATACTTCTTAGTTAATTCATCTAATTCTTTATTTTCTCCCAAACTCTTTAATTTTTTCATATTGAAATCAAAAATAAACCTCAATACTAAATACATAATTCCAACAATTATTAATAAAACTACAAATTCCATACCTTACTCCTTATAATTCTACCAATAATGCTATTACAAAATCCATTTTTAATTTTTATATTATAAAAATAATGCCAAAATTCTACTTCAATACATCTATAACTGCATCACCAATTATCTTATTCACATCAGCCAAAACAATATTAAACTTCATCTCAGCATCAAAAAACTTCTTCGCATCATCATTCTCTATCAACTCAATATATAACTCTTGCATCTTCTTTGTCTTTTCTTCATCATTCTTACCTGTCTGCATTGCTATAATTTGAGCCTCATATCTAGCCACTTCAAACTCTTCTATTTTTTTCTTCAAGTCTGGTTTTAAATTTAACACCTCTTTTGCCATCTTATAATTAACATATTCTTCAGACTGTTTTAACTCTTGTGCTAACTTATTTGCTGTATCATATACATTCATACTCTATCCTCCTAATTTTCAAATAAAATTTTACTACTTTCAATTTTTATTATATATAGTTTTAAAATACCACAATGTCCATTTGAATATTATTTCAAATGGACATCCATATCACACATTATTTTCTGTTGTGTTTGTATTTATTTCAGATACAGGACCCTCGATTTCAATTTTTGCATCTGTTGGGCAAATATTAATCCATGTATTACCATCATTTACATTTATCTCATTTCCCTCTAAATCCTCATATCTTGTTTGTAAATTTCTAGATTCTTTTATACATTTTATTTTTATAGCTTTACCATTTGTTATATAGTATCCATTAAATGTACCTATATTTTTTAAACCTTGTCTTCCTTTATCCTCGCCATCATTTAAAGTATAATTATCACATAAAGTAATTATAATATTTTTTGTTGTAATACTATTTCCTGTATCCCAATCTATTTGAGCTTTTTTTCTTGCATATCTTTTATATACTTTATTTTGCTCATCATATTCATATTTTACTGTTTGAAGTGTTGAATGTGGAATTGTAACTTTTGTTGCAGATTGTCCATTCTCTAATTTAACATCATCTGTAACATAATTCAATACACTTTCTTTTTCAGATGTTGTTTTATATCCTTTAGCTTGGGCTACTTTTAATAACGCTTGTGTACTTGTCACAGCATTATGTGGTGAGTACTTATCTCTTACCCTCCAAAATGTTGATTCACTTTCAGTTATTCCATTTATATTATTTATTCTAAATTCTGATATATCACTTTGTGCTTGTGGACTCCATCCAAAATGTGCATATATTGCATCATTTTCCATTACATAATCCAAGAAATAATGTCTTGCACTTCTTACAGGTCCTATTTTATCAACATTAGCTCCTTTAAATAATGCCATTAATCTTGTCTCTCCACCCTCTACAATAGCTTCATATACTAAATATGCATCATTTAATCCAGCTTGTGGCCATGCTAAATTGTGATTATCTATCATAACAGCAATTGGTCTATCTTTCCCTTTAAATATTTGTACTTTTTTTTCTTCTATCTCTGCTGTTAATATTTCTTCATTTTGATTTTCAGAAACCTCTTTAGTTTGATTCTCTTTACTCTTTGTTATTTTATATGCCATTACTCCACCAGCAACTAAAATCAATATAATTAAAATTAATATTAAGATTTTTGTCCCATTATTTCTCATAATTACCTCCCTAATCTCTAGTAATCTTCAAAGCATTTAATATCTTTTCTTCTTTTGGTCTCATTATTTTCTTATCTTCTTCTTCTATATGGTCATATCCCATTAAATGATAAAATCCATGTACAAGCATATAACTTAATTCTCTTTCAAAACTGTGTCCATATTCTTCTGCTTGTTGTTTAACTCTATCTATTGAAATTATAATATCTCCTAAAACATCTTCATATAAATATTGCTTATTAACTATTTTTTCATCTAATTCATCTTTTTCAAACATTGGAAATGATAATACATCTGTTTCTTTATCTACATTTCTATATTCTTTGTTAATTTTTCTTATTTCTTCTGGTGTTGTTAAAGTAATTGTTATCATTAATTTAGAATCCAACAATTTTTCTTCTTCAAAACATTTATATATAACTTTTTCTATTGTTTTATCATATTCTTCATTTTCATCTACATTCAAATATGTAATTTCATACATTATGCAACCACCCTGTCTTCTTTATTTATTGTTCCTGTATAATTTCCTATTGATTTACACTTATTTTTTACTTCTCTTATTGCTCCATAATCTAATAATCTTCTTTTATAATATGTAATTATTTTTGAATAATCAAATTTTGAATTTTCTATTTTTCTTATATCATTTTTTATAAATAATATTTCTTTTTGTTTTATATATTCTGCAAAATCAGTATCTTTCAATTTTGATATTTCTTTATACTTGTCCCAATATTTTTTATAATTTTCTCTTTCTTTCATGTTTTCCCAATATACTTTTGTTGATAATAATCTTACATTATATTCCTCAATTAAGTTTATTAACAATGTATAAACTTTTTCTCTTTTAGCAGCCATTTTTGTATCTTGTACAAGAATTCTAGCATCTTTTAATAATTTCTCATAACATTGTTCTGCAACTATTAATGGTATACTATGTGTAAATAGTTTTCTACTCAAATTAAGTAATATCATATTTTTTTCAATATTATCTTTTGTATCTAACTTTCCTACTATATAACTTTCAAATCTTTGATAATCATTTTCTATATCTTTAAATTCATCTTTTGAATTTATATCAATTTTTAATGATAATATATTCTTAACATATTCCTCTAATGTATAAAATATTTTTACATATATCCATTCTTTTGAAGAATCATAGATATTAGTTGTATCTGCAAGTTTAATAGAATAATTTTTCAAAATACCTTTATATAAAGTATCCATTTTATCCACATAAAATCTACTAAATTTTTCTTTTATCTTTTCTTTCGCAGATACATCTATACCTTCTTTATCTAATTCCAATAAATATTTTTGTTTTCTATATTTATAATCCATATACTCTTTTTCTTTTAAACTTGTTACTTCATAATATCTTGATAACGCATCTTTCTCAAATTCTGTTGCAGTATTATTTTTTACTTTTTTATAAATTGAATCCATTACATATTTATCAAGAGTTTCCAAATATACAGTATATGCTTCTTCATATTTTTTCTCTAATTCTTCTTTTGTACTATCATCTGTATCTTTTATAAAGTTTTCATATGACTTTATTAAACTATTTCTCTTAATAGTAATTAGCATTCCATTAATTCCTATTTTAGTTGGTATTAACATTTTTGTTAGTGTTTTTGTTATTTTGTTAAAAAACGTAGTATTTGCTCCAGTTATTTTTAGGCTTTTTTCTTCCATATTAAATCATCCCTTCACTGATTATAGATTAATAAATTGTCTTGTTTACTAATTTACAAATCAAAAAACTATTTTCTCATTAGTCCCTATATTCTCAAGTACTTCATATGTTACAAAGATTTCTATTCCATCTTCTTTTTCATTTGTATTTATAACTTTATTTACTATTTTATCTTTATTTTCTATTTCTTTGTCTAATTCTTGCTGTAGCTGTTCTATCCCTAGTTCTTTAGCTTCCTCTAATGTGTAATTTCTTTGTTCTTCTTTTACTTCTTTATTAGTCATTTTTACTAGGGAAATTGGTAAATAGAAATCTGAAAATATTTTAAATTTCTTTTCTTCGTCTATTGTATCATAAATTTCAAATTTTGAAAGTCTTTTTGCTAAATTTATTTCAAAATTATTTATTTTTATTTTATATTTATTTTCAACATTCCCTGTTTCTATTCTTTCCGTAGTATTATATTGAATTTTTTTACTCTTTGTATACCATACTTTTGCCTCAATATCGCCTCTTGCATGTACATATCTTATCCCTGTATATTTGCCTTCCATCCACCCATTTATTAGTACAGTTCCAATATTTACAGTATCTCCTACTTTTGCAGAAATTGTTCCGTTTTGTGCATTTATCTTTGTTATTACACCTTGCTTGTCTGAAACAATATTGCAATAGTCATTATCATCTATTATATCTGGTTTTGATGTTGATTTAACAACTTTTACAATTGCATTTGTTCCTTTCAATTCTATTCCTAACCATGCAATATCATCTCTATTTAATCTAATCTTATTAATTATTTCTTTTGTATTTATTTGAGACTTCAATTTTCCAATAGTTAATCCACAATCTGTTATATCTTTGTAGATATTTTCTATTGATTCATTATTTTCATTCACAATTTCAATATTCCATACAAAATTTGAAGATATTCCTAATAATATAACAATTATAATAAGAAAAGCAAAAAATATTTTCCTTTTCTTATATCTATTAAATAAAAAAGGAATTCCTTTCTTATTTAATATCTTTAATTTACACTTTGATTGTTTAGCAATTTTAGCAACCTTTCTTAAATCTTTAATTCCTATATTCAGTTCTATTCTCACATTTTTATTTCTTTTTAAATTCCATATAGTTATTTTATTATTCTTACATATATTTATAAATCTTTCTATGTAATATCCTTCTATTGATATTCTTATGTATCCAATTATATAATTAAATATTATTTTAATTAACATTATTTTTTCATTCCTTTTTAATTTAGTAATTTTAGTCAAAATTTCTTTCAATGTCCATACTTTCTATTTTTCCATTGACTTTTATATCATCATTTGTCATATTTTCTAATTTTAATTCATAACCATTTATATTTATTATTCCTAAAGAAGTATTTATTCTAATATAATAGTCCTCATATTCTAAAATACCTTTAAAATTCTCTATTATCATCTCATTAAAACCTGTAATCGTAATCTTAGGAGTGTCAGTATATACTTCTTGAGGCATTTCTAAAATTCTATCTAATTTAGAAATAGGACTTCTTCTTTTATTTTTCATAACAGTTCCTTTCTTTCTCTAAATAGAAATTTCCCTTTGTACATTAATAAGGGCATCTCTATTTAAATTCATCTAAAGATTTAAATTCATATCCCATATTTTTTATTTCCTTTATAATATCTTCTAAAATATTTGTATTAGTTTTTGAGTTTCCATGCAATAACATAATTTCTCCATTATGAACATTTTCCAATATCTTCTTTTTAGAAGATATTTCATCTGGTTGTTTATCTTCATTCCAATCTTCATATGCAAATGACCACATAACTGTTTTATATCCTAATGAATTAGTTATATTCAAAGATTTTTCACTAAATTCTCCCATTGGAGGTCTTATATATTTCATTTCATATTCAAATTTTTCATAAATAGACTTATGCAAGTCTAAAACTTCAGTATTTATTTGTTCTTCTGTTAATGATGGCATACTTTTATGATTTACAGTATGATTTCCTACAATATGTCCTTCATCTATCATTTGTTTTACTAAATCAGATTGTGTATTTAGATAATGAGCTGTCAAAAAAAATGTTGCTTTTACTTCATTTTCTTTTAATACTTTTAGTATTTGTGGAGTATAGCCAGCTTCATATCCCTCATCAAACGTTAAATATATATATTTATCTGTACTATTACCAATAGCAATACCATTGTTTCTTTCTAATACTTCTCTATTACTTTTGCCTAAATCAGGTTGTTGATGATTATCATTTCTTTTTATTCCCCATCCTATTTTTTTATTACTTAACCCTTGAGAACTTGTTAAAACACTTTCCTCTTCTTTATTATTTACATTAATTAAAGTTAATGAAAAAATTACTAATAACAAAACTAGCATCTTTATAACTTTTGACATATTCTTACCTAAATTAATAGTCATCTCTTTACCTCCAATAATAAATATTATTTGATTCAAATTTTCTTTATTAATTTTATGAGCTTTATAAAATATTATTACTTACTTTTATTTTAATAATATTTACAATATTAAATTAATTCTAATAAACTAATATTTTATTTACATTTTGACAGGTTTTGACATATTCTCATTCTTAATTAACATTATTGGTTTTACTTACAAATATCAAGAATATTAATTATTTTACCTTTTGGATAATTTTATATAATTTCTATTGACATTGGAAATTTTTTAGATTATATTGTTATTGTTTCTGGAAAATAAAGGAAATTTTTGTTTTTTTGTCGATAACTTTTTTTCCAAAAAATTTTTTAATATTTTATTAGGGGGAAAACACATGTTAAACTTTGTTATTTGTGATGACAATTTAAATATTTTAGACAAATTCTCAAAAATTCTTGAAAATATTTTTATAAAACACAATTATGATGCTCAAATAGGACTTAAAACAACAGATGTTACTGATTTATTAAATTATATTGATGATAATAAAACAGATGTATTAATTCTAGATATTAATCTAAAATCTGACAAAACTGGACTAGAAATAGCCTCTAAGGTTAGAGAAAAAAATAAAGATACATACTTTATTTTTACTACAGCACATTTAGAATATGCTATGATGGCTTACAAATTTAAAACATTTGATTACTTAGCAAAACCTGTAACTTCTGATAGACTAGAAGAAACTATTATACGTCTATTTGAAGATATCAATGGATTACCAAAAAAGTATATAAAAATTGATAATAAGAAAACTATAATTGATGAAAGTGAAGTATTATATATAAAACGTGATGGAATGAAATTAATTTTTCATACTAAAAGCAGAGATTATGAAACTTATAGTTCTTTTAATAAAATCCAAGATTCTTTACCTAGCAATTTTATAAGAGCTCATAAATCTTTCATTGTAAACATTAATAATATTGTAAATTTAGACCCTGTTGCCAATATGATTTATTTTAATAATGGTTCTGTTTGTGACATTGGTCCAAAATATAAAAAAGAATTAATGGAGGAGGTGAAAAATCGTGGAAATTTTGAATAATTTGGGAAATTTAATTAGTACACCAAATGAAAAACTAATATTTATCTTATCAATAATATTACCATTTTTAATAGAAATGCCTTTATCTTTTAGTTTAATATGTAATATATTTAATGAGAAATATTCAAAACTACAAAAGTTTATATACATATTTGCAACTGCAACAGTAGCTATTATTGCAACTCGCTTTATGAACTCACCTTTTAATATAATTGTAAATTATGTTTCTGCATTTATAGTTTTATTTTTTATTATAAAATTGAAATTTTTAAAATCACTTATAGCTACTATATTTCCAAGTATTATCTTTAGTCTAGCTGGTGGATTAGTATTAAAACCTTTTCTAACTATTTTTAACATTACATATGAACAAGTTAATTGCATTCCTATGTATAGACTTACATTTGCACTATTAATGTATTGTATAGTTTTCATATTATCATTGATATTGAAATATAGGCATATTACTCTAAAAATATTAGATGATTTTGATAAGAAAAGTAAAATAATAATAACATTAAACTTTATATTTGGTTCTTTTAACATTATATTACAAGGTATTTTGACTATGAACTATACTGATATATTGCCAGTTCAATTCACATTTTTTAATTTTGTATCTTTATTAATTTACTTTGGATTAAGCTTTTTCAGTTTAGCCAAAATTATGTCATTAATCAAGACTGAGAAAAAATTAGAAAATGTAAAAGAATATAATAAAACATTACACATATTGCATGATAGTGTTAGAGGTTTCAAACATGATTTTGATAATATTGTTACTACTATTGGTGGTTATATAAAAACAAATGATATGAAAGGCTTAGAAAAATATTATTCACAATTAGAAGGTGATTGCCAAAAAGTTAATAATTTATATATACTAAATCCAGACATAATAAATAATCCAGGTATATATAATCTACTTACAACAAAATATAATGAAGCAGAAGAAAAAGATATAAAAGTTAATATAACATTTTTATTAGATTTAAATGAATTACATATGAAAATTTATGAATTTGCTAGAATCTTAGGAATTTTATTAGATAATAGTATTGAAGCATCCTCTGAGTGTGAAGAAAAAATATTAAATATAGTATTTAGAAATGATTCTAAAAATCATAGAAATATAATCTCTATAGAAAATACTTATAAAGATACAGATGTAAATATAGATGAGATATTTAATAAAGGCTTTAGTGGTAAAGAAAATCATACTGGATTAGGATTATGGGAAGTTAGACAAATATTAAAGAAAAATAATAATGTAAATTTACATACAACTAAAAACGATAAATATTTTATTCAACAATTAGAAATATATTATTAAATGGTAGATTTAAAATCTATCATTTTTATTTTACATAATTATCCCTCAGTATAACTGAGGGATTTTCATATCGACCTATAATGCCTTGATACCAGCTAGCACTGAAGTTCCTCAGTTTGACAGCTATCGTCATTTACACTTGCATTATTTTTACTCGCTACCCTTAAAAGGGTCTTTATATTCTTTTATTGTTATTTAATCTGTCATCATATCTTCTTTTAATTGATTTGCTACATATCTTGCTACTGCTGTCTTATTATTTCCCACTATACTTACTAATACCCTCGACACCAAAATACTTTGTTTCCATATTTGTACTTTAAATTTACGTGCCTCTCAAATATTATTAATGTGCTCTTTTCTTCAAAATTTGAGTGCAAACACGATATGGTACTTGCATTCCCATGTTATATGTGCTAAACTTTCTGTGTATGAACTTTTCATACTACCAACTCCTTTCATGATTTATATTTTAGCTGTCAAACTTTAAATATTATATCATGTCTGGGTTGTTTTTTTGTTACTTTGTGCAAAACTATAAGTTTTATAATGCCCACAGCATAGCTGTGAGTTTACTTTAATGTTAACCTAAAAAAGAACAGCAAAAACTGTTCTTTTTTAGTGGATTGTTTATAATAACATTAAAGTATATTGTGTTTTAAGTACAAGTATTGTCGAACTACTCATACTTAAAATTAAAAACTATTTAATAATTAATCTTTTTTTACTAAGCTAGCTGGCATTTTTGGTTGGTGTAATACATACCATACAAAACAAGCTGTATTAGTAGACTTTGCGTATTTTTCTGCAACTTTTGCTAATAATTTTAACATAAAGTCTTCCTCCTTCGTTTTTATCTATAATATAAAATACATCCGGATTGTATTCTAATATTAGCTAATTAATTTGAAGCATTTTCATATAATTCATAACCATATCTATTATTAGTTATTTTATAAGCAAATCTTGTAATCATAAATGTTTGTACTAAATATCCAAATATTATTATATTTGATATTACATTATTATTAATAACTAAAGCAATTATTAATCCTATTACAAATGAAATATATGATAACATTTGCTTCTGCTTTCTAACTTTTTTACTTATTATTGGAACATCTTCAGTATCAGCTGGAGCATATAATTTTATCATTGTCATTCCAAAAATAAATGTTGCAAAAATTAATAAATATTTCATATTACTCATAATAATAATACTTTTTGATAAAAATGCTATCCCACAATAAAATGTACATGTTGAAATTATACATCCTATATGTGTTTTTAAATGAAATCCGCCTGATGCACCTCTATATGGAAGTAAAATCAGAAATGTAATTAAACTTAATTTAAATACTCCTAATATGTATGCAATCCCTAACATTATAAAAAATTTAGGAACTTCACCAAAAAGAATTTGTAATCCATAGTTTATTACTTCTGCTCTTTCATCATCTACATCTGGCATTTCTTTTCTAATTTTATTGGTTAGAGATTGAGTGATTTTATCTATCATTTTCTCACCCCACTTTTTTCTTTTGCTAAGATTAGTTTAACACTCTAAAATAACTATAATTGGTTTATTTTATAAAATGCAATTATTGTTTTATATAAAATTTTATTTGTATTTTCATAAAACATATACACAACTTTGTAAAATAATGTAAGATTAATTAACATAACATTTATTTGCTATATTTTCACTCATAACTAAAAAAAGATAGACTTCATCTATCTTAATATACTTATTAAATATTTATACCTTTCAGAATACACCAAGTTCCATTATTCTCTGGCAAATCTTTAAATACTATTTCTTCTTTAGTTATTGGATGCTTAATTATTAATTCATATGCCCATAAAGCAATTTGTTTACCTTGTCCTCTAGTTCCATACTTCTGGTCTCCAAAAATACTATGTCCAAAATTTGATAATTGCACTCTAATTTGATGATGTCTTCCAGTATGTAAGTTTATCTTTAACAAACTTAAATTTTTTACTTCATTATATGTAATAACTTCATAATCCAATTTAGCTAATTTAGCATTCTTCTTATCTTTATTCACTACTTTACTAATATTATTTCTTTCATCTTTATATAAATAATCTTCTAAAATACCGCTTCTTATTATCTACTTTCCCATCAACAACAGCCAAATACTTCTTTTTAAAAACTTTATCTCTTACCTGCTCACTTAATCTACTCGCAGCCTTAGAAGTTTTAGCAAAAATCATAATACCACCAACTGGCCTATCTAATCTATGAACTAACCCTAAATATACATTTCCTGGCTTATTATACTTTTCCTTTATATATTGCTTAACTAGAGTTAACATATCTACATCACCAGTCTTATCTGACTGTGATGGAATATTAGGCAATTTTTCTACAACAATTATATGATTATCTTCAAATATTACTTTTAAATTTTGCATTTAGTCCTCCTATTAAAATGAAACAAGTGGGACAGTCCAAAAATGTTTCATTTATTTGTCGATTTCTGTCTTTTACTTTATTCGACATTTTTTCCTATAAATAATGAAACATTTTTGGACTGTCCCAACTGTTTCATTTTTCCCATCTTCCATAGATTCCACAAGGCAAAACTAATTTAGAATTTTCCATTGGAATTCCAATTTCTCCTGACTCAACTTTTCCTTTATATTTTTTATTAACTGTTAAATTTAAAATATCTTCTAATACTTTACTAGAAATTCCTGTTGTATAAGAATTAATTAAGAAAAATAAAGGCTTATCTGATAATACATTTGTACATAAATCCACTAAGTCATAAATATTGTTTTCAAATTGCCATACTTCGCCTTTTGCTCCTCTTCCATATGATGGTGGGTCCATTATAATTGCATCATATTTATTACCTCTTCTAATTTCTCTGTTTACAAATTTAACAACATCATCAATAATAAATCTTACTGGTCTATTTTGTAATTTTGAACTTTCTATATTTTCTTTTGCCCATGTTGTCATTCCTTTTGAACTATCTACATGACATACACTTGCTCCAGCATAAGCACAAGCTACTGTTGCTCCTCCTGTATATGCAAACAAATTCAAGACTTTTATTTCTCTTTTTTCTGATTTTATCTTATTTATCATCCAATCCCAATTAACTGCTTGTTCTGGAAATAATCCTGTATGTTTAAATCCCATTGGTTTTATATTAAATGTTAAATCTTTATATTTTATTTGCCATTGCTTAGGCATTTTTTTATTAAATTCCCAAGAACCTCCTCCAGAACTGCTTCTATGATATGTTGCATTTATTTCTTTCCATTTTTTAGGAAAACTCTTTTCTTTCCATATTATTTGTGGATCTGGTCTTGATAGAATAACATCTCCCCATCTCTCTAATTTTTGTCCATCTGCCATATCTAATATTTTGTAATCATTCCAATTATCTGCTAATTTCATCATAATCATCCCTATTCCTATTCTTATTTCTTATTTCTTTTATAATTATTTCAAAAACATCTAATAATTTCAATAAATTATCATTTCTAAATCTTTTTGAGATTTACATTTGAACACATTGTATATTACTTTTTTTATTTATAAAATTACTAACTGTTGTATTTCTAATCGCACAAAACTTCTTATCAACAACAATTTTTCCCAAAGTAGAAAAGTTATTTCTCAAAATATCTAAATATTTTTCATCATAATTTATATTCTCTCCACAATTTGTGCCCAATTCTATATCAAATCCATGAGTATCTTTACATCCATGTACATCTATCAAAAGAACAATGTCCTTTTCTTTTATTAATTCCAAAATTGCTTCCTTATATTTTAGTGAACTTCCATTATTTTCGTAATTAGGGTCATCACTATCATTATACACTCTTATAATTCCATTAGCACCTGTTTTTTCACACAAGTACTCAACAATAGATCCTGTAAATCTATCTTCAGCTTTTATTTTTCCATCTCTATATTGTTTTACAGCATGTGGAGCTGATAATAATATTGGCACTTCTCCTTGAATTATTTTAAAGTTACATTTGCCATTATCTATGCCATTATAATTATTTTCACTATATTTTTCTTCTAATTCAATTATATGATGTCTTTTATCTTCGTTCATAATAAATAATCCTATCTTTCTTTTTTGATAGTTCTATTTTAGCATATTTTATTTATTTTTTAAAGGGATTTTAAAGATTTAAAAATTCTAAATTTATTATAAAAAATTTGATAAAAAAATTATTATAGATTTCTCATAAATTCTTCTAATTCGATATCAGCTTGTTCTAATATACTATTCAGAGTTTCTTTGGCTATTTCACTATACACATGACTACCTTTTTGTGAACATTTTTCAAATCTAAATTTACTCATTACTTTTATAATTTTATTTGGAGGTAACACTAGATATTTTCAACCCATACAGCCACCTCCAAAGTAGTTATAAAAATTTCTTTAGGCATCACTGCTTCTTCATCTTGCATATATAATTCTAAAGCTTCTTTTAATTCTTTTCAAATATTCTCCAAAATTTTCATAAAATTATATATTAAATAAAAATTCACTCCTGAAAAAACTATAAAACTAATAAAAATAAAAGAAATAAATTTATTTTTTTTAATATTTTCTACAATTTTATTTGCAATTGTTTCTTTTGGAATTTCTAGCCTGTCCAACTTAGTATTATAACTAACATTAAATATATTTTCCATAAAACTCCCCCCATTTTTATTATATATATGCTAAAATTTGAAAAATATTACAATTATATAAAATTTTTCTTGTTTTATAAGTAAAATAATGCTATAATTTTATTGTCAACAATGTTATATACAAATTAGGAGGTAACTTATATGAAGAAAAAAATTTTTGTTACTTTATTAGTTATCTTTGCAGTGCCCCAGATTTATCGGGCATTAGTAAAAAGAAATTTAAAGAGATCTCCAATCCCTTTGAACTTCTTTCGTCCAAACGGTTCTTACATAAAAACAAGAACTGTTGTAAAAGAGCCAGGAACCTGATTTCTGGTTCTTTTACAAAAATATTAATATAAAAGGATTGATTAAAAATGTTAAAAAATAAAGAAACTCTTAAAAAAATTATTATAATAGCTTTAATAGCAATAATGTGTGGCATCATATTCTACTATCAAACTAAAAAGATAGGATTCCATGAAGATGAAATGTATTCAATTGCATCATCTGTAAATCCAACTAATGGATTAATGACAGCACATGCAGGAAATCCAACCCCTACATGGTTATCAAGAGAATATGTAAAAGATTACATTACATTAACACCTAATAACTATCTTAATTTAAAAGCAATATATCAAAATCAAGCATATGATAATCACCCACCAGTTTTTTATACTCTAGTACATTTTTCTACACTAATATTTTTAGGACAATTTAGTAAATATTCTGTATTCATTGTAAATATAATTGCATTTATATTCAGTTGTATAATAATCAAAAAAATATTAAAACTATTAGGCAAAGAAAATTTAGTAATTAGTACCCTCATATTCTATGGCCTATCAATGGGAACAATATCTATGGTAATATTCCAAAGAATGTACATGTTATTAACACTTTTCATTCTATCATATTTTTATTACAGCTTAAAAATATATAAAAATGATTTTGAGCTCTCAAAGAAAAATCTAATAACACTTGGAGCTATAACAATATTAGGATTTTTAACACAATACTATTTTGCAGTTTACGCATTTTTTATATTTGTTTTAATGATTATTCAAATGTTTAGATTAAAAAAAGACAAAAAAATATTAATAACATACACTATATCTCACATCATATATGCTATTATAGGAATTTTACTATTTGTACCATGTATAAATCATCTAATATTTTCAGATAGAGGATTATCAAATTTAGGAAACTCTGGATATATAGAACATTTATATACATACTTAAAACATTTAGCTTACTCTTTTACAGTTAGTCCTCTAATAATGTTTGCAATATTATTTATATTTGCATTGGCTACAATATATTTATACATAAAAAATAAAGAAAAATTTATTATAATACTAACAATTATTCCAAGTATATTATTTTTCTTTATATCTGTAAAAATGACATCTTTTCAAGAATTAAGATATATAATGCCTATAATACCTTTTGTAGCAATTACGCTTTTCTTAATATTAGATAATTTTATAAATGTCAAATACAAAAATGCAATTATAACAATCATAGCAATAGCATTAGTAATAAATGGTATTATATTTTCAAAACCTAAATTCTTATTTGAAGAATACAAAGAATGCTTAGAAATAGCAGAACAAAATAAAGAAAAATCTTTTGTATATGTTTATGATAATTTCTTTAATCATGTACAAAGTACACCAGAAATGATGATTTATAATAAATCTTTAATAATAAATGTAAATAATAATGAACTACAATACTTAATAAATGATAATAACTTAAATAATGAAGAAGCATTTATTTTATGTATAAAAACTTATATGGATAATAATTGGATACTAGAAGAACTTAAAACTAATACTAACTTTAAAAATGCAACAAAATTATATGAAAACGATGGTCATACTGAAGAAATATGTAATACTTTATATTTAGTTTCTAAATAGCCAAAAACAAAGTAGTGGTGATAAAGGGCAAGGTCTTAAGTGGTGATAGGGGGCCAGGTCTTAAATCCCCATTTTTTATAAAAAATGGGGATTTAAGACCTGGCCCCCTATCACCACTTAAGACCTTGCCCTTTATCACCACTACTTTTCAATTAATTTTAACATCTGTCCCCACTGGGACAAAAATGTCCCAAAAGAAACGTCCCTAATGGGACATTTTCTCTGCTATTTTCTCTGTTATTCCTTTTACTTGCATCAATTCTTCTTTTGAAGCTTGTTTTATTTTTTCGACACTTCCAAAATGTTTCAATAATGCCCTTTTCCTTGCTTCTCCTATTCCATCTATTTCATCTAGTTCTGATTTTGTAACAGATTTCTCTCTTAGTTTCCTATGATAACTAATTGCAGTATCATGGACAGTATCCTGGAATCTAGTAATTAAATTCATAAGATTTTCAGAAATTTTAATTTCTTTCCTATTTTCATCAATTAGTGCTCTTGTTTGGTGTTTATCATTTTTTACCATCCCAAATACTTTTATATCTAAATCTTCATATTTGTTTATTGCTGTTCTTATGGCTCTAATTTGCGTTATCCCTCCATCTGCAAATATTACATCTGGTAATTTTCCAAAGCCTGAATCTTCTTTTCCTATTGAATGTGCTAGTCTTCTTGTAACTACTTCTTCCATACATTTAGGGTCGTCTTGTGTAAGTACTGTTTTTATTTTAAATCTTCTTGATAAGTTCTTTTTTATTATTCCATCTTGCATTACACACATTCCTGCTACCATAAATTCTCCTGAAATATTAGAAATATCATATGTTTCTATTTTTCTTGGTAATTTGTCCATATTTAATACATTTTTTAATTCCATTAAAATTTCTGATTTATCTTTTTCTTTATTTTCTAATGTAACTTTGCTATTCATTTCTGCCATTTCTACAAATCTTAACTTTTCACCCTTTTTAGGACTTTTTAATTCCACTTTTTTTCCTAATATTGTGGATAACCATTCCTCTAAAACATCTTTTTCTGGTAATTCTTCTCTTAACATTATCTTACTTGGTATATTGGGATTATCTAAATAATATTGTTTTATAAATCCTGATAATATTTCTGCATCTTCCATATCTTTTAATTCATTAAAAAAGTAATGTTCTCTTCCAATCATTTTACTTCCACGAACAAAAAATATTTCTATACATACTCCTATCTCTGATTTGTATAATCCTATTACATCTATGTTATTTTCTGATATATTTGAAACCTTTTGTTTTTCTGACACTCTTTCAATTGCAACTTTTCTGTCTCTTAGATATGCTGCTTGTTCAAAGTCTAATTTTTGTGATGCTTCTTGCATTTGTTTTTCTAATTCTTTTATAATTTTATCTGTTTTTCCATCTAATAAATCTATTATTTCATCTATTTGTTTTCTATATTCTTCTGGCGTAATATATCCTACACATGGTGCTAAACATCTTTTTATATGATAATTTAAGCATGGCCTACTTGTAGATTTAAAATTCTTACATTGACGTATTTTATATTTACTTTTTATAAAATCTAACATTTCTTTTGCTGCACCTGGATTAGCATATGGTCCAAAATATTTTGCTCCATCATTTAATAGTCTCCTAGTTATTACTACATTTGGATAATCTGATTTAACATCTATTTTTATATATGGATATGTTTTATCATCTTTTAATAAAACATTAAATTTGGGACTATTCTTTTTTATTAAATTACATTCTAAAATTAATGCTTCTGCTTCATTATCAACAACAATATATTCAAAATGGTCTATTAAACTTACCATCTTTTTTATTCGCTCTGTTTTATTTGTTTTTCTAAAATAAGACCTAACTCTATTTTTTAATGATACTGCTTTTCCTACATATATAATATTATCGTCTTTATCTCTCATTACATATACTCCAGGCTTTCCTGGTAGTTTTTTTAATTCTTCTTCAATATTAAACATATTTTCACCTATAATAAATTTCCCTTAATCTTTTCATAATTTATTATATACTATACTTATAATTAAAATCAATATATAATTTCAACTCATATCTTACATACTCTAGTAAAATCACATTTTTGCAAAGAAGTTTTATAATTTTATCACATTTTTGCAATGTTTTTTTGCAATTTTCTCACATATCTACATACATATTATTTGAATTTTCTAAATACTATACTTTTTGACCTTTAAATGGGAGCTACTTAAACAGTAGCTCCCAAAATTCCTAATAAAAATTGTACCTATTTGTTACTTTTCCCAAATACATTGCACTTGCATCTGTACAATTATGAATATTTATATATATCCATGTTGCACTCACATAAGCATATTCGCCATTTTCAAAAGATATATTAAACTTTTTATCTGGCTCACAAGTTACTTCTTTTCCAAGCTTTAACTTAAATCTTACATTTGTACAGTCTTGTGGTGTAATTAAAACATCATATAACTGTCGTATTTCATTAACATCACTTTTAGAAAATGCATCCATTATCTTAATTGTAAATAACTTAGCTATAAAATGTGCATTTTCCTGTTCACATTTGAGATATGCCTTAACTCTATTAATTTCAAGTTCATTTCTTTTTATAGTTACTGTAAATTTAAGAAGTTTATATAACTTCTCTTCTAAATCATAAATATTCTCTCTATATTCTGAATCTAGAATATCCCAGCTTTCTCTTTCAAAGTCAGGCTTAACTGTATACACTGGTTCAATGAAGTCTAATAACTTAGAATTTCTCAAACCAATTGTTTTTCTGACTCTTCCAAAGATAAAGCAATCCCTGTCTGGTTTAGTATATCTTTTATCAATTGAACAGTAAGGCGAAAAATATCTATTTAGAGAATACGAATAATTTTCGTAGTTTGAACACATTCCATCTAAATAGCATAATTTCAACTTGTCATTAACTGCATCATAGAAGTATAACCTTATTTCTTTCTTTTTCTTTTTATAATAATCATCTTTACATCTTTTGAGAATACGGTTAAACTCTTTGTTCCATTCCAAACCAAACGGTGTTATAATTTCATTTGTTCTTTCTGTTACATATATTATATATGCAAAGTCATCGTCTTCTACTGCCCATTGTGCATCTTCTGAAACAAATGCTTCTGGAAATTGGCTACGAGTTCCTGCTAAAACTGGCTCTCCTTTTACAGTAACCTTTCCATCTGAACTAATCTGATTTTTTCCATTAATAAGTGTAATTGCTTCCCGAAAATTCGGTTTAAAAACCATCCATACCTCTCTTCCATTAATTTTTTCGTTGTAAGAATAAAGATTTTCGTACATATTTTGCCTCCTGAAATGAATTATACAATGTTTTATAGGTACTACGGAAGATATCTCTTCCTACTTTATGAAAAATCTATCTTTATTATATCAAACATCTATTTAAAAGTCAATTTTTATGTAGACTAATTATATTCACTCAATATACCCTATATATGGCAAATTCCTTAATTTTTGGTCATAATCTAATCCATAGCCCACAACAAATTTATCTTCTACTTTAAATCCTATATAATCAACATTAAGCTCAATAACTCTCCTTGATGGCTTACTTAATAATGTTGCTATTTTTACACTATTAGGATTCTTTTGTTTTAAATGTTCCAATAAAAAATCTAATGTCCTACCAGTATCAACTATATCTTCAATTATTAATACATCTTTTCCCTCTATACTATCTTTTATATCTTTATGTAATGTTATTTTTCCTGTACTTTCTGTCCCCTTATAACTTGATACTTCTATAAATTCAAAAATCACATTATTTTTTAATCTCTTTGCTAATTCCCACATAAATGGCACTGAACCTTTTAATATTCCTAAAAATACTATATCTTTCCCTTCATAATCTCTTTCAATTTCTCTTGCCATCTCATCAATTCTTTTTTCTAATCTTGCTTTATTTATTAATACATTTATCTCTTCCACTTCTTTCCCCTCCTATGGTCATTATATAATATATTAATATTTAAAATCAATATATCCTCAATACCTTTTTTCTTTTATTATTTAATTATTAATTTATAATATCTATTTTTTCTTCTTTAACTCTTAAACAATAAAAAAGTCACTTTAGACTTATCCTTATTTTCATAATTCTAAAGTAACTTTTATCATATATTCTATTTATAATTCTTGAATTTTATTCATTGAATTTAATAATTGATTTAATACATTTGTATTAGGCTCATTATCTGGCTTTACATTTAACTCTAGTTCTTGTTTATTTGTTATTTCATTTTTCGCTTTTTCTTTGCTTTTTATTTTTACTATTACTATAATACATAATATTAAAATAGTAGTAATTAATATTATCATCATTTTCTTTTTATTTTTCATAATATTTATTTTCTATTTTTCTCCTCTCTTTAATGTGTTACGTCACTCACTCCACAATCAGTAAACATGTTTTCTGTAGTTGTATTTTCTCCAACTATCCAATTTGTTCCTACTAAAATCTTTTGCATTTTCGTGCATGATTTAAACATGTCATTCATATTATTTACTTTACTTATATTAAAACTACTTAAATTTAATTCTGTCAAATTACTACTTCTAGCAAACATTTCTCCCATATTTTCAACATTTTGTGTATTAAAATTACTTAAATCTAAAGTTTGCAAACAGAAACATTGACAAAACATACAAACCATATTGGTTACCTTTTCTGTATTAAAATGGCTTACATCTATACTTTCTATCTTCTGGCAACCTCCAAACATCCATCCCATTTTGGTAACATTTTCTGTATTAAAACTACTAATATCTAAATTTATCAATTCATAACAACTATTAAACATCCATTCCATTTCTGTAACCTTAGTTGTATCAAATTGACTTAAGTCTAAAGTTGTTATAGCATTACAATGAGCAAACATTCCATTCATTGTTGTTACATTATTTGTAACTATATTTTTTAAATTTATACTATTTAACTTTTTACAAGCATAAAACATCTCTTTCATATTATTAACTTTACTTGTATCGAAATTACTTAAATCTAAACTTGTTAAAGATTCACAATATCCAAACATCGCTTGCATAGCAATAACATTACTTGTATCAAAATTCTTCAAATCTAATTCTGTTAATTTTTTGCACTTAGAAAACATTGCATTCATATTTTTTACATTCTTAGTATTAAAACTAGTTAAATCCAAATTTGTTAAATTAACACATTCTTGAAACATAGCATACATTGATGTTACATTTTCAGTATTAAAACTACTTAAATCTAATTTTGTCAAATTACTACAACCTTTAAACATAGACTCCATTACTGTTACATTTCTAGTTTCAAATTTACTTAAATCAACTTCACTTAAACTGTTACAATCTCTAAACATATTAAGCATTGAAGTCACATTTGTAGTATCTATATTACCAAAATCTATATTTGTTAACTTAGTACAACCATAAAACAACCCTTCCATTGAAGTTACATTTTTAATATCAATATTTCCTAAATTTATACTTATTAAATTACTACATTTTGTAAACATTAAATCTATTTCAATTACATTTCTAGTATCAAATTTACTTAAATCTATATTAGTTAAATTAGTACACTCATAAAACATACCCCTCATACCTACAATAGGAGCATTTCCTATATATGTTTGTGGAACTCCATAATAAGTAAGAGTGTTATCTTTTGCTTTTACATGATATCCATTATAAAAAGGTATATAATTATAATACTCATCTATTTCATATTTTATAATTCTATCGATTCCAACTTTTATTTCTTTAGTTCTATCCTCTTCTTGTATTCTAATTATTTGTATACCATTTTCCTCTACTAAGTAATTATCTTGAAATTTGCATAAGTCTACACCAAGTATTTCTTGTATATTTCCATCTGCATATTCAATAATATATGCTTTATCTTTTATCTCTTTTGGTATATTGTTTACATTTTCTGATTCATAATTTTTCACATATTGTTTATATTCTTCTTCAACTGCTTTTATATTTTCATCAGAGTAACCACAACCTTTCAATATAATATCCATTAACTCATATTTCATAAATTGATCTAATAAATCTTGCTCAGCATCACTACTATAAAATGACATATAAAAAAATATATCTTGAAATGTCATTGATTCTCCAACAAAATCTTTTTGAAACATTTCTAACATTTGTAACATCATATTAGCATCTGAATTATTTAACTTCTTAATATATTCTTTTTTATATTCCTCCAAAGTCAATATTGTATCATCATAATAAATTGTATCAATAGATAATGTTATATTATTAGGTGCATATGGTGATTTATTTTTATTTTGAGAAATCCTCCAAATTCCATCTACTATACAATCTGTATTACTATTTTCTCCTGTTATTATTCCTTCAAAATAGCTTAATATATCCTTTTCTTTATTTTCTGCCTCTTCATACTCTCTTTGTGCATCTTTTGATACCTTTAGTAGTCCATTTTCTCCTGTTAAACTCAGCAATACTATTCCTGCTAAAATCAAGAGAATTATTATTGTAATTACTAATGAAATTAATGTTATAGCTTTTTCATTTCCATTTTTCTTCCCCATCTTCCTTTTTCTCCTTTGTTATTATTTCTTTTAATATTAAAAATTTATCTTGGATTTTATTATATATTTTCCCATTTATATATTCAATTAAAGGACTTATTTTATATATTACATTTTTTACATAATATCTTATTATCTATCAATTTTTATTTCTATAAAGTCACATATATAATAAAAACTGTACTGCATAAAAACAATAATCAAAAAAATCTTACAAAAACTTGCACAAAATCCATATTTGATGTAATATAATACCATAGCAAAAATAAAATTTGCTAATTTTATTTCTATATTAATCAAATTATAGAAATAAAAACAATTGAAAGTTGCACAAAAAAATATAAAGGAAGGAGACTAAAAATAAAGCGCCAGGACCACAATTGGTTGACGAGGTCTAGAGTTATCGAAACATTCGGCGGATGCTCTAGTGGCTATACTTAAAGTCATTATTATTAACTAAAAACTAATAGTAATATTAGAACAGAAATTAATAAAATTAAGTTTTGCAAACTTTCAATTCCAATATAAAAAATATAAATTGCATTTATATATGTGCAATTTATAAAAGCTTAAATTTAAAGGAGGATTAACTATGTGTGGAATTGTAGGTTACATAGGAACAAAAAAAGCTTGCCCAATTTTATTGGCAGGTCTAAGTAGATTGGAATACAGAGGGTACGACTCTGCTGGAGTTTCAACAATTGAAAAAGATGAATTATCATTAATGAAAGATAAAGGAAGAGTTAAGAACTTATCAAACTTAGATGGTATTGATAAACTAGAAGGAACAATAGGTATTGCACATACAAGATGGGCAACACATGGAAAACCATCAAAAGAAAACTCTCACCCACATCAAGATAATTCAAAAACATTTAGTGTAGTACACAATGGAATAATTGAAAATTATAATGAATTAAGAAATTTTTTATTAGATAATGGATATACTTTCTATTCACAAACAGATACAGAAGTAATACCAAATTTAATACACTATCACTATACAAAAGATACTCAAAATGATGACTTAAAATTTTTAAGAGCTGTAAAAAATGCTTGTTTAGAATTTAAAGGAAGTTTTGCAATCGAAGTAATTTCAAAACTATATCCTGATAATATGATAGTTGTAAGACAAGACAGTCCTTTAGTTATAGGAACTTGTGAAGATGAAAAATATTTATCATCAGATATCCCAGCAATACTATCATATACTAGAGATTTTTATCTTTTAAATGATTTAGAATTTGTAGTATTAACAAATACTACTGCTAAATTTTATGATAAAAACCTAAATGAAATAGAAAAACAAACTCAAAATATAGAATGGAATGCATGTAGTGCAGAAAAAGATGGTTTTGATGATTTCATGTTAAAAGAAATTTATGAACAACCAACAGCAATAAGAGAAACAATTGGTTCTAAAATTAGCCTAAATACAAAATGCGAATTTGATGAACTAGGATTTACAAAAGATTATTTATCAAACTTAAACAAAATATATATAGTTGCATGTGGTACAGCAATGCATGCTGGATTAAGTGGAAAAAATGCTATTGAAAAACTTTGTAGAATACCTGTTGAAGTAGATATAGCTTCAGAATTCAGATATAGAGACCCAATTATAGATGAAAAAACTTTATGTATTTTTATCTCTCAATCTGGAGAAACAGCAGATACAATTGCAGCATTAAAACTATCAAAAGAAAAGAAAGCAAAAACACTTGCTATATCAAATGTAATTGGAAGTTCTATAACAAGAGAAGCAGATTACTCAATTTATACTCATGCAGGACCTGAAATAGCAGTAGCATCAACAAAAGCATATACATCACAAGTAATGTTAATAAATATTTTAGCAATATATTTTGCAGAAGTTTTGGAAACTTGTACAACATCATACTTAAATGAATTGAAAAAAGATATTCTAGAATTACCTAAAAAAATAGAAGAAACTTTAAAATGCAATGAATCAATCAAAAATTTTGCAAAACAAATCTATCAAGAAAAAGATGTATTTTTCCTAGGTAGAGGAATTGATGAAACAGTTGCAAGAGAAGCATCTTTAAAACTAAAAGAAATTTCATATATTCATTCAGATAGTTATGCTGCTGGAGAACTAAAACATGGTCCAATTGCATTAATTGAAAATGATATAACAGTTATTAGCATTTTAACTGATGCTAACTTAATCAAAAAAACAGTTAGTAATATCCAAGAAGTTATAACACGTGGTGCAAAAACTCTAATAGTAACTAATAAAGAAATTGATAATAGCATGTTTAATTTTGTAATTAATATACCTGATACTAATTGCTTTATTTCTCCTATTTTATCAATAATACCACTTCAACTACTTGCTTATTACATCTCTAAAGAAAAAGGATTAGATGTTGATAAACCTAGAAATCTAGCAAAATCTGTAACAGTAGAATAAAGTTTAAAAGAGCAAACTTACAAAGTCTGCTCTTTTATATCTTCTAAAAATTTCAATAAAAGATTTTCTCCATTTAAAGTCCTAAATCCTTCAATTTTCCCCTTTAAAAATGGATATTCTTTTGAATCTGGAAACCTTATTATAGAATGTCCTAAAACAGGAATCTGAATATTTCTCCTTTTCAATTTATCCAAAAACAATACACCAGCATTTCCACATGGCATTGAGTCCATAAGAATTGGAAATTGCATATCTAAAATAATTCCATCATATCCTATTTTGAATACTCTCTGATATGCTCCATTCAAATATGAAACTTGTTCATATTCAATACTTCTATCTTCTAGAATATTTTTAATCCAATAACACTTTGCTTCTGAATCATCTAGAATTAATATCCGCATATTATTCTCCTCTCTACACTTAGTCTTGACTAACTTTTATATTTTATATCATATCTAATCTATATTTTCAAGCAATATTAAAATATTAAATTAATAATCTAACAATAACTAAACAAACTGCTCCTGGTAATCCTAAAAGTCCTATTATAATACTTGTAAAAATATTAAGACCTATATGAAACCCAAATGAACTTCCTATCAAATTAATTAAAAATATTGTAATTCCACCTAAAATAGAATTAAATACTAATTTTAAAACTTTCTTAATCGGAACAATAAATACTCTTCCAAATATAAATAAAAAACAAATACATGCTAAATATGTAAGCAAATTAGTATCCATATCAATCCACCTCAAATAAACTATTTATACATTTGTATGATTAGATATGGACAAATATTCATCAAAGCTATAAATAACAATATATTCATTTTAAAAATAAAAATCTTCAAATAAAATGATTATCCTATGTTTTCATCATAATTCTCATATTTTAACTGATTTATTGTGTCAATAGTTATTCCTTTTGCTTTAGCTAATCTTAGCAAATAATCTAATTTTGCTTGATTAGCCTTAATCTGATATATATAATAATCAACTAAATCCAATTCTGCATACTCGAAATTCTTATTATTGTTTTTTAACTCTTCTCTAGTATTAATTATATTTCTAACTAACTCTATCTCTTTTTCCAATTCACTTCTATCACTTACTAATTGTTCTCTTTTATACTCCTCTTGCATAAAATCACTCCTATTTTAAGAATTACAAATATTATATGCATAAATTACCAAAATTATTCCTAAACATCTATCACTTCAAATCTTATTGATAAAAAACATAAATTTAAATCATTTATTATTCTAAATATAAATTTATTTATAAAATTAACAGAGCTTAAAGCAAAAGCTTTAAGCTCTATTATGCTAAATTCTAGCATTTCTCATAGTTCTTTATTTTTCATCATCTGACAAATCATTCAAGATTTTCGCCTTTTCTTCTTCTGAAAGATTATTCCAGATTTCTGCATTTTCTTCTGGATTCACTTCAATAACCTTGTTTCCAGAATCTTCGATAATACTTGTAGACTCCTCATTTTTTCTTTGCTGTTCATCACTAATTTCTTGAGAAAGTTCTAAGTTATCAAATGTAACAATACTAATAGTTCCATTTGATTCATCAATATAGCTAACCTTTACTTTATCCCCTTCTCTTGTAACTGGCAACTCTTCTGAAATCATATATGAAGCCATATACAGCTTGGTTTTATCATTATCAAGAATCATATAGTAATATGAATTACCACTTTCAATATTAGCTGTAATTCTTGTCACTACACCCTCTTTTGTGTAACCATATGCCTCCTCTGTAAAGACTGAACTATTTCCTTTTGAAGTCATTCTATTAGTATAGCTTCTCTTAGCTTCTGCTATAGATGTACCCATACCAACAATTGAATAATCCTCAATGTTTATCATTGCATAACTCTTAACTAATCCTTCATTATCTTTCAAAGTCAAGAAATAGGTTGGTATCCCACTTACATTCAAAGGTATTGGGCAAGTTGCACTATATCCCATATCTTGAACTTCACCTTCTGCACTTCTCATTGCACCAGCTTCGGTCACACCTACCATTCTGTACATAACTACAGACTTATCTCTTGTGTTAACCATAACAAAACCAACAGTTCCATCATCATTGCCAACTGAACTCATTCCAGTGTAATAATAGCAATCACCATCATTATACACAGTTGTCATATGTTCAGTTACTGACAATTCATCCTTATCAGATGGATTCCACCAACCATGGACATATCTTCCATAATTTTCTAATTGATCTTGAATAAAGCTTTCTGGCTGAATAATATCAACCCACTCTGGTGCATCATTTACAGAATACCATTCACAATCTCCAGTTTGAGCATCGCATACAACAACTCCACTTGCTTCAGGGTGTCCCCAAATTGTCTTATTTGTGTATGTTGTCACTACATAATAAGGATATCCATTATCATCTAACTCAAATGAATATTCTGTTAATCCTACTGAACGATAACCTTTACTTCTAATATGACGTTTCAAATCTGATGAAAAATATGCACTATCAAGATATTTCAACTTAATAGGTTTTCCATCAACCTCTCTTACTAACTTAACATCATTAGAATTCGTAGCACTAACAACAACATATCCAGTTGTACCGTCAGAATTAGACATCCATTTAAACAGACCTGTATGTTCCAGTGGTGCAACATACACCAGCTTACCATTAACACTCTGCTTATTAGTAAACTCTCCTACTTCCATCTGAGAGCCTAACCCAATGTCCTCTCCTAATTTCTTATCAGCCAGTTTCGCGGCAAGTTCAATATCTACTGTTGGAATTTGAGAATTATCAATCTCCACAACATCTTTAACAAAAGACATTTCTTCAATATCACCTATTTGGCTATATGCTGTTGAAGAATTTAATGCATGACTTCCCACAAATGCCCCTCCAAGCAATACAACAAATACAATAGCAACTGAAATCAAAGGAATAACAGGATTATACTCATCATATTCGCCTGTAATCCACCAGCCTATCAATACACATGCAACTATGACACATAATCCAATAAATAATGCTCCATCAACATATGCAATAGATAATGTTGGCAACCATAACTGGTATAAAAAAAACATAACAACTGCTGCAATAACACTAACTACTAATTTTCCAACCTTCATAGTCTTTCCTCCTTGAATGCTAAACAATTAACTACAAAAAATAAAAAACTACCCTCCTTCTGATAAATTTTTATCATTTTTAATAATACATTATCTTTTACATTTTACCACATTATGTTAATAAACGCAATAAATTTTCTCTTAAAAGCCTTTTTTTACAAATAATATCTCTTATGGTAACTTTTTTTGCAAAAATACTTGTTTTTTTCCCCATTTTATAGGATAATATATATGTATGAATATAAATATATAACAATTATTTAAAGGGGCAAATAAATAATGAAAATAATAGATAATTTTTTAAAGAAACTAGGTGCGAGTAGAAATACATTTGCAACATATGTATTAACACTAATAACAATATATTTAGCAGTTGATAGAATAGTAGAAATTTTATTAATGTTATTTACAGGTATATCATATGCATATTGGGGACCAATACAATATACCTTAGCACTTGCATGTCCAATATTTGCATTTTTATTTTCAGGAAGTTCTGAATTCGCATCAACTAAAAAGAAAAAAGTTACATTATTCTACATATATATTATTGGATTAAGCATTATTGCCATATCAATGTTCACACAGTGGCTTAATATGGCTGCATGGCTACTCTTAATATTTAATCCTGGATATGTAGATTTAGTTACTGACTTTTCTGACTTAATAAGACCAGCATTAACATCCATAACAATCTTTTTCCCATTGCTTATAATTCCAAAAATATTTAACTTTTTATACTTTGGTGTTAATGATAGCAAAGACATGACACGTTCTATTTGGGATTATGGAGGAATTGATTTATCTGACAAAAAACAAGGACATGGGCCTTATACATGTGAAGTATTCTTATGCCAAAACTCAGAAACATCTCAAATGATAACAATACCAGAATCATCTAGATATCAATCAATGTTTGTATGTGGAGGCTCTGGTTCAGGAAAAACATCTATGGTTTATGAGCCTTTAATTGCAAGAGACTTAGATAGAAAATTTTTCTTTAGAGAAGTTTCTAAAGAAATGGGATTCACAGCCTTAAAAACAGGAATCGCAGTACTAAATAGACCATATGACAATGATTATCTAAATTCTAACTTTAACTTAAATATGTTAATCCCTACATCTGGAAACGAAGATGTATATAAAGGATACATGAAAAAGATGATTTTAGATTCATCTACTGATATTACTTATAAAAACTGTGGTGTTACAGTATTATCACCAGACAGAGAAATATCTGACCATATGATAAGTATTTGTAAAAACTATAATCTAAAATATAATATAATTGACCCATCAGACAAAAATTCAATTGGTTTAAACCCATTTGTATATGATGATGCAAACAAAATAGCAATTACAATATCTTCTGTATTAAAATCAATGTTTGAAATCTCTACTAGAGAATCAGAAGAAGCATATAGAGAATCAGTTGTAATTCAAGCTATTGAAAATATGGCAATTTTACTAAAAGAAATGTATCCTAGAATGAATGGCGGTATGCTACCAAATCTAGAAGATATGTTAAAAATGTTTACAAACTTTAATTTAGTTGAAAAAATGTGTGAAATACTAGCACATAATGAAGATTTAAGAGAAAAATATAGTGTACAACTAGCATATTTCAAAAAGAACTTTTATACAAATGGTTCTGGAAGAGAAAGTACAGAAAAATACATAGATGTTGCAATTAGCCAATTAGACAAATTATTAAGACTTCCTGGTGTAAAAACAATTCTATGTAACAGACATCAAAATATAAACTTTGATGACATGCTAGCAAATGGTGACATCACTTTTGTATGTACAAGACGTGGTGATTTAGGAGCATCTAGTAATAAAGCATTTGGATTATTCTTCTTAATATCTATGCAAAATGCAGTTTTAAGAAGACCTGGTACTGAAAAATCAAGAGTACCAAACTTTCTATATATAGATGAATTCCCAGACTTTATATGTAAAGCAACTGAACCAATATTTACAATGTATAGAAAATATAAAATTGGTACTACAATTTCAGCACAAAACCTTGCTCAATTAGATATTCATAAAACAGTTAAACAAACTATCATATCAAACTGTGCAAATAAAATATTCACTGGAAATGGTGATATTGATGAACTAAAATGGTGGAGTGATGAATTTGGTACAAAAAGAGAATGGTCATATTCAAATTCTATGGATATGGACAAAATGAAATATGATTCTAAATATGGTAATGTAGAATGGAAATTTGTACTTCACTTTAAACCAGGAAAACTTCAAACACTTGGGACAAAAGATTGTGCCTACAAAATTAGAGGCGAAAATGGTAAACCAATGGTAGGTCAAGGAAAACTTAGTTACCTAGAATCAAAATATAAAGAACCAAAAAAATACAAAATTTTTGACTTTAGTAAATATTCAAATGGGGTTACTACTGTAAATGAAGACAATGAAGATTCACAATTAAAAAAGAAATTTGATTTGAAACATCTAGACTTTATGGACGAACGTAATGAATACAATCCTATTCAGACAGATACAACAGATTCAAATTACTTATTTGATAATGAAGATGCAATTATAGTAGACTTAAAAAAGCGAAAAGATTAATAAAAATGAGGATTTAGGGACGAGTCTCAAAATCCTCATTTTTTATTTTGAGGATTTGAGACTCGTCCCTAAATCCTACTTTCATTATAATGTTATTCCAATTAACTCTATCAAAATTCCTGAAACAACTCCAATTATATACATTAAAGCAACTATACTTATATTTTCCTTTAACTTATTATTCGTTTTAAATAAAACAGCTAATCCTACTCCAGCTCCTGTTAATAATCCTGAAATCATACTTCCAAGTGAAATAACATTTCCTAAATACATATTTGTAATTATAACTGATGCTGCACAATTTGGAATTAATCCTATTAATGAAGAAATCATAGGTCCAACTATAGGTCTATTTAATATCCAACTTGCAATTTGTTCTTCTCCAACAAAATAGACTACAATATTAATTATAAATGTAACAATTATTATAAATAAAAATATATTTACTGTATGAAAAACAGCTGATTTAAAAATTCCATTTTCGTCACAATGACAATGTTCTTCCTCACATATATGTCCTATCTCATCTTCTTGTTTATTTAATTTATTTCTATTAAATAAATTTATAACTAAATCTATTAATATACCTGCAATAATACCAATAATCAATTTTATCCCTAATATTTTTAATATTATAATTGGTGAAACAGACTCTGATATAAAAATTGGTAACATTTCATCTGATGTCGACAAATATACAGCAATTAAAGTACCTAATGTTATAACTCGTCCAGCATATAGATTTGTTGCAGATACTGAAAAACCACATTGTGGAAATATCCCTAATATACTTCCTAAAAGTGGACCAAATTTTCCAGATTTCTTGATTATGTTTTTTGATTTTTTCCCCATTTTATGTTCAATATATTCCATAATTAAATATGTAATAAATAAAAATGGCAATAGCTTTATTGCATCTATAAAAGTATCTTTTATGATATCTAACATTTTTATCTCCTTTTTCACATTTTTATAAGACACCAAAAATAGTGTCCTTATTATATTTTATAGTGTAACATAAAAATTCAAAATTATCAAGTATACAATAAAATCTAAGTTCTTTAACAATCCTGTAACTATTGTAAAAAAACTTAGATTTTTTAATAATAATTTCATAAATATTTTATCTTCTTCTAAAACATCCACAAAAACTACCACTTCTACCGTTTGTATTATTATTTGGAAACACATTTGCTCTAACAGCAATTCCATCTGTTGATGTATTGCATCTACAAGAACATTGATTATCATTATCATCATTTCTAGAACAATTAGAATTTATTGTTAACAATTCATTTTCAATACCATTGCATCCACTACTACTTATTGTTAATAAATTTCCATTATCATCATTTCCATTTGAACAACATCCGTTTATAGATAATAATTGTGTTCTATTATTACAATTACAATCATTATTTGAGTTTGAACATTTACATTTTTCTTTTCTACAGCAATCTCTCTCATCAAGTTCTCTTATAATTCGGCAAATTATCTTTGTTATTACAGCAGTTATAAAAGCAAGTATTGTATATGCAATTGTAGCAACTAACAATATTAAATTTCCAATAACAAATGTTACTATTAAAAATATTGCAAATATTATTGCTGCTACTAAAAAAGGATTTTTGAAAATTTTTTGTAATGCTATTGATATTATTATTACAGCTATTGGTAAAGCAAAAAATACTAGTAATAGAGTATTCATATTTTTCTCCTTTCGCTTCTTTCATCATAAACTAAAAACTTACAAATTTTAAGTTTATAAATTGTTTTTACTATATTTTATGCTTTAATTTTTTATTTGTTACTTTACTTAATTCTTTACATATATACATAATTCTAATATATTAATTACTTATATTTCTATAAAAAATTTTTTTATAGAATATAACATTTTATATTTAATTAATATTTTTATTACTTATTTTCTTTATTTCTCCCTTAGACATTCCTGTAACTTTACAAATTAATTCCATTGGTATTTTTTCATTTAACATATTCTTTATATATTCTATTTTTCCTTTAATTCTCCCTTCTTCTATTGAATCTTTTATTAATTTTGCTCTTTCTT
>CAOMRW010000015.1:36622-47318 GCA_948485625.1 uncultured Clostridia bacterium | reverse complement strand
TAAAATAAAAAATAAATTAAAATAAAAAATAAATTAAAATAAAAAATAAATTAAATAAAAAATAAATTAAGTAAAAAATAAATTAAATAAAAAATAAATTAAAATAAAAATAAATAGAAAATAAATAATTAATAAAAAACAAGGAGTAAATATGGAAAATAATATAAGTAATGAAATAAACTTAAAGAATAATTTAGAAAATGAAAAAGAACAAAAAAGTTTTTTAGAAACAACAATAGGAAAAACAATTAATACTGCGATAGACATAGGAATAAGAACAATACTTCCAGATTATATAGAAAATCAAATAATTGATTTAAAAGATAATTTAATTCAATATGGATTAAAAGATGGAATAAAAAGAAGCATAGATGATGCAATAAATATTGGAAAAAGTGCTATAGGAATATTAACAGGAAATTTTGAAAATATATCTCAAGCACAAAATGCTATAAGAAGTGGAGGAATAATAGACAATGTTTCTAGCTTATTAGATGATGTAATAAATAAAGTATACAAAAATGGACTAATTAATTATACTATTGCTAATACTATAAAACAAGGAAAAAATTCTATACTAAACAACATTGAAAAAAATATAGAAAATACATTTAATAATCAAACAAAAACTTTAAATAATACAGAAAAATACATAAATAATTGGAAAGAAAAATTTGAAAATAATGACTTTTATGGAATGGAAAGAGAATATAAAAAAATAGAAAAAGAAATAAATAATTTAATGCCAATTGAAAAAATAATAAATAATGTTAGAATAATAGAAAATTTACATAATTTAATTAAAAATAATGGACAAGACTTTAATTTATCACAAGAACAAATTCAACTAGCTCAAAAATTATAATTAATAAAATAAACTTGTAAATAAATATTGACAAAATTAAATACAAATATTATAATAGGAGATGAACAAATATAGAAATATTTACATATAAAGACTATCTAAAATACAAAGACTTTTTTAGTAAAAATACATGTTGTGTGCAAGAAGAAAGTGAAGAATATATATACTGTAGTATAAATAACTATCATGACAAAAGCATGAGAAGTATTCTAGATATAAAAAAAGAAGCTACAAAATTAATAAATAAATATTCAAAAATAAATATAAAAGAAGATGAAATTGAAAAATATAATAGTAGTTTTATAAATATTAGTCTAAAAAATAAAGAAGCAGATATAGTATATAAATTAAAAAACAAAAATATATTTTTTCTAATAGAACATCAAACAAAAATAGATTATAGTATGCCCTTTAGAATTCTAGAATATGAAATGGAAATAATAAGAAGTACAATGAGTGAAATAAATGTATATAAAAAAGATAGTAAAATACCATTAATTATACCAATAATTCTATATACAGGAAAAAGAAAATGGAATGCACAAACATATATAAAAGATATACAAGAAAAAATAGAGGGGTATGAAGAAATAGAATTAGGAAGATTTAATGTAATAGATATAAATGACTATTCTAAAAAAGAATTATTAAAAGAAGAATCAATTTATTCAAAAATAATGTTAGCAGAAAAATCAAAAAATAAAAGAGATTTAGTAAGAAACATAGAAATATCGTATAAAGAAATAAATAAAAAAAGTAATAATAAAAAATATAATAATGAACAAAAAGAAAGATATAATAGCATAATGTATGAAATTGTAAAAGATAAAATAGGAGAAAAAAGTGCAGAAAAAATTTTTGATATATTAATAAATAAAGGAGGTGAAAAAGATATGTTGGCTTTATATGATACAATAACAAATGAAAATATTGAAATATATAGAAAAGGAATAAGAAGAGGAAGAAAAGCAGGAAAAAGTCAAACAATAAAAGAAATTGTAAAAAACATGTTAAATAATAAAATAAATATAGAAACAATAATGAAAGTAACAGGATTAAACGAAAAAGAAATATATAAAATAAAATAGAAAAAGAAAAGGAATAATAGATATAAAAAAATTAAAACCATATGAAAGAGAAGTAGTAGACAGACTAAATGCTTATGTTATAGGAAATTTAAATGTAATAATAGAAAGAGATGAAGAACCAATAAAGTAGTTTATATGGTCAATAGATATGGAAGAAAGAGCAGAAAGACATAAAAGTTACATGACAAGAGATATTTTTGAAGAAATATCTACTCTAATATTTATACTATTTATTGATAATGAATAACAAAATCATTTAGAATTTTTCACAAAAATATAAGAAGCATGTATTAAATTATAGATATAATCTAATACATTATTAGAACATTTACATAAAATCCTATTAATCTTAGAAATAGTATCATTAGATTCATCAATACCAAACAAAATAAAATCTGAAGAAAAACCAGTATAATTAACAATTTTAATTAAAGTTTTAACACTTAAAGAACGTTCTCCTCTTTCAAGTTGCCCTAAGAAAACATCAGAAATATCAATCATTTCTGAAAATTTTTCTCTATTCATATTTAAATCTTCACGTATTTTTCTAATTCTTTCTCCAATTTTTATATTATCTTGCATAACTTCCTCCAATATTATTAAATAATTATATTATAAAAATAAACAATCCAAAAATAAACTATTGAAATACAATAAAAATATGCTAATAGCATATGAAAATATTGAAAAAGCAGAAATGTTTTAATATAATTTAAATACATATATTATATATTTATACAAATAAGTACTTTGAAAACTAAATAATCCACTAAAAATAGAAATACAAACTTCGAATACATATTTTTACTTAAAAACTAAAAATAGCTAATAAAAAGTATAGAAATAAAAAACAAAGTATATTATTTTTAAAAATATAAATACTAAAATAAAGAAAAAAATATAAAAAACAAAGGAGGAAATAATAAAAATATGAAAGAACAAAATAAAGGTATAACATTAATTGCCCTAGTGATAACTATAATAATCTTATTGATACTAGCAGGAATATCAATAGCAAGTCTAACAGGAAGTGGATTATTTGAAAAAGCAGGAGAGGCAAAAAATAAATCAGTAGAAGCTCAAGAAAGAGAAAATACTACATTAAAAGAATATGAAGATACAATAAATGGATTTTTAGGAAATAATTTAAGTGGAGGAAGTAATTTAGGAGAAGAAATAAAAAATGTAGATACATCTATAACAGACCCAGTAAGTGCAATGCCAGATGGAACAAAAGAAGTTGTAGAGGGAGATGCAAATAAAGGAATAGTAATAAAAGATAGTAAAGATAATGAATGGACATGGGTAGAAGTGCCTAAGACTATATTTACAGCAACAGAATCAAAGCAATATGATACAATAAAGGCAGATTTAATAAATTATGTAACAACTCCAACAAATTATAAAAAAAGTGGATATGAAGATGAATGGTATGCTTTAGATGGTTCGACATTAGTAAAAGCAAGTACAGAAAATTTAACAGAAACTCAAAAACAATTAAATAATGGATGTGGATTAACATATTATGAATATAAGGAAAACTATGAAAAGATGTTAAGTAGTGTATTTTCAAATGGAGGTTTTTGGATAAGTAGATATGAAATAGGAGATGCTACAGCAACATTAAATAACATAACTAGAACAAAAACAAGTGGAATAACGGGAGAAGCAGTAAGTAGAGTAAACCAAATACCATACAATTATGTAACATGTAGTCAAGCCCAAACATTAGCAAATAGTATGAAACCAGATACAAATAAAACAACAAGTTTATTATTTGGAATCCAATGGGACTTAACATGTAAATTTATAGATGAAAAGGCAGGAAGTGCAATAACAAAAGGAGATTGTAAAGAATGGGGGAATTATACTGATAGTAGTTTAACACTAAGTAGAGGGAAGTATAATGTATACCCAGAGAGTCCAACAAGTATATGGAAACCATTTAATGAAGATACAGAAAACTATGTAACATCAAGTCAAACCTCAAGTAATATAAGTTATTATCAATTATTAACAACAGGAGCATCAGAACAGAGTAATAAGATGAATATTTATGATTTTGCTGGTAATGAATACGAATGGACATTAGAACAAAGAACGTCTGGTAGCAGTTATCCTTGTGCTCGCAGGGGAGGTAATTACGGCATCAATGGTTCCAGCTATCCAGCTTCTTACCACAGCTACGACAGTACTTCTTTCCGCGACAATTTCATTAGTTCACGTGCCACACTTTATTAGTAGCTCTGAATGCTAAAGCCGTAATTTGAAAATATAAAAAAGGTTAGTTTTAAAATTTCTGTTTTTTCACTCAAGCGGTGACGTTACCCAAGCGGTGGCGTCTTTTTAACGTGTAAAGCAAAAAAAGACGTCCAATAATAAATAAATAATAGGAGGTAAAGAAAAAATGAGTTTCAGTAAAATGATAGAATTATTACAAAACAAAGATAAAGGAAAAATAATATTAATAAATGCAGGAGCATTTTAAATAGCAAGAGGAAAGATGCAGTATTATTACATAATATATTAGACTTAAAAGTAAATTGCATGCAAACAAAAATATGCAAAGTAGGATTTCTATTAAATACATTAGAAAAATACACAAAATTAATAAAAGAAAAAAATATTCCTACATAGTATACAATTATGACAAAATATAGAAAAATTAAAAATAATAAAACAATATAATGGAAAAAAATAAATAAATTAGAAGAAGAGAAACTTAATTGTTATATTTGTAAAAATAAAGTCAAAATATATAAAAAAGATGATAAATATATAAAAACAGTAGAAAATTTACATAAAGAGGATGAAAAATAAAAAATATATAGAATATATTCTAGGAATAATAGTTAAATTAGTACAAACAGAAAAATCTAATATAGGAAACGAATATAAAGCAAGTATGTATAAAATGTTAAGAGATATAATGTGCTTAAGTAAAATAGAACAAAGTCAATGTATGTATATATTAAATAAAATAGATTCAGAATCGAATACTCAAAGAATTTATCAAAGAATAATAAAAAATAATAAATGGATAGATGAAAGAAAATTCAAAATTGGAGATTATACCTAAAATAATAGAAAAATTAGAATAAAGAAAAAAACAGTAAATCAAATAAAAAGTAAATATTTATACTAAAATAAAAATTGACAAACACAAATAAATAAAATAAAAATAGTATAAAAATAAAAAACAAAGCCAAAATAATAAAAAGAAAGAGAGGTATAACATGGAAAAAGAAAAAATAGAAAGTACAATAGAAAATATATATGAAATAAAATATGAAATATTAGACCAAAAAGTAGTACAAAAACTAAAAGAAAATAAATACAAACTAAAAAAAATAAATGAAGACAAAATAATAACAGAAATAAAAGAAAAATTAATACAAAAACAAATAATACAATTACTAAAAGAGATAGAAGAAAACAACAACATAAAAAGTTCAATAATAATGAAAGAAATGTATAAACAAGGATTTATAGATGGAGTAAACTTAATAATAGATTGCAAAACAAAAGATTAAAAACATCAGATTTCCCTAAGTTTTTTAGCATTTTTTTACTAAAATCGCTTGCAAATTTTAGTATGGTTTAGTATAATACAAATGTACAAAAAATGTTTAAAATACAATGAAAAGAGGGAAAAATAATGGAAGAAACACCACAAAGAAGAGACGGAAAAATAATAGAAAGAGATATAGACAAAGAAATGAAAGCAGCATATATAGATTATGCTATGAGTGTTATTGTGTCTCGTGCACTTCCAGATGCTAGAGATGGTTTAAAACCAGTACATAGAAGAATACTATATTCAATGCATGAAGATGGAATAACATCAGACAAAGCATATCGTAAATGTGCAAATACAGTAGGGTCTGTTTTAGGACGTTATCATCCACATGGAGATAGTTCTGTATATGATGCAATGGTAAGATTAGCACAAGACTTTACAATGAGATATCCATTAGTAGATGGACATGGTAACTTTGGTTCAGTAGATGGAGATAGCCCAGCGGCCATGAGGTATACTGAAGCAAGAATGTCAAAAATTTCAGAACTAATGCTTACAGATATTGAAAAAAATACAGTTAACTTTATGCCAAACTATGATGATAGATTACAAGAACCATCAGTTTTACCTGCAAGAATACCAGCATTATTAGTAAATGGTTCTTCAGGTATAGCCGTAGGAATGGCAACAAATATACCACCACATAATTTAAAAGAGGTAATAGATGGTATTATAAAAGTAATAGATAATCCAGAAACAACAATAGAAGAATTAATGGAAGTAATAAAAGGACCAGACTTCCCAACAGGAGCTACAATATTAGGAAAAGAAGGAATTAAACAAGCATATACAACAGGTAGAGGAAAAATAACAATGAGAGCAGAAGCAGAGATTGAAGAAATGAGCGGAAATAGACAAAGAATAATAATTACTTCTTTACCATACCAAGTAAATAAAGCTAAATTAGTAATGACAATAGCAGATTTAGCAAAAGAAAAGAAAATAGAAGGAATTTCAGAGGTTAGAGACGAATCAGACAGAAAAGAAAAAACAAGAGTTGTAGTAGAACTAAAAAGAGATGCAAGACCACAAGTAATACTAAATCAACTATATAAACACACACAAATGCAAGAAACTTTTGGAACAATAATATTAGCCCTAGTAGATGGAGCACCAAAAATACTAACACTAAGAGAATGTTTAGACTGCTTTATAAACCATAGAAAAGAAGTAATACTAAGAAGAACAAAATTTGAATTAGATAAAGCCCTAGCAAGAGCACACATTTTAGAAGGTTTAAAAATAGCATTAGACAATATAGATGAAGTAATAAACATTATACGTTCTTCATATGATAATCCAAAAGAAAGATTAATGGAAAGATTTGGATTATCAGATGTACAAGCACAAGCAATTTTAGATATGAGATTAAAAACATTATCAGGATTACAAAGAGAGAAAATAGAAGAAGAATATAATGAATTAATGAAATTAATTGCATATTTAAAAGAAATACTATCAAGTGCTACATTAGTATATGACATTATAAAAGAAGAATTAATACAAATAAAAGATAAATATGGTGATGACAGACTAACAAAAATAATGCCAGCTGTAGGAGAATTCGTAGAAGAAGACTTAATAAAAGAAGAACAAACAGTAGTAGCATTAACACACTTTGGATACATAAAAAGAATGCCAATAGATACATATAGAAGCCAAAGAAGAGGTGGAAAAGGAATTACAGGAATAGCAACAAGAGAAGAAGACTTTGTAAAACAAATCTTCACAGCATCTACACATGATACAATACTATTCTTCACAAATAAAGGAAAACTATATAGACTAAGAGGATATGAAATTCCAGAAGCAGGAAGAACAGCAAGAGGAACAGCAATAGTTAATTTATTAAATCTAGATGCAGGAGAAAAAATATCAGCAGTAATACCAATACAAAACTTCGCAGAAGGCAAATACCTATTAATGGCAACTAAAAATGGATTAATCAAAAAGACAGCACTTGTAGAATATAATTCTGCAAGAAGAACAGGATTACAAGGAATAACACTTAAAGAAGATGATGAACTTATAACAGTAAGACTTACAGATGGAGAAGATAATGTTGTACTTGTAACAAGAGAAGGAATGTGTATAACATTTGATGAAAAAGATGTAAGACCAATAGGAAGAGTTTCACAAGGTGTTATAGGTATAAGACTAGATAAAGATGATGAAGTAATAGGAATGGAATCTATAATTGCAGGAGGAAAAGCAACACTACTTGCTATAACAGAAAATGGATTTGGAAAAAGAACAGAACTAGATGAATATAGAGTACAAATAAGAGGTGGAAAAGGAGTTATAACATACAAAATTACACCAAAAACAGGAAAACTAGTAGGAGCAAGAATAGCAACAGAAGAAGATGATGTAATGTTAATTACAGACACAGGAACAATCATAAGACTAGAAGTAAAAGACATTAGTGTTCTAGGAAGATCAACACAAGGTGTTACATTAATGAGAACAAACGATGGTGGAAAAGTTGTAAGTATAGAAACATTAACACCAGAAATGAAAGAAACAGTTGAATAATATTAAAAAATAAAAAATGAGTGCAACGATTTAAATGAAAGTTGCACTCATTTTTTATTTTTTAAATCTTAAATCATCTCCAAAAAAATAATAAATATCATAATATCCAGCAATTCTAGAACCTATTCTTTCTTCATAATTTTTAAAAATATCATTAATATTCAAATTGGTAGAAATAATAGTTTTAGTAATTTTATTATTCAAATTTAAAATTCTAGTATTTAAAATAGTAAATAACTCACTAAGTTTCATACTATTTAAACTCTCTGTACCCAAATCATCAATAATTAATAAATCACAATCTAAAATTGATTCATAAAAGTTGTTATCTAAATTTTTTTGACGATTCATTTTATAATTTATTACGCTTTCAAGTAATACAGGAGCTGTTTGGTAAATAACAGTTTTTCCTTTTTTTAGTAATTCAGCAGCAATACAATTTGACATAAATGTCTTACCGTAAACCTGTAGAGCCTACAAATAGTAAATTTTTATAATTAGAATCATCAAAATTATTTACAAAATTAATACACTTATTTTTAATATTTGAAATATTTTTTCTAGGTGAAATATTAAATTTATATTTTGATAAATCAACTTCATCAGAGAAAATTAATTCATTAAAATTATTAAAATTTTCTTTTTCTAAATTAGACATATTAGATTTATTAAAAGAAATATCTAATAATTTTTGTTTTAAACAATTACACATATTAGTTTTATAATTATTATCTAAAATAAAACCAGTATCATTACAATATTTACAAGAATAAAATGGTTTTAGATAATCTAAATTATAATTATTTTGTAATAAAATTAATTCCTTTTCCTTTTTTAAATCTGATATTTTTTGTTTTAAGTTATCTAAAGTTGAAGAATCAGAAGAATTAATTAATATACTTTTAGCAGTATTAATAGCAAAATTATTTAATTCATCATCAATTTCTTCTAGACGAGGAATTAATTTATATAAATTCTGCTTTCTTCTTTCTAAATCCAATTCCGCATTTAACTTTTTTTGTTCATATTCTTTTAATAAAGAATTTAAAACTTCATTTGACATTAATTATCTCCTTCTATATTATTATTAGCATATAAAAAGTCCAAATTATTATATTGTCTTTGTTCATAATTAGCTTTTGAAACCTGAGCTTTCATTTCTTTTAAATCTTTGCTTTGTTTTTTACGTTGTTCCAAAAATGCTTCTATTTGATCTGGAGCTTTTAAATTTCTATCGTGCCAATCTGTAATTATACTGTTTATATATTCAAAAGTAGGATTTTGTTTATAAGTAGTCCTCTTTAAAGCAATTTCTATTATATTCATATCATAACCAAAATCTAAAACCCAATTTTCTATATAAGCTTCTTCATACTGAGTAAGACCACCATGTTTACCAAGTTTTTTTGCAATAAGAGTTTTAATCTTCTTTAATTTTTCTTGCTTTTGGTCATATAAATCTAAATCATTCCAAGTATGAATATTATTTGCACCCCAAGCTTCAGCAACAGCTTGAACATAGTTTTTATGTAATGCAGAACGCTTATAGCAATAATCAAATAAAGTAATCATAACTTGTTCATCAAAACAATATTTTCTAAACCATAAATCAATATCATTATACCATGTTGGTCCCATAATACCTTGAAAATACATATTATTAATATGCTCAATAGCCTTTGCTCTTGATTTATTTTTAGAGACCTGTTCTATAGTTTCTTTAGACTGAACAAGATTAGGTTTATATAAATTATTTAAAGTTGCTTCTTGTAAATCTACAACTATAAAACCTGTAGTTCTTTTCAAAATTAAATTATTATCTTCTAAAAACTTTAAACCATCATTTATAGATTTCAAAGGCAAAGATAATTTTTTAGATAAATCATTTATTTTGATATCTTTTTTAAACTTTGAAAGAAATACTAAATATAAATAAATCTTTAAATAATCGCCAGGAATCTGAGATAAATGTTCTGCAAAAAATATATCTGGTATTACTGTCTCTGAAAATAATAATTGTTTTTCATTTTGTTCTAGTTTCATTATAAAAACCCCTTTTACTATAAATAAATGATTATCTTTCGATATCTAATAAAAAACTCAAATTGCAAGATAATAATTATAATATTTAGACTTGCAATTTGCATAATAAATTATAACTTTTTTAGACAAAAAATTCAAGGAATTATCAAAAGTTTATTTTCTAAAAAGTAATAATTTTTGTTTAAACATAAATTTAAAAATATAAGAAAATACATAAACTATATTTTCACCATTAAAACCAGAAATACTAAATAAAAATAGAGGAAAACAAAAAACAAAAAATAAAAAAATCTTAATATTTAAATTATTAAAAAAATTAACAAAAATAAAAATAAATAAATCCCAAAATATATTTAAGAAAATAGTACTATAATCAATAAATCCAAATAATTTACTTTTAAAATTATAATTTTGTGGAAAAACAAAATTCATATAAACCTCCTATATAATAATTAATAAATAAAATAAAAATAAATAAATAAAAATAAATAAAATAAATAAATAAAAATAAATAAAATAAAAATAAATAAATAAAAATAAATAAAATAAAAATAAATAAAATAAAAATAAATAAAATAAAAATAA
>CAOMRW010000015.1:0-36522 GCA_948485625.1 uncultured Clostridia bacterium | reverse complement strand
ATAAAAATAAATAAAATAAAAATAAATAAAATAAAAATAAATAAAATAAAAATAATAAAATAAAAATAATAAAATAAAAATAAATAAAATAAAAATAAATAAAATAAAAATAAATTAAAATAAAAATATATAAAATAAAAATAAATTAAAACAAAAATATATAAATACAAAATAAATACTAAAAAATAAAATTATTTAAAAAATTTAGAAAAGTTATTAACATTTTGTGAAATATCTGTGGATATACCACCTAAAAAATCTCTTACAAAAGAATTTGCTTTGATTAAAGCATAAAGGCCAGCAATATAAATAAATTTTGAAAAAAGATTAGTAGAAGAATAATCAATAGAGAATAATATTAATAAAATAATTGATACAATAATTTGAATAAAAAGTAAAGAAAATAAATTTTTAAACCAAGATTTAAAAAACCAAGATGTAGAAGTTAATGAATTTGATAAAATTGCAAAAGGGCATATTAAAATAAAAATTTTTATCAATACATATCTAAAAGAATAAGAAAACACCAAACTTAAAAGAGAAAAAGAAATAGTACCCTTAATTAATCCATCTAAAGAAAAAATATCAATAGAAGAAGTATCAACAGAAATATTAGTATTAATATCCAAAATAAGTTCAGAAAAACAAATATTTTTATTAAATAAACTTTCACCTAAATTTCTAATAGATAAAGAAACATTAGAAAAAATATCCAGAAATTGAGATAATAAAAAATAGGAACAATTCATACAAATTCCACAAATAACTAACTTAAGTAGAAAACTATGAGGCCTCTCTATTTGTGAATATGTAAAATGAGAAAGCAAATAACGTATTGCAAAATATAGAATTAATCCTAAAAGTAAAGAATTAGCAATTAATAAAATACCATTTGAAGTAGATGTACCAAAGATGTACTCAAAATTTTTATCATTCAAAATATCTGAATTAATAAAAGTTATATCATCTAATAAAGAATACAAACTATTATCAATAGAACTAAATAGATTACCAAGAATAGTATTTATTGTATCAATTATAATTTGAGTTATATTCGTCTGTTCCAATTTTCCTCCTAACTAATTAAAGATTTTATTGCTGATAAAATTAAATCAATTGCAAGAATAAAAGCATAAGAAAACAAAGAACCCTTAATAATTTTTTTACCAGTTCTTATTCTATCTTCATCTCCAAAGCTAAATTTTTTCATAAAAACTCCAGTTCCTACAGCGACAGCAGCAGCAGGAGTAGCAATTTTTAAAAGCCAACTTTCTATAGTTTCAAAAGCAGAATTGACCTTAGAAACTAATTTAGGTTCACCTAAAGCAAAACAAGAAGAAGAAAAAGTAAAAAACAAAACAATAAATAATAAAATGATAAATAAAATAAAAAATACAATTTTTTTAAATCTTAACATAAAAACTCCTTTCAGTATTATTTAAAATAAGGTAACATTTGAACTTTAGTAGGTTCACAAATTTTATTACCATTAGATAAAAAAGTAAGGGCAGTAAAAGTATCAAGATGTCTAGTAAAAAAGTTAGTATCATAAATATAATCTGTTTGATAATATGAATTATAAGACTCAGAAATATTAGAACCTAGAGAATTTAGACTATTAGTTATATAATTAAAATTAGTTTCCCTAGCACTTTCAGAAATAGTTTTAGAAAATTTTTCTTTTTCTTCTTTTCCTAACTGTTTTTGTGCCTCTTCAATTGTAAAAATATCATCTGATCTAAACCAAATCTTATTAATTAAATTTTGAGTTATTACTTTAACAGAACTTTCATCCTTTAAAGTATTCTTTAAAGATGAATAACTTTGAGTACTAATAATATTTATACATTTAGATTCTCTACTTAAAGAGAAAAAATCACTATCTGTTTTTGTACAATATTTATCATATTCATCACAAATAAATGCAGTCTTTCGTTTATAACCATTAGATAAAGAAGATAATACTTCAGTTTGAAAATCTAATTTTAAATAAGTAGCAATTATTTTAGAAAGCAAACTGTATTCAGAAATATTCATATTAAGAACAACAATTTTCCCAGATTTAATTACATCATCAAAACCTAAAAAATTAAGCTTTTCTTTAGGGGGAGAAAATATTGAATGGACATCATAATCAGAGATAAAAGTATTAGTAATTCTTGTTATTTCAGAAATTAGAATACCTTTAGTTCTAGAATCCAAATTTTCAAATTCTTTCTGAAAAAAATTTAAACATTCATTTAACTCATAGATTTGTTTATTATTAAATTTACATGAAATAAAAAGTTCTCTTAATAACTTAATTTTTTCTTTATAATAATTAGGAATAGTTATTAATTTATGTATTTCAGAAAAAGTAACATAATTGTTGTTGTATAATCGACAAAGTTTTATACATTCACATAAAATTTGTTCAGCTTTATCTAACCAAAAAGATTCAGAATTATTTTCGGAAAATAAAGTTAATATAGTTTTTAATCGATTAGCTAAAACAATAGGATTTAAATTAGGTTTATGCAATGGATTATAAAATTTATCTGAATTTAATCCTATGACAATTAAGTCATTTTCCAAATTAAACTGTTTAGCATATTCTATAACTTGATTACAATAATTTCCTTTAACATCTAGAATTAACATTCCTATTTTATCATCTAAATTCTCACTATTATATTTTAATAACTGTTTAGTAAATGGATACATAGCAGATGAAGTCTTACCAGAACCAATAGTACCAGTAATCAAAAAATTTTGATATAAACCACTTTCAGGAATATATATATTCATATCTGTATTAAAATCTTTTCCTATCAATAGATTTAGATTAGAGCTTAAATCCTTGTCATAATTATTTTTCAAAGAAGAATTAGCATTTTTGACAAAAAAGTTAATAAAAAATTTATTAAATAAAAATCTAAGAAATATAATATTAGAGAAAATATAGGTAATAACAAAAATATTTTTTATATATTTCCAAAGTAAAGCATTATCAGTACAGATATCAAAAGGATGTATACCATAAGTTATAATAACTTCATCAGCCACAAAAATAGGATAGAAAATAGAAAAAGAAATCAAACAAGAAATAAAAGTAAAAAATAAACAAAAAATAATTTTATATTTTAATATTTAAAATCCCTCCTTTTTAATTTTTAACTTTGAACCTTGACGAATATGTAATATTTTTACTTCGAAAAAAGTATATAATGAATATAAAGTAATAAAAAGATTAATAATAAATATGATAAAAAATAAATCAATTAGACTAAAAATAATCTCACCGCCTTACTAAGTTAAAAATATACAACATTTTTTTGATTTTGTCTATACTTTTTTAGAAAAATATGGTAAAATTATTTTGTAAACAAAAATTGAGGAGGGAAAAATATGGAATTTAATAAAGATACAAAAATAGGTGAAATACTAGAAAAAGCACCAGAAAAAGCAGAAATATTATTAGAAATAGGAATGCATTGCTTAGGATGCCCTGCATCACAAATGGAAACATTAGAGGAAGCATGTGCTGTACATGGAATAGATGTAGAAGAAGTAATTGCAAAATTGAATGCATAAAATATATAAATATTAATAAAATATCAATACATTTGTCAAAAGAAAACGAAAAAAATCAGAAATTTATAAAAAAATTAAAAAAATTTTGATAAATGTATTGACATATTATAAAAAATAGTGTAATATATAAAAGCGTTCTGAGTTGAACTTAGAATATTGGTGACGGGCTATTAGCTCAGGTGGTAGAGCACTTGACTTTTAATCAAGTTGTCCCGCGTTCGAGTCGCGGATAGCTCACCAAAAGAACTAGATAATTAAGTGAATTATTTAGTTCTTTATATATAAGGCCCCTTGGTCAAGCGGTTAAGACATCGCCCTTTCACGGCGGAGACATGGGTTCGATTCCCGTAGGGGTCACCAAGAATGCCACTTTAGCTCAGTTGGCCAGAGCACCGCACTTGTAATGCGGGGGTCCTCAGTTCGAATCTGAGAAGTGGCTCCATAATTGTCAGTAGTTTTGCAATATGCTTAATTACTGGCTTTTTTATTTTATAAAATAAAAATATATATTAAAAAATGATGGAGGTTTAGATGAATAAAGTTGTAATAGTAACAGGAGCATCAAAAGGAATAGGAAGAGAAATAGCAAAGCAATTAGCAAAAAAAGGACATAATATAATTGCAAATTATAATAAATCAAAAGAGCAAATAGAACAATTAAAAAAAGAATTAGAAAAAGAACAAATAAATATAGACATATTTAGAGCAGATATATCAAAAAGAGAAGAAGCAAAATCACTTGTAGAATACACAATAAAAAAATATGGAAAAATTGATATATTAATAAATAATGCAGGAATATCACAATTTAAAGAATTTACACAAATAACAGATGAAGACTGGAACAATATGATAAACACAAATTTAAACTCGATATTTTATATGACACAAGAAACATGTAAAAACATGATACACAATAAAAATGGATGCATAATTAATATGTCATCAATATGGGGACTAGTAGGAGCATCCTGTGAAGTTCATTATAGTGTGAGTAAAGCAGGAATAGACGCAATGACAAAATCACTAGCAAAAGAATTAGGACCATCAAATATAAGAGTAAATTCAATAGCACCAGGAATCATACAAACAGATATGAATAAAGATATTAGTAAAGAAGAAATAGAAAATATCAAAAATGAAATTCCACTAGAAAAGATAGGAAATGTAAGAGACATTGAAAAATGTGTAGAATGGTTAATAGAAGATGAATACACAACAGGACAAGTAATATCAATTAATGGGGGATGGGTAATTTAAAAAAATAAAAAGTGGTAACATTAAACCACTTTTTTATATTTCTTTTTTTAATTTTCACTTAATTTTCTTTTATAATTTCCAGAAAGTATCTTTGGAAAATAAGTTATTATTTTATAAACAGCTAAACGAATCTTTTTACTCCATAAATAAGATCTTCTTAATTTTCTAGCACTACCTAAAGATAATGGTTCATCCTCTAAAACTAATAACTCATTTTGTTTTTTCTCTATTTCAAATATATAATTTTGTGCATTATTATTATCCCATTCATTATTATTATTTTTAAAACAGAAATTAAAAGTTTCACTTTCACCTAAGAATATTTCTGCTTGAAATCCAAGTTCTGTTTTTTCCATTTTAACTTCATCTATATTATCCCAATTAATACCAAAACCATAATGAATAAAAACATCTTCACAATTTTCTTGAAAAAATTTTCCAGTATAAGATATTTTAACAGTTGTATTTTCAATTAGTTTATCAGTATTAAAAAATATATTTTTAACTAACTCCATTTGATTCTATCTCTCCTTATTTATCTTTTGCTACAAGTATTATAATATTAAATTCAACAATGTTCAAGTATTTTTTGCAAAATTTTTATAAAATTTGTATTTTTTTGTTACAATTCACTAAGAACTATAAATAAGTTGAATAGTTGAAAAAGTAAATATATTAATAAAATTATTTTTGACGAATGTGATTGGAGAGTATCTTAAAAAATTTATTGATAAAAATACTTACAAAGATATCACTAAAAGCCTAAAATGAAACTTTTTTACTAATAACGAAGAAGCAAAGTAATATAAAAACGAATAAAGCATATTATACAATAGTAAAAAATATTGACAAAAAATGATATTGTCAAAAAAACAATAATATGGTAAGATTAAGGTATAATATAAGAGGGAGAATGATACAAATGGAAAAAGCAAATTTAAAAACTGAAGTAACAGAAGAATTAGGCGAAAAAATAGAAAATAAACTATCTAATATAGAAGAAAATGAAAAAAACAAAGAAGAAGTAGTAGTAGAAGATGTTGAAAAAATAAAAAAAATAGAAAAACAACCAATAGAAGAAAATAAAGAAAATCCAAAAGAGAAAAAGACAAAGAAAAAATTTATTCTACCAATTATAATATTATGTATAATAGCCTTAATTGCAATTATATTTTCAACAATTTTTGCACTTATAAACATAAACAATAAAAACATAATAAGTGGTGTAAAGATAGAAGAAATAGATGTTTCTGGATTATCATTAGAAGAAGCAAAAGCAAAATTAGAATTAGTATATAACGAAAAAGCAAAAAAAGAAATGTTATTAAAACATGAAGACTATGATACAACAATAAATCCAGAATTATTAGAAGCAAAATATGATGTAGAAAATGCTGTAAAAGAAGCAATTTCTATAGGAAAAAGTAATAATATAATTATGAATAACTATGACATAATTTTTGCACTTATAGGAAAGAAAAATATAAATGTAAATATGACAATAAATGAAGAAGTAGCAAAACAAACAATAGAAGATATAAGTGTAAACATTCCAGGAGCTGTAACAGAACCAGGATATTATATAGAAGAACAAAAATTAATAGTAACTAAAGGAAAAGAAGGACTAAAAGTTGATACAGAAAACTTAATAAAAAAGATAAAAGAAAATTTAGAAAACATAAACATAACTCAAGAATATATCGAAATACCAGTAATTGAAAAAATACCAGAAAAGATAGATATAGAAAAAATACATGAAGAGATATACAAGGAAGTTCAAGATGCTTATTACACAAAAGACCCATTCACAATACATCCAGAAGTTGAAGGAGTAGATTTCAACTTGGAAGAAGCTAAAAAAATCTTAGAAGAAGATAAAGAACAATACGAAATAAATTTAATAATTACAAAACCAAAAGTTACAACATCACAAATAGGAACAGAAGCATTCCCAGATTTACTTGGAACATGCACAACAAGATATGATGCAAGTGTTACAGGAAGAACAACTAATTTAAGAATAGCATGTCAAAAAATAAATGATAAAGTAATATTACCAGGAGAAATATTCTCATATAATAAAGCTTTAGGAGAAAGAACATTAGCCGCAGGATATAAAAATGGTAAAGTATATGAAAATGGTCAAGTAGTAGATGGAATAGGTGGAGGAATTTGCCAAATATCATCAACATTATATAATGCAATTTTAAAAGCAAATATGGAAGCAACAGAAAGAAGAAATCACCAATTTGTAACATCATATCTTCCAGCTGGTCAAGATGCTACAGTTGTATATGGACTAACAGACTTTAAATTTAAAAATACAAGAAAATATGCTGTAAAAATAAAAGCAAGTATTTCTAATGGAATAGCAACAGTTTCTATTTATGGAATAAAAGAAGAAAATGAATATACAGTTTCATTTAGTACAAAAACAATTTCAACGATACCATATACAGTAAAATATGTAGAAGACAGCTCATTACCAGCAGGAAAAGAAAAAGTAAGCCAAGCTGGAGCAAATGGACTTATTACTGAAACATATATAATTAAAAGCCTAAATGGTAAAGTAGTTTCTAGTAAATTACTTTCAAGAGATACTTATAGTGCAATGCAAAGAATTATATTAAGAGGAAAAAGTGCAAATACAACTACTAATACAAACAATAAAACTAATACAAACACAAATGTAAATAATAATAAGAATGAGCAAAACAACAAAGAAGAAAAGCCAAAAGAGGAAAAGCCAGTAGATACTAAGCCTGTAGACACCAAACCAATAGAAACAAAACCAACAGAAAATAAAGTAGAAGTAAATAATAGTAAAGAAAATGATAAAGCTACAAATAGTAACACAACTAAAGAAATAAATAGCTAGAAAATTATAAATAAATATAGGAGCTCTAAAAAGTCCAATAGAAAAATGAGTGAAAGCTTTCACTCATTTTTTTGTTGACATTGAGTTATATTAGTGGATATTTATTGTGTAATATTTAAATAAATAGAAATTGTAAATAAAAAAGAGATTATTCTATAAAAGACACAAAAAAGTAAACAAAATATAGCAAAAAGCATCAAAATATATAATATAAACATATAAAATTAATAGAGAAAATATAAAGAACTATTATTCTCTACACAATTTTATAATTTATTAAATATATATTCCAGTAAAAGCATAAATTAAACATACTTTTCTAAAATTCTTTCTAAAAAATTCCATGCACCAATTTTTTCTGTTAATCCATCATAGTTGTTTAAAATTCTTTTTAATAATTCATCTTTTGAAAAATATTTTATTTCTGTAACCTCATCTTCTTGAATTTTTATATCAGAAATATCTATACTTTTAGTAATTAGATAACACTCATTATAATGTCTATTTATAATATCTCCTTGCTCATTTATAGATGTTGAACTAACCAAATATTTAATATCATTATCATCTATATCAATTCCTAACTCCTCTTTTACTTCTCTTATTAAAGCCTGTCTACCGAATTCTCCACTATCAACATGACCACCTACAGTAACATCCCACATATTAGGCCATAATTTTTTATTTGAACTTCTTTTTTGTAATAAAATATTTTTATTTTCATCTATAATAAAAGCATAAACAGCTCTATGCCATAATCCCTTTTTATGACATTCTTCTCTTGTTGCGATTTTTCCAGTAAATTCTCCAAATTCATTTAATACATCAAATTTCTCTTCCATAAACTATAAATTCCTCCTAAAATAATACTTTTTTATAATTATAACATAATTTAATAATAAAGTATTATTTTAAGTATATATTATTAAGTAAAAATATTCTTGTTTTTAAATTATCTTCTTCATAATAGATTATAAAATAATAGAAATAGGAAAAAAGATTTAAACATAAAAAACAACTCACAAACTTTATAAGTTCATAAGTTGATATAATCTGGTGCGTCATCAGGGGGTCGAACCCTGGACCTTCGGATTAAGAGTCCGCTGCTCTACCAACTGAGCTAATAACGCAAATTATAAAAATATTATATTACCAAAAAATATAAATGTCAAGAGGAAATTTTTTAAATTATGTAAACATTTTCTAAAATGCATTGACAATACTAAAATAAAAAGTTAAAATATAATATAGGATAAAAAAGAAAGAGGTGGGTTAAATGCTAAAAATATATAATACAGATGCAGAAACAAATAAAATAGAAGAAATAAAAGAATTCCAAAAAGGAAGTTGGATAAGTTTAATAAACCCATCGGAAACAGAAATAAAAAAAGTATGTGAAAATGTAAAAATACAAGAAGACTTTATAAGAGACGCATTAGACTTTGAAGAAAAAGCAAGGATAGATGAGGAAGAAGATGATGGAACAATACTATTTGTAGTAGATGTTCCAATAATAGAAAAAAATGAAGAAAATGATGTATATACAACAATGCCATTAGGAATGATAGTAGTAAGAGATGACTTTTTTATAACAGTATCATTAAGAAAAAATAAAATAATAGAAGACTTTGAAAAAAGAAAAATAAAAAACTTCCAAACATACAAAAAATCAAGACTAATATTCCAAATACTATATCTAAATTCATCTTATTATTTATCATACTTAAAACAAATAAATAAAGAAACAGAAATAGCAGAATACATATTAAAAAACTCAATGAAAAACAAAGAATTATTAAAATTATTAAGTTTAGAAAAGAGTTTAGTATACTTCACAACATCACTAAAATCAAATGAACTAGTAATGGAAAAAACCATGAGAGGAAAAATAATAAAACTATATGAGGAAGATGAAGACATACTAGAAGATGCAATAACAGAAAACAAACAAGCAATAGAAATGTCAAAAATATATAGTGACATTTTAAATGGAACAATGGATGCCTATGCATCAATAATTTCGAATAACCTAAATGGGGTAATGAAATTTCTAACATCAATAACAATAGTACTTGCAATACCAACAATGATATCAAGCTTTTGGGGAATGAATGTAAATTTACCTTTTCAAGAGAGTAAATTTGGATTTCCAATAATGATTGGAATATCAATAATATTAACACTATTAGTAACTTGGTGGCTAAAGAGAAAAGACATGCTAAATTAAAAAATAAGGAAGTGAACCAGAAAAGACGTTGTTAAAATGGTTGAAAAAATTTCAACTATATCAACAACGTCTTTTCTAATTTTTAATTCAATTTAATTTAATTCATCACCTAAAATACTTTTAATTTTTTCAAGTTGAACTTTTAAATTATTATACAAAGAATCAGTAATTCCATCAGTATAACCAGACTCATAAGCTAAAATACTTCTTTCAATATCAATAAGCTTAAATTTATGAATATTAGCACTTTGATTTTTATACATATAAATAGGAACATAATCTACTTTATTTATAGAAATTTTTCCATCTAAATCTTTAGTAATATTTAAATTTAGAATTGCAGAATCCCTAGTTATTTCATCTCTTTGATCAGCAGTAAAATTACCCAAAGCGTAAACAACAAAAACATCCTTTACAGTACCATCTTCTAAAGTAATAGTTCTTTTTTCCATAGGCTCTAAAACATGAGGATGATTTCCAATTATAATATCTACACCATTTTCAAAAAGAAAATCAGCAAGTTCCTTTTGTTCAGGATTAGCAGTAGTTCTATACTCTGTACCCCAATGCATACAAGCAACAATCATATCGACATCTAATTCTTTTGCTTTAGTAATTTGATTTTTAATTAAATTTTTGTCAATTAAATTAACACAAAAACCTTTATCAGATGGAAGCGGAATACCATTAGTTCCATAAGTATAATTTATAAAAGCTATTTTTACACCCTTAACATCTTTTACTAAAAGTTCTTCTTGTTCTTCAGCAGTTTTATAAGTTCCCAAATGAGAAATATCAGCATTATCCAAAACATCAATAGTCCTACAAAGGCCAGTATATCCATAATCCAAAGCATGATTTCCAGCTAAAGAAATAACATCAACACCAATTTTTTTAAGAGCATAAGCTAAACTATCAGGAGAATTAAAAGTAGGATAATTACTATAACCAATATTTTCTCCTGCAAAAGTAGTCTCCAAACTTCCAACAACTATATCAGAAATTTTAGTATAATATTTTATATCTTCATAAACATAAGAAAAATCATACTGTTTAGTATCACTATTATAAGCATCCCAATATTGAGTATTATGACATAAAGTATCGCCAATAGCAGTCAAAGTAAAATTAATAGGTTTCTCTTCCTGAACATCATCAGTTTTATCAGAGATAATAACATTTTCAGCATTATTAATAATTTGATTATCTTCTGAAGATACATCTTGAGATGAAACTGGTAAATTATCACTTTTAAATAAACTTTTAAAAATAATAATTGATAAGAACAATAAAATTACGATAAATAAAACAATAATAATATTTTTAGTATTAATATCATTAAACTTTTTATTTCTACTTCTTTGATTTCTTCTCATTAAAATACCCCCTAAATTATATAATAAAATTATCATAAAATAATAAAATTTTCAATAAAATGTATAAATAAAAAAAATATACATAAAATACTAATGAAAATCAAAGAGAAATAGGAGGAAAATCACATGAAAATAATAGACAAAATAGCATTAGTTCTAATCATAATAGGCGCCATAAATTGGGGACTAGTAGGGATATTCAACTTCAACTTAGTAGATAGTATATTTGGAACAATGAGTATAATATCAAGAATTATATATGCTTTAGTTGGTATTTCTGGATTATGGGGAATAAAATTATTATTTGATGACTAAGTTGACAAAATACTATAAATATAATAAAATACCAACATAGTTTATTAAACATAACTTCAAAAAAGCAAAAGGAGGATTACATTATGAAGAAAAAGTGTTTTGGGGTTGGTGTAGTAATTGTTTTTTTCGTTTTAATGATTTATGCAGTATTTTGTCGGCATAAAATAAATATGCTACAAAATGAAAACAATGAGTTGCAGACTAAGATTGCAAGTACACAGAATGAAAATAATGAGTTACAGGCTAAGATTGCGAGTACACAAATAGATGACACATATCTATCTTTTGTATTTCCGTTTAATGGTTGTTATTACAAAGATAAGTCAGGAAATCTTAAATTTTATGCAGATTCAGATTGTCAAGTAGAACTTACTGATGTACGTCTGATATCTAATAATTGTGAATACGTAAATCTTGGAGATGGAAAACATGTTTATGCTGTTAGATTAGACAATGGCAAAATAGCTTATTGTAAAGAATCAATAACTTTTAAAGTAAAAGAAGACGATAATTATTAAAAGCAATATTATAATCCGTATGAGTAATTTCATACGGATTTTTATAATGGATAAACACTTGAAAAATAAATGAATTTAGGATATAATAGCAACGTGATAATAAAGATAAAACAAATTTATCTAAAAGGAGGAAAACAATGTTAAATGCAAATAATATAACAGTAAGATTTGGAAAAAGAGTATTATTTGAAGAAGTAAATATAAAATTTGGAAAAGGAAACTGCTATGGAATAATAGGAGCAAATGGAGCAGGAAAATCAACATTCTTAAAAGTATTATCAAGAGAAATAGAACCAAGCAAAGGAGATGTAACATTAGATAAAGGAGAAAGACTATCAATTCTAAAACAAGACCACTTTGCATTCGAAGAATATACAGTAATAGACACAGTAATGATGGGAAATAAAGAACTATACGACATAATGAAAGAAAAAGAAGAAATATATGCAAAGCCAGACTTTTCAGAAGAAGACGGAATGAAAGCAGCGAAATTAGAAGAAAGATTTGCTGAATTAGATGGATGGAATGCAGAATCAGATGCTGCAATGCTTTTAAATGATTTAGGAATTTCACCAGAAAACCATTACAAATACATGAAAGAAATAGAAGCAAGAGAAAAAGTAAAAATCTTATTAGCACAAGCACTATTTGGAAATCCAGATGTATTACTATTAGACGAACCTACAAACGACTTGGATTTAAAAAGCATAAATTGGCTACAAGAATTTTTAATCAATTTCGAAAATACAGTAATAGTTGTATCACATGATAGATACTTCTTAAATAAAGTATGTACACACATAGCAGATGTAGACTTTGGAAAAATAAAAGTATATCCAGGAAACTACGACTTCTGGTATGAATCAAGTCAATTAGCATTAAAACAAATGAGAGAGCAAAACAAGAAAAAAGAAGAAAAAATTAAAGAACTACAAGACTTTATAGCAAGATTTAGTGCTAATGCATCAAAATCAAAACAAGCAACATCAAGAAAGAAAACATTAGAAAAAATAGAACTAGATGAAATAAAACCATCAAATAGAAAATATCCGTATGTTGATTTCAAACCAGATAGAGAACCAGGAAAAGAAATACTACAAGTAAAGAATATATCAAAAACATATGAAGGAGTAAAAGTATTAGACAACATATCATTTACAGTAAAACAAGATGACAAAATAGCATTTTTAGCAGATAATGAAATAGCAAAAACAATATTATTCCAAATAATATCAGGAGAAATGGAACCAGATAGTGGAGAACTTATATGGGGAACAACAATCACAAAAGCTTATTTCCCTAAAGACAATAACTATTTATTTGACAGTAATGAAAGTATTACAGAATGGTTAAGACAATACTCAAAAGACCCAGATGAAACATATGTAAGAGGATTTTTAGGAAGAATGTTATTTTCAGGGGATGAAGCACTAAAAGAAGTAAATGTACTATCAGGAGGAGAAAAAGTAAGATGTGTACTTTCAAAAATGATGCTATCAGGAGCAAACTTCTTAATATTTGACGAACCAACAAACCATCTAGACATGGAAAGCATAACATCAGTAAATAATGGAATGACAAATTTTAAAGGAAACATACTATTTACTTCACATGACCATCAATTAACACAAACAGTAGCTAATAGAATTATAGATATTAAAGAAGATGGAAGTGTTATTGATAGAGAAGTTACATATAATGAATACTTAGGAATAGAATAAAAACTGTTTTTAGGGACGGAGGAAAAAAACAGTTTTTAGAAATAATAAATAAAAATAGGGGGAATAAAAATATAGATTGTAATAGAAAGTGAGATGAGTATAATTTCTAGAGAAGCAAGAAAATATGAAGATTCCTCTTTTTTTCATGTTATTGTACAAGGAATTAATAAAGAATATATATTTAAAGAAGAAATATTTAAAAATAAATATTTAGAACATATAAACAAATTTTCAAAAGAATTGAATATTAATATTATTGCTTATTGCATTATGGACAACCATGCACACATATTAATTATGTCTAAAGATATAGTTAATCTATCAAAATTTATGCAAAAAACAAATAGTATGTATGCAAAATATTATAACTATTTAAAAGAAAGAGTAGGGTATGTTTTTAAAGATAGATTTTTAAGTGAACCAATAGATAATAAAAGATATTTTATAAAATGTATTAAATACATACATTTAAATCCAGTAAAAGCTAAAATAGTAACTAACATTAGAGATTACAAATATTCTTCATATAATTATTATCTAAAAAAAGAAAATATAGAAAAAAATAAATTATTAAAAGAATTATTAACAAATGAGGATTATAAAGAACTTTGTGATTGTAGAGAATGTAATAAAAAGTTTTTAGATATAGAACAAGAAAGAAATATAGAAGAAAATATAAAATATGGAATACAAGAATATATAAAAATAAAAAAATATAAAATATATCAAATCTTTATTAGTAGAAAAATTCTAAAAGAATTAATAAGATACTTAAAAATAGAACATAAGATAAAATATACAGAAACACAAAAATTTTTTGAAATAAAAAGAGGGACAATGGAAGGATTAAAAACATATAAATAAAAAACTGTTTTTTTCCTCCGTCCCCAAAAACAGAAAAAGGAAGGTATAAAAATGGAAAAAATAATAAAAACAATTGCAGAAGAATTAAACATAAAAATAACACAAGTAGAAAATACAATAAAATTAATAGATGAGGGAAATACAATCCCATTTATAGCGCGTTATAGAAAGGAAGCAACAGGTGGATTAAGTGATGAAACACTAAGAACATTTGGAGAAAGACTAACATATTTAAGAAACTTAGAAACAAGAAAAGAAGAAGTAATAAAATCGATAGATGAACAAGGAAAATTGACAGATGAAATTTTACAATCAGTTGCGATAGCAAAAACATTAGCAGAAGTAGAAGATATTTATAGGCCATATAAACAAAAGAAAAAGACAAGAGCAACAGTTGCAAAGGCTAAAGGATTAGAACCACTAGCAAATATAATTATAGAACAAAAAGAAAAAACACCTATAGAAGAGATTGCAAAACAATATATAAATATAGATAATCTATCAGAAGAAGATAAGAAAAACAAGGACAAAGTAGTAAGCACAGTAGAAGAAGCAATACAAGGAGCATTAGACATTATAGCTGAAGATATTTCTGATAATGCAAAATATAGAAAAGAAATAAAAAGGCAGTGCTACAGAGAGGGATTAATACAAACAAAAGCAAAAGATGAAGAATTAAAATCAAATTACGAAATGTATTATGATAAAGTAGAGCCAATTAAATATATTCCAAGTCATAGAATTTTAGCTATAAACAGAGGAGAAAAAGAAGAAGTATTAAAAGTTAAATTAGAAAAACCAGAAGATAAGATAATATTATACATGGAAAAAGATATTATAAAAGGTGAAACACAATTTACACAAATGCTAAAAGACACAATATTAGATAGTTTTAGAAGATTAATAGAACCATCAATAGATAGAGAAATACGTTCGGATTTAACAGAAAAAGCAGAGGAAAAGGCAATAAAAGTATTTGGACAAAACTCAAAACAATTATTGTTAGGAGCACCAATAAAAGGAAAAACTGTAATGGGATTTGACCCTGCATATAGAACTGGATGTAAAATAGCTGTAATAGACGAAACAGGAAAAGTGTTAGATTATACAACAGTATATCCAACAGAACCACAAAATGATGTTGAAGGTGCTAAAAAAGAATTATTAAAATTAATAGAAAAAGATAAAATTGATATGATAGCAATAGGAAATGGTACAGCATCAAGAGAATCTGAAATGTTTGTAGCAGACATGATAAAAGAAGCAAAAAGAGAAGTTCATTATGTTATTGTAAGTGAAGCAGGAGCATCAGTATATTCAGCATCAAAACTTGCAACAGAAGAATATCCAGATATAAATGTATCAATAAGAGGAGCAATATCAATAGCAAGAAGATTACAAGATCCACTTGCAGAACTTGTAAAAATAGATCCAAAGGCAATAGGCGTTGGACAATATCAACATGATGTAAATCAAAAGAGACTAGCAGAAAGCCTTACAGGAGTGGTAGAAGATAGTGTTAATAAAGTAGGAGTAGATGTTAATACAGCAACACCATCATTACTATCATATGTATCTGGAATAAATAGTACAATAGCAAAAAATATTGTAAAGTATAGAGATGAAAATGGAAAGTTAAAAGAAAGAAAAGAACTTTTAAAAGTACCAAAGCTAGGTAAAGTAGCATTTGAACAATGTGCAGGTTTCTTAAGAATTATAGATGGAAAAAATCCTTTGGAAATAACAGCAGTTCACCCTGAAAGTTATGAAGTAACAGAAAAGCTTTTAAAAACATTAGGATTTGATAAAGAAGACTTACGTAATAAAGAAAAAATAGATAATCTAAAACAAAAATTAAAAACAATAGATATAGTTAAAACAGCAAAAGAATTAGAAATAGGAGAAATGACATTAACAGATATTATATCAGAACTTAGCAAACCAGGAAGAGACCCACGTGAAGATATGCCAAAACCAATATTAAGGTCAGATGTATTAAAATTAGAAGATTTAAAAGAAGGAATGACACTAACAGGAACAGTTAGAAATGTTATAGACTTTGGAGCTTTTGTAGATATCGGAGTAAAATATGATGGGTTGGTACACATATCAGAAATGAGTGACAAATTTATAAAAAATCCATCTGATTTAGTTTCAGTAGGAGATATAGTAAAAGTTAAAGTTATCAAAGTAGATATGGAAAGAAAAAAAGTGGCACTTTCTATGAAAGTGTAAAATTGACAAAAAAATAATATTATGTTAATATATTAATTGTACTTAAATAATATATATGGAGGAAAGACAGCATGAAAAAAAGTAAATTCCAAGTAGCATTAAATAATGTATTAGGAAAGAACATCTATTTATATGACATATTTATTATCAAATATAACAGTATAGGTATAGAAGAGACAATACTATCTGGTCGGATTATAATAGAAAATGTTATGGGTACATTTCCTAAACCAATCAAGAAATTATATTTTGATAAAAGTATGTACAATGAAGAAAATGAAAATGAAATTGCAAAGTCATTATATTATGAAATAAAAGAGGACATGCAATTCTTTAAGTAACAACAAAACTACAAAAGACCAAATGGTCTTTTGTAGTTTTATTTATATTTTTCTTGAATTTCTCTAATTTCATCAAAATGATTTTCTAAAATATCTAAAAATACATCTGTCAAATTAGGGTCAAATTGAGAACCACGACATCTCATAAATTCAGTAATTACAGTTTCTAAAGGTAAAGAATTTCTATAAACTCTTTTAGAAGTCATAGCATCAAAACTATCAGCAATTGCAGCTATTCTAGCTAAATAAGGAATGTCGTTTCCAGCTAGTCTACCAGGATAACCTGTACCATCATACTTTTCATGATGATGTTTAACAATTGGTATAATATCTTGGAAGATTGTAGCAGTTGATAAAATATGTTCACCTATAGATGGATGATTCTTAATCTCTGAATATTCATCATCTGTCAATTTTGCATCTTTTTGAAGTATAGCATCAGGAACACCAATTTTACCAATATCATGGAAAAGACCACCTAATTGAAGGATTCTTAAATCATTATCTGACAAATTAAGTTTTTTTCCAATTAGAACAGAATATTCAGAAACCCTATCAGAATGACCTCTAGTATAGGTATCTTTAGCTTCAACTGTATATCTCAAAGTTTGAATACTTTCTAAATATGATTTTTCTAATTTTTCATATGTATCAGACAATTCAGAATTGATTTTTTTAATTTCATTCATCTGAGAAATTGACTTTATACCAGACTCAATAAGTAAAAGCAACTGGTCAAATTTATCACTTTTTTCGCAATAGCCTTGTATATCCAGTCTCCTAATAGTATCAAGAGGAGGAGCCAAATCTTTATGACCAGTTAATAACAAAATATAAAGCTCTTTGTTAAACTTTCTAATTTCTTCAACAACTTGGTCACCATGAATAGGAGTCATAATAAAATCCAAAATCATTAAATCAAAATGTTCTTCTTTAACTTTTTCAATAGCTTCCTCAGGATTAGTTACACCAATGAAATTATATCCAGACCTCTTTAAAAAAATAGATAAAGAATCAATAATCCCTTCTTCATCATCAACTGCTATAATTTTATAATTTCTATTTTCACTATTTTCAATATTTTGTAGACCTTTTCTCATACTAATACCTCATATTACTATATTTTTATACATTATATTAGTAAAAACAACAAAAATCAAGAATATAACTCAAATTTCACATAAAAATTTTATAAATTATTACAATTTATAAATAGTAAAAATATAAAATAATTCAAAAGGTGCTTAATGGTGATCGGGGGCCAGGTCTTAAATCCCCATTTTTTATACAAAAATGGGGATTTAAGACCTGGCCCCCGATCACCATTAAGCCTCTTTTGGATATTTTCCTATAAAGGCAAAATTATAGTAAAAGTAGTTCCTTGACCAAGTTCTGAATCAACAATTATATTACCATTAAAATGAGCTTTAATAGTAGAATAAGACATATATAAACCAAGACCAGTACCATTTTTTCCCTTAGTAGTAATCATCTCTTTAAATAACTTATCCTTAACCTTTTTAGGTAAACCACAAGCATAATCCTTTATAGAAATATATAAATTATTATCATGTTTCTCTACAATTAAATCTATATTCTGTTCAGTTTTTCCATTATAAGCTTGAATAGAATTAGAAACCATATTATTAATAACTTGAACTAAGCTATTAACATCACCATGTATCATTAGATTTTCATCAGTTCTAACAGAAATTTTTAAATAAACAATTGAATTTTTAAGTTCATGTCTCATTAAAATATTAACTCTTTTCAATAACTCAGTAATTGTAAAAGTAATATCTTCTTCATTAGACAAAGTAACAGCTTGACCTTTAACAGCAGTAATAACATCAGACATATATTCTGTATGAGTTTTTATCTTAGATATCCAATTTGACATATCAGAAGCAATTTCATGATGATCTTGACTATTAACCTCTGGGTCATCAATAGAAGAATCATACTCTTTCACTAAATCAGATAAACCTTCAGCAGCACCAGATATAGACATAATAGGAGTTTTTAAGTTATGAGCAATACCACCAATTAACTGACCAAGAGAAGCTAAACGTTCTTTTTCCATTAAAGTTTCTTGGTTATCATGAATCTGATTTAAGTGAGTAATTGTTAATGATTGAATATTATTATAAACCTTTATCAAGTCACCTATTTCATCAACAGAAGTAATATATAATTCTTTTTCTGAAATAGTCTCATTGTTATTAGCAATATCTTCTAAAGAATGTGTAACCTCTTTTATGTTTTTAGAAATTTCACTAGCAAAAGTATACAATATACCACTACAAATAAGACCTAGTCCCAATAATAAAGAAACAATATAAGAAATCATTTCATTTGAATATATTATATAATGAGCCCCTAAATAAAAAGTTTCACCATTTTGAAAACTAATAGGATATAATATTCCTTGACCAGAAGTACCATAATAATCATAAACTTCAAAATTATTTTTCTCAGAAAGTTCAGCAGCATATTTCTTAAAAAAGTCACTTAGCTCATTAGTCTGATATATAAAATTAAAATTAGAATCAGTAATAAATAAAATATTGCTATCATTACTTAAATTAATTTTATTTAATGAAGTTATCAAATCATCTTTATTAAAAATGGAATTATTTTCTATCATAGCCTCAAATTGATTATTATAAAAATTAGATAATAATTGTGCATTATTTTTTTCATAAATTGATGAAACAGCAAGATAAGTAAAAACTATACAAACAGCCATGATAGGAATAATTTGAAATAATAATTTCTCAACAATTGTATTCCTTTTAACATCAGCATATGAAGTATTTTCTAAATCATTTAATATCTTTGACAATAACTTTCTAACATAAGTATTAGTAATAGAAATAGTAGTTGTTGAAAGTATAAAAATAAGTAACATCAACTTAAAGTCAGAAGAAGTTAAATAAGATGTTTGCATAAATAAAACACAAATAGAAAGTAATAATGGAATTATAATAAACACCAATAGTATTTTATTAGGCAAACTTAAACAAACTTTTTTAATATGTTCAATCTGATTTTTGTATTTATTTTTATTTTTAATATAAATAGGGTAATTATCAATATCTTTTAAAAGGAAAAACAAAAATAAAGAAACAACTAAAACTAAACTTATACCAATTAATAAAATTTGTTGATAATAACATAAACCACCAGAAACCTGTCTATCAAATTCAGTATTAATGGTATCAGGACCATAATTTAATAAAACAGGAATAATAAAATATAATAAAATACAAGCAATAGTAATAGAAACTGCATAAGTAATTATTATTTTAGATTTTACTTTAACTTTCTTTTGTGTATTCATAAAAACTCAAATCCCCCAATCTGTCAATAGGAACACTTCCTATTAGACAATTTATAAAAGATACATTTTTAAAAAGTGTCAAAAAGTGTTATTCCTATTAACAAGTTATCAAAAAAGAATACCACTTTTGACACACTTTTTAATTTAATTATCAATATCTTTAGCAAAATTTATTTCATCAAAAAACTTTCTTAAATAGTCAGCATCAATTTTTGGCCACTTAAAGCCAACTAAATCAAGAAATTGATTTGTTAAATTACTATCTATAACTATATCTGAAGTATAATCAAATTTCTTAGAATGATTTAAGTCAGATATAATATATTTTAATATCTTTTCATTTTTTTGTAAATATAAATTGTTAATAAAAGCATCATAATCTGAAAAAGTACATTTATACCCATATTGTTCAAAAATGTCTAACAAAAGATTTATATTAATTAATTTATCTGAAAAAATATGAAAAATATTATTTTCTAAGTTTGGTATCATAAGCAATTTTACTATAGCTTCAGCAGTTTTATCTATTGGAGTAAATTCTAATTTTTGTGTTTTTAAATTATCTGGTAAGACTCTAAGCTTAGCAAGTGCAAGTAATCTAGTGTAATAAGCATTATCAAACTTATTTTTTTGAAAAACTCCATCATCATATCTAGCCATTAAATTACCAAGTCTAAAAATATTTGCTTTAAGACCTTTATATTCTTCTTCTAAAATTAGTTGTTCTGCTTTAAACTTACTGCAGATATACACATTATCTTCATAATTTTGACCAATATAAAAATCATTTTCAGTAAAATTATAAGAGATATTATTATCAACTAAATAATTACCACTAACATTTGTTGTAGACATATGATTTAAAAGAATATTAGCAGGTTTAGCAAATAATATTAAATTTTTGACTGTGGCCACATTTTCTCTTTCAAATGTAGAATAAATACCATAATGTCTTGTATTAGCAGCAGTATTAATAATACAATCAATATTCCTTTGCAAATTAGAGTAATCTTCTTGAGATAAGCCAAAGAAATCTTTTGACAATTCACCATTTAAAACAACTATTCTATTTTTGTAAGTTTGATAATAAGTATTATCAAAATAAAAATTAAGTAAATTCTCTAATCTTTTTTGAGGAACTTGATTATACTTTTCTCTTACAATACAATAAATCATACAATCAGTATTTTTTAATAAATAATCTAAAATATGGACACCTAAAAATCCAGTAACACCTGCAAGTAAAATATTTTTATATCTAAAACATAAATCCTTTTTATTTATTTTATCAGGAAAAGTAGTCTTTTTAGGTTTTACCATATATTCATGTATAGAATATGTACTGTCCTCATTCTTTGAAACATATTTTGCTAATTCTTCTACATTAGAATATCTATAAAAATCTTGAGTTCTTAAAGTTATACCCTTTGCAAAAAGTCTAGAATTAATAGACAAGATAGCAAGAGAGTCAGCTCCACCAATAGTAAATAAATCATCACAAATACCTAGATTTTCATTTTCTAAAACTGATTGACAAATAGTTAAAATATCATTTTCCAACTCATTTTTTGGCGCAACACATTTTGTAGAATCTGAAGCAGGTAAAGGAAGTTTATTTTTATCTATTTTTCCATTTGGTGTTAATGGAAAACTGCTTAATTTAATAATTACAGGTATCATATAAAAAGGTAAATTTTTTCTTAAAGATTCATATATATTAGAGATATCTAAATTCTCATTATAACTAGTAATATAAGCAACTAAAACTTGCTTTTTATTAGATGTTTCTTTTATAAGAACAAGAACATCTGATACATCTTTATTTTTTTGAATATTTTTTTCTATTTCTTTAAGTTCAATCCTAAAACCATGTAATTTTACTTGTCCGTCATCTCTACCAACAAACTCCAAGTTACCAGAAAAATCACGAGTTACAATATCACCAGTTTTATACATTTTATATTCTGGATTAAAAGGATTATCTAAAAAACGTTCCTTAGTTAAAGTTGGCATATTCAAATAACCATCTGAAACTCCTGGACCAGAAACATATAAATCTCCTTTAACCCCAATTGGTAATAATTGTAGATTTTTATCTAAAACATAACATTTAGTATTATTTATAGGTTTTCCAATTAAAATAACATCATCATCTTTTGTTAATTCATAACAAGTTGAGCAAACACTATTTTCTGTGGGACCATATTCATTAATTAATCTAACATCAGGAAGCTTATTAAAGTGCTCTTTTACAAGAGATATTGGAAAACTTTCTCCAGCAATCGTAATAAACTTTAAAGAAGATAAGCAATCTAACTTCTCATGTAATAATACTTTATATAAACTTGGTACAACTAAGAAATGATTAACTTTGTATTTTACAAGGTCTTCACATATAATATTTATATCCATTCTTGTAACAGCAGGAACAACAAGAGTTGAACCTGAAATTAAAGGTGTAAAAATATCTTCTACAGAACTATCAAAAGAAAAAGATGGTATCTGTAAAACAACATGAGTATTATCAAATTTATAAAAATCTTTTCTCCATATTAAAGTATTTATTATATTCTGATGTTTTATTTTAACACCTTTTGGATTGCCAGTAGTACCAGAAGTATATATAATATAAGCTAGATTATTAGGTTTTGCATTACTTGAATAGTTTAAAGTAATAGAAAAATCTAAATCATCTAAAATTATTTTATTATCAAAATCATATAAGTCTTTATATTCTTCAGAAGATATAAGAATACCACATTTACTATTCTTAAAAATATAATCTATTCTATCTTTAGGATATTCTGCATCAATTGGAATATAGCAATTTCCACTCTTCATAATACCAAGTAAACTAGCTACCATCCATACAGACTTTTTACATAAAACAGCAATCTTAGTATTTTTAATACCATAAGAATCTATTTTGTTTGCAATAATATTTGCCATATTATTTAAATATTTATAACTATATTCTTTATCTTTATAAATTATTGCAATATTATCAGGTTGTTTATCAACAACTTCTTCAAACAAATCAATTAAAGTTTTATTTTCATCATAGTAAAAATCAGTATTATTAAAATCATCTAATAATAATTGTTTTTCAGTAGATGTTAATATCTCAATATCAGAAATTTGTTTTTCTGAATTATTAATAATATCAAAAATAACAGTTCTAATTCTTTGATGTATAAAATCAATTTCTGCTTCTGTAAATAAATCAATTAAATAATCATAAGAAATATTATATTGCCCACAATTATTTATATCTGTTACATTAATAACAAGCTCATCTTGCATATATCCAACAAAATTCCACTCTGATTTATATGGAACCAAATTAGGAAAATCATTATGAGGTCTCATATTTTGAAAAGAATATACAATATGATAATTTTGTACATTATTTTCAGAACGTAAATCTCTTATCAAATCCATATAAGGATATTTAGAATTTTTGAAGTAAGAAATACTATCTACAGCAATATTTTTAAGAAAATCATTTACTAATACATTATCACTATTTTTCATTTTAACAGCAATCATATTAATAAACATTCCAATTGTGTTTTTTTCTTTTCCTAATCTATTTAATACAGGTGTCTGAATTGTAAAATTATCATATGAAGAAACTCTATATAAATATAAATTTAAAGCAGCTAAAAATAAAACATAAGCAGATATACGATTTTGTTTGCAAAAATCATTTATTAAATTAGTCTCTTCAATAGAAAAATCAAATTCAATTCTATTTGCTTTATAAGAATTAGAAGAAGCATTTTTCAAACTAATTGGTTCTGAGTTTTCCAAAGTTTTTTTCCAAAAATCTTTATTTTTTATATATGTATCAGAAGAAATATATTCTTCTTCTCTTTTTATAAAATCTGAATATAAACCACAATTTTCAGGGATTTCTAAGTGATTTAAAAGTCTTGTGTAATTTATAGTAATACTATCCATAACTAATCCTAATGACCAAGCGTCAGTTATTATATGATGGAATTTACAAATTAAAGCAATTTGATTATTTGGAAGAATACAAATAACAAATTTAAATAAGTCACTATCATATAAATCAAAAAGTTCTTGACAAAGTTTTTCACGAAAACTTTCAAAACTATCAATTGATTTATCAGAAAAATTATAGACATCAACATTGTAAGGTGAAAATTCTTTAAAATATTGCATAGGAATATCATCTTTTTTAAATATTATAGTTCTCAAAGCCTGATTATTTTTAATAGTTACATTAACAGACTCCTTTAATAAATCTATATTAATATCTTTATTAAAATAAATAGTTCCAACAAGATTATTAATAGGGTCATTAGTAAATTGTTCTGCCAAATAAATAGACATTTGAGGGTTTGTTAATTTAAATATATTATCTTTCATTTTTTTCACCTTTTTTATTGTAGTATTTGGTTGAATTATATAGTTTTTTAGATATAAATGTCAATAGAATTTATGGTATATATTTTTTTGGTGAATAAATTTTAAAGTTAAGAGATATTATATAAAAATTAAAAATGTCAATATAGGTAAAGAGATATATCAAAATAAGTTTAAAATATAAGTATATTGGAAAGACTAATTTTGAGGTGGAAAATTTGAAAAGAAGAAAAAGCAATTTAAAAAAGGCATTTAGTGCATTTATAATTTTAACATTAATTTGGATTTTAGGCTTTTATTTGTATTTTACATATATAAATATAGATATAGATAATTCTCAATATACAGCTAGCAAAATACAATCCACAGTAATTGAACAAACTGTGGAAAAAGAAGAGAAAAAAAGCAAAAATATTGCAGATGTTTTGGAAAATATAATGGAGAGTGTTGTTGGTATATCAAAATTAAAAGATAATGGAAATTCGATTTTCTCTAATAGTAATGAAACATCACTTGGACTAGGAACAGGAGTAATTATTTCAGAAAATGGATATATTTTAAGTAATGAACATGTTACAGGAGGAAAATATAGTACATGCTATATAACTTTAGAAAATAGCAAGAAATATGATGGAACAGTAGTATGGAGTGATAGTGATTTAGATTTGTCAATAACTAAAATAGAAGCAAAAGATTTAAAATATATAACATTAGGAGATTCAAATAAAATACGAATAGGAGAAACAGTTTATGCAATAGGAAATCCCATAGGATTTGAATTTAGAAGAACAGTTACATCTGGAATAATTAGTAGCAAAAATAGAAGCATTAAATTAGAAGAGGGAAATAATGTGTCATATATGTCAGATTTAATACAAACTGATGCTACAATAAATCCAGGGAATAGTGGAGGACCATTAATTTACCCAAATGGAGAAGTTATACGGAATAAATACTGTAAAAATATCTTCAGCAGAGGGAATAGGATTTGCAATTCCAATAAATGTTATAAAGCCTGTTATAGAAAGTTTTATTAAGACGAATACATTTGAACAAGCAACTATGGGAGTATATGCCTATGATAAAGAAGTAATTCCATATTTAAATAGTAATATAAGTTTTAGTAAAGGAATATATGTAGCACAAATTATAAAAAATGGTCCTGCTTATAAAACTGATATTAAAGAAGGAGATATAATTACATCAATTGATGGAATAGAATTAAATACAATGAATGATTTAAGAGAATATATATATAGTAGGAAACCAAATGATATTGTGAATTTACAAATTTCTAGAGGAAGAATAAATAAAAGTATTAGTATAACTTTAGGGAAAAAGTAAAAATTAGAGAAAAGTTAGAAATTAAAAATGAGTTAAAAATCTTCATTTTCAAAAATGAGGATTTTTAACTCATATCTAATTATTTTTAGTATTTATTTAATTTTTAACAATTCGACAAGAAAAGACAAAAAAGTGAAACAAAATTGGACTGTCCCAAATGTTTCAAAATTCCTTGAAGTTATACTTCCTAACAAAATCTTTAGTCTCTTTATTATTCATAAAAACAGAAGAACGATTTTGTTTCAAAAACTCTATAATATCATAAACATCAATCCAAATTTCATTATTTCCCTCAACTTGAGATTCATCAAAAATAAGTTGCATACCAAAATGTAAATGAGGAACATTAATATTATTTACATTTTCTTTTATACTATAACCAGTCATGCCTAAATAACCAATAACATCACCAGCAGTAACAGTATTTCCTTCAATAAGACCAGATGCATATGGGTGGTCCTTTCTTAAATGAGCATAATAATAATACCTTTTACCATCTAGACTTCTAATGCCAATACGCCAACCGCCATATTGATTCCAACCCAAATGTTCAATTGTTCCAGATTCAACAGCAATAATAGGAGTACCAATATTTCCCATCAAATCATTGCCTAAATGGGTACGCTTAAATCCATAAGACCTAGAAGCACCAAAATCATCATAGTGGCTAAAAGAGTAATTTCTAGCAATTGGAAGAAATGCTTTTATACCATATTTATCCTTAAAATAAGTTGAACCATTTTCATCTTCAGTTTCTATTGAATAATTTCCAATAAAACCACCTAAAACAGCAGAATAACTTTCATAATAATAATTGTAATATTTCATATCCTTAGTAATTTCTTTAATGGTTTTTCCGTTATTTAATTGCTCAAGCAATTTATTTAATTCGTTTTGACTAAAATTTTTAAAATTACCACCATTTTTACAAGCAAGATACGAAAGTAATTCTACCCAATTATATTTTATTTCTGAATTAGAATTATGAGAATCTATATCTAGTTTAGCTATTTTAGACAATACATCTGAATTTATTTTAAAATCAACCCATTTAATATAATCTTTATTTTCACTTAAATTTATAGTAGACTTATTCCAAAATATTATTTTCCCTGATTCAAACGACTTTGATATTAAAAAGAAAAAAGAAAATAATATTATTATAAAAAATATAATAAGTATAGAAAATAATATTTTTTTATTTATTTTTATAGATTTAATTATCAATAATAACACCCCATATAAATATATTTAACAAAATAAACTTTATGAGTATTAAAATCAAATCATAAAATTTTATAATAAAAATATAAATTAAAAAAGATTTTATAGAAAAATATAATATAAAAAATAGTATAGAATATTATAACAATAATAAAAATAGAAAATAAATATTGAAAAAATTTAATATTAGCAAAAAAAAGTATACATAAAGTATTGAGAAAAATATAATCATATGTTATAATATTAAATTAATAGATAAATAAAAAGATTGGAGATAAATATGGAAAGTTTAGTAAAATTAAATAAGTTTTATTTAGATAAAGAAAAAGATATAATAGTAAATTTATTTAAAAAGCAAGAAGATGAAATAGCATATGTTTTAGAAACTCCAAATCATAATACAGGGAACCTGATAACAAATTTAGCAAAAATATGTGATTTAGAAATATCAAGAAACGAAAAAAATATGAAAATAATAAAGGGAGATATACCAGCTAGTATAAATGGAGATAATGAAGAAGTATACATATTTAGATTAGGCGGAATAAAAGTGGCAAATATATACAAAGATGGAAGAATAGAGATAAAAGCAAAAATACCAACAATAAGTAAAGTTTTAATGTCACAGACTAAAAATTATGATTTAGATATAAATAAAACAATATTAAAATCTTATATATTGAAAAAATTAAAATTTAGAACAGACTTACATACACATATGAATGCAAATCTACCATCAGAATATTTAATAGCACTAGGAATAAAACATCAAATTAAATATTCATTATATTACATAAAAAAATTAAATATAATATTAAATGAAAAACAAGAAAAGGAAATATATAAACAAAGAGAGAAAATAGAAAAATTGTACCAAAACTCAGAATTAGAGGGAAAATATTTAACTAGGAAAATAGATGATAATACATTTATAAATTTTGCAGATTTAATTTTAAACAATTTAGAAAATGCAAAAGAAAATATCTGCAAAATAAGTAAAAGCCTAGAAATGTTAAAAGATGGTCAAGCAGTATTTACAAATCTAGAAAAATTATATATTTATAGATATGTATTTGCAAAAGGAATAGAGAGTGACAATAAAATAAAAATAGAAAAAGAGAAAATAAGTCAACTTACTGAAAAAACTATAAAAAGTATACTAATAAAAATGTTAGAAGACAGTAAACCAGGAAGTCAATATGAAAATAACAATTTAAGACAAGATAAATTATTATGGATAGCAAGGGAGTATCAAAAACAAGGAATAGACTATGTTGAAATAACAGATACAACATTAACAAAAAAAGGAATACCAGGAATTGAACTTATAGAAGAATTACATGAAATAATGCCTAAAATAGAAGAAGAAACAGGAGTAAGAATAAGATTTTTGGTAGGAATAAGAAGAATAATACTTACAATTATAAAAGATTCAGAAGTGGATAATAATTATTTAAGAGAAAACTTAAATATATTAAAAGTATTGTCAAAAAGCCCTTATGTAGTAGGTAGTGACATTATAGGAGAAGAAATAAATGATATTTCAGAATTAAAGCCAGCTATAAGAGAAATAGTACAATATGCTTATAATGAGGACAATGATTATACAATTAGAATACATGCAGGCGAGAATGATAGTTTAAGGGAAAATGTTAAAAAATCTATACAATGTATAAAGCAAAGTCTAAAACCAGGACAGAAAATGCCAAGATATAGAATAGGGCATGGATTATATACAGAAGATTTAGATTCAGAAGAGGGAAGAGAATTAATACAAGAGATAAAATCAACAGGAGGAATACTTGAATTTCAATTAACATCTAATATTAGACTAAATAATTTAAGTAAATTACAAAATCATCCATTAAAAAAATATTTAGAAAATGATATTAAATGTATCCAAGGAACAGATGGATGTGGGGCATATGGAATAGATACAATTGATGAACAACTTGCATTACAAAATTTATTAGGATTAGATAATAAAGACTTTTTGAAAATGAGAATAGTAGAAGATGAAATAATAGAACATGCTAAAAAATATTTTGAAGAAAAGAGTAAAAAATTTGAAGAATTCTTAGCAGGGAGAACAATAAGAGAAGCGTTATTAGAGCTAGAAGAAAAAATTGAAGAACAAAGCAAAGATTATAAAATGGAATTAAGAATAAACAATAATGTAGAATCAGAAAAATTATTAAAAAGAAAGATAAAAAATTTACCAGAAAATAAAGTTCCTATAATTATTGCAGGGGGAAGTTTTAATGCAAAAAATGTTAAAACAGTGCTAAAAGAAGATGGAAAAAATGTATTAGAAGAGTTAATGAAAAAAGTAAATAATGAAAAAGTATATTTTGTAATTGGACATAAAATGCAAGGATATGAAAAAGAAATTATTGAAATATCTAAAAAAATAAACAAAAAATTTGAAATTGATGCAATAATTCCAAAAATGATTTCAGAAGAAGATGGAAAAGAACTTATGAGAGAGGAAATCAACGGTATTAGAATATCCACAGAAAGCGAGGAATTTGGTATATATAAAAGTTTTAACTATGAAATTTTCGAAAGAAGAAACTCTGTAGTAATAGCATTTGATGGTAATTCACCAGTATCAAATTTAGTGCAAGAAGCAAAAAATGGTAAGGGAAAAGCAAAGATATATGTAAATGAAGAAAATGAAAATCTAAAGGAAAAAGCGAATTCTTTACAAGGATATGTTATACCTTTTAAAATAAATGAAAATATTGTAAGTAAAATTATAGAAGATAATCCTGAAATTATAGATAATAAAACAGTATTATAAATAAAAATTGAAAAATGAGATTTTAGTTAAAATTATAACTGAAATCTCATTTTTCTTTGCGACTTTTTTATAGCCTATTTTTTAGGTTAATACTATATTTCCCTAAATAAAAATATAAGTTTAGAATAAAGTAGTTAAATTTTTAATTATGTTTAACTTCTTTTTTCAAGAGAATTACTATAGTTACTACAGCTATGATAAATATTATTACCCAAATTATCAGATTACTATTATCACCAGTTTTTGGAGCATCCAGTTGGTTTGTTGATGTTGCCACAGCCTGATTTGTTGGTAAGTCAGATACAGAGTTTGGAGTATCAATAGGAGTTTCAGTTAAATTACCTGCTGAATTTTCCCCTGAATCTTCATTCGAATCATCTTTGGAATCTTCATTTGGATTTTCATTTGAATCATCTTCCGAATCTTTGTCTGGATTTTCATTCGAATCATCTTTCAAATCTTCATCTGGATTTTCATTCGAATCATCTTTCGAATCTTCGTCTGGATTTTCATTTGAATCATCTTTCGAATCTTCATCTGGATCATCCTTTGAATCATCTGGAACTGTAACTTTTTTACTCTGTACTGAAGCAATTACTGTATCCTTAGAGGTTATTTTAAGTTCTATCTCTTCTGGATTTAATTCATATCCTTCTGGTGCAACTATCTCTTTCAAATAATAGTTATAATCAGGTAAAAGATATTTTACAGTAAGAGAGCCATTTTCTGTAATTAATGCTGCAGCCTTTGTTACATCTGTTGTGAAATATGATAAACCATTTTCATCAATAGCATAATAATATGTTACTAATTTATTACTTTCCTCTTGGTCGACTTCCATTGTATAGTAGTACAAATTGAAAGTTGTAGGGGAAGTAATAAGGTCACCATTTTCATCTACCTTGTTAATTGTTATATCTCCATCGATTTGCTCTAAGGTAATACTATTATACCAGCTAGATCTATAGTCTTGGTACGTATTTGCAAAATAGTTACCATTAAACCCAAAAGCCATATAGATGGCAAGTTTTGCTTGATCCTCCTTACTTAAACCAGATTTAGTAGCCTCATTTAGATATTGGTTTACTTCTGCCCAAAGACCTTCTGAATTACCATAGCTATCCATATAATCTTTAAGGTCGTTTTCCTTTAGATTAGAGGCATTTCCATTACAAAGTTCCTTTAGCTTTTCCTCAGTTCCAAAATAAAGTTTTAAAACATTATCATAGAAGAATTCGTAACTAAATGCAGCAAGTTCCTCATCTGGCCATTTATATTGAATATAATATTGGCCATTATAATCCCATACTACAACATAAGGATTATTTTTGATTTTTGGTTCTAAATCCTTATACTGTTCAGCAGTAATTAAGGTACTAAGACTATCAGATTCCAACATACCTGGATTTCTCCAATTACCAGTTACCAATACTTCTGGATGATCATTGTATAGGGAATTTATTGATGAATAAGTTGTTCCACCCAGTTTCTTATTGTAGTAATCCAACAAGTAATTTGATAAAGCATTATCGCCAGTAAATCCTTTTTTCTCTAAACGGTCATAAATATCTATTAAGTGATATGCTTTTAAAGATGATTTCGTATAGTCCCCCTTATATAGCTCTAGTATAGGCTCCGCTTTGACTACATTACCAATAAATTCTGCAGGCAAACTTTGTCCGTCAAAACCTATAAAATCTGTAAGATTCTCTGAATTACTCAAATCCGCAGTTTCTAAAATAAAACTACCATCTTTATACTTGTAGGTATGACCATTAGAAGTAGTAATATTAATGTTGCTTAATCCATAAGAACCACCATTTCCAAAACCATACCCAATATAACGATAGTTTTCTTCTAAAAAAGGAATGAGCTCAGATAATGCAATTACAACATCACCTTCAGCACTATCTGTAATGTCATAAAACACTTCCAGAGTTTTAGTTGAATCATTAAAAGTAACTTTAACATCAACCCCATCTGATGTGGTAAACTGTTCCTTTTTTTCAGAAGCCTCTTTAGCAATAGATTTAGCTACATTAATTTTATCAACAGTTTCATTAGCACTAATTACTTCAATAGCATTATCTACTTTAACTCCATTTGATAATTCTACATCAAGTACAGATTCACTGCTGTTACTTGACTCATCACAGACTAAAGATTCACTGTTATCAGATAATCCATTGTCAGCTAAAGTCTTATTCTCATCAGTTAATCCCTCATCATCTAAGGCCTCACTGTCATCAGCTAATTCATCATCAGTTAATCCCTCATCAGCTAAGGTCTCACTGTCATCAACTGATCCGTCGTCAGCTAATCCGTCATCAACTAAGGTATCGCTGACATTAGCTAATCCATAGCTGGTTAAGGATTCTTTAGTGGTATCTGTTTCATCATTAGATACATTACAACTGTTGTCAAATACTTCATTGTTAGTTATGGTTTCATTTGTAGTCACTTCTTCTGCATGTATCATCGTTATTGAATTTCCAAACATAATAGATGATACTGTTAAAAATGCAAGAAATTTTCTCCGTATTTTTGTTTTTTTCGTCATAGTGAGGTTCTCCTTTTTTTTCCTTTACTTATATTTTTTTCAATGTGCCTAGTGTGTTTTTTACACACAATTATATTACGTTGTGATTTTAACATGATTTTTAACTTATGTCAACTCTTAAATATGTTTAAAGAAAACAAATTATTATAGAATACAATCAAATTTTGACTATACTAATTTACATATTATTAAGTTGATAATTGCTGAGATAATCATTATTTTGATTGTTTAATTTATATCTTTTATCAAATGGTGTGACTAGAAAGATTCGAACCTCCAATCTGAAAGTTCGTAGTTGAACAAGCAATTAAAAAATAACAACTTTTAAAGAATTTAATTTTCTAGGGTTATGTTTTATAAGTATTGATATTACTAAATCGCAAGAATTTCTTGAAAATTTAATATGGTTTAAATAAGTTTAAGAAAAACTTAATATCAATATTTTATTAAAAGATAAGGAAAAATATTTTCTCCACCAAAAAATTTATTATACAATTAATGAAATAAAGCTGTTGAAAAATTCAGTAGTAGATAAGATGAACAACTAGATATTTAAAATATGAAGTACAGTATATTAAAAATTTTTACACAAATAATAATAAAGAAAAATAATAAATAATAACACCATGTAAAAAAATTTCTTTAAAAATAGAAATAAAAAATTAAAAAAAGATTATGTTTTTTAGGAATCTATTAAAAAAGCTAATCATTTTTTATAAAATATTAGCCCCAAATTTTTCCCCTAACGAGCTAAAAAGATTTTAGAGATTTTCCCTAAACAACAAATTGTAGTCCAACAGATAATGCTAGTGAACATTAGGCATAAAGAAAATGCCATAATATTCAATTGCAAAATTAAATCTTGCTCTTTCTTAATGCTCTGATAGTATTAAGAATTAGAATTGAAATTATAGATAAGGTGGTAATATGGTTACAGATTCACAAACAGAATCAAAAAAAATTTATGCCATATGATAGAGTGTTATACAAATTAAATTTGATAGTATTAAAAACAAAAGGCACAAAAGAAATAACTCATAAAGATTTAAGACAAGTAGCTACTATTATGAATAAGAAACATCCTACTTGTAGATGGAAACAACAAAAATATAGATTTAAGAAATATAGAAATTATATTTTAGCTGAAGGTTTTTATTGGTTGATATATGTATATTTTCAAACAAAAAAATATTGTAGATGCTAATATAGATTTCTTTAATATGAGAATTGAATAGTATGAGGAGTTACTAAATGTCTATTACAAAAATTTTTGGAATGATGATATGTAGGTATATGAATTGCAAAATTATTTTAATAGAGTTCTTGGTACTATAAAAAAGCTAAACAAATTTTGTGTGTTGTATAATTTTAATTAAATTGCATAAAATATATTTACACTTTTACCACAAAATGATAAAATGTGGTAAAAGTGTAAAGAAAGAGGTATATTATGTACGAGAAATTTATTAATATTATAAATAGAAATAATGGAATTATAACTGCAAAGGATGCTGAAAACAAAGGAATATCAAGAACAATGTTAAAGAAAATGACAGACAATGGCTATATAGAAAGAATAGATTATGGAGTATATGCTACAGATAAGTTTGTATATGATGAATATTATTTGTTTCAACTTAAACATAAAAATATTGTATTTTCATACAACACAGCTTTATACTTTCAAAACATGACAGAAAGAACTCCATTCAAAATGGATGTTACAACTAAGAGAAGCACTAACCTAACATCATATAAAGATCAAATTAATTTATATAGGGTAAATGAAACTATATTGAATTTAGGAAAAATAAAAGCAGTTACACCATTTGGTAATTCTGTATATGCCTATAATTTAGAAAGAACAGTATGTGATATTATAAATAATAAAACCAATATTGATATAGAAACAGCTAATAAAGCTATAAGAAATTGTATAAAAAGTAAAAAATTTAATGCTAATAAAATGTTTGAATATGCAAAGAAAATGAAAATATACAAAAAAATAAAGAACTATATGGAGGCGATTATATGATAAAAAATGCACAAAGTTTAATGGCTAAATCGAAAAATTTAGCTACTAAATATAATATTACTTCTAATGAGGTATTGCAAAATTATATGTTTGAAAGGATTTTAGAAAGATTATCAGTTTCAAAATACAAAAATAACTTTATACTAAAAGGTGGGCTTTTACTATCTTCAATAATGGGAATTGATACAAGAACAACTATGGATATGGACACATGTGTAAAAGGTATTGATTTAACAGACGCAGAATTATATGTAATCCTAAATGAAATATTAAATATAAATATTCAAGATAATGTAAAATTTCAAATAACAAACTCAGAGCCAATAAGAGTAGAAGATGAATATGGAGGACTTAAATATAATATTATAGCGATGTTTGACAATTTAAAAGTAAATTTAAGTATTGATATAGCAACAGGAGATACAATCACACCAAGAGAAATAGAATATAATTATAAAATGCTATTTGAAGATAGAGAATTACAAATAACGACTTATAATATAGAAAGTATAATTGCAGAAAAATTTCAAACGGTAATATCAAGAGGAATTTTAAATAGCAGAATGAAAGATTATTATGATTTATATTATTTAATTACATATAAAGAATTTTCAAAGGAAGATTTAAAACAAGCAATAACTAAAACGTTTAATAAAAGAAATACAAATTTAAATGATATAGAAAGTACTATTTCTATGATTAGTAAAAGTAGCTTTACCAAAGACTTATGGAAAAATTATGCAAAAAAGCATAAATATACTGAAAATATTAAATTTGAAGAAATAATTGATATAATTTATAAAATTAAAGATATTAAATAAATTTTTTTAAACAGGGCGAACACATGACAATTTATGAATTTAGACATTCTTTTGCAACTTTAATGAGTGAAAAGGGTATGGATAAGGATGTTTTACGAGAATTAATGGGACATGCCAAATTTGAAACTACGGATTTTTACTACATACAGGTATCAGAAGAACGAAAGAAAAAAGAATTTGAAAGAGTAAATTTTAAACAATTTCAGGGAAAATAAAAAGTGTTGAAAATCAGTCTACACAAGTAAAAAGATACTTTTTTAAGAAAAAGCCTCAAAAAAAGAAAAGAGTTCTCAAATTAGCTTGAGAACTACCATTTAAGCAATGGTGTACCCGGAGGGATTCGAACCCCCGATCTGCAAGTTCGTAGCCTGCCATTCTATCCAACTAAACTACGGGTACATATAAAACTTTTGATATGAAATTTATATTTAAGGGGAATTTCAGGGGAAAACTCTTTATACTATCTCTTAAAATTCCTAAATATCAATACTTAAAAGTTTATGTATGTGCATTTTGTAGGCCCATATTATATCTAGCTAAACTATAAATGCTCATTTAACAATATCTATTATACTTTGATTTTATATATTTTTCAAGTATATTTTAAAATTTATAATGAAAATTTTAAAAAAAGTATGTCAATAACTTTTGAAAATGTCATAAAGAAATTTGAAAATTAACTTTTAATT
>CAOMRW010000014.1 GCA_948485625.1 uncultured Clostridia bacterium | reverse complement strand
GAATTGATGAGGTTAAAGATGAAGTAAATAAAAGAATTGATGAGGTTAAAGATGATGTAAAAAAGATACATGAAGAGATTAAAGAAGAATATAAATCATTTGTTGGTACTGTAGAAAAAGTGATTAATGACAAATATAAAGAACTAAAACAAGAAGTCATCAGAAATGATAACAAATTTGAAGAATATAGAGAGAATGTAAAAAATGGACTAAAACAGCTTCAAGAAGCAGTATAATAATAAGTCCTACATATAATGTTATTAATAAAAACTACTGAAAATATATAATTTTCAGTAGTTTTTAAAGTTAAATCTTATTTTCTAATAACATAGGTCCAATTTGAGTAACAGTTCCAGCACCTAAAGTTAGAACTATATCATTTTCTTTTACATTTTCTTTTAAGAAAGAAACACAATCATTAAAATTTGGAATATATTTTGCATCTTTTCCAAGAGAAACAATTTTATTAATTAAATCTTTAGAAGAAATATTGTAAGAGTTTGTTTCTCTTGCAGCATATATATCTAAAACGATGATGTTATCAAAATTTAATAAAGCATTAGCAAAATCATCTAAAAGATTTTTAGTTCTACTATAAGTGTGAGGTTGGAATATAACCCAAGACATATTGTGCTTTTTATTATTTACAGAAGTAGAAGTAGCAATTATTTCAGTAGGATGATGACCATAATCATCATATATACTAGCACCATTTATTTTTCCTTTAAATTCAAATCTTCTATGAGCTCCTGTAAATTTTTTTAGAGCAGTTTGTATATCTTTTTTATTAATTTCATAATAATCACATAAAGAAATACAAGAAAGAGAATTTAGTATGTTATGATATCCTGGAACAGATAGTTTGATTTTGCAGTAAAATTCTTTATTTTTATATACATCAAATTCAGCAAATCCATCATTGTCAAATAATATATTTTCTGCATAGAAATTAGTATTTTTATTATCTATTCCATATGTGATTGTTTGTGCTTTTGTATATTGTGGTAAATCTATACAATTTTTATCATCGCCATTTATTACTAAAACACCATTATTAGGTAGTAATTTTACATATTTAATGAAAGCATTTTTTATATTATCAAATGTTTTAAAATAATCTAAGTGGTCATTATCAATATTTAAAACAATTTCTGCTTTTGGACTAAATTTTAAGAAACTTTCAACATATTCACATGCTTCTATAATGAAATGTTCACTATTACCAATTTTATAATTTCCATCAATTGCTTTTAAGAAAGCTCCAACTTGTATACTAGGGTCTTTTAAAGCTTCTAAAAAACAAATTGAAATCATAGAAGTTGTTGTTGTTTTACCATGAGTTCCTGATATACAAATAGTGTCTTTAAAACATCTTGTTAATTCTCCTAAGAAATCAGCTCTCTCAATAGTTGGTATATTTAATTTTTTGGCTTCTAGCATTTCAGGGTCATCTTGTTTTATTGCTGCAGAATAAACTACTACATCTGAACTATGTACATCTTCTAAATTGTGTCCTATTGTAACTTTTATTCCCATAGAATTTAGTTTGTCTGTTGATTCAGATTGTGTCCAATCAGATCCTGTAACTGTAAATCCCCAGTTTTTTAGTATTGCTGCAATTCCACTCATGCTTACTCCTCCAATACCAATCATGTGTATATTTTTGTATTTTTGTATATTTTTTATATCTGGCATTTAATTTCACTCCCCAAATTTATTTATAACAGATAGATTATATAATTATACAGTTTAAATTTCAATAGTTTTTGATAAATTTAAGTTTGATTTTACCCTCATGCATGCAAATAGAGAACTATTTAGATTTCTCCATTTACATTCAGAAAAATAATTTTATTTATATATTAACAATTTAAAATACTATATTTTTATAAATATTACTTTGTGTTGAATTTATTATAATTATGTTTGATAAATAATATTAAGGTTTTAGTATAATTATTACTTTTTTGTAAAGAATATAAAAGATATATATAAGTAGAAAATAATATAATTTGTTTTAGGATTTGTTTTTTATTTAAATCTATTTTTATATTTATATTTATTTTTTATATTATATAAAATATTTAATCAATAAATGTATGATTTTATTATATAAAATTATATTGATTTAATAAAATTTAATAAAAATGTAAAAAAAAGAAGGAAAAAAATTTTTTATGGAGAATAATAAAATAAGTACATAAGAATAAACTGATATGTACAAAATAATAAAAACTTAAGGAAGGACGGTGCACTATAATGCAAATAACAGATGTACGTTTAAGAAAAGTAAATTCAGAGAACAGAATGAAAGCTGTTGCTTCTGTAACATTCGATAACGAATTCGCAGTACATGATATTAAAGTTATCGAAAGCCAAAATGGATTATTCATAGCTATGCCTAGCAGAAAAACTCCAAACGGAGAATTCAGAGATATAGCTCATCCAATCAATGCTGAAACAAGAGAGAAAATTCAAAAAGCTATATTAGAAGCTTATGAAGCTCCTGAAGCAGAAGAATCAGCAGAATAATTATAAAATAAAAAAGCACTTCGGTGCTTTTTTTGTGTTATATATAATCTAAAAATGTGCCAATAGGGGCGTCCCTTTTTGGCACATTTTTAAATCCATTCACTATGTTTTTTGATATATATTTTTTTTGCAAATAGAGCAATAAAACAGTATAGTATAGGAACACCAATTATAATAACTAAATAGGAAAGTGGGTTAGATACTAATCCTATAATATGTCCTAAAGTAGTGTATGGAACAATTATTGCAATTATACTTAGAATAATTGATGATGCATAAACAACTTTATTTGCATTACTTTCAACAAATGGAACCTTTGCTGTTCTGATTATATGCATTCCAATTAGATTAGATACTACACCATAAGAGAACCAAATTGTTTGAAAAGTTGCTGCATCTCTAATGTTAAATAAAAACCATATTGATGCAAATACTATCATATCAAATGTAGAACTTAAAGGTCCCATAAATAACATAAAGTTTTTTAGACTATGGATATTCCATTTCTTAGGTTCTTTCAAATATTCTTCATCAACATTATCAAAAGGGAGTGTTAATTGACCAAAGTCATATAGTAAACTTTGAACAAGTAATTGTATTGGAGTTATTGGTAAAAATGGAAGGAGAACACTTGCGATTATAACTGATGTAACTTCTCCAAAATTGAAACTTATTGCTAGTTTTATATATTTCATAAGATTTGAAAAAGTACGCCTACCTTCAGTTACACCATCTAATAATACATTTAAGTCTTTTTCTAGAAGAATAATATCTGCAGATTCTTTTGCAATATCAACGGCAGTATCAACTGAAATTCCAACATCTGAATTTATAAGTGAGGGACTATCATTTATACCATCGCCCATATATCCAACAATATTTCCATCTTCTTTTAATAATCTAACAATTCTGGCCTTTTGTATTGGAGATAGTTTGGCAAATATATTAACTTTTTTTAATATTCTTATAAGTGCTTGGTCTGAGAGTTTATCAATATCACTACCCAAAACAATTTTTTTGGATTTTAGATTAACTTTATCACATATACATCTTGTTACTTCACTATTATCTCCAGTTAAAACAATTACTCTAATTCCGTAATTATTTAATCTTTCTATGGCTATTTTTGAACTTTCTTTAGGAGGGTCAAGGAACCCTATAAATCCCATTAATACCATATTTTTTTCTGAGTTAATATCAAAAGATGTATCATTATTTATATCATTTTTTTGGCAAACAGCAACAACTCTTAAACCATCTTTATTCAAGTTTTTACTTATTGATTTGATATTATCTTTAATTTCTTTTGTAAGTTTTGAAACTTCACCTTTATAATCAACTAAAGTACAAATATTTAAAATTTCTTCTACAGCACCTTTTGTAATCATCTGCTTTTTACCATTTTCATCTGATACAATGACTGATAAACGCCTGCGTGAAAAATCAAATGGGATTTCATCTATTTTTTTATAGTTAGAACATATATTATCCATTTTGTGTTCAATACCACGTGTGATTACTGCTTCATCAATATTTCCTTTTAGACCTGTTTGAAAATACGAATTTAAGAATGCGTGTTTTAAAACTCTAAAGTCTTCATCACCATTTATATCTAAATATTTTTCAAGAACAATTTTATCTTCTGTTAAAGTTCCAGTTTTATCAGTACAAAGTATATTCATAGCACCAAAGCTTTGAATTGAATCTAAAGATTTTACAATAGTTTTCTTTTTAGACATTCTTACTGCACCTTTAGATAAACTAGAAGATAATATAACTGGTAAAAGAAGAGGTGTTATACCAATTGCGATTGCAACAGCAAATGTGAATGCAGTTAATGTTTCATGTTTCCAAGCAGTTAATATAAATACAATTGGTATCATAACTAACATAAATTTAATAAGTAATTTACTTATATTTTGAACTCCTTTTTGAAATGATGTTTGAGGTTTACCAGTTGTTAAGGTATGTGCTATTTTTCCTAAATAAGTATCATCTGCAATTTTTATAACTATACCTTTGGCAGAACCACTTATAACATTAGTTCCCATAAAACATATAGTATCTAAATCTGTTACTGAATTTATATCATCTATAGTTAATTCAGAATTATTTGATTTTTTTACTGCTTCAGATTCACCTGTTAAAGATGATTGCCCAACATAAAGATCTTTTGATTCGATTATTCTTAAATCGGCTGGTATCATACTACCACTAGATAAAAGAATAATATCATCAATTGTTATATCTTTTATTGGAATTTTGATTTCTTTTCCATCTCTTATTACATGTGATGTAGTTGCGACTAGTTCTTTTAATTTTTCAGCAGCTTTGTTTGAACGAAATTCTTCGAAGAATTCTAAAAGTGTACTGGCAATTACTAATACTAAAATTACTATTATATTTGCATAACTTGCTTCTTCTGGTATAACAATATCAGTGTATATTAGTACAAGTGTTATTCCTAATAAAATGCTATTAAAAGGACTAAATAGACTTTCGAATAGATAATTATACCATTTTTTTGGTTTGTTTTGACTTATTTCATTTAATCCATATTTGTGTATATTATTTTGTGATTCACTAGAGGAGAGACCAGTATCTATGTTAATATTATATTTTTTAATAAAATCATCTTTAGGTAATGTACATTGTTCACCATAGATTTTTTTAATATTGATTTCTTCTTTAATATTTGACATTTACATACTTCCTTTATTAGTTTTATTTGTCAATAAGGATGTTCCTATTGATATTTACTTAATTAGTATATCCAATAAAGGAATTTTTATAAAATTTATCAAAATTTTTGAATTTATGTTATAATAATAAACATAATGCATCAAAACAATTTAAAATAATTTTTTTGATATTAAAGGAGTAAAATTTTATGATTAAAAATGTAACTGTTGTATTAGATGGACAAGCTGGAAGTTGCGGAAAGGGAAAGGTTTGTGGATATATTGCACAAAGAGATAATTTTGCAATCTCAACAAATAATTGGTCTTCAAATGCTGGACATACGTATGTAGATAATAGTGGAAATAAAATAATTGTTAGTCATTTACCAATGGCTATGATAAATAAAAATACAAGATTATGTATTAATGCAGGTGCAATTATTACACCTGAGATATTAGAAAGTGAATTAGTAAAATATAAAGATATAATAGGTGAACGAAAATTATATATACATCCAAGAGCAATGATTATAAAGGAAAAACATAGAGAAGAAGAAAGAGCGAAAATAAGAAGTGGTTCTACTTTTAAGGGGTGTGGTGCTGCTTTATCAGAAAAGATTATGAGATTACCAGAGATTGAACTTGTAAAAGATTATTATATTAATTTTTCGGATTATACTAAAAGTAAAATTGAAATTACTGATACATCTATAATATTAAATGAAACACAAAATAATATATTAGTTGAAGGTGCTCAAGGTGCTGATTTAGATATAAATTATGGATTGGATTATCCTAATGTGACTAGTAGACAATGTAATAGTAGTCAATTACTTGCAGATGCAGGCCTTTCACCATTTAAAGTTAAGGATATTATAATGGTGATAAGACCATATCCTATAAGAATTAGTAATAAGACTAATTTAGGAGTTGATATATATAGTGGAGATTATGCAGGAAGTAAAGAAATTACTTGGGAAGATATTAAGAAAAGATGTAATTCAGATATTGATTTAGAAGAATATACTACTGTTACAAAAAAGACTAGAAGAGTTTTTGAAATGAATTGGGATAGATTAAAATATAATGTTATGATAAATTCACCAACTCAAATTGCTTTGAATTTTGCACAATATATTGATTGGGAGGCTTATAGATGTACAGATTACAGTAAATTGCCTAGTAAGGTTAAAGAATTTATTAATAAGGTTGAAAATGTTACTAATGTTCCAGTTACAATTATTGGAACTGGTGAGAGAAATTGTGATATTATTGATTTAAGATGTAAAAATTAATTGGTTATTTAATATTAAATTATTTCTATTTTTAAATTAGTATAGCAATATTAAAAGATGTTGATAAAAGTGATGAATTCATTTTAATAAGGTAAAAAATCAGATATGATATAAAGAATCATACTGATTTTTTTACAATTATATTTTTAAAAATTAAGAAATTAATTTTTCTAAAATTTGTACAGCATTAGAAGCGGCACCTTTACGTAAATTATCAGAAACAACCCATAAATTAATTCCAAAAGGAACACTGAAATCACGTCTGATTCTACCAATAAAAACATCATCATATCCATCTGCTTTAGTTGCAAGTGGATAATAATTTTTTTCAATATCATCTACTAAAGTAATTCCAGGGGAGTTTTGTAATAGCATTTTTACTTCATAAATATCAAAGTTAGTTTTAAATTCAACATTTATGCATTCACTGTGACAATTTTTAACAGGAACTCTAACACAAGTTGCAGTAACAGGGAGATAAGGTTTATTTAATATTTTTTTAGTTTCATCAATCATTTTATATTCTTCTTTTGTATATCCATCTGACATAAATACATCAATATGTGGTATACAATTATTAAATATAGGGTGAGGAAATTTTTTAGGCGGAATGTTGATGATTCCATTTTCTAAATCTTCAATACCAGATTTTCCAGCGCCAGATACTGCTTGATATGTTGAATATACAATTCTTTTAATTTTATATCTATCATCTAATGGTTTTAAAGCTACTACTGCTTGGATTGTGGAACAATTAGGATTTGCAATAATACCTTTATTATCAAATATTTTTTCAGGATTTACCTCTGGTACAACTAAAGGAACTTCAGGATTCATTCTAAAAATACTACTATTGTCAATTAATGTGCAACCTTTTGATACTGCAATTGGTGCAAACTTTTCTGATACAGAACCACCAGCACAAAAAATGGCATAATCAAAATTAAGATTAAAAGATTCTTCAGTAAGTTCTTGAATTATATAATTTTGTCCTAAAAATTTTAATTTTGTTCCAGCAGATTTTTTAGATGAAAAAAGTGTATATGTACAATTTTCAAAATTTTTTTCTTCTAAGACTTTTAGTACAGTTCTGCCAACTAATCCTGTGCTTCCAATTATGGCAACTTTATATCTATTTTTCATAAGATACCTCCTAATATTTATTTTATTGTTGTTGAATAAAAAAATTATATTCCTATATAATAATATTATAAAAATAAAAAAATGTTAAAAAGTCATATGATTTTATGACTTTTCAACATTTGATTTTATTTAGATAGGTTCATTATCATCATCTTGTGAAAGTGTTATATCTTCAGATTCACTTTTGAGATTGAAGACGCATTGAAGTTCAACCCAAAGCTTATCATGTAAAGTTACTTTTATTGGTTCAAATATAAATGAATTTGAACTAATAGTTAAGTAATCTTCATGAATATACAAGATATAATTTTTGTGATGTAATGGCTTTTTGCTATCTGCTATAATTTTATGAAAGAATGATTTTTCATAAGGCAAGAAAGCATTTTTCTTTACATAAATATTAAGCCATTTATGTTTTTCATATTTTTGCTTTGCTTTTTCAATAAGTTTTTTTTCGTCAATTTGGTTCATAAAAAACCTCCTTTTAAATGCAATGTCCATTGAAACTTTGAATATTATATCATAATTTAATAAAAAAATCAAAAAAAGTTGCATTATTTTACCAATAATAGTATAATAGAAAATGTGAGATAATAAATATAGAATAAAAGAGAGGTAAAAAAATGGATTATATTTATATACTAAGAGAAGCTTTAGTATGGTTGATAACAATATTTTGGTTATATCAAATTGCAATAAGCTTATGCTCACTAGTAAAATTAAAAGAAAAACCATTAAAAGTAAAAAAAGAACACAGATTTATGGCAATAATACCAGCACATAATGAAGAAGCAGTAGTTGGAAATTTAGTAGAGAGCTTGAAAAAACAAGATTATAATAAAGATTTATATGATATATATGTAATTGCTGATAATTGTACAGATAATACAGCAAGAATAGCAAGAGGACTAGGTGCAGAAGTATATGAAAGATATGATGAGGCAAATAAAACAAAAGGGGCAGCTTTAGATTGGTTTTTACAACAAAAAATAGAAGAAGATGCACCATATGATGCTATATGTATATTTGATGCTGATAATATAGTAGATAAGAATTTCATAAAATCAATGAATAAAAAATTATGTCAGGGTGAAGAAGTTGTTCAAGGTTATAGAGATATAAAAAATCCAACAGATAACTGGATAACATCTGGATATGCATTATTTTATTGGACAATGCACAGATTCTACCATTTAGCTAGATATAATTTAGGATTATCTCCATTATTAAATGGAACTGGATTTATGGTAAGTTTTGATATTATAAAAGAGAATAATGGATGGAAGACGGTAACATTAACAGAAGATATTGAGTTTTCTTTACAAAGAATATTAAAGGGTAAAAGATTAGGATGGTCAACAGATGCTATAGTATATGATGAACAACCATTAGGATTTAAACAAAGTTGGTCACAAAGAAGTAGATGGACAGTTGGACATATGCAATGTATAAAAGAATATACAGGACAATTAGCAGAAGCTGCTAAAGAAAAGAAAACAATGATGAATTTTGATGGTTTCTTATATATAATAGGAAGTATACCAATGTTTATATTAACACTTGTATTGTTAGCATCAAATTTCATATTATATGCAGCAGATGGAATGACTCAATCTGAGTTAATTCTTAATATATTAAGATATTTAGTACCAACATTTGTATTCCCATCATTAACAGCAGCATTTGTAATGTTCTTGGATGGTAAACCTATAAAACCAATGATTAAAGGGTTATTTACTTATCCATTGTTTATGGGGTCTTGGTTACTAATAAACTTTAAATGTTTATTTAAAAGAGAGACAACTTGGGAAAAGATTACTCATGATAGAAATATTAAGATAAATGAAGTAGAACAAGAGGAAATTGTAGAAATTGAAAAAGTATAAAATAAAAGAACTATTTTGTAGTTCTTTTATTTTTGTAAAAAATTACTATAATTATATGTTATTATAATGGGATTTTAAAAGTAGGTATTCCAGAAGAATAAGGTGCTATGTCATATTGTTGAAAAAATATAATAATATTTTCTTGAGAAAGGTAGTATTGATTTAAACGAAAATTTTCTAAAGTTAATTGGCAATAGTTATCAAAGTATTGAGATGGATTTTCTTCTAGTTGTTTAGAGATTTGTAAATTTATTTCTTTTAATATATTAATAATATAATATTCATTAAAATTGAAGAAGTATGATAAAGGTATAAATTTGTTAGTTATTAAATCCCAATTTTGCGATTTTCTTGTGGTATTACCATGAGCACCACCTGTAAATATATATTCATCAGAATATAGACTAATAATATTATTTAGATTATATGTAATAGTATAATCTAGTACTACTTCAAATATCATTATAGGATATCCATTTGAAGTGTTATAATTATATACTTCTTTAGCTTGTGAAAATAGTTCAGTTTTGCAGTAATTTTCTAAAAATAAAGCATTTTTTTTGTTGAGATAGTTAAAAAATTTTACATCAAAAGGACTTGATACTATTTCAGGATAATTAATAGTATATGTTAATATTGTTGAATTTTTATAATATAAATTTCCTTTTAAGGTTCTTTTTGTAATAGTATTCATAATTACCTCCTTGTATAATATATGAAAATAAATAAAAATGTTTCAATAGATTCGGTAAAAGGGGATATAAAATAATAAAATTAAAAAAATTAAAAACATATAAATTAATTTGAAAAAAGCTTGCAATTTTAGTAAAAAATGGGTATAATATAAATATGAACATACGAGACAATAGAGAGTGGGAACAAATCCCACTCTCTAACTTTTGAAATAAAAGGAGGTAAAAGTGGCAAGTATAGAAGAAAAAGTTGAAAAATTAGTAAAACCTATAATAGAAAATATAGGGTATGAACTGTATGATGTGGAATATTCTAAGGAGGGAAAAGACTACTTTTTAAGAATATTTATAGACAATGAAAAAGGAATAGACTTAAATGACTGTGAAAAAGTTAATAATGCAATAACTGATATTTTAGATGAGGAAAATTATATTAAAGAACAATATTTTTTAGAAGTTTCATCACCTGGAATAGAAAAAGTCTTAAAAAAAGATAAACACTTGGAACAAAGTATAGGTCAACAAGTAAGTGTAAAGTTATTCAAAAAAGATGAAAATGGGAAAAAAGAGTATGCTGGGGAACTAAAGGAATTTAATGAACAATATATTATAATTGAGCAAGAAGAACAAATAAAAATAGAAAGAAAAAATATAGCACAAATAAAAACGATATATAATTGGTAAAAATGTAATTTGGTAAAAATATAATAATGTATACAAAATGCTGATGCATTTTACATAAGTTATCTGTAATATGTATAGTCTCAACAGCTAACTTAAATAAAGGAGGAATTAAAAAATGAAAGCTATAGATAATAAGGAATTAATTTTAGCATTGGAGGAATTAGAAAAGGAAAAAGGAATAAAGAAATCATATGTATTGGAGTCATTAGAAACAGCACTTGTTACAGCATATAAAAGAAATTTTGATGCATTAGAAAATGTTAGAGTAGATATAGACCAAAATACAGGAGCAACTCATGTGTATGCAATTAAAGATATAATGGAAAATGCGAATGATGAAGCAACTGAAATAAGTCTAGAAGATGCTCATAAAATAAATAAAGAATTAAATTTAGGAGATACAGTAGAAGTTGAAATTGTTCCTAAAGATTTTGGAAGAATTGCTGCACAAACAGCAAAACAAGTAATTGTTCAAAAATTAAGAGAAGTTGAAAGAGATTTAATATTTAATGAATATAGTGAAAGAAAAGGTGAAATTGTTTCAGGAATTATTCAAAAGGCTGACAAAAATATAGTTGTTGTTGATTTAGGAAGAATAGAAGGAATAATGCTTTCAAAAGAACAAGTACCAACTGAAAAATATAGAGTAAATGATAAAATAAAAGCATATATAGTTGATGTTGAAAGAGGATTAAAGGGTGCTCCACAAGTAATGATTTCTAGAAGTCATCCTGATTTTGTTAGAAAATTATTAGAATTTGAAATACCAGAAATTTATGAAGGATTAATAGAAATAAAAAGTGTATCTAGAGATGCAGGAGCAAGAAGTAAAGTTGCAGTATATTCACCAGACCCTAACATAGACCCAGTTGGTTCTTGCGTAGGTGCAAAAGGTGTAAGAATTCAAAATGTTATAAATGAATTAAACGGTGAAAAAATTGATGTAATAGAATGGGATGAAGATCCAAGTGTATATATAGCAGCTGCATTGCTTCCAGCACAAATTTTAGCTGTCGATATAAAAAATGATGAGAAATTTGCAGAAGTAATAGTTCCAGATGACCAATTATCATTAGCAATTGGAAAAGCGGGACAAAATGCTAGATTAGCAGCAAAACTTACAAATTGGAAAATAGATATAAAATCAGAGTCTCAATTTAGACAAATATTAGTTGAAAAACAAAATGAAGAAAATAGTACTGAAATAGATAGTAATGATAATGAACAAGAAGAAGTTTAATACTTAGAATGAACAAATAAAGGGATAATAAATAGTTTCTAAACATAAATTAAAAGGAAGGTGTGTATGTTATGAAAAAACAGCCACAAAGAACATGCATGGGATGTAATCAGAAAAAAGATAAAAATCAATTAATAAGGATAGTTAAAAATAAAGAAAATGAAATATCATTAGATAGAACTGGAAAAAAAGAAGGACGAGGGGCATATATATGTGATGATGTAAAATGTTTAGAAAAACTTATGAAAAGTAAAAGATTAGAAAGAGTATTTGAAATGACTATATCACAAGAAATTTATGAAAGTTTAAGAGGTGTAATTCTTGATAAATAATAAAGTATTAGGTTTGATTGGTTTAGCAATGAAAGCTGGAAAAGTAGTTTTTGGTGCAGATAGTGTTGAAGAGAATATATTAAAAAGAAAAGTAAAATTAGTAATAATTTCTGAAGAAAGTTCTGAAAGAACAAAAAAGAAATTTATTGAAATATGTGAAAAATATAATATTCCAACAATAATATATGGAGATATAGAAAGCTTAAGTAATGCTATAGGAAAAAATAATAAAGCAATAATTGGAATAAAAGATATAAATTTTGCAAATTCAATTCAAAAAAAATATGATGGGGGTGATATTATTGGGTAAGATAAAGATATATGAAATAGCAAAAAAGCTAGACTTAGCCAGTAAAGAAGTATTAGATATGGCACAAAAATTAAATATAGATGTAAAAAGTCATATGAGTAGTGTAGAAGAAAGTGATGCAAAAAAAATAGAAGAAAATTTGTCTAAAAAAGTAGGGCAAACTTCAAAACAACAATCTACTACACAAAAAAAAGAAGAAAAAGCACCTGTTATTATTAGAAGAGAAGTTATAATAACAGATGAAGATAATGAAAAAAAGCATGAAGAAAAGAAAAAAGAAACAAGAAACAATAATATAGGTTTTGTTGAAAGAAAACAAAATAAAGACTTTAATTTGGTATATAGAAATAAACCTAATAAACCTAAAACTGTTAATGAATTGTTTGGATTAAATAAAGAAGAACCAAAAAAAGAGGAACCAAAAAAACAACAATCAAAAGTAGAAGAAAAAGTTAAAGAAGAAATTAAAAAACAAGGGGATAGTAGTATAAAAATGCAAGCAGAAGTAGCAGAAAAACCATCAAATGTTAGTATGGTGACAAAAAATGAGATAACAGAAAATAATAAATTAAATAATAGAAATTCTAATAATTCAAACAGACAAAATAATTTTAATAATAGAAATAATAATTACAATAATTCAAACAGCTATAATAGAAATAATAACTATAATAATTCAAATAATGGAAGAAATAATAATTACAATAATGTAAATAATAATAGAAACAGTAATTATAATAATAATTCAAATGGTAATAGAAATAATAATTATAATAATAATTCAAGTAGTAATAACAATAATTATAGAAATAATAATTTCAATAATAGAAATAATTATAATGGAAATAATAATTATAATAACAATAATTCAAATAGATTTAATAATAAAAGACCATTAGATGAAAAAGGAATAGAAAAAAATATTAAAAATATAATAGCTGTTGATACTGCTGAAAAAGAAGTTGTAAGAGATTATAGCAAAAATATCGATAAACAAAAAGCAAATAATAAATTTGATGAAAATAAAAACAAAAAGTCTAAGTCAAGAAAAAATCAAAATAGTAGTTTTGATGAGGGAAAATTAAAATCATTAAAGCAAGCTAATAAGTTATCAAATATGTTTGAAGACCAAGAAGGTGGAATGCTAGATTACTATGATTTAACAACACAAAGAGGCAGAAAAGGAAAAAGAAAAGCAAATAAAGATGAAGAAAGAAATAAACAAAAAATATTCCAATTAACAGAAATAGAGATACAAGACTCAATAACAGTAAAAGATTTAGCTGCTGAAATGAAGAAGACAACAGCAGATGTAATTAAAAAATTATTAGGTTATGGTATAATGGCAACAATAAATCAAGAAGTAGACTTTGATACAGCATTCTTAGTTGCAGGAGAATTTGGAATTACTGCTAAAATGAAAGAAACAGTAACAGACGAAGAAATATTATTTGACGATTCAGAAGATAGAGAAGAAGATTTAGAAGTAAGACCACCAGTTGTAGTTGTTATGGGACACGTTGATCATGGTAAAACATCATTATTAGATACAATAAGAAAAACAAATGTTATTGGAGGAGAAGCAGGAGGAATTACTCAAGCTATAGGTGCATATAAAGTTAAAGTAAATGATAGAGAAATAACATTCTTGGATACACCAGGGCATGAAGCATTTACAGCAATGAGAGCAAGAGGAGCACAAATAACAGATATAGCAATATTAGTAGTAGCAGCAAATGATGGTATAATGCCACAAACAGTAGAAGCAATAAACCATGCAAAATCAGCAGGAATACCAATGATTGTTGCAATAAATAAAATAGACTTACCAGATGCAAATATTGATAAAGTAAAACAAGAATTAATGAAATATGAAATAGTACCAGAAGAATGGGGTGGAGACACAATATGTGTGCCAATTTCAGCTAAGAACAATACAAATATAGATCAATTATTAGAAATGGTATTATTAGAAGCTGATGTATTAGAACTAAAAGCAAATCCACATAAACAATCAAAAGGTGTTGTAATAGAAGCAAGACTTGACAAATCAAAAGGAGCAATAGCAACTATGCTTGTACAAAGAGGAACACTAGATGTTGGAGATACAATTATAGTTGGTTCATCAATAGGAAGAATAAGAGCAATGACAAACGAAAATGGTAAAAAAGTAAAATCAGCAGGACCATCAACACCAGTTGAAGTAATGGGATTAACTGAAGTACCAGAAGCAGGAGACATCTTCTATGAAGTAAAAGACGAAAAAACAGCTAAACACTTAATTGAAAAGAGAAAACGTGAAGCGAGAGAAAAAGCAATAAATGCAGGAACAAAAGTAACATTAGACAATTTATTTAGCCAAATGGAAGAAGGAAACTTAAAACACTTAAATCTAATTGTAAAAGCAGATGTTCAAGGTTCTGTAGAAGCAGTAAAACAATCAATGGAAAAACTACAAAATGAAGAAGTTAAAGTAAAAGTTATACATGCAGCACCAGGAGCAGTAAATGAATCAGATGTTACACTTGCAAAAGTATCAAATGCAATAATAATAGCATTTAATGTAAGACCAATACCAGCAGCTAAAGAAATGGCAGAAAAAGAAGAAGTACAAATAAAACAATATTCTATAATATATCAAGCAATCGAAGAAGTAGAATTAGCAATGAAAGGAATGCTAGCACCAAAATATGAAGAAAAAGTAATAGGAACAGCAGAAGTAAGACAAACATTTAGAATTTCAAATGTAGGAACAATTGCTGGAGCATATGTATTAACAGGAAAAGTAGAAAGAAATGCTGGAGTTAGAGTTATAAGAGATAATGTTGTAATACATGATGGTAAACTTGCTACATTAAAAAGATTTAAAGATGATGCTAAAGAAGTAACAAAAGGATTTGAATGTGGTATTCAAATTGAAAATTATAATGACATTAAGGAAAGTGACATTATAGAAGCATATGTAATGGAAGAAATTAAAAGATAGGGATTTAGGGACGTTCCTTAAAATCCCTCCTAAAAGGGATTAGGGGACACTCTTTTTTATAATAACAATTAGAAAATTTATAGGGAGGAAAAAATATGCCTAATAAAAATAATAACAGAATAGGACGTATTGATGAAGAATATAGAAAAGAATTAAGTCAAATAATAGGATATGACTTAAAGAATCCTAATGTAACAGGAATGATAAGTGTTACAAAAGTAAAAGTAACGCCAGATTTAAAATATGCAAAAGTTTATGTAAGTATATTAAACTCTAAAAATATAAAAGAAACAATGGATGGTTTGAAGAAATCATCAGGATTTATAAGAACAGAACTTGCAAAAAGGATAAATTTAAGAAATACACCAGAATTAGTATTTGAAATAGATGATTCTATGGAATATGGAGCTAAAATAGACTCTATATTAAAAGAAATATTGCCAGATTAAAATGGGGAATTAGGGACGGATTAAAAATCCTCGTTTGAATAAAAAATAAATAAATATTAAATTAGAATGAGGATTTTTAATCTGTCCCCAATTCCTCAATATTGTTAGGAAGGAAACCGATGATTATGACACTTGATAATATAATACAAGAAATAGAAAAGGCTCAAAGTATAGTAATACTAACACATGAAACTCCAGATGGAGATGCAATTGGAAGTAGTTTAGCTATGAGAGTAGCATTAAAACAAATAGGAAAAGAACCAGATGTGGTAATTAGAGAAGTACCAAAAATATTTGATTTTTTACCAGGAAGAGATGAAATTAAATCTGATTCTGATATAGAAGAATATGATTTAGCAATATCGTTAGATTGTGCTGATTTTAAAAGATTAGTTGGTAATGAATATTTTGAAAAAGCAAAACAAACAATTGTAATAGATCATCATGGAAGTAACAAAATGTATGGAGATATAAATTTTGTAAATCCTGTTGCACCAGCATGTTGTCAAATATTAATAGGAATGTTTCAATATTTTGATATAAAAATTGATAAAGAATTAGGAACATGTATATTAACAGGAATAATAACAGATACAGGAGGGTTTAGATATTCAGGAGTAACACCAGAAACGTTTGAGTTTACAGCTGAATTATTAGAAAAAGGAGTAAATGTATCTGAAATATATAAAAGAGTGTTAGAAACAAAAACTAAAGCAAATTTTGAATTAATGAAAAGAACAGTAAACAGAATGGAATTTTTAGAGGATGGTAAAGTTACATTCACATATATAACAAATAAAGACTTAGAAGAAGTAGATGCTAAGATTGGAGACCATGAAGGATTAGTAGAAAATGGCAGAGATATAGAGGGTGTAGAAGTATCAGTTTTTATCAGACAAAGAGATAATGATGAAAATACATATAAAGTATCTATGCGTTCAAATGATTATGTTAATGTTTCTGATGTTTGCTTAATGTTTGGCGGTGGCGGACATGAAAGAGCTGCTGGTGCTATTGTTCAAGGTGATATTGAACAAGTAAAACAAAAAGTAATGAAAGAATTAAAAAAAGTGATTTAAAATAAATGTGTGACAAATGAGGTTTTCCTCCTTGTCACATATTTTAGAAAGGGAATAAATGGATGGAATAGTAATAATAAATAAACCTAAAGGTTGTACATCACATGATATTGTTTATAAAGTAAAAAGAATGTTTAATGAGAAAGTTGGACATACTGGGACTTTAGACCCAATGGCAGAAGGGGTACTTCCAATATTAGTGGGAAAAGGAACTTTAGTATCAAAATATTTAATTAATCATGATAAGGTATATAAAGTAAGACTAAAGTTAGGAATAAAGACAGATACAGCTGATTCAGAAGGAAATATAATAGAGGAAAAGTTAGTAGATAATCATTTGTTGAATGAAGAATATATCATAAAAGTTCTACAATGTTTTATAGGAAGACAAGAACAAATTCCACCAATATATTCTGCAATAAAGGTTAATGGTAAAAAGTTATATGAATATGCAAGAAAAGGGCAAGATGTAGAAATAAAGCCAAGACAGATAGAAATTTATGATATGAAATTAATTAATTACTCAAAAGAAGATAGAGAAATACAATTTCAAGTTTTCTGTGGAAAAGGTACATATATAAGAAGTTTGTGTGAAGATGTAGCAAAAAAATTTAATACAGTTGGATATATGAAAGAATTACAAAGAATTCAAGTTGGAGAATTTAAAATTGAAAATAGTATAACTATTAAAGAATTAGAACAAAAATTAAGTGATTTAGATTTTATTAATGAAAAACTTATTTCAATAGAAAAGTTATTTAAAATGTATCCAAAAATTGAACTAAATAATAATAAATTAAGACACTTTTTGAATGGTGTGAGAATAACACAGAAATATGATAATGGTATATATAATATATATACTGAAAATAAGAAGTTTGTTGGAATTGGTATTGTTGAAGATAATCTATTAAAAAGAGATATAGTAATATAATTTTTAAATATTTTAAACTTATTAAAAGAATAAATAAAGAAATACCTCATATACTTAAATAAAAAAGTATGAGGTGTTTTTATGTTTTATATAGAAAAAAATGACAAGCTTAATTTCTTTGAAAAGAAGTTTAATATTGTAAAAGTTGTTGATAATACAATAGTATTACCAATTTTTCCTGATTTAAAAGAAAAACAACTAGAAAAACTAGCACTAAAAACAAATAAGATTATAGGAAAATACTCAAATAGTAAAAAAATAGTATTAAGTAAGGAAATGCAAAATGAAATATTATACATAAATTACTTAAATTCATATGGATTAGAAATAGCAAATGGAAGATGGCTATTTGAAATTTTATTACCTAATATAGTGGAATATATAGTTAATAGTAGAAATCTTGAATCAGATAAACTACGGTATTTCATTTTTAATAAATGATTTGACAGAAGTTGAGTTTGAAAATATAAAAATTTTTGCTAAAAAATATAAAACTGTAAATATAGTGACAAATCATATTGAAAAATTTAAAAAATTAGAAAATGATTTAGTAGAAGAAGATGGGATAATTATTACTATTACTAATAATAAGAAAAAAAGTTTGATGAAGTCACATATTATTTTAAATATTGATTTTCCTAGAGAATTGTTAAATAAATATATGATTAAAGATGATTCAATAATAGTTAATATTAGAGAAAAAGTTAAAATTAATAAAAAGAGATTTAATGGATTAAATATAAGTGATTATGAAATTGATTATAGAGATGATAAAAAAGATAAAGAAGCTTTGAGTGGTAAATATTATTTTAAAGATTTATATGAGAGTAGTTTGTATAAAAAACAGAGGATTAGTGATATTAAGGAAAAAATAAAGTTAGATAAAGTGATAATAAAAGAGTTAGTTTTGAATAATGGAAAATTGTAGTAAAAATTTTTAGTAAAGGCTTTCATTTTTATAAAAAGTATAATATAATATATATGCTATGTAGATTACTATAAAAATGTAATTTACTAAGTCTAAGATGCAAAAGATTGGCAAGGAGGTACATAGGAATGCCAGATAAAAGTAATAATAAACGTTCAAAAAATGTAGGAGCAAAAAAAACAAGTAATATAAAAAATGCAAATAAGAAAGTAGATAATGCTAAAAATAAAAAGGGCAATAAAAAACACAAAAAGCATCCAAAGTTAATGTTAGCATTAAAGATATTTTTGATAATATTTTTACTTTTATGTGTAATAGGTGCTGGAATAATTGCAGCAATGTTTTTTGGTTTGTTTGGTGATGAATTTGAAATAACAAAAGCAGAACTAACAGTGGGAGATTCTAATACAATAATTTTAGATAAAGATGGAAATGAAATAGCAAATTTAAGTAGTGATGAAAAGAGAAAGATAATTTCCATTGGAGAAATGTCTGAATATTTACCAAAAGCATATGTTGCTATAGAGGATAAAAGATTTTATTCACATAATGGTGTGGATATTAAAAGAACAACAGGAGCAATATTAGGTTCTATTACAGGAAAATCTTCTTATGGAGGAAGTTCTATTACACAACAATTAGTAAAAAATGTTACTAATGAAAAGGCTAGATCAGGAATTGAAGGAATAACAAGAAAAATAAAAGAATGGGCAAAAGCTATTCAAGTTGAAAGAATGATATCAAAAGACCAAATATTAGAATTATATCTAAATATAATATATGTTGGAGGAAATAACTTACATGGAGTAGAGTTAGGTTCAATGTATTATTTTAATAAAAGTGCAAAAGATTTAGATTTGGCAGAATGTGCATTTTTAGCAGGAATTAATAATGCACCTGTGTCATATGACCCATATGACACAAGCAAAAATCAAGAAAAATTGGCTAAAACTAGAATGGATAAAACATTAACTGTTTTAGATGAAATGAAAAAACAGGGAATGGTAACTGATGAAAATTTATATAATCAAGCAGTAGAAAAAGTAAAAGCTGGATTAAAATTTGAAAAAGGAAATACAGATACAAACTCAACTTATTCATATCATACTGATGCTACTATAAAACAAGTAATAAATCAGATTATGGAAGAAAAAGATATATCACAAGAGCTAGCTAGAAATTATGTGTATGGTAGTGGATTAACAATATATTCAACAGAAGATGCTTCAATACAAGCAACAGTTGAAGAAGAATTTGCTAAACCTAAATATCAAATAGCAGGAAGAGAAAAAAATGCTGATGGAACATTAAAAAATGATCATACACAAGCAGGTATGGTAATAATAGATAATGCAACAAATCAAGTAGTGGCTGTAGGAGGAAGATTAGGAGATAAATATGCAACAGGATGGAATAGAGGAACACAACTAGAAAGACAAACAGGTTCTTCTATGAAACCACTAGCAGATGTTGCAATAGGTTTACAAGAGAGAGTAATAACTCCTGCAACGATATATGATGATGTTCTGACAGAATTTGGAGGAAACTATCATCCAGGAGATTATAATACACCAAAAGGATTAATAAATATAAGAAGCTGTATAAGAACTTCTCAAAATATACCAATGGTAAAAATAATGAGAGAATTAACACCTCAAAAAGCAACAGAGTATTTAAAGAAGATGGGTATAACATCATTGACTGAAGCAGATGAGAATTTGGCATTATCAATAGGAGGGTTAAATAAAGGTATTAGCCCATTAGAAATGGCTGGAGCATATGCATCAATTGCCAATGATGGTGTATATACAACACCAATATTCTATACTAAAGTAGTTGATAAAGAAGGAAATACAGTATTAACGCCAAAACAAGAAAAAACAAGAGTAATTTCAGAGCAAAATGCTTATCTTACAAGGTCAATAACAAGTGAGCCAGTTAAAGCAGGAGGTACAGCAACATTTTGTGCAATACCAGGAATGCAAACTTGTGCAAAAACAGGTTCTACAGATGAATATAAAGATAGATGGTTATGTGGAATGACACCATATTATACAACAGCATGTTGGTGGGGATATGATAATCCAGAACCATTAAAATATTCAAATGGAACAGTTTATAGTGTAGATGGAAGAAATCCAGCAGGTCAATTATGGTCAACTATTATGAAAAGTATACACAAAGATTTACCTAATAAAGATTTTAATAAACCAACAAGTGGATTAACACATGCAACAGTATGTACTGTAACAGGTGGTATAGCGACATCTTCTTGTAGAAGTACATATGCAGAAGAATTTACAACAGATAATGTTCCTGCTAAATGTGAGGGACATGGACTTCAAAAAATATGTAAAGAAACAGGAAAAGTAGCAAATGAATATTGTCCAGAAGTCGAAGAAGTAAGTTATGGAGGAATAATCCCTAAAGAAAAGCTAGGACTTTGGAAAGCTATTGGGGGAGCTTCTAAAACAGGAAAAGAAGAAGTCAAAGATAAATGTAATGTACACAAAAAACCAGAAGAAAAGCCTGTAGAAAATACAACAAATAATAATACAACAAATAGTATAACAAATAATAATACAACAAATAATACAAACACAACAAATAATAATACTGTGAATAATACTGTAGATAATAATAAAAATAACACAGTAAATAATTCTAATACATCAGGAGGAAATAACGTAACAAATACATCTACAGAAAAGAAAAATGTTGTTAAAGATAAGAAACAATAAGCTATTTAATACAAAAGTGTCTTATTTATAGAGTCATAATATGTAAAAAATTAGCATGAATGACAAAATTATAAGACTCTTTTGTTTATATTTTTAATAGCAAAAAGTTTTGAGTTTGGTGTAATAAGATTATACTAATAGAAAGGATTTGTACTAATATGGATATATATTTTTATAATACATTAACAAAAAGAAAAGATAAATTTAACCCAATAAATTCTGATGAAATAAAAATATACTCATGTGGTCCAACCGTATATAAGGATGCTACTATAGGGAATATGAGAACAAATATATTTCAAGATGTTTTAAGAAGAGTACTTAAATATAATGGATATGAAATAAAACATGCAATGAATATTACAGATGTGGGTCATTTAGTATCTGATGGTGATGATGGTGAAGATAAAATGTTAAAATCAGCTAGAGAGGAACATAAAACTCCATTACAAATAGCTGAACATTATACTAAGTTATTTTTTGATGATTTACAATCATTAAATATAGAAATTCCAGAAATTGTATGTAAAGCAACTGAACATATAAAAGAAATGTTAGAATATGTTGAAAAACTAGTAGAAAAGGGATATGCCTATGAAACATCAACAGCTATATATTTTGATATTTCTAAATTAGATAAATATCCAATATTATCAAATTTAGATTTAGAAAATCAAAAAGCAGGTGCAAGAGTAAATGTAGATACAGAAAAGAGAAATCCATATGATTTTGCACTTTGGATAAAAGCACCAGAAAATCATTTGATGAAATGGGATAGCCCTTGGGGACAAAGTTATCCAGGTTGGCACATAGAATGCTCAGCAATGGGACAAAAATATTTAGGTGAACAGTTTGATATACATACTGGTGGAATTGATTTGATACCAACACATCATGAAAATGAAATTGCTCAAAGTAAAGGTAGATGTGGTAAAATGCCAGCAAATTATTGGATGCATGGTGAATATTTATTAATAAATGGTGGAAAGATGTCAAAATCTTTAGGAAATGTTTATTTAATAAAAGATTTAAAAGAAAAAGGATATGATCCAATTGTTTATAAATTATTTAGTTATTCATGCCATTATAGAAATAAATTGAATTTTACATGGGAAGGAATAGAGGCTTCAGCAAAATCTTTGGAGAGATTGCGTAATAGTTATCAAGTAAATTTAAATGGTAAAGATGAATTAAATAATGAGGATGTGGAAAAGTTAAATCAAATCGAAGAAAATTTTCATAAGGCTATAAATGACGATTTAAATATGCCACTTGCTATGAGTTTTGTTTGGGAAGTAGCTAGATTTGAAAAGAAAAATCCAAAAGTAGCAAAATTGCTTGTAAAATTTGATACAGTTTTGGGAATAAAAATAGATGAAGTAAATTCAGAAAAAGAAGAGATTCCACAAGAAATTTTAGATTTAGTAGAAGAAAGAAAAATCGCAAGAGAAAATAAGGATTGGACTAAATCTGATGAACTTAGAGATTTAATTTTAGAAAAAGGATATAGTGTTAAAGATACAAAGCAAGGGATGGAAATTTCTAAAAAAACACGGAGAAAATTAAATTCTCCGTGTTTTTTCAAATTCATTAAGTATTAAAGAGTAGACAGTATCTGAAACTTCTTCTTTTGAAAGGGTGGTTGTATCAATTAAGAAATTTGGGGAAGTTATACTTTTCTTAAAGGAATCAAGTAAAATATTGAAATTCTTACAAAAAGATAAAGTCACCAAATGCCCTTCATGTCCTTTTCTTTCAATAGAAATTTCAGGAGTTACTTTAAAAATAAATAATAAATTTGGAGTTAGACTTGTTTTTAAACAATCCAATAATTCAATTAATCTTTGGCATTCAGTATAATTGTCAGGATTATCTAACATGAATTTTGTAGTATAAAATATTCCATCTAATAAGCCTCTATCAATTAATACTAAATCAAAATTTCCATATTTAGAATTAATGATTTTATCAATTGTTTTAAGTCTCATAGAAAGATGAGCTTCAAAATGACCTCTTGGAATATTACTATTACGTACAAGTTCAGCAGATTCCTGAATGTACTGAACAGATAACCCTTTTTCTTTGGAAAAACGGTTAAGAATTGTTTTAATACAAGTAGTTTTACCAGCTTCAGGGGAGCCAATAAATTCTACCATAAAAGGATATTTTGTGTTTGACATATTTGCTATACCTCCTTTTATAAAATATTATAATAGTTACCATAATAGTATAACATTTTATGTTATAAAAGTAAATATTTTGTTGAAAAAGATTAGAAAAATTGATATAATAAACTTATTTAAAGGAGGTAATAGATTTGAAAAAAATAGTATATGATTATGAAGAAGATATAACATATGAGAAATCTGTAAATAAAGTAAGAGCAGTAGTTATAAATAAAGAGGGAAAGTGTTTAATTGTTAAGTATGCAGGATTATATATGTTACCAGGAGGAGGAATAGACGAAAGCGAAACAGAAATAGAAACTTTAAAAAGAGAAATAAAAGAAGAAGCGGGAATAGAAATAAATATAGAAGATATAGAGCCTTATTTAGAAGTAGAGACTTATGATAAAAACTATTATGATAGGAAAGAAAAAAGAGATATTAATAGAATAACCAATACAAAATTTTATATAGTATATACAAATGAAGATATAAATGATAATAATAAAAAATTAACAGAAAGTGAGAAAGAGCAAAAACAAACAATAGAATTTATGAATTTATCAGTAATACCATATTTAGTAGAAACAAATAAAACAGATAATAAGAAAAGATTTAATTTTGATAGAGAAATATTAATAGCTTTAGAAGAGTTTAAAAAAGTAAAAGAAAATGAAAAAGAATATGAAAACGAGGAGAGATAAAATGATTGACATACATCTTCATACAAAATGTTCTGATGGCTCTGAAAATGTAATCGATGTTTTAAAAGAAGCAGAAAGAATAGGATTGGAATATATATCAATAACAGATCATAACAATTGTAAGGCTTATGAAGAGTTAGAGAATATAGATATAAATAAATATTATTCCCAAAATATAATAGTGGGAGTAGAATTAAAAACAATCGTAGAAGGAATAGAAATAGAACTATTAGGATATGGGGTTGATTATAAAATAATAAATAAAGAAGTTCCTCAAATGTATATTACAATGGAACAAAAAAACGAAATTGAATTAAGAGAATTAGTAAAAATTTGTCAGAGTTTAAAAATACAGGGAAGTGATAAGTTTTTAAAAGAATATAATTCAAAGGAATATATATATGCAAGTGATTACATTCATAAAAGAATAGTAGAAAATTTAAATAATAGAAAGTTTTTTACTTGTGATGATTCTTGGGAAAATTCTCTAGTTTTTTATAGAAGAGAAATGTGTAATAAAGATAGTTTATTTTATATAGATAACTCTAAAACAATACCTACAATGGATAGAGTGATAGAATTAATAAACAAAGCAGGAGGATTGGTTTTTATACCACATATATATATGTATGGAGATAATTCGCAAAAAATATTTGAAAGTTTAACAAAACAATATAAAACAAAAATAGATGGATTTGAATGTTATTATCCTAAATTTACAAAAGATCAGAGTGAATTTTTGATAAGCTACTGTAAAGAAAATGGGTTATATATGTCTGGAGGAAGCGATTATCATGGGAAAATTAAACCAGATATAAAAATAGGAACAGGAATAAATAATAATTTAAAAATAGATAGTAATATAGTAAAAGAATGGATTAGAGGAGAATATTTATATAAATAAAAGATATTTTTAATATATAACTTTTTAATGTTTACTATCTTATTAATTGACAAAATTATGTAAATACGATATAATTTAGTATTAATATAATCTTTTATAATTTAATGTATAGTATTTTAAATTTATTATAATATACAATATAAGAAAATGGAGGATATGATATGGCATTAGTAGTAGCAACTCAAAAGTTTGTTATGGAAGGTTACACAGAAGTTAAAGAAAGATCACATTGGTGGAGTAAACCTAAGTATGTACGGAAACTAATAAATTGTATTACTTGGGAGACTTGCATATGTGATGATTCAGAAGCTGAATTTATTCTTGAACAAAAAATTAAAGAGAAGATTAAAAACACGAATGGATGGGGAAGAAACTTTGAGGGTTGGACTTCATATCGGAAATTTTTAAAACCAGGAGAGTCATATGATTGGCCAGATGGAGGAGAATGTAAAATGCGAATTGATTATATTCGAGATTGGAAAATGGAAAAGATAATCAAAGTATTAGATGCAAATCAATTTGCTAAATTATGTAAGGAATTGCAAAGTAGCATTGAAAATGAGATTGCTAAAATGTAGAATTCCTATAAAGATTGCTGTATAATATGTTAAATTTAATGTATTATACAGTAGTTTTTTATATTATTATCTATAAAAAATATTGAACTATTATAATTACTTTGATATAATGCATTTATAAAAATGAAATATGAATTATGGAGGAAAATTATGGCAATATTATTACCAGGAGGAGCTGGATTTATAGGAAGTCATACAGCAGTAGAATTATTAAAAGCTGGAAGAGATATAGTTATAGTAGATAATTTTTCAAATAGTACACCAAAAGCATTAGAGGCAATAAAAGAAATAACAGGAAAAGATTTTAAATTTTATGAAATGGATTATTTGGATAAAGAAAAACTTGAGAAAGTATTTGAAGAAAACCAAATAGAAGCAGTAATGAACTTTGCTGGATTTAAAGCAGTTGGAGAATCAGTACAAAAACCGATAGAATACTACACAAATAATATATCAGGAGCACTTGTAGTATTAGAGACAATGAAAAAGTATGGATGTAAAAAATTTATATTTAGTTCATCAGCTACAGTATATGGTGAACCAGAAAAAATGCCAATAACAGAGGAAACACCAACAGGAGGAACAACAAATCCATATGGAACAACAAAATTATTTATAGAACAAATATTAAAAGATGTTTATAAATCAGATAATACATGGGATATATGTATATTAAGATATTTCAATCCAGTTGGAGCACATGAAAGTGGATTAATAGGAGAAGAACCACAAGGAGTACCAAATAACTTAATGCCATATATAGCAAGGGTAGCAAATGGAACTTTAAAAGAGCTATCTGTTTTTGGAAATGATTATAACACACCTGATGGAACAGGAGTAAGAGATTATATACATGTTGTTGATTTAGCAAAAGGACATATAAAAGCATTAGAAAAGTTAGAAAAAGAAAATCAAGGATTATATATTTATAATTTAGGAACAGGAAAAGGATATAGTGTTTTAGATATGGTAAATGCATTTGAAAAATCAACAGGAAAGCAAGTTGCTTATAAAATAGCTCCTAGAAGAGATGGAGATATTGCAATATGCTATGCAGATCCATCTAAAGCTAGAGAAGAACTAGGATGGTTTGCTGAAAAGAATTTAGAGGATATGTGTAGAGATAGCTGGAATTATATGGAAAAAGGTCAGACTAAATAGTTTGACTTTTTTGTTTGTATCAACTATAATAGTAATGTATTAAAGAGAGGAGAAATCCTATGGAAGAGAAAATAGTAGAAAATTTATTAAATGAATTAGAATGTGAAGCTATAGTGTTATTTGGTAGTTATGCTAGAGGTACGCAAAATAGTGAAAGTGATATTGATATTGCAATAAAGGTAAAAAAAGAAATAGACAAAAAAGATTTATATAGATTATCAAATATATTGGCAGATGAGCTTAATAAGGAGATAGATTTAATTAATTTAGATGAAATCGGTGATACTTTTAGATATGAAATATTAATTAATGGAAAAACGTTATATTGTAAAGATGAACTACAATTTGAGTTTTATAAATTAGATATGTATCGAGAGTTTTTAGAACTGAATGAAAGTAGACAAGATATTATAAATAATATAAAAAATGGAGGAGACATATATGGAAAATGAAGCAGTATTAATAAATAAATATGAAAGTATTGAAAGATGTATAAATAGAATAAATGAAGAATATGAGGAAAATCAAAAAAACTTAGAAGATTATAGAAAAATGGATGCTATTGTATTGAATTTACAAAGAGCATGTGAAATGGCTACAGATGTCGCAATGTATATAGTTTCTACTAGAAAACTAGGAATACCTCAAACTAAGAAAGAAGCTTTTGAAAAATTGTATGAGAATAAATTAATTTCAGATGATATGTGTAGAAAAATGAAAGGTATGATAGGATTTAGAAATATAGCTATACATGAATATAAGGAAATTGATGAAGAAATACTAAAAGATGTTATAGAAAATCATTTAGTTGATATAAAAGAATTTGTAAGAGGAATGATTAATCTAAAACGATAATATTTGATTTGTATAATAAAGTGATTTGAAAAAATGGCATATTCTCACAAAAGTCGTTCGAAAAAATGGCACAACAACACAAAAGTCGTTTGACTTTTGTGATTTTTTATACTATAATATATGATATATTAGGAAGGTGATTAGTTTGTATAGAGAGAAAATAGAAGATTTAATAAATTGGAAAAATTCTAAAAATAAACAACCATTAATAATTAGAGGAGCAAGGCAAGTAGGAAAGACATGGTTAATGAAAGAATTTGGAAAAACAAATTATAAAAATGTAGCATATATTCATTTTGATAATAATTCTAGAATGGAGGAACTTTTTAAAAATGATTTAGTACCATCAAAAATAATAGAAGGACTTCAAATTGAGACAGGAGTAAAAATAGAACCTAAAAATACTTTAATAATATTTGATGAAATTCAAGAAGTTCCAAGAGCATTAACAGCATTAAAATATTTTCAAGAAGAAGCACCAGAATATGATATTATAGCAGCAGGTTCTTTGTTACGGAGTAGCATTACATAAAGGGACATCATTTCCAGTAGGTAAAGTGCAATTTTTAGATTTATATCCATTAAATTACAAAGAATATTTAAAGGCAATAGGAGAAGATAAATTATTAGAATTATTAGAAAAGCAAGATTTCGAATTAATAAAAGTATTTAAGACTAAATATATTGAAACATTAAAACAATACTATTTTATAGGTGGAATGCCAGAAGTCGTATATAATTTTGTTGAAAATAGGGATTATAAACAAGTTAGAGAAATTCAAAACAAAATATTATATTCGTATGAACAAGATTTTTCTAAACATGCACCAAATGATATTGTTCCTAAATTGAGGATGATTTGGAATAATATACCATCACAATTGTCAAAAGAGAATAAGAAATTTATATATGGATTATTAAGAGAAGGTGCAAGAGCACGAGAATTTGAATTAGCAATGATGTGGTTAATAGATTGTGGTTTGGTGTATAGTATTTCAAGAATTTCAAAGCCTAATATACCACTTGCAGCATATCAAGATTTTAATTCATTTAAATTGTTTATATTAGATACAGGATTATTAGGAGCGATGTCTGGATTAGATGAAAAAACTTTATTAGAAAAAGATAATATATTTACAGAATTTAAAGGAGCACTTACAGAACAGTTTGTGTTACAACAATTGAAGAGTATGAAAGATATTTCTATATTTTATTGGTCAGCAGAAAAATCAAAAGCAGAAATTGATTTCATTATACAAAGTGAAAATAAAATTATACCAATTGAAGTAAAAGCAGAAGAAAATTTACAAGCTAAAAGTTTAAAAGCTTTTTATGAAAAATATAATAATAAGAATTGCATAAGGACATCTATGTCAGATTATAGAGAACAAGAATGGATTAAAAATATTCCATTATATCATATAAATGAATTATTAAAATTGATATAACTTAAAATTAAATAGAGTGGAGGAAATAAAATGATAAATTTTAAGCAAAAAATTGCAAATAAGATATCAAAAGTAATACAAATTGAAGAAAAAGAGTTAGAAACATATTTGGAAACACCAAAAGATACTAAAAATGGAGATTACTCATTTCCATGTTTCAGACTTGCAAAAGAATTAAAAAAAGCACCACCAGTTATAGCAAATGAAATAAAAGAAAAATTAGAACAAGAAATAGAAGAAAATGAAGAAATAGAAAAAGTAGAAGTTGCAGGAGGATATTTAAACTTTTTTATTAATAAAGAAATATTAGTAAAAGAAGTTTTAAATGAAATAGCAAATACTGAACAATATGGAAAAACAGAAATTGGAAAAGATAAAAATATAATAGTAGAATATTCAGCACCTAATATAGCAAAACCATTTCATATAGGACATTTGAGAACAACATTGATTGGAAATGCGTTATATAAAACATACAAATATTTAGGATATAATACAACAGGAATAAATCATTTAGGAGATTATGGAACACAATTCGGAAAAATGATTGAAGCATATAAAATGTGGGGAAATGAATATAACTTAGAAGAAGACCCAATAAATAAATTAATGGATATGTATGTAAGAATAAATAATTTGTGTAAAGAAAATGAAGAAATATTAGAGAAATGTAGAGAAAATTTTAGATTATTAGAGTCAGGGGATAAATATTGTACAGATTTATGGAATAAATTTAAAGATTTAAGTATGATAGAATTTAGTAAAATATATGATATTTTAAATGTGAAATTTGACTCATATAATGGAGAAGCATTTTATGCAGATAAAACACAAGAAGTAATAAGAACACTTGAAGAAAAAGAAAAAATAGTAGAATCTGAAGGTGCTAAGATAGTTGATTTGGAATATGCTGGAATAAATACACCATGTATTATTCAAAAATCAAATGGTTCATCAATATATGCAACAAGAGATTTAGCAGCAATTATGTACAGAGCAAAAACATATGATTTTGATAAATGTTTATATATAGTGGCATATGAACAAAATCTACATTTTAAGCAAATATTTGAAGTAGCAAAATATTTAGTAGATGAGAAATATTATAAAGGATTAGAACATGTATCATATGGAATGGTAAGTTTACCATCAGGAAAGATGTCAACAAGATTAGGAAATGTAGTAAAAATAGAAGACTTAATTAATGGAACAATTGAGAGAGCACAAGAAATAATAGCAGAGAAAAATCCAGATTTAGAAAATAAAGAAGATGTAGCAAAAAAAGTTGGAATAGGAGCAATTGTATTTAATACATTATCAACAGTTAATGTAAAAGATCAGATATTTGATTGGAATACAGCTTTGAACTTTCAAGGAGAAACTGGTCCATATATTCAATATACTTATGTTAGGACAAGAAGTGTATTAGAGAAATCTGGATTTATACCAAATTTTGAAAATGTAAAAATTGAAAATTTATTAGATGAATATTCGTTAGAAATAATGAAATTAATTTATAATTTTGAAGATATTTTGATACAAGTGACAGAAAAAAATGAACCATCAATACTAGCAAGGTATTTGATAGACTTAGCAAAAGCTTATAGCGGGTTTTATAATGAAAATAAAATTATTGTTGATGATAAAGATGTTCAAAATGCAAGAGTATATTTAACATATGCTGTTGGAAAAGTTTTAAAACAAGGTGCAACTTTATTAGGAATAGAAATGCCAGAAAAAATGTAAAGCGACCAGTGGGGACGTTGTTTAAATGGTTGAAAATTAATTTTCAACCATTTAAACAACGTCCCCACTGGTCTTTAATAAAATTATTTCTTTTCATCTTTCATAACTTCTTTAATAGCACCTAAACTAGAAAGTGCACTAGTTGCATCAAAAGGAATAAATACTTTATTAGCCTCACCATCAGCTACCCTTTCAAGTGCTTCAAGAGATTTTAATTGAACTAATTTTTCATCTGGATTTGCATTTTTGATTGCTTCATATACCATTTGAATTTCTTTTGCTTTTGCATCTGCAACTTCCTTAATAGCTTGTGCTTCACCAGCAGCTCTTGTGATTCTAGCTTCTTTATCAGCTTCAGCTTCTAATATAGCAGCTTGTTTTTTACCTTCAGCAATCATTATTGCAGATTGTCTTTGAGCTTCTGATTCTAATATAAGGGCTCTTTTATTTCTTTCTGCATTCATTTCTTTTTCCATTGCATCTCTAATATCAGCAGGTGGTGTAATATCTTTGATTTCAACTCTATCTATTTTACATCCCCATCTGTCTGTTGCTTCATCTAAAACAACTCTTAATTTATTATTGATACCATCTCTTGAACTAAATGTTTCATCTAAGTCCATTTTACCAATAATATCACGAATAGTTGTAATTGCTAAATATTCAATACCTTTTTTCAAACTTTGAATTTCATAAACTGCTTTTGCAGGATCTGTTATTTGATAGAAAACAACAGTATCTATTGTGATTGTTACATTATCTTTAGTAATAACTCCTTGAGGTGGTACATCCATTGTTTGTTGTTTTAAACTTACAACAGAACGTACATGGTCGAAAAATGGAATTATAATTGTAAGACCTGCATCAGCAACTTTAGAAAATTTTCCTAATCTTTCAATTACATAAACCTCAGCTTGTTTAACGATTTTAATTGATTTAAATGCTATAATTAATATTATAACTAATAAAACTAATAAAAATATCATAATTAATCCTCCCTTTAAATTATATATTTAAATACTTAAAATAAGTAATACTAATAACTAAATTTTTTTAATATCATAAAATAGATAGATATTAATTTTTAATCTGTTACTACAATTTTGATAGGTTTTACTATTGCTTTAACACCTTTTATTTGTAAAATTTCAACTTCTGAGCCTTCTTTGATTGTTTCATCATTTTCAGATTCAGCTGACCAGACTTCGCCTTTTATTTTAATTTGTCCAACAGAATGTGAATTTATTTCTTTAATAACTAAAGCTTTTTGACCTATTATAGAATAAGCATTTGTTTTTGTAGGCTTTACATCAACAAATTTTTTGACAAAAGGTTTTGTTGCAAATAGTAATATTGCAGAAGATACTATAAATACTGATGTTTGAATAATTATATTTGTAGTAAAAAAACTTACTGCCATTGCAATTAAGGCTCCAATTCCAAACCAAAAGATTAAAAATCCAACTGTAATTATTTCACCTATAAAAAATAATCCAGCAATTATTAACCAAATTTGCCACATAAAATCATCTCCATTTTTAAAATATAATTATATTATACTATATATTAATATAAAAATAAAGTATTTAGAACAAAATTAATATATTAAACTTAAACCATTGAATTTTTTATAAAAAAATGATATATTATATGAAGAAAAATAATATTATTTAGGAGAAAAAGATATGAGTACAAAAGAAAACAAAGGAATAACATTAATTGCATTAACTATAGCAGTAATTTTATTGTTGATAATCTCTGGAATATCAATAACAGCAATAATACAAGGAGAAGAGGATATACAAGAAAGTGAACAAATTTATGAATTAAGTGTAGTTCAGCATGCAATATTAGAAAGATATACAAAGGTACAATTAACAAATGGAACATTGCCAGGAAATACAATATCAAAGGCAGAAGTTCAATTAGTTATAGATGAAATGAATTCTGAATCAGGTAAAAAAATTCAATTAAAAGGGATAGACTCAGAGTATAAAGTACTAAATAAGGAACATTTAGAAGAATTAGGAATAACAGAAGAAGAGAATGTTTTTATAGTTAATTATCATACAGGTGAAGTTATTAATAGAACATTAAAAGTAACTGATTTAGGAAAACCTTTATATATATATGCAAGAAGTGAAGATTAAGAAAGTGAGTGTTATACTTGGAGAATAGAGAAATAATAGAAAATTTAAGAAGTTTTATTCCAAAAGAGCAAATAAAGCAAAATGCACTAATGAAAGATTATACAGCATTTAAAATTGGAGGACCTGCTGAATTTTTAGTAAAAGTTACTTCAATTGATGAAATAAGAAGTGTATTAGACTTTTGTAAAAATAATAAAATAAGTCTTACAATAATTGGAAATGGAAGTAATATATTAGTATTAGACAAAGGTATAAAAGGTATAGTAATAAAACTAGATTTGAAACAAATAGAAATTAATAATATAGATAAAAATGATATAGAGATAGTTGTTGATAGTGGAGTAAAATTAGGATTATTAGCACAAAGATTATTAAATGAAGAAATAACAGGATTTGAAGAATTATCAGGAATACCAGGAACAATTGGTGGAGCAATTGTAATGAATGCAGGTGCACATGGTAAAGAAATGAAAGATGTAATAACAGAGATTACAGCAATAGATTATGATGGAAATATACAAAAATTTTCAAATGGTGAAGCTGAGTTTTTATATAGACATAGTAAATTTTCAGATGGCAAATACATAATTTTACAAGCTAAAATGCTGTTAAATAAAGGAAATAAAGAAGAAATAAAAAATAAAATGGATGAATATGTAAATTACAGAAAAGAAAAACAACCAATAGAATATCCAAGTGCAGGAAGTACTTTTAAAAGAGGAGAAGACTTTATAACAGCAAAACTTATAGATGAAGCAGGATTAAAAGGATATTCAATAGGAGGAGCACAAATATCAGAAAAACATGCAGGATTTATAATAAATAAAGGAAATGCAACATCAAAAGATGTATTAGATTTAGTAAAATATGCACAAGACAAAGTTTTTGATAAATTTGGCAAAAAAATAGAATTAGAAATTAGAATTTTAGGATGATGTCCAGAGGGGACGTTTCCAGATGGACAAAAATGTCCAAATAGAAACGTCCCCCTTAGACGCATGAAGGAGTAAAATAATGAATGGATTTATAAAATGGTTTAATTCGAATAGTAAATTAAAAAGATGGATGCTATTAATTTTAGTAGGAATATTATTAGTTTGTTATGGAGTTGCTCAGATATTAGTATTAAAAGAGATGTCTTTTAAAGAATTGGCAAAGATAATTATGATATTTGTAGCAGGTTTTATAGCTACAGTGCTAGGATTAATATATTTTAATAAAAGAACATTAGAGATTTTGATAGAGTCAACAGATGATAGAATGAATGATAGAAAAAATGTCAATGTAAAATCTTTGATCTTTAATAAAAAGGTATATAATCAAGGACCTAATATTGTTGTAATTGGAGGAGGGACAGGCTTAAATACTGTTCTTTTAGGATTGAAAAAATATACTGATAATTTAACTGCAATTGTTACAATATCTGATTATGGAGAAGTTAAGACTGAGTCAAGAAAAGAATTGCAAACTATGCCATTAAATGATGTAAAAGATAGTATAATAGCACTTTCTAATCAACAAGAGCAAATTAATAAATTATTTAATTATAAGTTTACAGAGGGAAAATTAAAAAATTTGTCATTTTCAGATATTTATTTTAGTGCAATGAAAAATATAAATAATGATTTTTCTGATTCAATAATAAAAAGTAATGAAGTTCTAAATATAGTAGGAAAAGTTATACCAGTAACATTGGATGAAATGAATATAACAGCAGAACTTGCAAATGGATATATAGTAACAGAGAAGTCTAAAATTCCAGAGATGGTGTATGAGAAGGTTACAAAAATAAATAGGATATATTTAAATCCTACAAATTGCAGACCAGCACCAGGTGTAATTGAAGCTATAAAACAAGCTGATTGTATAATAATAGGACCAGGTAGTTTGTATACAAATGTTATACCAAATCTTTTAGTTAATGGTGTAGCAAAAGCAATAAAAGAATCAACAGCATTAAAAGTTTATATAAGTAATATAATGACAGAACCAGGTCAAACAGATGAATATAGTGTATCAGATCATTTAAATGCAATTATAGAACATTGTGGAAAAGGAATTGTAGATTATTGTATTTATGATACTGGAGAAATTGTGCCAGAGTTTATTAAAAGATATAATTTAGAAGGACAAGACTTAGTTTGTCCAGATATAGATAAAGTAAAAGGAATAACATTTTTACAAAGAAACTTATCGATGATTTCTAATAGTTGTATTAGACATGATCCAGAGTTAGTTGCAGAGTCAATTATAGGTCTTATATGTGATGACTTAAGATATCAGGATAAACAAAATGACCCACAATATTTAATGCTAAATAATAAATTAAGAGAAGATAAAAGAATTAATAAGATGAAAAAGCAGAAAGAAAAAGAAAGCAAAAATGGAAAGAGAAGAAAGAAAGAAACTAATAAGAGAAATAGTAGATTTAGTAATAAATATAGTGATAGAATTGAATCAATAAAACAGGCTGATGAAATGATAAAATTAAAAGAACAAAAAATGAAAAAAACAGCAAGAAATACAAGTAAATCAAGAAATAAAAGTAAAGAAAAAATAAAAGAAGATGCAGAAGTATTAGAATTTAGAAAAGAATATGAAAAAGTAATGAGACAGCCAACAAAAACTAGAACACGTACTACAAATATTAATGAGATTCCTAAAAGTCAAAGAGGAAGAAAAAAGAAAACTTCACAAGAAATTAGAGATGAAATGTTAAAAAAATTAGAAGATAATAAATAGTTCAAAATAATGTAAAAAAGATGGGAGAAAATATGAAATTTACAAAGGATGAATTAAATTTAGAAAATGGATTAAAAAAGGAATGGCTAATAACAAATGGATTAGGTGGATTTGCAAGTTCTACTATTATAGGAGCAAATACAAGGAAATATCATGGATTATTAATTGCTCCTTTAACACCACCAGCAAGAAGATATTTAATTTTATCAAAATTAGATGAAAGTATACAAATTGATGGAAATAAGTATGATTTATATACGAATGTTGGAGAAAATTACATATCACATGGATATAAATACCAAGTATCTTTTGAGAAAGATTATTTTCCAACATATGAATATAAAGTTGGAAATGTAGAAATATCAAAAACAATATGTATGGAATATGGAAAAGAAGTAGTAGGAGTATATTATAAAATAAAGAATTCAGATAAGCCATCAAAATTAACAATAGCTCCAATTGTTAATTTTAGAGACTTTCATACAATGAGTACAAATCATGTTTTTGATGTAAAACAAATAATAAATGGAACAAAAGTTAAGTTAATAATAGATAAAAGAGCAGACTTTCCAATATATATGAATTTATCAGATGGAAAATATATAGAACATAAAAATGATATGTTTAAAGATATGTTTTATATAGAAGAAGAAAAAAGAGGATTTTATCCAAAAGAAAATCATAGTGTGACAGGAGTCTATGAAGTAAATTTGAAACCAAATGAAGAAAAAGAAATTTCATTTGTATGTGGTTTTGAAGAAAATATAGAAGAAATTAATCTTATGGATACATTGAAAAAAGGTACAAAAAGGACAGATGAATTAATTCAAAATACAGAGCTATTAAATAATGCAAGTGAAATATCAGACGAAAAAGAAAAATTGATAAGGGAATTAATAAAAGCAACAGATCAATTCATTGTATATAGACCATCATTTGGATTACATACAATTATGGCTGGATATCCATGGTTTTTAGACTGGGGAAGAGATAGTTTAATTGCATTTGAAGGACTATTATTAAAAACAAAAAGATATGATATTGCTAGAGAAATAATATTAACAATGATAAGAGATATAAAATATGGATTAGTTCCAAATGGATATTCAGGATTTGATAATAGACCATTATATAATAGTGTAGATGCATCATTATTACTATTTGAACAAATTCAGAAATATATAAATTATACAGGAGATTATGAATTTGTAAAAGAAAATGTATATGAAAAATTGCAAAAAATAATAGACAACTATATAAAAGGAATAGATATAGACAATAACAACATTTATTTAGATAAAGACTATCTTATATCATCAGGAACAGAAAATACACAAAATACATGGATGGATGCAAAATATGGAGATTATCCAGCAACTCCTAGAAATGGAAAAGCAGTAGAAATAAATGCATTATGGTATAATAGTTTAATGATAATGATAGATTTAACAGGAAAAATAGGAAATACAGAGGATATTAAAAAATATAAGAATTTAGCCCAAAAGTGTAAAAAATCATTTAAAGAAAAGTTTTACAATTCTAAAAGAAAATGTCTATATGATGTTATTGGAGATAGTAAAATAAGACCAAATCAATTATTTGCATTAAGTTTAACACATCCTGTAATAGAACCAAGCTCAGAAGAAGCATATAATATTCTAAATGTAATTGAAAAGAAACTACTAAATGATTATGGTATAAAAACATTAGCAAAAGGAGAACAAAATTATATAGAAATATATGAAGGAGATAGTTTTAAAAGAGATATGAGCTATCATCAAGGAATAACATGGGTATGGTTGATAGGATTATATTTTGATTCATTAAATAATATGATAAAATTTGAAAAAAGAAAAACATACAAAGCTAAATTAGAAATTAAATTAAATGAATTTGTAGAAAAAACAGTAAAAACATTTGGAAAAGAAATTAATCAAAGAGGATGTATAGGAAGTATAGCAGAAATATATGATTCAAAGAAACCATATGAACCAAAGGGAACAATTGCTCAAGCATGGAGTGTATCAGAGATTTTGAGAATAGTGTCCCAAAGGGACGTTTCTTTTGGGACATTTTTGTCCCATTAGGGACACATCTTTGTTTAATATCTGTCCCCAAAGGGACATTTTTGTCCCAAAAGAAACGTCCCTTTGGGACATGATTAAGGAGATATTATGACAATAGAAAATTTAGAAAAAGAATTGAAAATAGGAAAATTAAATAGTTTATATCTTTTATATGGTGAAGAGTTATTTTTATTAGAAAGTAATCTAAAGAAGATAAAGTCACTGTTTGGTGAGTGTGTAAAAGGGATTAATTATATTTTAATTGATGAACAAAATGTACAAGAGATTATTTCAGATATAGAGACACCAAGTTTTGGATATGAAAAGAAATTGATTATTGCTAGGAATACAGGATTGTTTAAAAAAGAGGCTAAGAAAAAAATAAGTGATATTTCTAAACTGAAAGATAAATTAATACAATATATTAATGAGAATGTAAAGATAATAAATGATTCTGTTGTATTAGTATTTGTAGAGGAAGAAGCGGATAATAAAGCAGAAGTATATCAAGTTATTGAAAATAATGGTGTGGTATGTAAGTTTGATTTTCAAAAACCATTACAAATTGAACAAAGGATGAAAGCAATTTGTAATGGATATAAGGTTCAAATTGATTCACAGACAATAAGATATTTTATTGAGTGTTGTGGTACAAATATGCAAGATTTGATAAATGAAATTAGAAAGCTGATTGAATATGTTGGTGAAAATGGAACTATAAAAAAAGAGGATATTGATAAACTATCAATAAAAAAATTAGAAAGTGTAATTTTTGATTTAACTGATGATTTAGGGAAAAAGGATATATCTAGTGCTTTGCAAGTTTTGAAAAATTTGATTTATGCAAAAGAGCCATTGGCTAAAATATTAATTACATTGTATAACCACTTTAAAAAAATATATATTACTAAAATTGCTTTAAATACTAATAAGGATTTAACTTCTAGTTTGAATTTGAAGCCAAATCAGGCATTTTTAACTACTAAATATAAGGTTCAATCTAAATATTTTGGTGAAAGAGATTTAAGAAATATTTTACAAGAGTTATGTGATTTGGATTATAATTTTAAAAATGGAAAAATTGATTTACAGGTTGGATTGGAAGCAATTTTGTGTAGATATTGTTCTTGATAAAATTGTTAGGATATTAAAATAATGTATAAAAAGCAAAGAAATGGAAAAACTATTATAAAAATATTTTATAATAGGTGATGAAATGTTAAGAAATAAGAAAATTATAATACCAATGATAATCCTATTAGTATTAGGTATAACACTAATAGGATATATTATTTATAGAAATAATAATACTATAGAAACTTTATCTAAGTATGGTTCAAGAGGAAATGAAGTAACACAGATACAAACAAAATTGAAGAGGTGGGGATATTATACAGGAAATGTAGATGGGATATATGGAACACAGACATTAAATGCTGTAAAGTATTTTCAAAGAAAAAATGGCTTGACTGTAGATGGTATTGCAGGGCCAGCAACACTAAAAGCAATGGGAATAATGACATCAAGTTCTGGCTCATCAAGTGGGTCATCTTCATATAATAGTAATTTGAATTTGTTAGCAAGATTAATTTATGGTGAAGCTAGAGGAGAATCTTATACAGGACAAGTTGCTGTTGGTGCAGTATGTATGAATAGAGTTAAAAGTAGTTCATTTCCAAATACTCTTTCAGGGGTAATTTATCAGTCAGGTGCTTTTGATGCAGTAAGAGATGGACAAATTAATTTAACGCCTAATTCAACTGCTAGAAAAGCTGCTCAAGATGCTTTGAATGGTTGGGACCCAAGTTATGGTGCTATTTATTATTTTAATCCGTCTACTGCAACAAATAAATGGATTTGGTCAAGACCTATGACTGTTACTATTGGGAAGCATAGATTTTGTAAGTAGTAGATATAAAATTGTCAAATTGTTTCATATTTAAGTTTAGTTTTGTGCAAAATATAAGCAAAAAATATGAAAAAATATTGCAATATTTGTAATTGAATGTTATAATCATGTAACATAAAAGGCATATAAAAGGCCTTTCGAAGTATTTCGGAGGGCAGATTTTTATTCTATGATCCTCCGAATGTATTAAATACTCATTTTATTAAATATTGAAGGAGGAACCGAAATGAAAAAAGTTGATATTGATTTTCAATGGGTCTGTGATAAGAAAACTTATTTTAAAAAAATCGAAAGAGAAAAAATGTATGCGATTTTTAATGGTTTTGTTATTGGATATGGAGGAGTTCCTGGAAATAATGAGATTTCAAAAAAAATGATTGAAATTATTCCTGTTGTTGATAAAATTATTATTAATCAAGATTTTAATGAAACACAGGATATTCCTATGTTTAGTTATGAAATTGACGGAACTTTAAATGTGTTGAAAATTAGAAGACTGCATAATATTGTTTGGTCTGTATTGAATGGATATTGTGTAGAATAATGTTATTAGAACAAACTTTGACTTTGTTGAAGTTTGTTCTTTAATTTTTATGTTTTATTTGTATAAAAAATGTTGAAATTATATTATAACTTATGATATAAATATAGTTGAAAAATGTAATATAATTACATAGAACAAAAGAGGGAGGAAAGAAAAATGAAAAAGAATGAGAAAATAATGATAGCAGTGTTAGTTGGTATTACAATTCTTGTTGCTATTATATTTATTGTAGGTAAAACAAATAAGGAAAAAGACATTAATGAAAATACAGTACCAATAATAGAAAAAGAAGAATTTGTTGATAAATTAGAAGATGGTACTAGATTAAATAATAGTAGTAAATTGAAAGAAACAAAGAAAATTGATGGAATTGAAATTAGTGATTTTCAACTAACAGAAAAAAACAATGTTACATTATTATTAGGTACAGCTAAAAATACTTCAGGAATAACCAGAGGAGGATATCCAGTAGATGTTAAGGTGTTAGATAAGTCTGGAAATGAAATAGTAACAATATCAGCATTTTTAGGAAAACTAGAGCCTGGAGAGAGTACACAATTTAGTACAAGTGCAACTTTTGATTATGCAAATGCTTATGATTTTAGTATTACAAAAAAATAGTTTTTTATTTAATAAAAATTATGAAAAGACCTAATTAAAGGTTTAAAAAATATATAAAGGATGAAAATAGAATGATAGAAAAAATTATGAAAGAAAAAGGGATAACAATAATTACTTTAGTTATAACAATAGTAGTTCTTTTAATATTAGCAAGTATATCATTAATTGCTTTAACAGGTGAACATGGACTTTTACAAAAAACAAATAAAGCAGAGGAAAAGGCGTTAATAGCAAGATATGAAGAGGCATTAGAGAATATAGGTAACAGAATGAAATTGAAAAAGGCTAAAAAAGAAGTTACAAATCAAGATTATATGGATAAATATAAAGAAGAAATTGAAAATGATGAGATATTTAAAGAGGCTAAAGTAACAATAGAAGATGAAAAGACTATAAGAGTGGTTACTAAGGAAGGATATATTTTTATTGTAACACCAGAAAAAGTTAGATATATAGAGAAGGATGATGATGTTGGTGGAGGAAATCAAACTGGTGGAAATAATAGTATTACAGGAGGAGATAATACTACAGGAGATAATCAAACAGGAGGAGATGCTGGAACAGTACCACCAGATTTAAAACAAAGTGATATTGAATTAATACCATCTCCAAGTAAATTAACAAATACAGATGTAACAGTTCAAATTAATGTAAAAATAAGTGGATATACAATACAATATTCAAAAACTGGAACAAGTGAATCAGATTGGAAAGATTATAAATCACCAATAGTAATGCAACAAAATGGTCCTATTTACGTTAGATTATGGAGTGGAACAAAAGCAGGAGGATATACAACAGGTAATATATTAAATATTGATAAAATAAAACCAGTAATAGGAAATATACCAGAGACTTCAGCTACAGGAAGAATTATAGCAACAAATGTAGTAGATGAAGGGGTAGGTGGACTTGCAGGATATTATGTAAGTACAACAAATACAACGCCAGATGTAAATGCAAATGGATGGATACCATTATCAAAAGATAATTTTGAATATTCAGTAAAAGAAATAGGAACATATTATGTATGGGTAAAAGATAATGCAGGAAATATATCAGATGTGAAGAGTTGTACAATAACTGAGATACCAATTAGACCAAATGAAAATGATGAGGAAGTAAAAGGAACAACATTCTCAACAGAGTATGGAAAGATAGATGTAATATGGTTAAAAGATGATACAAAAGAAGTAGTAAGTAGTCCAAATGCACCAGTATTAACATCAGGTGGAGAATCAATGACTCCAATAAAATGGAATACTTCAAATAATATAGTACCAACAACAAATACAGATTCAAATTGGTATAATTATGGACAAAATGAATGGGCAAATGCCAGAACAGCAAATGAAAGTTATTTTGTATGGATACCAAGATATGCATATAGAATAACATATTATGCAAGTCAAACAAGTACAACACCAACAGGATATTATGATGGATATGGACAATGGAGAGCGACAGATGGAGCATTAAGATTAAAACTAGATGAAGGAGTAAATACAGTAGATTATAATGGAGAAAAGTATATAGTACATCCAGCATTTGATGATAATATAGATATGGGAGGATGGAGTAATAAGTTATCAGGATTCTGGTTTGCAAAATTTGAAATAAGTAGAGAAACAGAAAATGATTTAAAAAGTATATATGGAGTTCAAAGTACAGTTGGAATATCAACAATAGGTGGACAATATACAGCTTCAATAACAGCAACATATGGGTATATAGGTACAAATATTGATAAGGAGGCTGGAAAGAATGTAGATGGAACAGAGATTTATAGTGGAAAGAAAAGCTATATGAATAGCCATATGACAAAAAATAGTGAATGGGGAGCAGTTGCTTATTTAGCACATAGTGCATATGGAAGAAATGGAAAAGAAATTTCAATAAACCTTAATGAAGATGGATATACAGGTGGTGGAGAAGATGTTGCATATTTAACTAATACAAATCAAAGTACAACAGGAAATGTATATGGAATATATGATATGTCAGGAGGATTATTTGAAAGTATATCAGGATTCAATAGTGTAGATAAAAATAATAGATTTGAGGAATTAGGATGGACAGAAGCAACAGGATTAACAACAGAATCAAGTAGTACAAAATATGCAACTAAATATAATAATCCAAATTTAATAGGTGCAGGAAATAATATAATATATAATTGTGGAAAAATAGGAGATGCAACAAAAGAGGTAAATACAGGAGGTAAATATAACAAAGATCAAGCCACTGATGAACTAAAAAGCTGGTTTGCAAATATTGGACAAATAACATCTTCAGGTACACCATTTTTCATTAATGGTGGAAGCCATTTTGATACGACTCCTAAAGGAATTTTTTGCGTTCAAAGATTTAATGGTTCTGTATATAACAACTTTGGTTTCCGTACAGTATTGACTCCTAACGATTAAAAAATTACATTATAATTTTATGAATTGGGAAAAGTGTAAAGAATTTTAGAGTTCTTTACATTTTTTCGTTGTCTTTTTTTAATTTTTTATGATATAATCAAAAAATCAAAACTAAACTAAGAAAAGGAAGAAAAAATATGTCAAAATTTGTACACTTACATATACACAGTGAATATAGCCTCTTAGATGGAGCAAACAGAATAAAAGACCTACCAGTAAGAGCAAAAGAACTAGGAATGGACTCAATAGCAATAACAGACCATGGAGTAATGTATGGAGTTATTGACTTTTATAAAGCATGTAAAAAAGAAAATATAAAACCAATAATAGGATGCGAAGTATATGTTGCTCCACGTTCTAGATTTGATAAAGAACCAGGAATAGACAACCACTATTATCATCTAATATTACTTGCAAAAAATAATGAGGGATACAAAAATCTAAGCAAGCTAGTATCATTAGGATTTGTTGATGGATATTATTACAAGCCACGTATTGATCATAACATATTAGAACAATACAGTGAGGGACTAGTCTGTTTAAGTGCATGTCTAGCAGGAGAAGTAAACCAAGCATTATTAAATGGAAATATGGAAAAAGCAGAAGAAGTAGCATTATGGCATAAAAAAATATTTGGAGAAGACTATTATTTAGAAATTCAAAATAATGGAATAAATGAACAAGTATTAGCAAATCAAAAGTTAGTTCAATTATCAAGAAAGTTAAATATACCATTAGTAGCAACAAATGATGCACATTATCTGAAAAAAGAAGATGCATATAATCATGAAGTATTGTTATGTATTCAAACAGGAAAAAGAATGAGTGATGAAGACAGAATGAAATTTGATACAGAAGAATTATATGTAAAATCACCAGAAGAAATGTCAGAATATTTTTCAGCATTTCCAGATGCAATAGAAAATACAGTTAAAATAGCAGAAAAATGTAATGTGGAATTCGAATTCGGAAATACAAAACTTCCAAATTATGATGTTCCACCAGAATATCCAACACACTATGATTTCTTAAAAGAATTGTGTGATAAGGGATTAGAAAAAAGATATGGAAAAAATTTATCAGAAGAAATACAAAAAAGAGCAGAATATGAATTAAGTATAATTAAAAAAATGGGATATGTAGATTATTACTTAATAGTATGGGATTTTATTAATTATGCAAAAACACATGATATACCAGTAGGACCAGGAAGAGGCTCTGGTGCTGGTTCAATTTTAGCATATGCAATAGAAATTACAGATATTGACCCAATTAAATATGGACTACTATTTGAAAGATTCTTAAATCCAGATAGAATAAGTATGCCAGATTTTGACGTTGACTTTTCAGATGAAAGAAGACAAGAAGTAATAGACTATGTAGCAGAAAAATATGGACATGATCATGTATCACAAATAATTACATTTGGAACAATGGCTGCCAAAATGGTAATACGTGACGTAGCAAGGGTTTTAGACTATCCATATGCAGATGCAGATAGTTTGGCTAAAATGATACCAAATGAAATTCATATTACAATAAAAAAGGCATTAGAACAAAATAAAGAATTAAGTGACAGATATGAAACAGATGAGCAAGTAAAAAAAATATTAGATATAGCGATGGCATTAGAGGGAATGCCGAGGCAGGCATCAACACATGCATGTGGAGTTGTTATTACAAAAGATCCAGTAGATACATATGTACCACTTTATGTAAGAGATGGACAGATAAATACTCAATTTATAATGACAACACTTGAAGAATTAGGACTTTTAAAAATGGATTTTTTAGGATTACGAAACTTATCAGTAATTCAAAATACAATAGATATGGTAAAACAAAACCATGGAGTAGATATAGAGTTTGATCAAGAAATGTCAGATTCTAAAGTATATAAATTATGGCAAGAAGGAAATACTTCAGGAATATTCCAATTTGAGTCACAAGGTATGACAAACTTTATGAAAGAATTAAAACCAGATTGCTTAGAAGATTTAATAGCTGGAGTTTCATTATATAGACCAGGACCAATGGACCAAATTCCAAGATATATAAAAGGAAAACAACATCCAGGGCATAATGAATATACACATCCAAGTCTAGAACCAATATTAAATGTAACATATGGATGTATGGTATACCAGGAACAAGTTATGCAAATAGTAAGAGACTTAGCAGGGTATTCTCTTGGAAGAGCAGATTTAGTAAGAAGAGCAATGGGAAAGAAAAAACTTGATGTAATGGAAAAAGAAAGAGAAGTATTTATTAATGGTCAAGTTGATGAAGAGGGAAATATAATTGTTCCAGGATGTGTAAGAAATGGAATAGATGAAAAATCAGCAGATAAAATATTTGATGAAATGGCAGAATTTGCAAAATATGCATTTAATAAATCACATGCAGCATGTTATGCAGTAGTATCATATAGAACAGCATATTTGAAAGCATATTATCCAGCAGAATTTATGGCAGCAACTTTAAATAGTTATTTAGGAAACTTAGATAAAGTACCACAATATATAGATGAATGTAAAAGATTAGGAATAGAAATCTTAAAACCCGATATTAATAAAAGTTTTGAAAAATTCACTGTTGAAAATGGTAAAATACGTTTTGGACTAGGAAGTATAAAAAATGTTGGAACAGTGCCAGTACAAAATATTGTAAAAGAAAGAAATGAAAATGGTGATTATAAAGGATTTACAGATTTTTGTGAAAGAATAGCAGATACACAAGTAAATAAAAAATGTGTAGAAAGTTTAATAAAAGCAGGAGTATTTGAAGAATTTGAACAAACGAGAGCAACTTTATTAGCATCTTTTGAAGCAATTATTGATACAATACAAGGTGGTAAGAAGAAAGCTTTTAGTGGACAAGTATCTATGTTTGATATAGGTACAGAAGAAGAAAAAGAAGAATTAGAAAAACAGAAATATAAGTTTGAAGAATATGATGAATTACCAGAAAAAGAATTATTATCAATGGAAAAAGAAATGCTTGGAATATATATATCAGGTCATCCTTTAGAAAAACTTAAAGAACAGATTATGCATTTGACAAATATAAATACTATAGATTTATCTGGTTTAAATTCACAAGTAGATGAAGAGAATTTGAATGCAGATTTGAATAATATTCAAGCACAGAATTTAGTAGCAAAGAATAAATTTATAGATGGTCAAAAAGTTAAATATGCAGGTATAATAACATCCATTAAGAAAAAATATACGAAAAATAATAAGATTATGGCTTTTATAACTGTTGAAGATTTATATGGAATAGCTGAAGTTATTGCATTTGAGAATACAGTAATAAATGCAGGTAAAAGTTTAATTGAAGAAAATATTGTTATTGTTGATGGACGTTTGAGCATAAGAGAAGATGGAGATGCAACTATTATTGCAAATGAAATAAAAGATTTTGGTGAGGAAAAACCTAAGGTTGTTACATTTGATATTACTAGTTTGTCAGAAGAAAAGAAAGATAAATTGAGAAGTGCTATTAAGTATTTTTCAGGAGATAAGAATAATATGAATATTCAAATTAAGATTGCTGAGGAAATTAAGCCATGTGGTGCAATCTATTATAATGATGAAATTAAAAAGATCTTTGATGAAATTATGTTATGATATAGCCTAAGATAGTTGTAATAGAAGTTAAATGTCGAAATTTGCGATGGGAAATGATTGCAAATTTCGATTTTTTGCTGTAATATAATAATATATTTTTATTCAA
>CAOMRW010000013.1 GCA_948485625.1 uncultured Clostridia bacterium | reverse complement strand
TGACATAATCAAATGTTAATTTTACTATGACATTATCAAAAATTAATTACAAATAGTGATAATAGTACTTTAAAAATAAAATGTTTTGTGGTAGAATTTCAGATAGGTGAGAAATATGAATATAGATATAGATTTAGATATAGCAAGAGAAGAATTTTTAAAATATACAAAAAGATTTGATTTAAAAAATGAAAATATAAAGAGAAAACAAATTCATTCATTAAGAGTAATGCAAATATCAGAACAAATTGCTAATAGTTTAGGATTAAATTGTGAACAAATTAAAGTTGCAACTTTAATAGGATTATTACATGACATAGCCAGGTTTGAACAATATACACAATTTAATACTTTTAATGATTTACAAAGTTTTGACCATGGAGACTATGCATTGAAAATACTTGATGAAGATATTAGAAAATATGTTATTTCTGATAAGTATGATGATTTGATAAAAATAGCAATAAAAAATCATAATAAATACAAAATTGATGACAATCTAAATGAAGAAGAACTATTATATTCTAAAATAATTAGAGATGCAGATAAAATAGATATATTCTATGAAGCGGTAGAAATGTTTTGGAGTGATTTAGAAGAACAGATAGGTAATTCAAAAATTTCTAAAGATATTGAAACACAATTTAGAAATAAAACACAGATAAAAAGAAGAAAAAATAGTTCTAATATTCATACTGTAGATAATGTCATTAGTGTAATAGCATTTATATATGATATCAACTTTGAAGAAAGTTTTAAAATTTTAGTAAAAAATGATTATATAAATAAAATATTAGATAGATTTGATTTTAAAGATGAAGAAACAAAATATAAAATTAATGAAATAAGAAAGGTATCTAATATATATATAAATGAAAAAGTAAGGAGAAAGTAGATTGGCAATAGATATAAAAGAAGCTAAAAAAGTATTTAAGGAATATATTAGTAATTATAATCCGAATGTTGAGAAAGTAAAAATAAAAGTTGCTCATATTGAAAGAGTATCACAAATAGCAAAGAAATTAGCAGAAGATTTAGGATTGGACCAAGAGGATGTTGAACTTGCTGAATTAATAGGTTTATTACATGATATAGGAAGATTTGAACAAATAAGAGTTTATAATACATTTTTAGACAGAGATAGTATAAATCATGCAGAATATGGTATAAAAGTTTTATTTGAAGATGGACTAATAAGAAAATTTCTAAAGAATGATGAATATGATAGAATTATTAGATTGTCAATTTTAAATCATAATAGAATGCAAATAGAAGAAGGTTTATCAGAAAGAGAAAATTTACATGCAAAAATTATAAGAGATGCAGATAAAATTGATATTTTCTATGTTTTAACAATAGCTAAAAAAGAGGAAGTATGGTATAAAGAAGATTTATCTAATGAGAAAATGACAGATGAAGTATATGAAGATTTTATTGAAAATAAATTAATTAGTTATAATAAGGTTAGAACAGGAGTAGATTTGCTAGCAATACATTTTACATATGTATTTAATTTATATTTTAAGCAAAGTGTAAAAGTAATTGTAGATAATAAATATTTAGATAAATTATATAATAGATTTTCATTTAATGATAAGAAAACAAAAGATAGAATTGAAGAAATATATGAAATAACAAAAAAATATATAGAAGAAAAAAAGGATGATTAATGTAAATGGGCAAAAAATTATTAATAACAGAAAAGCCATCAGTAGCAATGGAGTTTGCAAAAGCTCTTAAAATAAATACAAATAGAAAAAATGGATATTTAGAATCAGAAAATTGGATAATTACATGGTGTGTAGGACATTTAGTAACAATGAGTTATCCAGATAAATATGATGAAAAATTGAAGTTTTGGAGATTAGATACACTTCCTTTTATTCCAAAGGATTGGAAATATGAAATAATACCGAATGTTCAAAATCAATTTAATGTTGTACAAAGCTTAATGAAAAGAGAAGATGTTGAAGAAATATATAATGCAGGAGACTCAGGAAGAGAAGGAGAATATATACAAAGATTAGTAATGATGATGGCAAAGCCAAATCCAAATGCAAAAATAAAAAGGGTTTGGATAGATTCACAGACAGAAGAAGAAATATTAAGAGGAATAAGAGAGGCAAAAGACCAGTCAGAATATGATAGTTTGTCAGATAGTGCATATTTAAGGGCAAAAGAGGATTATTTAATAGGAATTAATTTTTCAAGATTATTATCAATAACACATGGAAGAAGTTTAGCTACCAAGATAAATGAAGAAAAAGCGTCAATTTCAGTTGGAAGAGTTATGACTTGTGTTTTAGGTATGATAGTATCAAGAGAAAGAGAGATTAGAAACTTTGTTAAGACTAAATATTATAAAATAATAGGAGAATTCGGGGATGAAAATTCATCTTTTAAAGCTGAGTGGAAAGTAAATGAAAAATCGAAAGTTTTTGAAACACCATTATTATATAATGAGACAGGTTTTAAAGATGAAAAAAAAGCAAAAGATTTTATAATTTCACTTCAAGGAAAAGATGCAATTATTACTGAACTAAAAAAGTCAAAACAAAAAGAGAATGCTCCATTATTATTTAATTTGGCAGAAATACAAAATGAATGTACAAAGAGATTTAAAATAAAACCAGATGAAACTTTGGAGATAATTCAGAATTTATATGAAAAAAAATTAGTAACATATCCAAGAACTGATGCAAGAGTTTTATCAACAGCAGTTGCAAAAGAGATTTCTAAGAATTTGAATGGTATTGCTAAAGGTTATAAAGATGAAGAAGTTCAAGGATATATAAAGAAAATGGTTGATGAAAAATATCCAACAAATAATTTAGCTAAAACTAAATATGTTAATGATAGTAAAATTACAGATCATTATGCAATTATTCCAACAGGACAAGGATATGAAAATTATGATAAATTACCAGAGTTACAAAAACAGATTTATAAACTTATTGTAAAAAGATTTTTGGCAATTTTTTATCCTCCTGCTGAATATAATAAAGTTCAAGTTACTATAAATGTAGATAATGAAACATTTTATGCTAGTGGTAGAGTTTGTGTAAATCAAGGTTATTTGGAAATTGCAAAAACAATTGATAAAAGACAAGATAAAGAAAGTAAAGATTCCACAGAAAATGAAAAAAATGTGGATAAGACAGATGACACAAGCTTAGAAATCTTAAAAAATTTAAAAAAGGGTCAAAAATTAACTGTTGTAAATTATGAAACGAAAGAGGCCGAAACATCACCTCCATCAAGATATAATTCAGGTTCACTTATTCTTGCTATGGAAAATGCAGGTAAGTTAATTGAGGATGAAGAACTTCGTGAACAGATTAAAGGTGCAGGAATAGGAACTAGTGCTACAAGAGGTGGTATTATTGAAAAATTGGAGAAAATTAAATATATTGATATAAATAAGAAGACTCAAATTGTTACTCCTACTAATAAGGGAGAAATTATTTTTGATATTGTTTATGGTTCTATGCCAGATATGCTTAATCCTAAACTTACTGCTAGTTGGGAGAAAGGTTTAGATATGGTTGCAAAAAGGGAAATTGAGCCAGATATTTTTATGAATAAATTGGAGAATTATATTAATTCTAAATTTAATAAATTAGTAGTGAAAATGTAAAAAAAAGAAAGGGGGAGAGATTAGTATCTCTCCCAAAAGATTATTTGATTGAAATTGTGACTGAACTGCTGTGGTTACGAGAGTTGTTCTCATAAGCGTATGGACATCTGGGACGTCCATTGCAGTCGTTTACGCATTTGTAAGGTGTGAATCCAAACATTTCCCTTGCTGCTGCCTGTGTTTCAAAATTATTGTCGTTCCCTTTCCAACAGGTGCCTTGGCATTTGCTACATACCTGCTCAATTGGAGCACTGTAAATAAATGCACTGCGACTGGAACATCCTCTAACCATCATATCTGTTGACATATTAATTTTCCTTTCTGCCCTCATATTATTGTTGTTGAGGGGCTTAAATGCATTAACATTAGATATATATATTATATCATATAGTTTACAAAAAGTCAATGTTATGTAAAACATTTCAGGCTAACTTGTAGGAAAAGTATAATAAACTAGATATAGTTTGAAAAGATAATATAGATTATATGATAGATAACTTTTATGATGTGTATAAAAAATGTGAACAATAAAAATTAGGAGGTATAGAAAATGAATATTGTTGAAATATATAATAAATATTATTTGCCTGAAAGACTACAAATGCATATGTTACGAGTAGCTTCATGTAGTAAGCTAATAATAGGTAATTGGAGTGGAGTAACAATAAATAAAGATGCAATTATAAGGGCTAGTTTATTACATGATATGGGAAATATGGCTAAAATATCAGATAATGAAATAGAAAGCGAAGAGTTCAGAAAAATAAGAAAGGTGTATATTGATAAATATGGTAGAGACTCTCATAAAATAAATTTAGCAATAACTAAAAAGGAGGGATTAAATGATTTAGAAATAGAAATCATGGACAAAAAAAGTTCTAAAAGAGGAGAAGAAACTTTAAATTCAGAAAGATATGATATAAAAATATTATTATATGCAGACCAGAGAGTTGCTCCATATGGAGTTACATCAATAAAAGAAAGATTAGAAGAAGTTAAGAAAAGATATAAAGATATTTCATCATCAGTATGGTCTAATGAAGAACAAGCTAATCATCTAATTGAATGTTCTTTAGGAATAGAAAAACAAATTATGAAATATTGTGGCATATCTCCAGAAGACATAAATGATGAAAGTATAAAGAAATATATAGAAGAATTAAAAGAATATAATATATAAGAAATATTTCTGGAATTATTTTTAGAAAATATTACAAATTGCTTTCATTTGCTTAAAAAATATAGTATAATAAATAAATCAAATATTAGGAGAGTATGAAATGAATACTATACTGGGAGAGTTAGGGAAGTCAGAGAAGTTTGTAGATTTAAGTAAACATATAGAAAAAAAACAAAGTCCGATATCAATATCGGGCTTAACTAGCGTTGGAATGACAGAGATTATTTCTGCTATAAATGGATATAATAAGAAACCAATATTGTTAGTTACATATAACGAAATACAGGCAAAAAAGATATTAGACAATTTAAAAACATTTGATAAAGAAAAAGTGACATTTTTCCCTAAAAAAGAGATTGTTACATATGATTATATTGCAGAGAGTAAAGATTTGCCATATGAGAGAATAGAAACTTTAAGTAGAATTAAGGAAAATAAAAATTTGATTGTAGTTACAACAATTGAAAGTTTGATGCAAAAGTTACCAGCTAAAGATGTTTTATTTAGTAATATGCTAGAATTTAAAGTAGGAGATATATGTAACTTAGAAGAAATAAAAAGAAAATTAGTTAATTTAGGATATTCAAGATATGATTTAATAGAGGGAAGAGGTCAATTCAGTATTAGAGGAGGCATAATTGACATTTCTTTGGATGAAAAATTAGGAGTAAGGATTGAGCTTTGGGGAGATGAAGTTGATTCAATAAGAAATTTTAGTATTAGTAGTCAAAGGTCAGTTTCTACATTAGAAAAAGTAAGAATATATCCAGCACATGAATATGTTTTAGAAGACTCAATTGAAAATATATGTAAGAAAATATCAAAAACAATAGCTGATGGAAAGCAAGAAGAAATAATTGAGCAAGATATAGAGCAAATAAAAGCAGGAAATTATATAAGTAAAATTGATAAATATTTTAATGAATTTTATGAAAAACAAGAAAATTTGATTGATTATTTGAATGATGATTATTTATTATTTTTAGATGAGATAAATAAAATTGAGCAAAGGGAAATAAATATTTTACAAGATATAGGAAATTTAAGTAAAAATTTAATAGAAAAAGAGAAAGTAATACCAGAAGCATTAAGTATAATATCATCTGTAGATTTTGAAATACTAGAAAGTAAACATCAAATAGTATATTTAGAAAAACAAGATACAATAACAAAGAAACAAGCTGAAAGATATCATTTTGAATATAGAGAAATCAATTATTTCAAAAGTGAAATAGAAAATTTATTTGAAGATTTAAGAAAATGGAATAAAGATAAAAAAAGTATATATGTGATAGTTGATACTGTTGAAAAGGCGAAAAAATTAAAAGAGCTTTTAGAAAAAGAAAACATTTTATGCAAGATAGAAGAAAAACTTGATAAAACAATTATAGTAAAATCAGTAGAAAATATTGTTACAATATCAGTAGGAAAGCTATCAGAGGGATTTGAGAATTTTGAAATAAATCAAATTGTAATTTCAGCAAATGATTTGATAGATGGAGGAAAGAGGAAAAAGACATTTGCAAATAAGGCTTTTAAAGAAGGGGAAAAGGTAGTATTTGCAGATTTAAAAATAGGAGATTATGTTGTACATAAAAATTATGGAATAGGAATTTTTATTGGTGTAAATACTATTACCGCAGATGGGACAACAAAAGATTATATCAAATTAAAATATAAAAATGAAGATATTTTGTATGTACCAACAAACCAATTAGATACAATTAGAAAATATGTTGGTGGAGATGCAATTAATCCACCAGTAAATAGTTTAGGAAGCAAAGATTGGATAAAAACTAAAGAAAAAGTAAAGAATAATTTAAGGGCAGTAGCACGAGAATTAATAGAATTGTATGCAAAAAGAGAAAAGGCAAAAGGATACGCTTTTGAAAAAGATACACCATGGCAACAACAGTTTGAAGAACAATTTCCATACCAAGAAACAGATGACCAATTAAGATGTATCGAAGAAGTAAAAAAGGATATGGAAAATCAGAGACCAATGGATAGACTTTTATGTGGAGATGTTGGATATGGTAAAACAGAGGTTGCAATAAGAGCAGCTTTTAAAGCAGTTATGGGACATAAACAGGTTGCATATTTAGTACCAACAACAGTTTTAGCACAACAACAGTATGAAGAATTTAGAGATAGAATGAAAGATTTTCCAATAAAGGTTGAAATATTAAATAGATTTAAAAGTAAAAAATATCAAGATGAAGTAATTAAAAAGTTAAAACTTGGAGAAGTTGATGTTGTTATTGGAACACATAGGTTATTAAGTAAGGATATAGAATTTAATGATATTGGACTTTTGATAATAGACGAAGAGCATAGATTTGGGGTAAAGGCAAAAGAAAAAATAAAACAATATAAATCAAATATAGATGTTTTAACAATGACAGCTACACCAATACCAAGGACAATGCATATGTCAATAGTTGGAATAAGAGATATGTCAGTAATATATGAGCCACCACAAAATAGAAAGCCAGTTCAGACATATGTATTAGAATATGACCAAGAAGTAATAAAAGAAGCTATAACAAAAGAATTAGAAAGAGATGGTCAAGTATTTTATATTTATAATAGAGTAGATACAATACAGAAAAAGGCTGATGAAATATCAAGACTAGTGCCAGAAGCAAATGTAACATATGCACATGGACAAATGACAGGAAATCAAATAGAAGAAATAATGAAAGACTTTATAGAGAAAAAGGCAAATGTATTAGTTTGTACAACTATATTAGAATCTGGAATTGATATACCAAATGCGAATACTATAATTGTAGAAGATGCAAATAGAATGGGATTAGCAGCATTATACCAAATAAGAGGAAGAGTAGGAAGGGCAGATAGACAAGCATATGCTTATATAACATATAGAAAAGATAAAATGTTATCAGAAGAAGCGGATAAAAGATTAAAGGCAATAAAAGAATTTACAGAATTTGGTTCAGGATTTAAAATTGCAATGAGAGATTTAGAAATAAGAGGAGCTGGAAGTTTACTAGGAGAAATTCAATCAGGACATTTAGAACAAGTTGGATATGATACATATTGTAATTTGTTAGATGAAGTAGTAAAAGAAATGCAAGGTTTAGAAATAGAGCCAGATTTAGATATTCAAATTGATTTAAATGTAACAAGTTATATTCCAGATGAATATATACCAGATTCATCACAGAAAATTGAAATTTATCAAAATATTGCATTATGTAAAAACGAAGAAGATATACAAAATGTTGTTGATGAAATTATTGATAGATTTGGAAATATGCCATCAGAATTAGAAAATTTATTAGATATAGCAAGAATAAAATATTTATCAAAAGCACATTATATAAGTAAGATTGCAAGTAAAAAAACAGCTGTTGTATTTACTTTTGAGCAAAGTAAATTTGAGGTTGATGTCCAAAGTTTAGTGGAGAAATATAGAAATAGATTGAAATTTTCTCCTGGTGTGAAGCCTATGATTACTTTAGAAATTGGAACTACTAGTGAAAGACAAATTTTAAATGATGTATTGGAATTTATAAAAAATATTGAAAATCTACATAATGTATGATATAATCAGTCAAAATGTAACTGATAACCTATAAAATATAATTATTTTTAAGGAGGATGAAATTATGACATACCAAAAAGAAAGACAGTGGGCGATATTAGAGCAGCTTTTACCAATGTTAAAAAATAGTATTAGGCTAGAAGCGGAGAGAAGGAAATACAAAGAAGAATTCAAACAGAAATATCCAAGATTAATTGGGGAACCGATACGATTGCTTAAGCAGCGGAAAGAGATTAAAGAGGAGCTTTCTGTAGCAAAGAGACAAGGATTTGAATCAATTGAGAGTATGTTATCATTGATGGCAAGGGCAGAACAATTAGAGAGGGAAGTTGAGGATGTATTTGTAGCTTCTGAAAAACTGGTGGAAGTTCAGGAGAGAATTGAACAACTAAATAAAGAACTTTCTATGGATTATAAGTACTATGAAGATTGTTACATGCTTTTAAAAGGAATTAGAATAAAAAAAGGACAAGTCTCTATTGATGAGTTTGAATCATTATTATACTTTATACATGTAACAGGAGCTGACCCAACAGAACTATTTGAAAATTTTGCAGGGATGTATCCGCATATTACTGAGAGCTGGAATAGAAGATGTCAAAAGATATGAAGACAAAAAGGACCTTCTGCATAGAAGGTCCTAAAAAATTTTTAATTTAATTGAAAAATTAGTAAAAAAGTAATAGAATAAAAGTATAGAAATTAACAATAATAATAAAAAGGAGAAATGTATGCAAGTAATTTCAAGTAAAGATAATGAATTTATAAAACATATAAAAAAATTGAAAGATAAAAAGTATAGAGATATAAATAAAGAATTTATTATAGAGGGTATAAAATTATTAAAAGAAGCAATTGAAGAGAATGCAAATATTAAGCAAATTGTTATATGTGATAATTGTGAAAACTCAGATATTATTCCAAAAGATTTAATGTATGAGATTGCTAAATATCAATGTATATATGTGACAGATAAAATATTTTCTAGTATATCAGATGTAAATACTCCACAAGGGATATTAGCTATAATTGGAAGAAATAATGAAGAGGCAGAGATAGATTATTCACAAGATATAATTGTAGCATTAGATGATATTCAGGATCCTGGAAATTTAGGAACTATATTGAGAACTGTTGATAGTATAGGTTTAAATCAAATATTAGTATCTAAAGGTACAGCTGACAGTTATAATCCGAAAGTTGTTCGATCTACAATGGGAGCTATTTTTAGAGTTAATATAATTGAGTGCGATGATTTAGAGAAAACTTTAAAAGAAGTAAAAAAGCATAAATTTGAATTAGTCATTACATCTTTGCAAACAGAAAATAGTATTTATGATGTTAATTTTAATAAAAAGGTTGTTGTTATTGGAAATGAAGCAAATGGTGTTAGTCAGAAGATTCAAAATATGGCAGATGTAAAAGCTAGAATACCAATGCTGGGAAAAACAGAAAGCTTAAATGCTTCTATTGCAACAGGAATTGTTTTATATGAATATGTTAGACAAAAAATAAAATAAGAAAGAGGAATAATAATGAAATTAAATGTAGTATTAGTTGAACCAGAAATACCACAAAATACAGGAAATATAGCAAGAACATGTGCAGCTACAGGTGCAAAATTACATCTAGTGCATCCTTTAGGTTTTAGTATAAATGAAAAGGCAGTAAAAAGGGCTGGACTGGATTATTGGGATAAATTAGATATTGAGGAACATGAGTCATTTGATAAGTTTTTGGAGAAATATAATCCAGAGTATAATAATATGTTTTTTGTAACTACTAAAGGAAAGCATATTTATTCTGAACCAAAATATTTAGCAATGGATGAAGTTTTTGTTCTTTTTGGTAAAGAAACAAAAGGATTACCAGAAGATGTTTTAGTAAAATATATAGATAAGACAATAAGGATTCCTATGAGACCAACTTTGAGGTCACTTAATTTATCTAATTCAGTCTCTATTGTTGTTTATGATATTTTTAGGCAAAAGAATTTTGAGGGGTTGGAAGAAATAAGTGATTATTTTGATTATAAAGGAATGATTTAGAAAGATACTTTATTATATGTAATCTTTGTATGTGCTAGTTTTAAAACAAGTTGCTAAATGTATGTTTGTTTTACTTGTATAAATTTTGAAATTTAATAATTTTATCAAAAATTCATTGAGAAAATTCAGGTAATTGGATTTGATAAAAAAATTCAAATATACTTATAAAACGACAATATATTTAATAAATAGTTTACAAAAAATTATAATAATGGTAAGAATTCAACAAAATGTTGTAATTCTTACCATTTTATGTTAATATTGAAATATAATATATAAATGATTTTTTTCGATTAAAAATAATATTAATTTTAAAATCAAAAGTAAATTTTAAATCTAAAAAATTTCCAATAGTAAAAAAAGTATAACGAAATGAATAGAAAGGAGGGGTATATGAGGTATTTTTCCTATAATGATTATATGGATTATTCAGAGAGTGGGAAAATAGATAAAGTAGTAAAAGTAGAAGAAAGAATAGAAAAGTATGAAGTAATGAATGGAACAAGAAAAAAAGTAAATAATTCGAATAAAATTGTTGAGATTCTAAAAGATAAAAAGCAATTGCAAATTTTTTTAAATGAATTTTTGAACTTTTTTGAAATCATAGATATTGAGGATATTATTTATTGTAATTTTATAAAGTCAATATCAGATAAAGATGTAAGCAATAATTTAATTTGTAAATCAAATAATAAAGAAATTTATATTTTTATAAAGGTAATAGAAAATATAGATGTTAATATATCATATAAAATGTTAGAACATTCAATAAATATTATAAAAAGATGGGAAGCAGAAGAGAAGAGAGAGAATAAGAGATATCCGATTGTAATTCCTATTATCTTATATACTGGAAAGGAAATATGGAAAAAAAGGGTAAGTAGAACATGTGATAAAATAAACTATGTAACTTTTGAAGAAAATTCAATTAATTTTTCATATAATATGATTAATGTGAATGAATTAAACCTAGAAGAGCTTATGAATATGAAATCAAAAGTTGCAAAAAAAATAGTTAATATTAGAAAATAAATATTTACAAATAAATTAATAAAAAGTATTGACTGATAAACTTATAAGTGATATATTTACAATTGAGGAAAAGGAGGAAAGAGATGTTGCCAGATTATAGTGTAATAGGAAGAAGAATTAGGGATGCTAGAATAGAACAAAATTTAAAACAAGAAGAATTAGCTGATAAAATAGATGTTTCAGTTGCTTTTATGAGTAGAGTTGAGAGAGGAAGAAGTAAAATTAATTTGAAAAGATTAACTCAGATAGCTGAAGTCTTGAATGTGTCTCCAGGATATTTACTTATGGGGAGTAATGTCACTGCAAAAGATTACCTTAAGGAAGATTTTAGGCAAATTCTGGAAAAGTGTACTCCTCAGCAACAAAAGTTAATATATCAAATTTCGGAGTTGGTTAGTAAGACTAGTTTTATGAATGAAGATGGTGAGATTATTATAGAAAAAGAAAATGTAAGAAGATAGTTTCTAGATTTTGAAGAATTAGAATGATTATATTATATAAATATTGTCATTCTAATTTTTTTTGTATAACAAAAGTTATAAGTAATGGGGGTAAATTGAATATTGATATATTAATAATTTCGGCGATTCTATTTTAATAGTAATTTTAAAGGATATATAGTAACCACAATTATTGATTTGACATAAAATATACAAGGATAAATTAAAAGGAGGCAATTTATGAACGAAATACTTGAAGTAAAAAATATAGGAAAGAAATATCAGAGTAAAGCAGGAGAAGTGCAAGCACTAAAAAATGTAAATTTTAGAGTAAAAAAAGGTGAATTTGTAAGTATAATCGGACCAAGTGGATGTGGTAAATCAACATTATTATCAATAATTGCAGGATTAGAAGAAAAAACAGAAGGAGAAATATACATAGAAGGAGATAAAGTAGAGGGAATATCATCAAAAATAGGGTATATGTTACAAAGAGATTGTTTATTAGAATGGAGAAATATATTAAATAATACCTTATTTGGATTAGAAGTAAAAGGAATAAAAACGAAAGAAAATATTGAATATGTAAAAGAACTGTTGAAAAAATATAATTTATATGATTTTGCAAATAAATATCCATCAGAATTATCAGGAGGAATGAGGCAAAGAGTAGCATTAATTAGAACTTTAGCAGTTAATCCTAAAATATTGTTATTAGATGAAGCATTTTCTGCATTAGATTATCAAACAAGAATAATGGTAACAGAAGATATATATTCAATATTAAGAAAAGAAAATATAACAACTATAATGGTAACACATGATATATCAGAAGCAATAAGTATGGCAGATAGAGTTTTAGTATTAAGTAAAAGACCTGGAACTATAAAGGATATACACAAAATTGATTTTGAAATGGAAAATAGAACACCAATAAATTGCAGACAAAGTCCTAAATTTAGCAAATATTTTGATACTTTATGGAAGGAGCTTGGTGTAAATGAAAAGTAGACAGATATCAATTGAAAGAAAAAAATATTTAAATAAAGTTAAGTTAAATAAATTTCTTGTTATATTAACACAAATATTAATTTTAGCACGGATTTTTAGCAATTTGGGAAATACTTGCAAATGCAGATATAATTGATAGTTTTATAACTAGTCAACCAAGTAGAATTTTTAAAACTTTTATAAATTTGTCTTCAAATGATTTGTTAATGCATATGAAAGTGACTATATATGAAACAATTGTTGGTTTTGCATTGGGTACTATTCTAGGAGTTATAATTGCAATTATTTTGTGGTGGTCTAAATTTTTGGCAAAAGTATCAGAACCTTTTTTAGTAGTTTTGAATAGTTTGCCTAAGGTAGCATTAGGACCTATAATTATTATATGGGTTGGTTCAGGTACACCAGCTATAATAGTAATGGCTATTGCAATTTCTTTGATTGTTACAATATTAGAAATGTTGAATGGTTATTTGAAAACAGATAAAGAAGTAATTAAAATGGCTAGGACTTTTAAATGTAGTAAGTTACAGCTTTTGACTAAAATTGTGATACCTGCAAATGTGGGGACTTTTATAAATTCGTTAAAAGTTAATATTGGTCTTTCCCTTGTTGGTGTTATTTCAGGTGAGTTTTTGGTCTCTAAAGCTGGATTAGGATATTTGATAGTATATGGTGGTCAGGTTTTTAAGTTAGATTTGGTTATGACTAGTGTGATAATATTGGGGATAGTTGCAGGAATTATGTATGGAGGAGTTTTGTTGCTTGAAAAGTTTATCCGAAAATAGATTTATTGATTAGTCTTGTGCTTTTATTTTGAGGTCATTGAAAAAGTAACTATATAATAAATTTATTAAATAGTTACTTTTTCAACTACTCTACATATTAGAGATTGATTAGTATTAGATTTTGAATTTAGGAGGTTTACATTGAAAAGAAATGTATTAATAGGTGTAGTTATATTAATTGTTATTGCTTTTATTATTGGAGTTGTAGTAATTAGAAATAATGATGTAGCTACAGATGATGGAAATATTTTAATTAAGATGAATGAGGTTACTCGTTCTGTGTTTTATGCACCACAGTATGTTGCAATAAATAATGGATATTTTAGGGATTATGGAATAGATATAGATTTGACTACAGGTCAACGGTGCTGATGCAGTAATGACTTCAGTTTTGTCTGGTGAGTGTGAGATTGGTTTTGCAGGTCCAGAAGCCTCAATATATGTATATAATGAGGGAAAAGAGGATTTTTCACAAGTGTTTGCACAATTGACTAAAAGAGATGGTTCTTTTTTAGTGTCTAAAGAAAAGATAGATAATTTTACATGGGATAGTTTGAGAGGAAAAACAGTTATTCCAGGAAGAAAAGGAGGAGTTCCATATATGACATTGGAATATGTCATAAAAGAAAATGGATTAGTTCCTGGGAAAGATTTAGTTTTAGATGATAGTATAAAGTTTGATTTGATGGCTAGTGCTTTTACTTCTGGTGATGCTGATTTTGTTACTTTATTTGAACCAACTGCTTCAAATGTTGAAAATATAGGAAAAGGATATGTTGTAGCATCAGTAGGAAAAGAGTCAGGAGAGATTCCATATACAGCTTATTTTGCTAAGAAAAGTTATATTGAGAATAATGAGGAGACAATTCAAAATTTCACAAATGCAATTTATAAAGGACAAAAGTGGGTTAAAGAGCATACAGCAAAAGAGATTGCAGAAGTTATTAAAGACTTTTTCCCAGATACAGATATGCAATTACTTGAAACAGCAGTTCAAAGTTATAAGGATATAGATGCTTGGAATGATACACCTATTCTTAAACAAGAAAGTTTTGAAAAACTACAAGATGTTATGAGTTTAGCAGGAGAGTTGACTCAAAAAGCTCCTTATGAGAAGATAGTTAATAATAAATATGCTGAAGAAGCAATAAAATAGTTGATTTGTGACAGAGGGGGCGTTCCTTTTTGTCGCATTATAGGATTCTTCAGCTTAAAATAGAAAATAAATCAAAAAAGATATTTTTAAAATACTTTTTTGATTTATTATTTTTTGGCTATTTATATATTTTTTTTTACAGATAATGTTATAATGAGAGTGATAAATAGTAAGTTGTAGGGAGGATGAAATTTTATGAAAGAATCAAAAATAGTAACATTCATAGGAGGATTTTATATATTTGGAGGAATTATTGTATTGTTGTCATTGATATTTAATGGTAGTGGACTCAATATGATATTTGGTGTACCAAATATTCCAGATTATATTATAAAATTATTAGTAGGTATTATATATATACCATTAGGTTATTTGTATATAAATAGGATAAAAAATTCAAATTGGATAATATTAGCATTGGCTATTGTATTCTTTTGCATTAGTGCTTCTTTGACAACAGAATTTAATACACAACCATTTATAGGAAATTTAATATATTCTTTGTTTGTTATAATTGCAACCATTGTGAGAAGAAAAGAATTTATAAATGGTCTGAATACAATTATGAAAAAATAATAGGTAACTATAAAATTACAATCTATCTAGGAGGTAAAAATAATGGATAAGAAAAAAATAATAAACTGGGTAATAGCAATAATAGTTGCTATTGTGTACTTAACAGTAAGCATTATATTTAAGAGTTGGGCTTACTCTTGGCTTATATGGGTTGCTTATGCAATTTATAGATTTGTTGTGAAATAGATAAATTACAGGTAGTTTGAAAGATTTATAGTAAGTTATCGCTTAGATTACAAATTGTTATATAAGATTACAGTGATAAATTTGTAGAATTTGCAAAAAGTAAGATATTATGTTAAAATAGATAATAGGAAGCATTTTGCTTTACTATTTTTATAATGCAGGAGGAAAAAAATATGCTTAATGTGTTCGTGAAGAAAAGTGCAGAGGAACTGCATGTAGAGCTTTCTGATGGACGGATAATGCTTTTGGAAGATCTTGTTAGAGATTATGAAAGATTCTTGAAGGAGAAACATTCACAAGATGAACCTTCAAAAGAGGTGATTACAGCTCAGTTGAAGGACGGCGAATGGTTTCGCATTGACAGAGAAGTTATTAACAAAAGTAAAGAAGAAATTCGTCGCAAGTGCAATGAGGCAGGAACTGAAGGCAAAGAACTTTGGAATAGATTCAAAAAGTCGAATAAAATCGCTAATGAGAATCCTGACCAATATCCTTGCTTAATCGAAACATATATCTTCGAACATAACTGGGAGTACAAAACTGGACAGGAAATGAGAGATATGTGTGAAGATGTAGGTGATGGAATGTGTGATGAGGTTATCTGTGATTTAGAGTTGCAGATGAGAATTTGTAATGGGGAACTTGTGTATGATTTAATCCAAAAAGCCGATAGACTTCCGCGTGTAAGAGTTATAAAACTCAGAAATGGAGGAACTGGCTTTTTTGGTGGCGGTGCTGTTGACGATGACGATGATCCACCTGCAGACCTTAGCAGGAGCGGTTTCCATCCTGATATCCTGAGCTACATGTACACGCCATATGCGTTCCGCCGAGTGCTTTCGTAGCACTGAACACTGTTTCGTGTTACTTAAACCGAAGCAAAAGTAAACTTAAGGGGAGTAATTTCCCCTTAAGTTATTTAAAAAAGTAGGAAGTAAAAATTTGTGAATAATTTAAGTTTAATACCAAAAATAGAAAAATATATAGAATATATGCTTATAATATTATTAAAGTTACCACGAACTGAAAAATATAGTATAGGTACAGAAATAAAAACAAGTATGTATAATATGCTGAAAAATATATTGTTAGCAAACAAATCAGACAAGATTAAAAGATTACCAATATATAATATAGTAGATATAGAGATATATTTTCAAAGAATTTGCATAAGAATAATGCATAATAATAAGTGGAGTGATGATAAGAAATATAAACACAGTAATGAACTATTAAGTGAAATAGGAAAAATTTTTAGGAGGACTAATAAAAAGCTTAGGAGTAAAATAAAATGCCAAAAACAGTTAGAAATGTATATGAAAATGCAGTATCATTTGAAAATTTATTATTAGCACATAAAAAAGCAAGGTGTGGTAAGAGAGAAAAAAGAAGGTAATATTAGTAGAACTAATATTAGAGCAAGAGTTGTTAAGACTAGAAAAGGAATTAAAAAATTGTACATACAAACACAGTAGTTATACAACATTTAAAGTGTATCAACCTAAAGAACGAATAATAATGGCATCAGAATATATAGATAGGATAGTACACCAATGGTATGTACAACATTTTATAAAACCATATTTTGTTCCACAATTTATTAATACAACATATGCTTGTATTGAAGGTAGAGGTATGTATAAAGCTTCAAAAGATGTGCAAACTGCTATGAAATCTGCAAAAAGAAAATGGACTAGTTATTATATTCTAAAAATGGATGTTACTAAATATTTTCACAACATTGATAAAAGAATATTATGGAACATTTTAAAAAGAAAAATCAAAGATAAAAAATTACTTTAGTTAACACGAGAAATATTATTATCTACTAAAGGAATGTTAGGGCTACCTTTAGGAAATTATACATCTCAAATGTTTGCAAATATATATTTAAATGAATTGAATCAGTATGTAAAACATAAATTAAAATGTAAATATTATTTTAGATATATGGATGATATGGTAATACTATTACCTAATAAGGAAATAGCAAATAATGTATTAAATGACATAACTATATTTTTAAAAGAGAAACTAGGATTAACATTAAATTCTAAGACAAGAATATTTAAAAATAAGCAAGGTGTTAATTTTTGTCGATTACAAAATAAACGAATATAGATTAAAAATTAGACATTCCAGTAAAGTGCGAATGAAAAGAAAACTAAAACATTATACAAAATTATTAAAAGAAGGAAAAATTGAATTATCTGATGTACAAAGAAGTATAGCAGGATGGTCAGGCTATGTTAATCATGCAAATTCTTATAATTTAAGAAAAAGCATGTTTTATATAGAGGGATAGGTTTAAAACTGGCTATTTTGGTGGCGGTGCTGATAACAATAACAATAATCCACCCGCAGACCTTAACAGGAACAATTTCAATCCTAATAACAAGAACTACAAAAACACGCCATATGCGTTCCGCCGAGTGCTCTAATATACAAGTCAGATTATATATTTTAAGGAATATATACAGTACAAATATTAGATATTAAAGGAAGCCTATTCCTTCTTAAATGGAAACTTTTAAGTAAATATGAATCAAGAACATCTGTATTAGTAAGCAGTAACGCTGAATATATGGATGTTTTGCTTATTACTAAGGTGTATATAATTTATAAATCTTATAGATAATATTATAAAAGTATGGAGGAAAATAAAAATTGTCCCCACATTTTTAAAATTATGTAAATCAGACAAAATATTGTATAATATAATTATAGTTCTATATATTGCAAGATGTAAAATAATTTAAAAGTATGGGAGGTAATTTATTTGAGAGAGTTATTTGTTGAAAAAGTAATTGATGAATCAGTAAACTTTTTAAGTAACAACCAAAGAATAAAATTAAAGGAGATACTTACAGAAATATGCTTAAATTATCAAATTGAAATGATAGGACAGACTAAAAAGCAAGAAACACAAAAGAATAATACAAATATATTAAATAAATTTATATCGTCTAAAGAAATCGAAGGTTGCTCAACTAGAACTTTAAATTACTATAAAGATAATATAATAAAAATGTTAGATACAATAAATCTTCCAATAGATGAAATAACTACTGAAATATTAAGGAATTATTTGGCTAATTATAAAAGCAATTCAAATGCAGGCATGGTAACAATAGACAATATAAGGAGAACATTATCAAATTTCTTTGCTTGGTTAGAAAATGAAGATTATATTGTTAAAAGCCCAGTTAGAAGGATTCATAAAGTAAAAGCGACTAAAAAAGTTAAAGAAACATTTACAGATGAGAATTTAGAAAAGTTAAGAGATACTTGCTCAAATGTGAGAGATCTAGCAATATTAGAATTACTAATTTCAACTGGTATGAGAGTTGGAGAATTAACTAGATTAAATATAGCTGATATCAACTTTCAAGAAAGAAGTTGCATTGTTTTAGGCAAAGGGAATAGCGAAAGAGAAGTCTATTTTAGTGCAAAAAGTAAAATGTATATTAAGAAATATTTAGAAACAAGAACAGATAACAACGAAGCACTATTTGTATCACTTATAAAACCTTATAACAGATTAGGAATATCAGGAATTGAAATTGCTATAAGAAATTTAGGAAAAGAGGCAAATATAAATAAAGTACATCCACATAAATTTAGAAGAACAATGGCAACTATGGCTATTGATAAAGGTATGCCTAGAGAGCAAGTACAAAAATTGTTAGGACATATAAAAATAGATACAACAATGGAATATGCAATGGTAAATCAAAATAATGTAAAAAACTCACACAGAAAATTTATTACATAAATTTATGCAAAAATATTGACAATGATGGAGTTTTTATTATAAAATACAAACAATAGTTCTACAATAATAAATAAAGAAGATATAAATAATAATAAATGTAATAATAACTAAAATTTATTAGAAAAGGATGTGTTCTTATGAACGAAAAAAAGAATGAAATTATTTTATTTGAAAATCAAGGAATAAAATTAGAAGTAAATTTAAAAGAAGAAACTGTATGGCTTACACAAGCACAAATGGAAGTGTTATTTGATGTAAAACACGCAACAATAAGTGAGCATATCAATAATATTTTTAAGGAAAAGGAACTTGATGAAAAAACTTCTGTCGGAATTTCCGACAAAAGGACAGGTGGTAGAAAGTCAAAAATATATAATTTAGATGTTATAATATCTGTTGGATATAGAGTTAAATCTAAAAATGGTGTAATTTTTAGGCAATGGGCAAATAAAATTCTAAAAGATTATATGTTAAAAGGATATGCAGTAAATCAAAGAAGATTAGAATATTTGGAGAAAACAATACAACTTATTGATATAGCAAATAGAATAGATGAAAGACTAGAAGGAAATGATGCAAAGGAAATTTTAAAAGTAATTAGAGATTATTCAAAAGCATTAGATTTGTTAGATGACTATGACCATAGAACATTAAAGAAAATAGAAGGGAATATAGATGAAAGAAAAATTGAATATATAGAATGTTTAGAAGTTATTAATAAATTAAGATTCAATGAAGAAAGTTCATTATTTGCAGTAGAAAGAGATAAAGGTTTAGAGTCAATTATAGGTAATATTTATCAAAGCTTTGCAGGACAAGATATTTATAAAAGCATAGAAGAAAAAGGAGCAAATTTCTTATATTTAATAGTAAAAAATCATGTATTTGCAGATGGAAATAAAAGAATTGCAGCAACATTATTTATATACTTTTTAAATTTTTATGGCATATTATATAAAGATGGAAAACAAACAATAGATAATAATACATTAACAGCACTAACATTATTAATAGCAGAGTCTAATCCAAAAGAGAAAGATATAATTATAGATTTAGTAATGAACTTTTTGAATAATGATTAAAATTACATCTGCTCGACAACTTACATGTAGTTTGAAAGATTTATAGTAATTTGGAGGGGAGGTAAGAAAATGAAGGAGTTAGTAGATTTTGCAGTTTTAATAATAATATATTTTTGGAAATTTTATAAGAAATGGAAAGAAAAAGGTAAAGATGTACTGATTGTAAATACTTTAATGTATATATACTTATCTTTTGTATTATTTTTTACATTAATGCCTATAATAACATCTTTACCATTTATATTTAATCACCCATACGATTCAATGAATTTAGTTCCATTTATTGATGTTTTAAATGGTAGAGGTGATTTTATTAGACAAGTGGGATTAAATGTGATAATGACAATTCCTTTTGGTTTTTTAATACCTTTAGTAAAAAAAGAAAATGTTAGACTATTAAAAGTTGTTTTTTATACTTTTTTATTAAGTCTAGGAATTGAGTTATTACAGCCTTTAATAAATGGTTTTAGATCATCAGATATAACTGATTTAATAACTAATGTCATAGGTGCAAGTATTGGATATGTTATGTATTTAATATTCAAACCGTTAACAACTAAAACATTAAATTATATAAGTCATAGATAATTACAATATATAGAGGAGATAGTTTAATTGCTATCTCCTTTTGAAATATAGAAATTATTAAATATATTTGCTAATTCTTGAGGTGTTTCTTTAAAATTATTCTTAATCCAATAGTAATAAAGGTTATATAAACCTCCAGAAATAAAAGCATAATGATATATTTCATTAGAGTTTTTTGATTTTGCCAAAAGTATTCTATCAAATTCATCTTTTAAATAATGTATCATATTAGCTTTATATAGCAAGATAGCAATATCTTTATTCTTTTCTAAATGAGTAAATAATTTAATAATATAACTTGTAAAATCATTTGGTGTATATACTATTTTACTTGTTTTTATAAAGCTGTCTGTAATGTTATTCAAATAATATTTAATAATATCGTCTTTGCTTTTAAAATTGCGATAAATAGTTATATGAGATAATCCTGCTTTATCAGTAATCTCTTTATTAGTTATAGAAGAATATTTCTTTTTCTTCATTAAAGATATAAGAGCTTCAGAAATATATTTTTTAGATAATTCACTTTGCAATTCCATTGTTATAAAACCTATTCCTTTCTAACACTTGCAAGTTTTAGTATTGTATAAATAACATTTATACTGTATAATATAGATGTTACAAATATAACATTGCTTTTATATTAAGTCAAGGAGGAATATAGATGAAAAAGCTGTTAAAGATAATTGGAATAATAATTTTAATACCTATTGTATTAGTTATTGTACTTTTAGTCATAATATCATTTATACCAATGGTACCCAATAACTATACTAAGGAAGTAAAAACAGGTGGAGATATTGAAACTAAATATTTAGCAATGGGGGATTATAAAGTTAAGAACATAAAAAAGGATGGAACAGAAATAACAAAAAAATATTACATTTATTATCCAGAAGAATTAAAGAATAGCGATAAAGAATATCCTGTAGTAGTTATATTAAATGGTACTGGAGTTTCGCCTAAAAAATATAAAGCATTATTCAAACATTTAGCTTCTTGGGGATTTGTGGTTATTGGTAATGATGATGCTAGTACAGGATTTGGAAAGTCTGCTGATGAAACAATGGATTTAATTATATCTGAAAATAGTAATCGTAACAGTATTTTTTATGGCAAATTAGATTTAGATAACATAGGTATAACAGGACATTCACAAGGTGGAGCAGGAGTGCTTACAGCAATTTCTATTATGGAGCATAAGAACAAATACAAAACAGCACTAGCTTTATCTCCAACACATGAAGAAACTGCATATCAATTTGGATGGAAATATGATTTAACTAAAATAAATATACCAACATTGATGATAGCAGGAAACAATGGAGAATTTGAAACACAAGCAGTAATTCCTATCGAAAAAATGATTGAAATGTATAATAAAATAGCATCATCAAAGGTAATGCTAAGAAGAATTGGAGCAGAACATGGACAAATGTTATATTCAGCAGATGGATATGTAACAGCTTGGTTTATGTGGCAATTACAAGGAGATGAAGAAGCAGAAAAAGCATTTATTGGAGATAGTCCAGAAATAAAAAATAACAAATTATATCAAGATATTCAATTATCAGTCGAATAGTAAAAGCAAAAATGCTCTATGACTAATAAAAGTAGCAAGTCAAATGATTTGCTACTTTTTAAAATTTATAGTATAATCATCTCGACAAATTTATACTTTAAATATTAGACATTAGAAATAACTTTTATATTTTTCAAAAAAAGTAATAGCCTTTTTGATATAATGAGATTATATAAGTGCAAGTACTTTTAATGAATGAGTTTTAGTCTAAATTGAATAAAGTAATAATAGAAAGTGGAAAGTTTTCCTTATTTGGTAGACTTTTTAGACTTTATATGATATAGTATACAAAAAAGTAAGAGGAGTGATACAAATGATAGCGATAGGAGCAGATCATGGAGGATATAAATTAAAAGAAGAAATAAAAAAATATTTTGAGGAAAAAGGAATAGAATACAAAGATTTTGGAACTGATAGTGAAGAGAGAACTGATTATCCAATATATGCTAAAAAGGTAGCAAAAGCAATTCAAAGTAAGGAATGTGATTCAGGAATATTAGTATGTAGATCAGGATATGGAATGACTGTAGTTGCTAATAAGTTCAAAGGAGTAAGAGCTTCTTCAATATTTAGTGAAGAGTCAGCTAAATTTGCAAAAGCAGATGATGATATAAATGTAATAACATTGGGTGGAGATTATCTGTCTACAAATGATGCTATTTGTATTATTAGAAATTGGTTAGGAACAGAATTTAAAGCTGGGAGATATGAAGAAAGATTGAAAATGGTAAGAGAAATAGAAAATGAGAATATGAAATAAAATTAGAAGTATTTTTTGAAAGGTATTAATCTTTTTAAAGTACTTTTGATACTTAGAAAGGATATATAAATATGTGGGGAAATATAGCAATAGCATTTATACTTGCATTTGTAGTTACATTTGTAACTACACCATATACAATAAAACTTGCAAAAAAAGTAGGAGCTGTAAGTGAGGAAAAAGAAGGTAGAAGAGCGCATAGGAGAGCAATGCCTAAATTTGGTGGACCTGCTGTAATTTTAGGTTTTCTTGTCTCAACAATATATTTATTAATTGTAATGAGTATGGAAAATACAATTAATTTATTTGGTTTTCAAGAGTATTGGAAAAAGTTATTAGGTTTTTTAGTTGGGATATTAATAATATCAATTATTTGTATTGTAGATGATATAAAGACAATAAGACCAATAACAAAATTGATGGGACAACTATTAGGAGCTTTATGTATTGTAATTGCTGGAATTAGAATTGATGGAATAACTCTTCCATTTATAAATCTTCCACAAATACATGAAATTACTTCAGTATTATTAACAATGGCATGGATAATAATTGTAACAAATGCGATTAATTTAATAGATGGATTAGACGGTTTATCTTCAGGAATATCAGTAATATCTGCAATATCTTTATTAGTAATATTTGTATTAAATGGTTCGTCATTAATATCAATTGTTTTAATAACAGCACTTGCTGGGGCATTAGTAGGGTTTTTACCATTTAACTTTACACCAGCTAAAACTTTTATAGGTGATACTGGTTCGAATTTTTTAGGTTTTTCTTTGGCAGTTATTTCAATATTAGGCTCTGCTAAAACTTATACAGCTGCTGTAATTGTTTTGCCCTTAATTGTTTTAGGACTTCCTATATTTGATACTGTTTGGGCGATTATTAGAAGATTGATAAAAGGAAAATCCATAAAAGCAGTTTTTAGAGCAGATAAAGGGCATTTACATCATAGATTAGTGTCAAGAGGATTTAGCCAAAAACAAGCAGTTTTGATTTTATATGGTATAAGTGCAATTTTTGGAATTTTTGCAGTTATATTATGTGATAGTGGAATTTGGAAAGCATTATCATTTTTACTAATTGTGATTGTTGCTGTTGCTGCTGGATTTAATAATTTTTCAGAGGATAAAACTGGAAATGAACAGTATGAATGTACACAATGTAAATATATATATAATCCTAAGTTTGGTAATGAAAAGGATGGTATAGAGAAAGGAACAAAGTTTGGTGATTTGCCAGATGATTGGACTTGCCCTGTTTGTGGTGAAGGAAAAGATATGTTTCAAATACATGATTAAAGAAAAGGGACTATGGTGGTGATAGGGGGCCAGGTCTTAAATCCCCATTTTTGTATAAAAAATGGGGATTTAAGACCTGGCCCCCTATCACCACCATAGTCCCTTTTCTTTTGTATCAAATTTAATTATTTAATAGACTTTTTATATTTCATATGATATAATCCATACAGTTAGGAGAGATAAAAATGCAAGACAAAATAGTAAAATTTTTAGCACATCAAGGAAAAATATCAGTAATATGTGCAGATACAACAAAACTTGTAGAAAAGGCAAGGAATTTACATGATTTAAGTCCAGTTGCAACAGCAGCATTTGGAAGATTGCTAACAATATCTGCAATAATGGGAAATGAAATGAAAGGTGAAAAGAATAAGTTGACTGTTCAAGTAAAAGGTAATGGACCTTTAGGAACAATGCTTGTAACTTCAGATAATTTTCCAAGAGTTAAAGGATATGTTGCAAACCCAATAGTTGATATACCATTAAATGATATTGGAAAGCTAGATGTAGGTGGAGCAGTGGGAAATGCAGGTTTTATAAATGTTATAAAAGATATAGGGCTTAAAGAACCATATGTAGGAATATGTCCATTAATTTCTGGAGAAATAGCAGAAGATTTTGCAGAGTATTTTGCTAAATCAGAACAAAAAAACACAGCAGTTGCTTTAGGAGTTTTAGTGGATAAAAATGGAGTAAAATCATCTGGAGGATATATTATAACCCCAATGCCAGATGCAACAATCGATGAAATATCAAAAGTAGAACAATCGATTTTTAAAGCAGGTGCTATTTCTAGAATGTTAGATGAGAATTTAAGCTTGATTGATATAGCAAAAAAAGTAACTGGTGATGATAATGTTCAGATAATAGAAGAAAATATTACACCAATATATGAGTGCGATTGTTCAAAAGAACATATGGCAGATGGATTGGCTACATTAGATAAAACAGTTCTAAAAGAAATGATAGATGAAGATAAGAAAGCAGAATTAATTTGTCATTTTTGTAATAAAAAGTATGAGTTTTCTAAAGATGAATTAGAAGAAATTTTAAGTGAAAAAGAAAAAAATAAAGAATAAAATTAAAATGTTTGCTTGTTTTTATAAATAAAATGTTGTATAGTAGACAACATAGGAAATGAGAATAAACAGATGTGGTTTGCTTCCATAAAGGAAGTGATATGTATGATAGATTTATTAATTAGAATTATATACATATTATTTTGTTATTTAATTGGAATGACTATCATTATGTTTGCCTTAATTATAGATTTAGTTATAGTTATTAGCAAATAAAAATAAACCAATAAAAAAGTTAAACAACAACTAAAAAATAATTTTAAAAGTGTATAAAAATGAAGGGAGAAACAAAAATGGAAGAAAAAGTTTTAATATTTGGACATAAAAATCCAGACACAGATTCAATTTGCTCAAGTCTTGTTCATGAAATTTTAGATAAAAAAAATGGATGGGAAAATACAAAAGCAGTTAGATTAGGAAATATAAATAAGGAAACACAATATGTGTTAGATTATTTAGGAATTGAAGAACCAGAATTAATAGAAAAAATAGAACCTGGACAAGGTGTATTATTAGTAGATCATAATGAATTTAATCAAAGTGTAGATGGAATAGAAAATGCAAAAATATTGGGAGTTACAGATCATCATAGAATTGCAAATTTTGAAACATCAGAACCATTATATTATAATGCAAAACCATATGGATGTACATCAACAATATTATTTGAAGAATTTAAGCAATTTGGACATGAAATAGAAAGAACAGAAGCTATATTAATGGCCAGTAGCATAATATCAGATACTTTACTATTAAAATCACCAACAACAACTGAACATGATAAAAAAGCATTAGAAGAATTAGGAAAAATTGCAAATATTAATATAGAAGAATATGGATTAGAAATGTTAAAAGCAGGGACAGATTTAGATGACTTTTCAGAAGAACAATTGATTAATTTAGATGCAAAGAGTTTAAATAAAGATGGTATAAAATTTGTAATAGCACAAGTAAATACAGTAAGTATAGAAGAGGTATTAAAAAGACAAGAAAAATTAGAAGAAGTAATAAATGCTAAGATTGAAAGTGAAAATTTAAGTTTATTTGTTTTTGCAATAACAGATATATTAAATAGTAATTCAGAAATAATTGCTTTAGGTTCAAAAGCAGATGTTGTTGAAAAAGCTTTTGACAAAACATTAGTAAATAATAGAGCATTTTTAGAGGGTGTTGTTTCTAGAAAGAAACAATTATTACCTGCTATTGATAAAAATATTTAAAAAAGTAAGGAAAAGTTAATAAAACATACAAAAGAAGAATAGATGGAAAATTCCGTCTATTTTTCGCACTTTTTTTAAAACTTGACAAATAAGATAAAAAATTATATACTGTGAAACGAAATTGTGCAGGATTTAATATAATAATATGAGGAGTAAGAAAATGAAAGTTAAAATGAACATAAAGAGCATAATATTTATGGCTGCTATTGCTCTAGCAAGTTTGCTTTTTATAAATATAAGCTTTGCTGCAAATACAGGAAAAATTATAGTTGAAACAGCAAAACTTAGAGAACAACCAAATACGGACTCTAAAGTATTAGAGCTAGCATCATTGGGAGAAGAAGTTGAAATTTTAGAACAAGCTGAACAATGGTATAAAGTAAAATATAAAAGAATAACAGGCTATATAAGAAATGATTTGATTCAAGTAGATAATAAAGAAGAAAATAAAACAGAAGATAATAGTACAAAACCTACAGAGACAACTCCAAATACAACTGAAGAAAATATGGCTGAACAAAATAATACTGTTGAAACAAATATAGAACCAGTTGAAGAAAAGTCTATTCAAAAAGGAAAATATAAATTATCAGAAAATATAAAATTAAAAATAATACCATTAATAAGTTCAATAGAATTAGATGAAATAGGTAAGGATACGGAAGTTGAAGTTACAGAAATCTTAAATGATTGGACAAAAATAAAAACACAAGATGGTAAAGAAGGATGGATAAGAGCTGAAAAATTATCTATAATACAAGAAAATGTACAAAATAATACACCAACAGTTCCTGATAAAGCTACAACAACTGATAGCAAAGATCAAGATACAAGTGCAATGAATACAGCTAATATCACAAATTCAGCAAAAACAATGTATGTGAATTCACAAACAATAAATATGAGAGAAAAAGCTGATAAAACTTCAAAAGCAATTACACAATTATCAATAAATACTGAAGTTAAAGTATTTTCGACAGAAAATGGATGGAGCTATGTAGAAGTAAAAGGGAAAAAAGGTTATATAGCAGATAATTTATTATCATCAACAAAGCAAGAAACAACAAGAAGTTCAACAACTACAAGAACAAATACTACTCAAGTACAAAGTAGTAAAGAAACACCAAAAACAAATACACAATCAACAGTAAATACTTCAGCAGGAACTCAATCTGGAACAGGTAGTTCAGTTGTATCATATGCAAAACAATTTTTAGGTTGTAAATATGTATATGGTGGAACAACAACAAAGGGATTTGATTGTTCAGGATTTACTCAATATGTATACAAGAATTTTGGCGTTAGCTTAAATAGAACAGCAGCAGCACAATATAGTAATGGTACATCAGTAACTAATTTACAACCAGGTGATTTAGTTATGTTTGGAAAATCTGGTATAAATCATGTAGGAATATATATTGGGGGAAATACATTTATACATGCTGCAAATTCAAAACAAGGTGTAAGAACAGATACTCTTTCAAGTGGATATTATAAGAAAAATTATGTTGGAGCAAGAAGAGTGTTATAAGATATTAATAAAAATATAGCAACATATAGGAGGCAATTTTGAAAAGACCAATTTTTGTTGCAGTTATAGGATATATAATAGGTATAATAGTGGGACTATACTTTAAAATTAGTATAGTCTCTTTTTATATTCCTGTAATTGCAATATATGTATTATATAAAAAGTTAAATAATAAGAAATTAGGCAGAGTTAAGTTATTTTCTTTAAAGAGGTATTTAAGATATGTAAAAATATATTTGAATTCAAAATTATTAATATTATTAATAATTAGTTCAATAATTTCAAATATGATTTTAATTTGTAAAAATAGGGGATATGATGAAATTTATGAAAGTTTTTCTAAAAAAGAAAATATACAAATTGTAGGAGTTATCATAAGTAAGAAGGAAGAAAAGCAATATTATTATAAATATAAATTGGAAACAAAATATAATAATAAGAAAATAAGATTTTATATAACAACAAGTAAAGATATATTATTAGATTATGGTGATGAGATTTCAATTTTAGGAGTATATGTAAAACCAGAAATTCAGAGAAATTATAAGGGGTTTAATTATTCACAATATTTAAAGCAGTTGAAAGTTTATGGAACAATAAAGTGTGATAGATTAAATGTCTTAAGTAAAAATAAGTCTAATATGATGTTTAAAATATCAAATGATATTTCTGATATAATAATAAAAAATACTAAAGAGATTTTAGAACATGAGACATCTTCTGTTTTATTAGGATTAATTTTAGGTTATAAAATAGATATATCTGAGGACATAAGAGAGGATTTTTCTAATGCTAGTATGTCTCATATTCTAGCAGTTTCTGGAATGCATGTATCATATATTATATTAGGAATAAGTATTATTTTTAATGGCATAATCGGAAAAAGGAAAACTTATATTTTAAATATTATTATTTTAGTATTTTATATGTTTATAACAAATTTTTCTCCATCAATTACAAGAGCGGGAATAATGAGCATAATAATGATTTTTTCAAAAGTAATTCATAGAAAGAGTGATATTTATACATCTATGTCTATATCAGCATTTTTAATTTTAATTTATAATCCTTTTATAATTCAGAATCTAGGATTTCAATTATCTTTTATAGGGACTATTGGTATAATTGTTTTGAATAAAAGTATATTAAAACTTTTTAAGGATATAAAGATAAAAAATAAGTTTTATAAGTACAAAGTAAAGCCCAAAATATACAAACCTTTGGAGAAAATAAAAGAAATTTTATCTGTTTCAATTTCAGTCCAGATTTTTATTTTTCCAATTATTTTATCTAATTTGAATACTTTTAATCCATATTTTTTAATATCTAATTTGCTTCTTAGTTTTTGTATAGGTCCTATTGTAATTTTTTCTTTTGTATTCATTATTCTGATTTTGATTAATGTGCAATTTGCAAATTTATTTTCATATATTACATATTTTTTAATTAAATTTCTAGTTTATATTTCGAAGATAGGTAAGATTCCATTTTCAAAAATTTATATTTCAACACCAAGTTTATTTTCAATAATAATCTATTATTTGTTTTTTACAGTATTATTATTTGTATATAGTGTTAAGTCTTCTAAAAATCCTAATATGACTCAAATAAGAGTAAGAAATTTAATTGCTTTATTAAAGCTAAAATTAAGAAGAAGTGTGAAAAAAATTATTGTTTTTTTAATAATGTTTATTTTTGTTACTTTAATTATAAGTATTTATTCTAGAAGATTATATATATTTTTTATAGATGTTGGACAAGGTGATTCGACTTTAATAGTTACACCAAGAAATAAAACTATTTTAATTGATGGTGGAGGTAGTGTAAATTCAGATTTTGATGTAGGAAGAAATACGTTGATTCCCTATATTTTGGATAGGGGATGTACAAGTATTGATGTTATAATTGTTAGTCATTTTGATAATGACCATATTGATGGAATTATTAGTTTGATAGAAGAACTTGATGTAGGAAAAGTGTATATATCAAAGCAGATAGAAAATTCAAAAAATTATGAAAGATTTTTAAAAACAACTAAACAAAAAAATACGAAGATATGTGAAGTTGTAGCAGGAGATAGGATTCATATAGAGAAAAATATATTTTTTGATGTGTTATGGCCATATAAAAAACAAATTACTACAAATGCATTAAATAATAATTCGATTGTTTGCAATTTACATTATAATCATTTTTCTATGTTATTTACAGGAGATATGGAAGAGATTGCGGAGAAAGAAATTTTAGATTTATATTCTGGAGCAATAAGTGTATTAAGAGCTGATATTTTAAAGGTTGCTCATCATGGTTCAAAATCTTCTACTTCTTTGGAATTTTTGAAAATAGTTAGTCCTAGAGTTGCTGTTATTGGTGTTGGTAAAGATAATAAGTTTGGTCATCCAAATGATGGAATTTTGGAACGATTAAATGGTGTGGGATGTAGTGTCTATAGGACAGATTTAAATGGGGAGATTATGATTGAAGTTGATAGTAAAAGTAGATTTAGGTTAAAAGTGAAAATAAAAAGCGACTAAATATAGTTGCATGTTTTGGAATAAAGGAGTATAATATATGAGTAGAAAAGAGAAAATAATAAAAAGATTAAAATCAAAACCAACAGATTTTACATATGAGGAAGCAAAACAAGTTTTAAATATTTTTGGATTTACTGAATATAATAAAGGAAAAACATCAGGTTCAAAAAGTAGAGTTCATTAATGAGGATAACCCAAAAATAGAATTACATAAACCTCATCCAAATAATATTTTAAAAATTTATCAAATTAAAAAGATATTAACATTATTAGAAGAATGGAGGATTTTATAATGGGAAATGTTATGAAATATAAAGGATATTGGGCAACTGTACAATATAGTGATGAGGACGAATGTTTTTGGGGAGAAGTAGAAGGATTAAAAAATACTTCAATTACATTTGAAGGAAATACAGTAAAAGATTTAAAAAAAGATTTTAAAGAAGCAATTGATTATCATTTAGAGATTTGCAAAGAAAGAGGAGAAGAACCAGAAAAACAGGTTAAAGGTTCTTTAAATGTAAGATTAGGTGTTGAGCTTCATAATAAAGCTAGAATGAAATCAATCGAAAAACATATTTCTATAAATGAATTAATAAAAGAAGCTGTAACTATGTATTTAAAAACTAATTAATATTATTTATAGTTGCATATTTCTATATTTTTTGCTACTTAGTATAAATTAAGTGAAATCCGTAAATAATAATATAAAAATTTACGGAGGAAATATTATGAAAAAAAGTTGGATTATGGTATTAGGAATAGCAATTATTGTAATTGGTGTGATTGCTGGGGTATCTATATATAATAAAAATAGAGAAGTTCTTGAAAAAAATAATATTATTGAAAATGAGGTAAATGAAATATCAGAAGAGATAATAGATGAATGTACTGAAGAATGGGAAGAATTGCAAGAGCAAGCTAGGATAGAGCTAGAGGCAAGTTCTAAAGAAGAAAAGATTTCTCCAAATTGTTTATTGATTTTAAAAAGAAATTATAAACAGTGTAATCACATAATAAATGAATATGTAGATATACCACAAAGTTTAGTAAATAAAACAAAAGAAGACTTGTTAGAAGAGTATTCAAGTTGGGAAATTCATAAGTATTCTAGTACTGAGATTATATTATATAGAGAGTTTGAAAGTGATTGTGGTCAGCATTTTGTTTTGAGAAATGATAATGGAAAAATTACTATTTATAAATTTAATGAAAATAATGAAGAGGTTGTTTATCAAAAGACGGAGATTTCTGTTGATTATTTGACAGAGACTGATAAGATTGAAATTGAAAATGGAATTAGGGTTAATGGTATGGAGGAATTAAATCAATTGATTGAGGATTTTGAATAAATTAAAAATATGGATTACTAAGATAAGGATAGATTATCATCAGATTATAATGTCTGTTGGATAGTCTATTTTTTTTGACAGTTTCTAATTAGTATAGTATAATTAATAACATAATTTAGTAACATAGAAATTTTAGAGTAGTAATTGCTTGTTAAATTAAGAGGAGGAAAGAGTATGTTCAAAAAACTAAAGTTGCGGTTACAACATATAGGAGAAAGAAAAATAGGGATTTTCTATCTTATAGTTGGAATAGTAACAATAGTAAGTTTTTATTTAGCTGTAAAAGACAGTACAGAATGGCATATGTGGAAAATACTACCATTAACACTTGTAATATTCTGGATAATATCATTTTATTTGTATTATATTTTAAAAGATAGAGTTTAAAATATAAATAATGATATTGCAAAGAAAGTAAATTAGAAACATATAAAAGTAACATTTAATTAATTTTAAACAGGAGGGAATTTATATGATTGAAAAATTTAATAATTACTATGAAGAATGGTGTGAAAGAGTAACTTCTAAAAAATTAAAAAAATATAGTTTAATATGTCTAATTTTTGCTGTTATCTCATTTATTATGATGAGATTAATGATGAATGAAGTACTTGATATGATATTTTGTATCATATTTGCATTCTGCATTTCAATAGCTATTACTTTATTTGCATTTAATATAGTTAAACAAGACATTGAAACTGATAAAGAGAAGCATTATAAAAGAAAAAAAGAGATTGAAGTAATATTTGCAAAAGAGATGAAAGAAATTACGCCTAAAATATTGGAAGACGAAGAGTATATTTATATACCATTATGTATTTTAAATGATTTAAAGGAAGAATGCGAAACTAAACTATATGCATTTTTTGAAGATGATATAATCACAGTAGTACATTATATAAATGGAGAAAGTATAGAATATTATTATAAGGATTATGAAGAATTTTTTAAACAATTCGAAGTTAAATAGAACATACAAAAAAGGAAAGCATTTTGCTTTCCTTTTAAATATAGTTACTTAGATTTTTTCCACTTATTTTTGACAACGACTTTTTGAGTTTCTTTATTTAAATCACTTTTGTCTATAAAACCATCTTGATATAAGCATTTTATATACATAACAAGAGAAAATATTGTAGATACCAATGCAATACAGTAGATAATCAAGCTAAAGTCAACCCAGAATTCTGTTATATTAAGTTGTTTAGTAATTAATGATATAACAATTGCTAGATAAAATAATACTGTTGCAAGTTTTCCATACCATTTACTATAAACAACAACATCTTTTCCATAAAGGAAAGAGGCTCCAATAACCATTATTAATTCTTTTAAAATCACAATGGCTAATATCCAAACTGGAATAATTTCTACAGTTACTAAAGCAGAAAGTACTGAAATTTGAGTAAGTTTATCTGCTAGAGGATCCATTAGTTTACCAAAGTTAGAAATTAAATTAAATTTTCTGGCAATACATCCATCTAATATATCTGTAATTCCTGAAATTGTAAAAAATATAAATCCTAAAATATAATTTCCTGTAAAAATAAAATATAGAATTACTGGTATGAATAAAAATCGTATTATTGTTAAGATATTTGGTATATATTTAAACATTTTTTTCTCCTTTTGTGACAAAAAGGGACGCCCCTTTTGTCACATTTTAAATAACTTGAAAAACAAGATTGTCTTTTTCAAAATTAATTTTTATAGTTTGTCCATCAACAATTTCGCTTTTTAATATTTTTTCAGATATTTCATCTTCAATATATCTTTGAATTGCTCTTCTTAGAGGTCTTGCACCAAATTTTATATTAGTTCCTTTGTCTAATATATATTGTTTTGCTGTATCTGATATTTCAAAAGATATATCTTTTTGTTTTAGTGCTTTTACTGTGTCTTTTAGCATTAAATCTACTATTTTTAATAATTCGTCTTCTTGTAAAGAGTTAAATACAATTATTTCATCAATTCTATTTAAGAATTCTGGTCTAAATACATCTTTTAGGCTATCTTCAATTTTTGATTTATCAACTGTTTGTTTTCCAAATCCAATTGAGTTATTATTTAAGTTTGAACCAGCATTTGATGTCATTATTATTATTGTGTTTGCAAAATTAACAGTATTTCCTTGAGAGTCTGTAAGTTTTCCATCATCTAAAACTTGTAATAAAATATTAAATACATCTGGATGAGCTTTTTCAATTTCGTCTAAAAGTATTATTGAATATGGTTTTCTTTTTACTTTTTCAGTTAATTGACCTGCATCATCATATCCTACATATCCTGGAGGTGCACCTATTAATTTTGATGTAGAATGACTTTCCATAAATTCTGACATATCCACTCTTATAATAGAGTCTTCTGAACCAAACATTTCATAGGCTAAAGATTTGGCAAGTTCTGTTTTTCCAACTCCTGTAGGCCCTACAAATATAAATGATGGTGGTCTTTTTTCATTTTGAAGCCCAGCTCTATTTCTTCTTATAGCTCTAGAGACACTGTTTACTGCTTCTTCTTGACCGATAACTCTTTTGTGAAGATTTGTTTCTAAATTTAGTAGTTTTTGAGTTTCTGCTTCAGTAATTTTTTTAACAGGTATTTTTGTCCAGCTTTCAATTACTGTTGCTATATCTTGAATTGTTAAATTTTTAGGTTTCATTTTTTTGTTTAATTTATCAATGTCTTCTATTATTTGACATTCTCTTGTTTTTAAGTCAGCAGCTTTTTGATAAGCTTCTGTTGTGTCTGCTTCAGCAACTTCTTCTTTTTGTGATTGAACTGATGATAGTTCTCTTTTTAGTATTTCAAGTTTAAACAAATCTTTATTTTCTAAATTTATTCTAGAGCAAGCTTCGTCTAAAATATCAATTGCTTTATCTGGTAAAAATCTGTCATGTATATATTTTTCAGACATTATAACTGCTTGACGGATAACATCTGTTGAAATTTTTACTTTATGGTATTCTTCATAATATTTTTTAATTCCTTCTAAAATTCCAATTGAATCTTCAATATTTGGTTCTTCAACTAGAACTTGTTGGAATCTTCTTTCTAGAGCTGAGTCTTTTTCTATATATTTTCTGTATTCTTTTAGTGTTGTAGTACCAATTAGTTGTATTTCTCCATTAGATAGTGCTGGTTTTAAGATGTTTGCAGCATTCATAGAATGCTCTCCATCTCCTGCACCAATAATGTTGTGAATTTCATCAATAACTAAAATAATATTTCCATATTCTCTACATTCATCAATAATGCCTTTCATTCTAGATTCGAATTGTCCTCTAAATTGTGTACCTGCAATTACGGATGTCATGTCTAGAAGATAGACTTCTTTATTTAAAAGTTTTGCTGGAACGTTTTGGTTTGCAATTTTGATTGCTAGGCCTTGTGCAATTGCTGTTTTTCCAACTCCAGGTTCACCAATTAAGCATGGATTATTTTTTGAACGTCTATTTAATATTTGTGTAATTCTTTGAATTTCTTTATCTCTGCCTATAACTAAATCTAATTGATTATTTTTTGCTTTAATAGTTAGATTAGTACCATATGTGTCTAAATATTTTTTCTTTTTATTTTCTTTTATTTCTTTTTTCTTTTCTGTTTTACTTTTTTTGTTTTCATTATTATTATTTTTATTTTGAATATTTTCAGATTTGTTATTTGAAAACATATTTGAAAATATTGAGCCTAAAGGGATAGCAGCGCCTGCTATTTTTGGTTTATCTTCATCATCAAAGTCAGTTTCATCACCATTTATATCTCCAAAAGTAATAGCTCCTTCAATATCTCCTAAATTTTCTAAATCTATATTTTCAGCAAAATCTTTAAATATTGTTTCTAATTGTTTATTCATGTCTGCTAAATTTATTTTATCTTTAGATAAGATATCTTGTTGTCTTGATAATACTTCTGTTGCATCTATTCCTCTTTTCTTAGCACAATCGTAACATAGTCCATCCATTGTGCGATTTCCATTATCTATTTTCTCAAAAAAAAGTATTGCTGGATTTTTTTTGCATTCTGAACATATCATAACTTTCTAATTCCTCATTTCTAATTTCTTTTTAATATTGTATATAATACCTCAAATTTAAGAAATAGTCAAATTTTTTGGTGAATTTTCAATGAAAGTAGATATTAATTTTATATGAATAAATTTATCGATTTTTGTAAAAAGTAGTGTGATTTAATTTGCTTGTAAAAAACTTTTACTAATGATATAATAATAATACTTAAAACATGAAAAGGAGATATAGTATATAATGAATTTAACACTTCCAGAAAAAGAGAAAGTAGGTAAAAAAACAATTTCTGTTTATATTGTTTCAATTTTGATTTGCTTATTAGCAATTGTTATAATAATTTGTATTCAAGTTTTAGGAGATGATATTGTAGATAATTTATTTGGGATAAATAGTTTAGTAAAAAGAACTGAACAAGAAGAGATTTTATTAAAGGCAAATTTTGAAGAGATATTTGATAATAGGATTGAAAGTAAGGAAAACTTAAATATTGTAAAAGTAGATAAAAGTAAGGATATAGTGTATACGAAATATCAAAAAGAAGAAAAAAGTGAAAGATATGATTTAAACATAAATTTACCATATATAAATATTAAGAATAAAGAGGTACAAGATTTTAATAAAGAAATATCAGATACTTTTGAGGCAAAATCTGAAGAAATATTAAATATTGAAGATAGAAATGCTATTTATACAGTAAAGTATAAAGCTAGTATAGAAAATAATATATTGTCAGTAGTAATTTATTCTGATTTAAAACAAGATATGAGTGCTCAGAGAGTTATAATACAGACATTTAATTTTAGTCTAGATACTAATAAGAAAATTGAATTATCTGATATTTTTGAATTGTATAATTTAAATAAGAAAGAGATACAAAATAAAATAGATAAAGATATAAAAGAAGAACAAAGAAAGTCTGATGAATTAAAAGAGATTGGATATAATGTTTTTTCAAGAGATATAGAAAGTGGTATTTATGATGCTGAAAATATAAAGGAATTTTTTGTGTATAATAATAATGTTTATATAATTTTTGCTTATGGAAATGATAAGATTACAAGTGAAAGGGATATTGTTATAATATAGATAAAGGGACTGTAAAAAGTTCCTTTTTATGATGCAGAATAATAAAAATAAGATACTTTTGGAAGTATCTTATTTTGAAAATAAAAGGGGATGTTTTTTTATTTGTGTCAGATTATTTACTGACTATGGTTGTATTATAATAATTAATTTTGTCCATTGTGTGAATTGAAAGTGAATATTAAAAGAAAAGGAAAAGGATGTTAGAAATATGAAAAAAGAAAGAATAGAAAATTGAAATTTGTAGTAAAATTAATTTTGGTATGTTATAATATTTTTAGATAAATGAAATGATTTTTAAAACAGGGAATGGAGAAAAGATGAGAAAAATTGTTTTTAATTTTAATGATATAGATAAATCACAATGGATTGATGAAAGTGAAAATGCTAGTAAAATGGTAAAATCAAATACACAAGGAATGTATGAATATATTAATGAAGTTATGAAAAATCAAAAAGGAAGAATGGGTTTAGGTGTTCACGCAGTTCGAAAAGAAAAAATTAAAGCGAAATCAGCAGAGGAAGTTTTAAAAGAAATATGTGATAAGGGATTGGACATAAAGAAAGGAAGTTCTGTACTAGCTACTGTAAGTTCTTTGGGGGTAAGTTCCGAATTGAAATATCATCAAAAAGAAGCTTTGAAAGAATATAGACTAGGAAGTGAAATGGCAGAAAATGGTGTTGTTGTTTTAGTTCCTACAATATTAGAAGGAAATGGAGAAAAATTATATGTTGGTTTTCCAGGAATGGATACAAGTGCTGTTGGGAATAATCACAAAACTACTTGTATTTTAGATAAATTGTGTTGTGGAGATAATGATTATGGAGAATTTCCAAAAGAATTTATTTTAGGATTTTTTTAAGAAGAAAATGGAGAGAGAATATTTCAAAAAAATATGAGTTATTTTCTTGAAATGACAGATGAGGAAAAGGGAAGTTTTATAAAAGGTCTTTCAGATAAATTAACAGAACCACAAAGACAAATAAGTGAAGCGGTTATTAATGATGATATGCAAAGATTAGAAGAATTATCTATGGAAATGTATGGAAACAGAGATGGTGCTTTAGGAGAAGATACTGTAATTCAAAATGCTATGTGTTATTTAAATAGAGATATAGGACAAACTGAATATAGCAGAGAAGATATAAAAAGTGACACAAAAAAATCTAAACATAGAATTTTGTTAGGTATGTATCAAGATGTGAAATTATCAGATTTAGCTGATGCTAAAGAAATATTAAGAGAAGGAATTGAGCAACCAGAAAAAAATTATGAAGGAAGAGAAATATGAATATAAAAACTGAAGAAATATATTCAGAAGTATATCAGGTGTTGAATTTATTAGGAAATCAATATATTGATAAATTACCAAATAGTTTATTTAATATGTTAAAAGAAAAAAGAAATATTAGTTATACTCCTAAATATATACAAGACATACCATTAAATAAACAAAATATAAAAAAAGAAACATTAGCAATAATAGTTTTATTGCACTTGAATTATTGGTGTGAGAATGAAGAAGAAATGCTTCAATTAAAACAAATGTTAAAGAACAATGAAGATAGGTATCAACAAGAGATTAGAAATAAATATAATCCAGATGATATTTTCAAGAAATATAAACAGGAAAATATTGTAGAAAATCAAGTTTCAATGATAGAATATAAAGAGTCATTATTTAAAAGATTTATTAGTAAAATAAAAAGTATATTCATTAAAAAATAAAAAAAAGGGCTGTAAAAAATCTGTAGTGGTGATAGGGGGCCAGGTCTTAAATCCCCATTTTTGTATAAAAAATGGGGATTTAAGACCTGGCCCCCTATCACCACTACAGATTTTTTTCAGCCCCTTTAATATTTAAGGTTGTTCTCCTAAAGTTAATGTTAATTCTCTTTCATTTCCATCTCTATTTACTTTTAATTTCATTTGGTCTCCAATTTGATGTGAGTTTTTAATTTCATTTAGTTCATCCATTGTTTTTATAGATTTTCCATCAGCTTCAATGATTACATCTCCAGCTTTTAATCCACCTTTTTCGGCAGAAGAGAAGTCATCTATTGTTTTTACATATATACCAATAACTAGTTCATATTTTTTGGCAGTAGCTTCATCTAAGTCAATTCCAGAGATTCCTATATAAGGTCTTTTTACTTTGCTATATTGAATTAGTTGTGATGTGATATCTGTAGTAGAATTAATTGGAATTGCAAATCCAATTCCTTCAATTCCTGAACCAGATAGTTTTAAAGTGTTTATTCCTATAACATTACCTTCACTATTTACTAAAGCTCCTCCACTGTTTCCAGAGTTTATGGCTGCATCTGTTTGAATGCATTTATATGTTTTACCTTCTGAATCAGTAATTTTTCTATTTACAGCACTAACAATACCTGTTGTTACTGTACTAGTCATGTTTACAGGGTTTCCAACAGCCATTGCAAATTCACCAACTTTTACACTGTCTGAATCAGCGAATTCAGCTTTTATTAAGTTATTTTTTTCAATTTTTATAACAGCTAAGTCAGTTTGTGCATCTTTTCCTACAATTTTTGCTTCATATTCAGTTTCGTCATCAAATAATGTTACACTTATTTTTGTTGCTTCTGAAATTTGATAGTAAGAGTTTGATTCTGAACTTGAAGATACAACATGATTATTTGTAAGAATGTATCCATCTTCACTTATTATTATTCCTGAACCAGATGCTACTGCTGTTGATGTATTTGCTCTTCCAAATAAAGTTGTTGAATTTACTGTGTATTCAATTTTTATTCCTACTATTGATGGTAATATTTTGTTTGCAGCATATACTGCTGTGTCTGAGTATTTGCTTAATGATATTTGTTTGATATATCCATCTGAATTTGTTGATGTATTGTTTGTTGTGCTTATTGATGGATTTCCAATTAGCTTAGTTCTTATTGATGGTATTCCAAAGCATGTTCCTATTACAACTGTACATCCCACAACTCCACTTATAAATGGTAATAGTATGTTCTTGCCAAATCCTGTATGTTTTTTTTGTGATTTTGTGTATGTTGATTCTCCTGTTGTTGGAATTGCTTTAAATTTTGTTTTGTTTTCATTTTCTTCCATTGTTTAATTTCCTCCTAAAAGTTATTTGTAGTTATATCATAACCTAATTTTATACTAGAATACAATATGTTTGTGAATTTTTTGTGAAAAGTATGTAATTATTTTTTTATTAGTTGATTTTTTCTTAAAAGTTGTTGAGGAATAAGATATTATGTTAAAAAACTATTACTAAAACTAATTATTTTTCTTGTGTTATATAAAAATAAAAAGATATAATGCATTTTAGAAATAATGATTTTTATTTTATAAAATATGTTGTGTTTTTTATAAATATATAAAATCAAGTTTTAAAAATTGTATATGTGAATATAACAAAGGAGAAAGAAAAGATGAATATGAAAATTAAAAATCAAAGAGCTATAACATTAATAGCATTAGTAATAACAATAATAATTTTATTAATATTAGCAGGAATATCAATAGCTTCTTTAACAGGAAGTGGTTTATTTGCTAAAGCAGGAGAAGCTAAAATAAAAACAGAAATTGCAAATATAGAAGAAGAGGCAAATTTAATATATTCAGAACTATTAATTTCTCAATATATAAATGAAATAGATAAACCAGAAATGTCAAATATAGTGAGTAAATTAATAGATAGAGGATATAAAATAGAAGAAGTAATGGCATTAAGTTTAGATAAAGATGCAATTTCATTATCAATAAATGGAACAGCAACAATAACAGTAAAATATAATGGAAGTCCAGATCCAATAAATTATTATGTAGTAATAAATGAAGAATATTATAAAATGACATTAACAGAAAATGCTGTAAAAGTAGATAGAAACCCAAGTGAAATGGATAAAACAGTAACAATAGAGACATTAAAAGCAGAATCAAATAATACAAATGTAACAGTAGAAAGTATAAATGGAAGTGTAATAACATTAAAAGGAGGAACAACAGCAGGAACATCAACAATAACAGTTACATATGGAAGTCATACAGCAACATGTGAGATAAATGTAGTAGTAAGACCAACAGAAACAAGTGAGGTTGTAGAGGGAACAACATTTTCAACAAATCATGGAAAAATAGATGTAATATGGCTAAAAGACAATACAAAAGAAGTAGTAAGTAACCCAAATACACCAATATTAACATCAGGTGGAGAATCGATGACACCAGTAAAATGGAATGATTCAAATAATATAGTACCAACAACAAATACAGATACAAATTGGTATAATTATGAAGAAAATAGATGGGCAAATACAAGAACAGCAAATGAGAGTTACTTTGTATGGATACCAAGATATGCATATAGAATAACATATTATGAAAATGAAACAAGTACAACACCAACAGGATATTATGATGGATATGGGCAATGGAAAGCAGAAGATGCCTCAATAAGACTAAAGCTAGATGAGGGAGTAGATACAGTAGATTATAATGGAGAAAAATATATAGTACATCCAGCATTTGACAATAATGTAGAAATGGGAGGATGGAGTAATAAATTATCAGGATTTTGGTTTGCAAAATTTGAAATGAGTGGAGTAACAGGAGCAGATTTAAAAAGTATATATGGAGTAGAAAGTCAAAGAGGTCAATCTATAGAAAAGCAATATACAAATGCAAGAACAGCAACATATGGATATACTGGGACAGTAGATTTATTTGATAATAAAATAAGTTATATGAATAGTCATATGACAAAAAATAGTGAATGGGGAGCAGTAGCATATTTAACACATAGTAGATATGGAAGAAATGCACAAGAAGTTACAATAAACAATTTAGGATGCTATACAGGAGGCTCAACAGGAGAATCATATAAAACAAATGTAAATCAAAGTACAACAGGAAATGTATATGGAATATATGATATGTCAGGAGGAGGATATGAATATACAGCAGCATTTTTCTTATGTAATGGACAACTTTCGGATTATAGCAATTGGAGTACAATAACAGGACTAACAGTGGAATCAGATAGTACAAAATATGTAACGAAATATAATAATTATAATATTGGAAAAATAGGGGATGGAACAAAAGAAGTATATACAGGTACTAGGAATTGGTTTTCAGATAGTTTTGATTTGGGTTCATATACTTGGACTTTTTCACTTCGTGGAGGAGCATATGATGATTCACAAAATGCTGGAATTTTTTATATACGTGTGTTTCATAATAACGGATCTAATTATGATGTTTTTCGTGTTTCATTATGTCCTTAAATAATTGATAGTGGGAGATATAAAAGGGGCTGTAAAAAGGTCTGTGGTGGTGATAGGGGGCCAGGTCTTAAATCCCCATTTTTTGTATAAAAAATGGGGATTTAAGACCTGGCCCCCTATCACCACAGCTTTAATTTTATTATTAAAGTAAAAGAAATAGAATTACTAGAAGTAAGAATGTAAGTAGTTTTTTAATTTGAATTAAAAAACTTAAAAAATAGTGCTTGAATAAAAAATGAGTAATTGATATAATATAAAAAAATAAAAGCGGAGGAATAATATGAAGAATAATAAGGGAATAACTATGATTGCTTTAGTATTTACTATTTTGATATTATTAGTGTTAGTAGGAATATCTATAAATACTGGTAGTAAAATGATAAAAGAGTCTGAACTTGAGAATTTAATAACAAATATGTTATTGATAAAAGTAAAGGGGAAAGAATATGTTGAGAATGCAAATTTTAAAATGGGAACTAATATAGAAACTGCTACAGATAAAGATGTTAGAATAGCTAATGCTAAATCAGAATTAAAAGGTGATGAGATTACTGATAGTAGTATATTTAATGGAAATATTAATATAACACAGGAAAATATAACATTAAATAATTCAAATTATATATATTATTATAAATTGACAACACAAAATTTAATTGATATGGGGCTTACAAATGTAGATTCAAATGAGAAGTATGGATGGTATATTATAAAATATGATGTTAAAAATTTAGAAATAGAAGTATATAATACTGAAGGATTTGCATATGATGAAGTATTATATTTTTCATTAACTGATTTACAAAATTTAGATACATAAAAAGAAGGAAATAAAATGAAAGATAAAGAATTAGAAAGACTAGTAAATTTAAAACAGATAGAGAAAGAGTTACATCAAAATGGATTCAAGAATATATGTGGAATAGACGAAGCAGGTAGAGGACCATTAGCTGGACCAGTAGTTATTGCAGGTGTTATTATGCCAGAAGATTCAATGATTGAAGGAGTAAATGATTCAAAAAAAGTCTCTGAAAAGAAAAGAGAATTGTTATATGATAAAATTTTAGAAGAAGCATTAAGTTATTCTGTTGCTATAATTGGACAAGATATAATTGATGATATTAATATTCTAAATGCGACAAAACAAGGAGTAACAAGTGTTGTAAAAGGTTTAGATATAAGACCAGATTTAATTGTAATTGATGCTTTGCAACATATAGATACAAATGGAGTTCCATATGAGTCAATAATAAAAGGAGATGCTAAATGTTATTCAATAGCTGCTGCCTCAATTATTGCAAAAGTTACAAGGGATAGAATTATGAGAGAGTGGGATGAAGTTTATCCACAATATGGATTTATTCAACATAAAGGATATGGTACTGCTAAACATATAACAGCAATTAAAGAATATGGATTATGCCCAATACATAGAAAGAGCTTTACGAAGAATTTTGTTTAAATAATTAATATTGATTTTAAATAAATATATATATTGTGGATATTATGGATATGATGAATATAAAGATGTAGAAATATATGATAGATTAATTTTAATAAATGTTTTGTAATGGAAAAGGCACTGGAATATTTCCAGTGCCTCAAACTACAGGTTTAGGTCATGTGATTTCTTTAATGTCTGTGGTGGTTTCGTCATCATCAATTACAAGGAGTGGGTCATTTTCATAGCACTTGTCATAGATTTCGTTGTTTTCATGACATCCTGCCATAAAAAGAAGAAGAAGTGCTAATACAGCTACATAGATGAGTAACCCAATAATAACATAGATGAATGTTTGCATATAATGTCCTCCTAAACTTGTTATAATAATGAATTTATAGCATAATTATAACATAAAGGTAACATAATTTCAAGGATTAAGGAGTGTTTTAATGAATATTTTAGATATTATAGAAAAAAAGAGAGATAAGAAAGAATTAACAAAAGAAGAAATACAATATTTTGTAAATGGATATGTAAAGGAAGAAATTGCAGATTACCAAATGTCTGCTTTAGTAATGGCAATATATTTAAATGGAATGACAAAAAAAGAAATCACAGATTTAACAATAGAAATGGCAAATTCAGGAGAAATATTAGATTTATCTAGATTAGGCAAAATAATAGTTGATAAGCATTCAACAGGAGGAGTTGGAGATAAAGTTTCGATTTGTCTTTTACCATTAGTTGCATCACTTGGTGTACCAGTTGCTAAAATGTCTGGAAGAGGATTGGGTTTTACAGGTGGAACTGTTGATAAGATGCAATCTATACCTGGATATAAAACTGACATAGATATTAACAGTTTTGTAGAGAATGTGGAAAATATAGGGATAAGTATGATTTCACAGACAATGAATCTTGCACCAGCAGATAAAAAGTTATATGCTTTAAGAGATAGTATTTCATGTGTAGAGAGCATTCCGTTAATTGCATCAAGTATTATGAGCAAGAAAATAGCAAGTGGAGCTGAAAAGATTGTTTTAGATGTAACAGTTGGAAATGGAGCTTTTATGAAGAATATTGATGATGCGAAAAAGCTTGCAAATGAAATGATTGAGATTGGAAAATTAGCCAATAGAGAAACAGTTTGTGTTTTGACAAATATGGATGAGCCTTTAGGATATGCAGTTGGAAACAATTTAGAAGTTATAGAAGCAATAAGTTTCTTAAAAGGAATTATGCCAGAAGATTTGAAACAAGTTGTATTAGAATTAGGTTCATATATGATAAAATTATCTGGAATTTGTGCTGATTTAGAAGAAAATAAGAGAAAGATTCTTGAAAATATTAATAATGGAAAAGCATTTAATAAATTTGTAGAAATGGTAAAAAATCAAAATGGTGATATTTCATATTTAGAAAATATAGAGAAATTTGAAAAAGCAAAATATATTGAACCAATAATTGCTCAAAATGATGGATATATTCATGAAATAAATGCAGAAGAAGTTGGAAAGGTAGCATGTAATTTAGGAGCAGGAAGAGTAAAGAAAGAAGATAGTATTGATTATACAGTTGGAATCGTATTTAATAAAAAAGTTGCAGATAAAGTAAAAAATGGAGATATATTGGGATATATACATGCAAATGATTTAGAAAGATTAAAAATTGCTAAAGAAAAAATGAAAGATATTATAGTAATTGAAAATAGTGTAAAGGAACAAACGAAAACAATTTTTGGTATTTGCAAATAATTTGTTGAAATTATTATTAATTTAGTGCTATAATAAATACAGTATGAAAAATGGAGGAAAGTATGATGAAGAAGAATAAGGATATAAAAATAAAAAATAAAGAGCAAAAACAATTTGATAAAGGACAAGTATTTGTGAAAATAATGGCAGGAATATTAGCTTTTATGATGATATTATCAGTATCAGCAACATTGATATATTCATTAATATAATTAGGAAAATAAACTAAACAGTATTTATTATATATCTGGATACACAGAAATAAAAACTGTTAATTAATAAGTAAAAGTATTAAAAGAAGGTGTATTATGGGAGAAAGTATAAATAGCACTTGGACAAAGTTTTATAATGAAAATATCTTAACAGGATTACACAATCTTAAAGAAAATCCTTTTGATTTGTTTACTAATATTTTAGATATAGTAATAGTAATATTTTTATTATACTGTTTTGTTAAAATAGTAAAGAGTTCTAGAGCATGGCAATTAATAAAGGGGATAGCGTTTCTAGTTATTGCTACATGGCTTAGTAGTATTTTGAATTTGAAAATATTAAATTGGATTTTGACAGGAATTATGAATTGGGGAGTAATTGCTATAATTGTAATATTCCAGCCAGAATTAAGAAGAGCATTAGAACAATTAGGAACTAGTAAGCTTATAAGGTTTTTTGGAATAAATAGTGATATTGCAACAAAAACAAAAGAAGATATATATAAAGTTGTAATTGCTGCAACTGAACTTGCTAAAACAAAGACAGGTGCTTTAATTGTAATGGAAAGAGATATTAATATACAAGATATAATATCAACAGGAGTGCCAATGAATTCAGATGTATCACCACAACTTTTAGTAAATATATTTGTGCCTAAAACACCATTACATGATGGTGCAGTTGTTATAAGTAATAATAAAATTGCAGCAGCAGCATGTGTATTACCATTAGCTGATGACCCAGATATTGCTAAAGAATTAGGAACTAGACATAGAGCTGCTATAGGAATATCAAAGGAATCTGATAGTATAGTTGTAGTAGTATCAGAAGAGACTGGAAAAATTTCTGTTGCTAAAGATGGGACTTTGATAGCAGATGTTAGAGAAGATGTATTAAAGAAAATTTTGATAAGTAATATTGTTACAAAAAGGTTTACTGATAAGAGAACAAGAAAAAATGAGATATATTTGAATATTAAACAAAAATTAGCTAAACAAAGAAAGAATAAAGAAGAAACAGAAGAAAATGAAAAATAATTATTAGAGGGTTCATCTGACAATAGGGATGATCCTTTTTGATATAATAGTATAAGTATTACTGTATTTTAGTATATATGTGTTCATAAAGAAATAAAAACTATTAACTATTAAGGTAAATGAGGAGAAATTATGAGAAATATAAAATTGGTTATAGAATATGATGGAAAAGAATATAATGGTTGGCAAAAACAGCCTACAAAATTGAATATTCAAGGAACAATAGAACAGGCAATAAAAAGTATTACTGGAGAAAATGTAGATTTAACAGCTTCAGGAAGAACTGATGCTGGAGTTCATGCTATTGCACAGGTTGCCAATTTTAAGACTAATTCAAATATTCCAATTGATAAGATTGCTATTGCTTTAAATTCTAATTTGAAGAAGTCTATAAGAATAATTTCAGCTGAAGATGTAGATGAGAGATTTCATAGTAGATTAACATGTAAGAGAAAAACTTATAGATATATAATAAATAATTCAGAGTTTTCTTCTGCTATATATAGAAATTTGGAAACTCATATTCCACAAAAATTAGACATAGAAAAAATGAAAATAGCTTCTAAGTATTTTATTGGAGAGCATGATTTTAAGGCTTTTAAGTCAAGTGGAACGAGTAGTAAGAGTAGTGTAAGAACTATATATGATGCGAAAGTTATTGAGATGTCTGATAATAGGATTTACATAGAGTTGACAGGAAATGGTTTTCTTTATAATATGGTTAGAATAATTTCAGGTACTTTGGTTGATGTTGGATTGGGGAAATTACAACCAGAGGAAATTGAAAAGATTATAGAGTCAAAGGACAGAAATTTGTCTGGTAAGACTTTGCCTCCAAATGGTTTGTATTTAGTTAATGTGGAGTATGTATAGAATATTTTATTTGTTATTCTATATGTATGAGTAAAGTATTATAAACTCTAAAATGAAATATATATGTCGAAATTTGCGGTGAAAAGTTGTGTCAATAACTTTTGAAAATGTCATAAAGAAATTTGAAAATTAACTTTTAATT
>CAOMRW010000012.1:34775-48615 GCA_948485625.1 uncultured Clostridia bacterium | reverse complement strand
AATCAGCATTAGCAACAGCCAGAGATAATGGGACTAAAAAAGGGCTGGAATTAGGTAGAAAACAAGGAATGAAATTGGGCAAAGAACAAGGAGTAAATCAAGGTAAAAAAGAAATAGCAAAAAGAATGATACAAAAAGGTAAAAATATAGATGAGATAGTTGAAATGACAGGACTATCAAAAGAAGAAATAGAAAGATTAAAGTGATTAAAGAAAGCAGGTTTTGTATTTTGCACAAAGCCTGCTGAAACATTTTAATTTAATTATTAAAGTTGCTTGATAAATGTATTAAAATATTATATAATATTGCATCAGTTAAGGAGAAAGATGATGTTAATAAATAATAGTATTATAGAAGAATTGCTTTATGATGCTGGTACTTTAAGAGCAGAAAAAGCAAAAGTATATGCAAGAGACTCAAAAGTAAGAATAATGAAAGCAGAATATGAAAATGAAAACAATTTTGAATTACATGGAGAAGTATATGGTAATGATATTTATGATACCTATGTTGATATAAAAAATGGAGAAGTGCAATTAATAGAGTGTACTTGTCCAGATTATTATAATACATATGGTATATGTAAGCATAGTTTAGCAACTGTATTAACATTTAATAATATGCAATTAGAAGATGCCCAAAATATAGGGAAAAAAGTGATACTTGATAATAAAAATTTAAAAAAGAGTACTAATAAATATAATACTTTCAATCAAATGGTCAAAACATTATATAATGAAGAACTAGAAGAAATTGATTCAGATTTAGATATAGAATTTAAAAATAGTGGTGTTATAAAAATAGAACCTAAAATAATATATGATAAATTTAGTAAAGAAATGAAAATTGAATTTAAAATTGGAAATAAGAGAATGTATAAATTAAAGAATTTATCAGAATTTTACAAATTGATGACAAATAAAGAATTTTATAGATATGGTGATAAATTAGAATTTATACATACTAAAGAAGTATTTGATGAAGAAAGTCAAGAATTATTAGAATTTTTAATGAAACATGCAGAAACGATAGCATTTATAAATTCGAATGCAAATTCTAATTATAGATATTATGGAAAAGCATTAAATGAAAGTAGTATTATTATAGGAAATACAGCAATTGATGAATTATTTGATGTCTTAAAAAATAAAAAAGTAGATATAGAAAAGGACTATGAAAAAAGAACAATAAAATTTGTAGATAAAAATCCTGAAATAGAATTTAAGTTAGAAAAAGTTTTAGATGATGAATATAGAATTGTAGCAGATTTTGATGTATATAAAACAACAATATTAAAAGGAAAAAACTATAAATATGTTTTAACAGATGATGGATTGTATAGGTGTAATAAAGAATTTGAAAATAATACTTTAAAACTATTTCAATTATTTAGAGAAAGTTATTCTACACAGATTTTGCTTGGTAAGAATGAATTAGGAGAATTATTTTCTGTAGTATTGCCAAGAGTAAAGAATGCTATAAAAATTGATGATGATATAAAAGAAGAAATAAAAGAGTATCAACCAGAAAAACTAGGAGTAAAAGTATTTTTAGACTTTGACAAAAATGAATATATAATTGCTGATGTAAGATTGTGTTATGGTGAAAATGAATTTAATCCATTAAATGAAAAAGAAGAAAAACAGTTTAAATATTCTAGAAATATTATAGAAGAAACAAAAGCAATGAATGTTTTTAGAAAAACAGGTTTTATGTATGATGTTAAAAATTTGAGATTTATATTACCAAATGAAGAAAAAATATACGAATTTTTAACAAATGATATAAATTATTATATGAAAAAATTTGAGGTATTAGCAACAGATAACTTTAAGTCAAAAGAAGTAATAAAGCCAAAGATTGGTTCTTTAGGAATAAAAATTGAAAACAATTTATTGGAAGTTGATTTAAGCAAATTAAATATTGAATTAGATGAACTTAAAGAGATAATGAAAAAGTATAAACTTAGAAAGAATTATCATAGACTAAAAAATGGAGACTTTTTAGAGTTACAGGATAGTAAGGAAATTGACTTTATTGATAAACTTATAGCTGGTACAGATACTACTTATGAAGAATTAGAAAAAGGAAGCATTAGATTACCAATTAATAGAACTTTATATTTAAACCAGCTACTAAAAGAAATCAGGGGAACAGAAATAGTAAAAAATAAAGAATATAGAAATGTTATAAACGGACTAGATAAAGAGTTATTGGATGAAGATGAAAAAATACCAGAACAATTAGAAAATATTTTGAGACCATATCAAAAGACAGGATTTAAATGGTTAAAAACTTTAGATAGATATAAATTTGGAGGAATTCTTGCTGATGATATGGGACTTGGAAAAACAATTCAAATTATATCAATACTTTTAGATTATAAACAAAACGAAAAAGGCACTAGAGCAAGTATAGTAATTTCACCAAGTTCTTTATCTTTAAATTGGAAGAATGAAATAGAAAAATTTGCACCAAATTTAAAAATAAAAGTAATTAGAGGAACAGCAGAAGAGAGAAAAAAAATAATAGACAATGTAGATAAATTTGATTTAGTTATAACTTCATATGATTTGTTAAAAAGAGATATCGATAATTATAAGCAAAAAAAATACAATTTTAAATTTATTATTGCAGATGAAGCACAATATTTAAAAAATAATAATACAAAAAATGCAAAAGCTATAAAATTATTAAATTCTGATACAAAATATGCATTAACAGGAACTCCAATTGAGAATTCTTTAGCAGAACTATGGTCTATATTTGATTTTGTTATGCCAGGATATTTATTTAGTTATAAAGAATTTAAATCAACATATGAAATACCAATTGTTAAGGATGAAGATAAAGATGCAATGAACAAATTAAAAATGTTGATAGAACCATTTGTTTTAAGAAGAAATAAAAAAGAAGTTTTAACAGAACTTCCTGAAAAAACAATAACTGTTTTGAATAATGAAATGGAAGAAGAACAAAGAAATATTTATTTGTCATATTTAGTACAGGCTAAACAGGAATTACAAAATGAGATAAATATAAATGGATATGAAAGAAGTCAAATTAAAATCTTAGCAGCTCTTACAAGATTAAGGCAGATCTGTTGCCATCCAGGATTGTTTATTGAAGATTATGATGAAAGTAGTAGTAAGTTAGAACAATGTATTGAAATTATTGAAGATGGTATAAGTGCAGGTCATAAGATTTTATTATTTTCTAGTTATACATCTATGTTTGGTATAATAGAAAAGGAACTAGAAAAACGAGGAATTAAACATTTTAAATTAACAGGTTCTACAAAAGTTGATGAAAGAATTGAACTTGTTGATGAATTTAATCATAATCCAGATATTGGTGTATTTTTAATTTCTTTAAAAGCTGGTGGAACAGGACTAAATTTAATTGGTGCAGATATGGTTATTCATTATGACCCTTGGTGGAATATTTCTGCTGAAAATCAGGCTACAGATAGAGCTTATAGGATTGGACAGAAGAATAATGTTCAGGTTTATAAGTTAATTACTAAGGATTCTATTGAGGAAAAGATTTATGAGTTACAACAGAAAAAAGCTGAACTTACTGATAATATGCTTAATACTCAGACTACTTTTGTTAATAAACTTTCTAAGGAAGATATTATGAATTTGTTTGAGTGAAACATGGGGGACAGTGCAAATTTGTTTCATAATTTTGTAGAAATTTGTCGATTAGGTTTTTGAGGAGTATGTATTTGGGCTTATAGAAACATTGATATGTAAATGATTTTTAAATATTAATGGCTCATTGCATAATTTAATACAATCTATTTCTTAATTTTAGTTGTTTCTGCCTACTCAATAATTTGAGATATAGATTGTTATTATTGTTAATTATTATTTAGAAAAAGAGGAAAGAGAGATGAATGATTTTATAACTGTTATAGGTGGTGGTCTTGCAGGGTGTGAGGCTGCTTATCAGATTGCAAAAGCTGGTATTAGAGTAAAATTATATGAGATGAAGCCAGTTAAGTTTTCAGAGGCACATTCAAGTGAAAATTTGGCTGAAGTTGTTTGTAGTAATTCTTTTAAGTCGAATTTGTTGACTAATGCTTGTGGCTTATTGAAAGAGGAATTGAGAAGGCTAGATTCTTTGTTAATTAGGATTGCAGATGAAACTCAAGTTCCTGCTGGACAAGCTTTGGCTGTTGATAGGGAAAGATTTTCTAGAAGAGTGACAGAAGAAATACAGGGGAATCCTTTAATTGAGGTTATACACAAAGAAGTAGAATATGTGGATTGTGATGAAGAATTTGATAGTAAAAATGGAATTGTTATAGTTGCAACTGGTCCATTAACTTCAGAGAAGTTGGCTAAGGAAATTAGTAGAATAACAGGTGAGGATAAGTTATATTTTTATGATGCTGCTGCTCCTATAATTGCTAAAGATAGTATAAATTTTGATGTTGCTTTTTATGGAAATAGGTATGAACAGGAAAAGAAGAAAGATGAGTCTATTGAGGAATGGAAAGATAGGCAATTTAAACAAGAGAAAAGTTATATAAATCTTCCTATGAATCAAGAAGAATATGAAAAATTTTGGAGAGAGTTAGTAGAAGCGGAAGTTGTTACATTACATGATTTTGAAAAGAGAGAAATTTTTGAGGGATGTATGCCTGTTGAAGTTATGGCAAAAAGAGGTATTGATACTTTGAGGTTTGGACCACTAAAACCAGTTGGGTTTGATGATTTAAGGACTGGAAAGAGACCATATGCTGTTGTTCAATTAAGGCAAGATAATTCAGAGGGAACAATTTATAATATCGTGGGATTTCAGACTAATTTAAAATTTGGAGAGCAAAAGAGAGTTTTTAGTATGATACCAGGATTGGAATGTGCTGAATTTGTTAAATATGGTGTTATGCATAGAAATACTTATATAAATTCTACTAAGTTGTTAGATGAGACTTATAATTTAAAATCAAATAATAATATTTATTTTGCTGGACAAATTACTGGTGTTGAAGGATATGTGGAGTCAATTTCTTCTGGAATGGTTGTAGCTTTAAATGCTATTATGAATTTTAAGGGATGTAATGAAAAGGTTATTTTTTCAGAGAATACTATTATAGGCAGTTTAGCAAGGTATATTTCAACAGAAAATGATAAGTTTCAGCCAATGAATGCTAATTTTGGAATATTGCCAGAGTTGGGAGGAAAAAAGATTAGAGATAAAAAGATGAGATATAATGAATTTGCAAATAGAAGTTTGAATAGTCTACATAAACAGAAAAATGTTACAAAAATATTACAGGAGTATTAAGGTTATATTAAAATAGCAATGTTTTACATAAAACCATTGCTATTTTTGTTAACTTTTGATATAATTTATAGTAAGATAAAAAAGTATGTCAAAATATTTTATATTTTGGAAGGAGAAAATTATGTACAATTTATATTTTATGGAATTGTTTGAAAAAGAGATGCAAACTATATTAGCTCATAAAGAACAGTATATGAAACTACAAGCAGCAGCTTTAGAAGTGAAAAATGAATTAGATGATTTACGTAAAGAAAAAGCTAAAATAAAGGATACCAATAGTAAAGAATATGCTGATTTATTAGAAAAAATAAAGGATGCAAAATTAAGAGGAGAAAATCTAATAAAAGCAGGAGAAAAAGAAGAGAAACGCTTTGAGAATATTAAGAAATATATATTAGAGGAATTAAGAAAAAATAAGGAAATTTTAGAAAAATATAAAGATGTAGAAGATGATAAAACGATAAATGGTTTTAAACTTGGAGTGAAAGAACTTAGTATTAATAAAGAGAAGTTAGAAGACAAATTATTAGATATAGATAGTAAATTAGAATTAAATAATTTATCTAAAGAAGAAATATCAAAGCTAGATGGAAAATCTCGTAAGGAAGCACTAGAAGCAAGAGAACAATATTTGAATAATAAGAAAGAATATGAGAAATACGAAAAATTAAAATATGTTACATTGTTAGGTGATGAAATACCTAAAAAGAGGATTTTTCAAACAGAATCTGCAATAGCATATGTAGAAAAAGAATTTAAAATAGAAAATATAGAAGAAGTTATATCTAAATTAGAAACAATTTTAGATATACAAAAACAAAGACCTAAAATTAAATTTGATGCTAAAACACATACATATACATATATAGATGAACGTGGAAAAACAACTGAAATTGATGGGTTATTTGAAAAAGATGAAAATGGTAAATATAAAAGTATATTATCTGAAGAAAATATAAAGTCAACTATTAACGTAGCGAAAGAAAGAGGATTAACAAGAAGACAAATTAAAGCAATTGATGTCAATATAATTATGGTTTTGGGTAGAATGAATCCTGATTTAAGAAATAATTATTTTGAATCTATAAAAGAAGGAAAAGAAGCAGATTTTGATATTGAATATGATATAAGACAAAAAGGTGTAGATAAAGAAAATAAAATTAATAGAAAAAGTTTAAAATCAATAAAAAAATCAGCAATGAGACAAAAATTTAAAGGAATGGCGACAGTAATAAAGGACAAATCAAAAGCTAAATGGGCTGGTATATTTACAGCATTAGGTTTATCAACATTAGCAGGTGGAGCGATAGCAAATAAAGCACTTAATTCAGGTGATAATTTTGCAAAAGCAGAATCTGTATTAGATGGAGATAATATAAGATTAAATAATGTAATTGGAGATATTGATTTAACAAAACAAGAAGATTCTAAAGAACTAGTAGAAGAAGATTCTAAAGAAATAGTAGAAGAAAATTTAGAAAGTGAGATAATGCTAGGTGATTTAGTAAAAGTAGCTGAAGGCTCAATGTTGTTTAATGATCCTACTGATGAATTGAGAATGATGAGTGGATTAAATGCTAATGAAAAGGTTGTAATAAAGGGAACTTCAGAAGACAAAATGTATAAAGTTACTAAAATTGGTTATTATGCACCAACTGGAGAGAATATAGAAATTGAAGAGGGAGAAAACCTAGAAGAAGCTTTGAAAAATAAAAATATGGACAAAAGTTTTATTGAAAATGAAAGTACTATAAAAATGTGCCATGTTGTTGCCCCAGGTATTGCACAATGGGTAAGTATAGATGATACAGAAAAAGTAGAAGTTGACAAATTTGGAAATCGTGTTGAAAAAACAGAAGAAGAAAAAGAAATAGAAGAAGCATATGAAAATCATACACAACAATATTCTAAAACATCTCAACAACAAGAAGAAAGATAAGTATTAATTGTAATATATAAAATATAATAATATTGAAAAACTTGGAAATTTTCCAAGTTTTTCTTGACTTATACATATAAAGATGATAAAATATAATATGTTATAGTAAATTGCATGTATTATGCAGTTCCGTAACAGTTTATATTATTTTATAGGAGGTGAAATTTAAGTGCCAACAATCAATCAATTAGTAAGAAAAGGAAGAAAAACAGGAGTAACAAAATCAACTGCACCAGCTCTTCAACATGGGTGGAATTCAAAAAATAAAAAATTAACAAATAATAGAGCTCCACAAAAAAGAGGTGTTTGTACAGTAGTTAAAACAGTTACACCTAAGAAACCAAACTCTGCTTTAAGAAAAGTAGCCAGAGTAAGACTTTCAAATGGTTATGAAGTTACATCTTATATCCCAGGTATAGGACATAACTTACAAGAACATAGTGTTGTATTAATAAGAGGTGGTAGGGTAAAAGACCTTCCAGGTGTTAGATACCATATCATTAGAGGAACTTTAGATACAGCTGGTGTTAAAGATAGAATGCAAGCTCGTTCTAAATATGGAGCTAAAAGACCTAAAAAATAAAATGGGAAATTAGCTTAATATAAAAAAAATAAAAGTAGTGCTTGTAATACTTACTAAAATTTAAGGTACTTAAATTTAGAATAGATTATAATGCACTATACGGATAGGAATATCCTATCAGAGTACCTAAGATATTTATATAGATATCTACAAAAAATTAAAGGAGGGAAGAATAGTGCCAAGAAGAGGATTTATAGCAAAAAGAGATGTTTTACCAGATCCAATATATAGTAGTAAAGTTGTTACAAAATTAGTAAACAACATAATGTTAGATGGTAAAAAATCAGTTGCTCAAAAAATAGTATATGATGCATTTGATATCATAAAAGAAAAAGAAGGGAAAAATCCTTTAGAAGTTTTTGAAGCAGCTTTAGAAAATATTATGCCAGTTCTTGAAGTTAAAGCAAGAAGAGTTGGTGGAGCTACATATCAAGTTCCATTAGAAATAAGACCAGAAAGAAGACAAACTTTAGGATTAAGATGGTTAGTTTCATATGCTAGAAATAGACATGAAAAAACAATGGCTGAGAAATTAGCTGGTGAAATAATGGATGCAGTAGCTGGAAACGGTGGAGCATTCAAGAAGAAAGAAGATACACATAGAATGGCAGAAGCTAATAAAGCATTTGCACATTATAAATGGTAAAAGAGAGGGGGATATATAAAACATGGCAGGAAGAGCATACCCATTAGAAAGAACAAGAAATATAGGAATAATGGCTCATATTGATGCTGGTAAAACAACAACAACAGAGAGAATATTATTCTATACAGGTAAAGTACACAAAATAGGAGAAACTCATGAAGGTGCTGCAACAATGGACTGGATGGCACAAGAACAAGAAAGAGGTATTACAATTACATCTGCTTGTACAACATGTTTCTGGAATGATAATAGAATTAATATTATCGACACACCAGGTCACGTTGATTTCACAGTAGAAGTACAAAGATCTTTAAAAGTTCTTGATGGAGCTGTAACAGTTTTAGCAGCAAAAGGTGGAGTTCAACCACAAACAGAAACAGTTTGGAGACAAGCTGATAAATATAATGTACCAAGAATGGTATATGTAAATAAAATGGATATAACAGGAGCTAACTTTATGCTTTGCGTTGATCAATTAAAAAATAGATTAAAAGCAAATGCAGTTCCAATCCAATTACCAATAGGTGCTGAAGATCAATTCAAAGGTATTGTTGATTTAATTAAAATGAAAGCATTTATTCATAAAGATGATTTAGGACAAGATATTGAAGAAACAGAGATTCCTGAAGATATGAAAGCACAAGCTGATGAATTTAGAGCTCTAATGATAGAAGCAGTAGCTGATCAAGATGAAGAGTTAATGATGAAATATTTAGATGGTGAAGAACTAACAGAAGAAGAAATCAAAAAAGGTTTAAGAACTGGTACAATTGCTAATAAAATAGTTCCAGTAACATGTGGTTCTTCATATAAAAACAAAGGTGTTCAAGAATTATTAGATGCAGTTGTTGATTATATGCCATCACCATTAGATATAGCTCATATCAAAGGTGAAACATTAGATGGAGAAGAAACAGAAGCTAAAACTTCTGATAGTGAACCATTTGCAGCATTAGCATTTAAAATAGCTACAGACCCATTTGTTGGAAAATTATGTTTCTTTAGAGTTTATTCTGGAACTCTTGAATCAGGTTCAACAGTATTAAACTCAAGTAAAGATAAAAAAGAGAGAATAGGAAGAATTCTACAAATGCATTCAAATCACAGAGAAGATATTGATAAAGTATATGCTGGTGATATTGCTGCAGCAGTAGGATTAAAAGATGTTACAACTGGAAATACTTTATGTGATCCAGAACATCCAATAATTCTAGAATCAATGGAATTCCCTGAACCAGTTATTGATATAGCTATTGAGCCAAAAGATAAAGCAGCTCAAGAAAAAATGGGAATCGCTTTAGCAAAACTTGCTGAAGAAGATCCAACATTTAAAGCTTATACAAATCATGAAACAGGACAAACAATTATCGCAGGTATGGGTGAATTACACTTAGATATCATTGTTGATAGATTAAAAAGAGAATTCAAAGTTGAATGTAATGTAGGTAAACCACAAGTTGCTTACAAAGAAACAATTAGAAATAAAGTAAAAGTTCAAGGTAAATTTATTCGTCAATCTGGTGGTAAAGGACAATATGGTGATGTTTGGTTTGAAATGGAACCATTAGAACCAGGTAAAGGAATAGAATTCGAAAGCAAAATCGTTGGAGGAGCTGTTCCAAAAGAATATATTAAACCAATTGAACAAGGTATGAGAGAAGCTGCTGAAAGCGGAATTCTTGCTGGTTACCCAGTTATAGACTTCAAAGCTTCATTAGTTGATGGATCATACCATGAAGTTGACTCTTCAGAAATGGCATTTAAAATAGCTGCTTCAATGGCATTCAAAGAAGGATGTAAACAAGCAAAAGCTGTTATATTAGAGCCAATTATGAAAGTTGAAATAACAGTTCCAGAAGAATATATGGGAGATGTTATAGGAGATGTAAACTCAAGAAGAGGTAGAATGGAAGGTATGGATGCAAATGATGGAATGCAAGAAATTCACTCATATATACCATTATCAGAAATGTTTGGTTATGCAACAGACTTACGTTCTAAAACTCAAGGTAGAGGTTCATACTCTATGGAACCATCTCATTATGAAGAAGTTCCAAAATCAGTACTTGAAACTATTGTTGCTTCAAGAAAAAAAGCTGAATAAAAGAGAGTGATTTTTTGAAAAGAAATTCAAACTTTTTCAAGCAAGGATTAGAAGTAGAACAAATAAAAGAACATATAGCAAAAAGTATAGTATCTGATATGAATGAATTCATAAAGAAAACATCTGATGAGTTATCTAAAAAATTAGAAGATAATATAGAAGAAAAATAATAAAGTACTTGCATTTTTATTAGAAATGTTATAGAATGCAAGTGCATAATAAATAATTACGTTATTAAATTTAAGAAATAAAATAAAGTAGCAAGTTCATAAGAACAGCTAACTTAAAATAAGGAGGATTTAAAAAATGGCAAAAGCAAAATTTGAAAGAACAAAACCACACGTTAACATTGGTACAATCGGACACGTTGACCATGGTAAAACAACAACAACAGCAGCTATTACAAAATATTTATCATTATTAGGAAAAGCTAAATTCGAAGCTTACGATCAAATCGATGGAGCTCCAGAAGAAAAAGCAAGAGGAATCACAATCAACACAGCACACGTTGAATATGAAACAGATAACAGACACTATGCACACGTTGACTGCCCAGGACATGCTGACTACGTTAAAAACATGATTACTGGTGCTGCTCAAATGGATGGTGCAGTATTAGTTGTTTCAGCAGCAGATGGTCCAATGCCTCAAACAAGAGAGCACATCTTACTTGCTAGACAAGTTGGTGTTAAATACATTGTTGTTTACTTAAATAAATGTGATATGGTTGATGACCCAGAATTATTAGAATTAGTTGAAATGGAAGTTAGAGACTTATTATCAGAATATGGTTTCCCAGGAGATGATATTCCAGTAATAAAAGGATCTTCATTACAAGTATTAGAAAGTTCATCAACAAGTCCAGATGAAGCAGTATATGCTCCAATGAAAGAATTAATGGATGCAGTTGATAGCTATATCCCAACACCAGAAAGACCAGTTGATCAACCATTCTTAATGCCAGTTGAAGACGTATTCACAATTACAGGACGTGGAACAGTTGCAACAGGTAGAGTAGAAAGAGGAGAAATCAAAATCCAAGACGAAGTTGAAATCATCGGTTTAACAGAAGAAAGAAGAAAAACTGTTGTAACAGGTGTTGAAATGTTCAGAAAATTATTAGACCAAGCAGAAGCTGGAGATAACATTGGTGTTCTATTAAGAGGTGTTGATAGAAAAGACATCGAAAGAGGTCAAGTTCTATGTAAACCAGGAACAATCAATCCACATACAAAATTTACTTCTGAAGTTTATGTATTAACTAAAGAAGAAGGTGGAAGACATACACCATTCTTTAATGGATACAGACCACAATTCTACTTCAGAACAACAGACGTTACAGGTGTTATCGAATTAGCAGCTGGAACAGAAATGGTTATGCCAGGAGATAATATTTCAATGACAATCGAATTAATTACACCAATCGCTATTGAAAAAGGACTAAGATTTGCTATCCGTGAAGGTGGTAGAACAGTTGGTTCAGGTGTAGTTGCTGATATAATTCAATAATAAATAATATAAAGTGGAGGAGAGCTTATGGCTTTTCTCTATTTTTATTCATATTTAGTTATAATTTGTAATTGTTTATATGTAGATATGTTAAGTGAAAAATTAAATGTAATTTATAATATTATCATTTTTATTTTTATATAAACTATTGCTTTTTTATTAAAACAATAATAAAATAACTATATTGTAAATAAAATATATAAAGCTAATTTGAAGGAGTAACGAATATGAGAATAATATTAGATGCAATGGGTGGAGATAATGGACCAGATGCTAATATAAGAGGAGCTGTTAATGCAATTAATAAAGTGAAAGCTGATATTATATTGGTTGGAAAAGAAGAGATTCTAAGGGCTAAAATAAAAGAATTTTATGGAAAAGAAGTTGAAGAAATATCAGATAGATTAATAATTCATAATGCAACAGAAACAATAGAAATGGAAGACCAGCCAACTGTTGCAATTAAGCATAAAAAAGATTCTTCAATGGTTGTTGGATTTAATATGTTAAAACAAGATGAGGGAGATGTATTTATTTCAGCAGGAAATTCTGGTGCTTTACTTGCAGGAGCAACATTATTAATTGGAAGAATAAAAGGTATTGATAGACCAGCTTTAGCAGGAATTTTACCAGCTTATAAAAGTCAGTTATTATTGATGGATTGTGGTTCTAATACAAATTGTAAACCTATAAATTTATTACAATTTGCACAGATGTCTACTATATATTTAAAGAATACCTTTGGAATAGAAAAGCCAGCTATAGGACTTTTGAATATTGGAACAGAAGAAACAAAAGGAAATGAATTAGTTAGGGAAAGCTATCAATTATTAAAAGAAAAGTCAGAGGAACTTGGTATAAACTTTGTTGGAAATGTAGAGGGTAGAGATGCTTTTTCAGGGAAAATAGATGCTATTGTGACAGATGGATTTACTGGAAATGTATTTTTAAAAACAACTGAAGGCTTAGGAAAGTTTGTAAAGAGAACTTTAAAAGAAAGTTTAATGAAGAATATTTTTTCTAAGATAGCTTGTGTTCCAGCATTGCCAGGTATAAATAGATTTGCTAAAACAATGGATTATAAATCATATGGAGGAGCTTTATTTTTAGGTGTTAAAAAACCAGTAGTTAAAGCTCATGGTAGTAGTGATGAAAAATTATTTGAATATACAATCATTCAAGCAGAGAGATTTGTTGAAAATAAAGCAGTAGATAGAATGATAGAAGCATTTAATAAAGATAAAAAAGAATAACCGAATAAGTAGTATAAAATAAAAATAATTATTAAATATACTTGACAAATATAATAACATATAATATAAAAGTATTATAAAAATAGATAATACATATAAATGGAAAACTTGAGAGGAGGTGAACTCGAGGTTATGAGTTCAGAAGAAATATTAGAAAAAGTAAAAGCTATAATAGTTGAACAATTAGGTGTAGCAGATACAGCTGTAACAATGGAAGCATCATTTATTGATGATTTAGGAGCTGATTCTTTAGATATAGTTGAATTAGTAATGGCTTTAGAAGAAGAATTTGATATAGAAATTCCTGATAGTGATGCAGAGAAAGTTGTGACAGTAGGAGATGTTGTAGACTATATTAAAGAAAATGTTTAATAAAAATACATTTATTTATTAAGGGCAAGATTATTTGTATCTTGTCTTTTTATCTTTTTTGATTTTTATGATATAGGGAGTAAAACATTTAAAAAGGGGCTGTCTGTGGTGGTGATAGGGGGCCAGGTCTTAAATC
>CAOMRW010000012.1:3422-34765 GCA_948485625.1 uncultured Clostridia bacterium | reverse complement strand
TTTAAGACCTGGCCCCCTATCACCACCACAAACTTATTATAAACGAAGTTTTACTACAATATATTTGATTTTAAATTGTATTCTAATATTGAAGAATAATTTTTTAATATATTAACTAGGTAAGAATTCCATGTTTTATGCTTAATTTTGTCTTTGTTATAAATATTATAATTCAATGTAAGATATTCAGATATGTATACTTGAATGTTTCCGATACAAGTTTTTTCAGCTAATGGTGCTTCAAATTGCATTTCGCAATCAATAGATATATTTAGTGAATCAATTAAATCTTTTCTAATAGGAATTATAGCATTATCTATTGCTTCTACTTCTATATTGATGTTATTTGTTATTCCTTTGTTTATAATAAAGTTTTCTAAATTTATATTTTGCCATTTTTTAAATTCTTCATTAATTAAATCTTTAATATTAACAAGTTCAAAATTATCAAAAGTATAATTTATTAGTTTTATACTATCTGATGTTCTGAATTTTTTTGTATCTGCTCCTAATACTACACAAATGATATCAAGTGAGTTTCTTTTACAAGCTGTAACTAAACATCTATTAGCTCCATTTGTAAAACCAGTTTTAATGCCATACACACCATTTAATGAACCTAATAATTCATTAGTATTAGATAGTTTTTTAGGATATCCATTTATTGTAATAGTATAATCCTTTGTTCCCACAATTTGTGCAAAAGTTTTATTATTTAGAGCATAATTAGATAGAATTGCAAGTTCATATGCTGTTGTATAATGTTTATCAGCATCTAGACCATGTGGTGTTTCAAAGTTAGTATTTGATAGTCCTATTTCTTTTGCTTTTGTGTTCATTAATTCAGCGAATCCTTGAATACTGCCTCCTGCATGCTCTGCAAGTGCTACAGCAGCATCATTTCCTGAGCATAGCATTAGTCCATATAGTAAATCTCTAATTGTAATTTTATCTCCTGTTTTTAAACCTAACCTTGAACCACCAGTTCCAGCAGCTTTTTTTGATATTTCTATTGTTTCATCTAGATTGCAGTTTTCTATAATAATTGTTGCAGTCATTATTTTTGTTGTTGAAGCCATTTTTCTTACAGTGTTCTCGTTTTTTCCATATAGAATAGTATTTGTATTCCTGTCAATTACGACACATGCACGTGAATTGGTTTCTGGTATTGTTATTTTTGAATCAGATGTTGATGAGGATATTATTTCAGCATTTACATCAACTATTTCGTCATCGGATATATCATCTCCAATTGATATAGGAACTAAATGTGTTGTAATAGTTAGGAATAAAAAAAGTATAATTAATAATTTCTTTTTCATTTCGCACCTCTCATTTAATAATATAAAAAAATGTTATTTTTATGATATAAATATGAATGATTTAATTAAAATTATTAAATTTTGCAAAGTTATATCTTTTAAATTTATATTATAATATTTAAAAATATAAAATTTTTAATACTTACGGAGGGCTATAAAATTACATTTAATTCACATAATATCTTGATTTTGTAACTAAAATGTAATATAATTATAATATGGGCGAAAAGATATATTTTATTGTACTAAATGTATTTCCGTAAGTGTTTAAAAGAAAGAAAAAATACTATGTGAAAATATGCTTAAAACCCTATTGACTTCAATAAGTTAATAAAATAAAATATAATTAATGTTATTTATATAAAGGAGAAGATTTTATAATGAATAAGAAAAGAGTAATTTTATCAATTATGAGTATCATTATTGCAATATTATTGATGGTAATGCCAAATGAGGTAAAGGCTTCTACAGCACTTACATCACCATTATATTTTGGTGTACAGGAGTTTAGAAGTGGTACAGTTCCTGAAAATATGGGATATGCAATAAAGAATCCAGATGAGAATGGATCAACAACTGATTCGATTGTTGGAGCTAAAATATGGCAAATAGTGAAATATAATAATAAATCTGGTGGAAATTATACAACTGGAAATTATTATTGTGTAAGAGCTGGTGTAGGATTTAGAAATATAACAGATATTGCTGAATATACAATTTCTTATGATTTAAAGACTGAAAAGAAAGCATTAGAAGATTCAGGAAATGAATATTTGAGAAAAATTGCTACTAATGGATATTATAACAATTTATTAGCTTTAACTGATTTATTGTATTTACATGGAATATCAACTCAATCTGAAAAAACAGCATTGCTACAAGCTGCTGGAATATCTCCTGACGAATATGAAAATCCTTTAACTGATAGTGATATAGAAGCTGTTCAACAAGCTGCTATTTGGTATTTTACAAACCATGATGAAGAAGGTGTTTTTAGTAGAGTTTATGATAATTATGATACTGACTTTGTAAATGGTGGAGATTTAACTAAAACTTCATGGTTATTTTATAAAACATCAGATATGGAAAAAAGAGGAGAAAAATATACAAGTTTTAGTAAATATGATTTTAATCAAAGTGAGCTAGGACAGTATGGAGCTGGATTAGATAGACAAGAACAAGCTGTTTTATTATATAATTACTTGATTTATACAGCTAATAATAATGCAGGAGCATATGCTAATGGTACAGCTGTTCCTAAGACTAAAGTTACTTTATATGCAAATGCAACAGAACAAAATACACAACCACTTATTACTATTGAAAAAATTCCTGAAAAAGTAAAAGAATTTGATATGAGTCTTAGAAAATATATAACAGCAGTTCAAGGAGAACTTGTAACTAATACAAGAGTTCCAAATATTGATGAAAGTACAATAAAAACACAAGGAACAGCGACATATAAACACAGAAAAGACCCAATTGTTGTAAAAAATGGAAATTTAATAACATATAACTTAACTGTTTATAATGAAGGAGAAAAAGCTGGTAGAGTAACAAAGATTATAGACCAATTACCAGAGGGATTGGAATTTGTTAGAATAGTAACACCAACATCTGGATTTACAGCAAATTATAATTCTTCAACTAGACAAGTATTGATTACAAGAGATTCTAGTAATACTACAAATCTTGATGCTTATAAGCAAGGAGATTTAAAATCAGAAACAATAACAATTGAATGTAGAGTTACAGCTACAGCAAGTACTGCTGGTGAAAAAATATTAACTAATGTTGCATGGATAGCAGAAGAATATGATGCAGTAGATAATGTTTATATAACAAATCAAGAAGGAAAAGATAAAGATTCAACACCATCTGTTATTCCTAATATTAGTAATTTACCAAGTTATACAGGAAATAATAATAAAGCTGATTTAGCTGATTCAAACTATTATTATAAAGGTCAAGAAGATGATGATGACTTTGAAAAAGTTAAATTAGAAAAAGAAAATGATGGTACATATAATATTATTTTAGTAAAACAAGACGCTAATGGTGTTCAATTAGATAGTCAAGCAACATTTAAAGTAAATGGTCAAATAAAACAAGTAACAGGAATTTTGGAAATAGCTAAAGATGTTAAGATTACTCAAGAAAATTTAGGAACACCAGATGAATATGTGATACAAGAAACTGTTGCACCAGATAAGTATTGTAAGTTTAATGGAATAATAACTATAAAGGTTAAAAAGAAAAATGATAATGGAACTTACAAAGTAGATACTATAGAGTATGATGTTAAAGATGAAAATGGAAATAGTATAAAAGATTCAGATAAAGATTTTTCAAAGGTATATTTAAATGAAGATGGAAACATATATGTAGAAGTGAAGAACTATCAATTTGATTTAAAATTATTAAAGAAAATTGATGAAGTTAATGGAAGCAAAGTTCCTGAAAGAATTGAGAGTGTGGATATAACAAACCTAGCAAATGGAACTGAAACTACAGCTACATATAAACTTAATAAGAATCCTGTAGCAGTAAAAAAAGGTGATATAGTTAAATATACATTTAGAATATATAATGAAGGAAATATCGATGGATATGCATCAGAGATTACTGAAGATATACCAGAAGGTTTAGAGTTTATTTGGTCTGAAAAGAATGATAGTGAATTAGATGCAGATACAACATTATCTCAACAAGAAAAAGATGCAATTAAATATAATCAAACTAGATGGAATATTGATACTGTAAATAGTACTACTAATAAGGTTGAATTAATTTCAACAGATTATTTAGCTAAAGGAAATGGTGCAGATATAAGGGATACAGGAGCAAATCTAATAAAAGCTTTTGATGCTTCAAAAGAATATAAGAATACAATTAATGATAAGAATCCTGATTATAAAGAGATTTCTGTATATTTGAAAGTAGTAGCTGAAGATGCTACAAAAATTACAATAAGAAATGAAGCTGCAATAACAGATGATACTGATGCTGATGGAAATCCAGTTGATGATAGAGATTCTAGCACAGATAAATGGGGAAAAGAAGATTCAGATAAATATTATGATGAAGACGAAAAATGGCCAGTATATAAAGAAGATGATGAAGATTATGACAATTTAATATTACAATCATTTGATTTAGCATTAAGAAAGTTTATAATTGCTGTAAGCAAAGATGATAAAATAGAAGATTCAGAATATTTAATGAATTCTGATAAAACTTATACAAGAGCTCCAATAGTTGATACATCAAAATTAAATACTATAGGTGAAGATGGAAAAATTATAACAACAGCTATATATAATCATACTAAGGAACCAGTTGAAGTTACTAAAAATGATTATGTTGTATATATGATAAGAGTTTATAATGAAGGCGATATAAATGGTTATGCAAGTGAAATAAAAGACCATTTACCACCATATTTAGAATTTGTTAATAATGATTTTAATAAAAAGACATATGGATGGAGTGTATCAGAAGATGGAAGAACTGTTACTACATCATATTTGGATAATCATCTAATTAATAAAATATCAACAAATGATAATGGAGAGATTGTTTTATCATATAAAGAAGTACCAATTATGTGTAGAGTAACAGATAATGCAGAGGGTAAAATTACTAATATTGCTGATATTACTGTAAATAAGGATGAAAGTAAAAATCCTATTAATGACAGAGACTCTAAGCCAAATAATGTAGTTTTACCAAGTGACAAAGATTTGCCAACATATAAAGATGATATTACAGATGACTATGTGCCAGGACAACAAGATGATGATGATTTTGATAAAGTAATTGTTAAGGAATTTGATTTAGCATTAAGAAAATTTATAACAGGTGTTAATTCAGAAGAAGTAACTTCTAGAATTCCACAAATAAAATATGATAAAGAAAATAATCAAATAACATATGAACATACAAAAGAACCAGTAGATGTTGTAACAAGTGATATAGTTATTTATACAATAAGAGTATTTAATGAGGGCGAAATTGATGGATTTGCAAGTAGAGTGACTGATGATATTCCAGATGGATTAAAATACTTACCAGAAAATGACTTGAATAAGGAATATAGATGGATAATGTATGATAAAGATGGAAAAGAGACAGAGGATGTTGCTAAAGCTGTAAAAATAACAACAGATTATTTATCAAAAGAACAAGGCGAAGAAAGAATGAAAAAGGATGAAAGTATAAAAGAAAATCCAGCATTGTTAACAGCTTTTGATAAAGATAAAGAAATCTCTGATTCAAATCCAGATTATGCTGATGTTAAAGTTGCATTTGAAGTAATAGAGCCAAATGGTTCAGATAGAATTATTATAAATTCTGCTCAAATATCAGATGATACAGATAAAGATGGAAATCCAGTTGATGATAAAGATTCAACACCAGATAAATGGATTGAAGGAGAAGATGATCAAGATAAAGAATATATTAAATTAAATTATTTTGATTTGGCATTAAGAAAATGGGTAACACATGCAATAGTAATAGAAAACGGAAAAGAGACTGTGACACAAACAGGGCATAAGGCTGAAGATGATCCTGAACAGGTAGTTAAAGTTGAGTTGAATAGAAAGAAATTAAACTCATTACAAGTTAAATTCAAATATTCAATTAGAGTAACAAATGAGGGAGATATTGCTGGTTATGCAAAAGAGATTACAGATTATGTTCCAGCAGGATTGAAATTTGTAGCAGCAGATAACCCAGATTGGACAGATAAAGGTAATAATGTTATTGCAACAAGAAAATTGGAGAATACACTATTAAAACCTGGTGAAAGTGCCGAAGTACAAGTTACACTTACATGGATAAATGGAAAAGATAATATGGGATTAAAGGTAAATATTGCTGAGATATCTGAGGACTATAATGATAAAGATGTACCAGATAGAGATTCAACTCCTAATAATAGAGTTCCAGAAGAAGATGACCAAGATGATGCTCCTGTATTGATATCAGTTTCAACAGGTGGAGCAAAATTGTATTTCACTTTAGGATTTGCTATTTTGATTACGATTGCTAGTGGAATAGTGTTGATTAAGAAGTTTGTATTATAATAAAATTTTGAAATAAGGTGGAGGATTCTGCCTTATTTTTTCTTTTGGTTTAGTGCAAGTTGTAGTTATTTGTAAATAGTTGGTTGTTCAAAAAATTATATATTTACAATTTCAGTGGCGAATTTAAAAACTCTTAATTGTAACATATAAAATTTGATAATATTGGTTTACTTTTAAAAAACGGTGTGTTATAATTTTTTTAGTTTTAAATGGATAATTATGTATTTTATAAATGAGTTACTTGATAAGTAGAGGTGTGATATATGAATCAGATACTTTCGACTAGTATGCCAATGGATAATAGTAGAAAAAAGAATAAAAAGGTTAGAAATAAACAGCCTGTTGAAATAAGTAGTGTGTTGAAGTTTTTTGCAATTGCAATATTAGTATTTGGTATTTTTATGGTTGCGACAGGAACTTATGCTATATATGAAAACCAAAGTGAAAAGAAAGAGCAAAGTATAGAGCCTACAATTGCTATTGAAAATAAGACTGATAAAGTTATTTTATTAAAGGTTACACATCAAAGAAACATAGAAAAAATAGAATATAGATGGAATGATGAAGAACCAATAGTTGTAAGAGGAAATAATGGTCAATATTTAGAACAACAGATAAATGTTCCATTAGGAACTAATACTTTACATGTTTTAGTTCAAGATGAAATTGGAAAACAGATTACATATGATAAACAGTATGAAGTTGAAAGCAATATAAATATTGAGGTTTCAGGAAATAAGATTAAAATAAAATGTGAAAGTGATACTAAAATAGCTTATATGACTTATAGATGGGATGAAGAAGATGAACAGACTATACAAATTAATAGTACAACTATGGAGCAAGAAATAGAGGCAATGAAAGGTTTACACACATTAACAGTAATAGTTGTTGATGAAAATAATAATACTGATACAAAAGAGCAAAAAATTAATGGAGTATCAAAGCCAAAGCTAATTCTAGATGTTGATGAACAACGTGAGCATTTTGTAATAAAGACATCTGATGAAGAAAGACTTTCAAAAATTGAATTTGTATTAAATCAAGAAGATAGAAAATACGAATTAAATATAGATGAAATGAATTTGAAAGAATTGGACTATACTGTACCAATGGAATTACAACCAGGAGAAAATATAATACAAGTAACAGTATATAATTCTAGTGGTCTTAGTGAAGAAAGAGCAGTTAAATTTATGAAATAATAAACTTAGAAGGTAAGGAAAAGTGGAATATACAATATTTAATTTATGGACATATTTTATAATTTATTCTATTGCAGGCTGGGTGTTGGAGAGTGTATTTAGAAGTTTTTGTGAAAAAAAGATTATAAATACAGGGTTTTTAAATGGACCTTTTTGTCCTATATATGGAATAGGAACTATAATAATGCTTCTATTCCTAAAGAAATTTCAAAATAATTTATTTATATTATTTATAATTTCTTTTTTAGTGTTGTCTGTATGGGAATATTTGGTTGGAGTTCTTTTAGAGAAGATTTTTAAAACAAAATATTGGGATTATTCAGACCAGAAAATAAATATTAATGGAAGAGTATGTTTATTTAATTCAATATGTTGGGGAATATTAGGTGTACTTTTTATAAAATATATTCATCCATTTGTTGAAAGAAATATATGTTTAATTAATCCTTTAATATTAAAAATAGCAATCTTAATAATAACAGTTTTATTTATACTTGATACAATAATTAGTATTATTTCAACTATAAATATAAAAAGTGCTCTAGAGAAAATAGAAGATTTGAATAATCAAATAAAAGACAAGTTAGAAGAGATTAAGAAACTTAATGATAGAAATAATAAAAATATCAAAGCAGATATTATTGAAAGTTTGCAAAATGCTATAGAAACTCTTAAAAAGCGAAAAAATAGAATATTTAGGATTTTGTATAGAAGAGTGTATAGATTAAAAAAGGCGTTTCCTGATATACAGAGTAATGAAATAACTGAAATATTAGGTAGAAAAATAGAATTAATAAAAAAAGATATACACAAAACTAAGGAGGAAAAATGATACAAGAGATTTATATAATTGATGATGATGAATCTTCAATATTAGTATTTAGAGAGTTATTTAAAAATGATTTAGAATATAAATTTATAAGTGTTACTTCAGATAAAATAGATGTAGCCTTAAAAAATATACCATCTATGATAATTATTAATGAAGATGCGATAGAAGTTAATGTTGTTTCATTATGTAAAAGAATAAGAAATGATGAAGACAATACTATAACTCCAATAATTGTTGTTTCATCTGATTCAGATAAAGAACATAGAATAAAAATATTACAAGAATCAGTAGAATATTATATAAAAAAGCCAGTAAATGTTCAATATTTGTATTATACTATAAAGAATTTGAGTAGATTATTGACTATTAATAGAAGAATTAGTCCTCTTACAGGACTTCCAGGAAATGTACAAATACATGCAGAGTTGAAGAAGAGAATATCTAATAAAGAGAGTTTTTCTGTGTTGTATTTAGACTTAGATAATTTTAAAGCTTATAATGATGTATATGGATTTTTGAATGGTGATGAAATAATAAAATTTACTGCTGATACCATATTAAAATGTGTTCATGAACATATACCAAATGATTCTTTTGTTGGTCATATTGGTGGAGATGATTTTATTGCTATAATTCCAACATTAAATTGTGAAGAAATTTGTAAAAGTATAATTGCATATTTTGATTTAAATGTAATTAAATTTTTTACTGAGAAAGATGCAGAAAAAGGTTATATAGAAGTTGCAAATAGGAAAGGCATAATAGAACAGTTTGCTCTTACATCAATTTCTATTGGTGTTGTTGAGGCTGATGTGGGTAGGTTTTCAAATATATTGGAAATAGGAGAAGTTGGAGCACAAGTAAAACACTTAGCTAAGTCAGTAATGGGGAGTAGTTATTCAATTGATAGAAGGAAAAATAAATAAAGTTCTAATACAACCTCTATACGAATACAATTAAACAAAAGTATTCGTATGGGGGTTTGCTTTATGAAATGTATATCAATAGATGAGCGTGCAATAGAACTTGCACATTATATAATAGATTCAAAAGATACAGTAAGAGGAACAGCGAAAAAGTTTGGAATAAGTAAGAGCACAGTGCATAAAGATGTCTCCGAAAGATTAATGAAGATAAATCCAATATTAGCAAAAGAAGTCAGAGAGATATTAGATGAGAATAAAGCTGAGAGACATATTAGAGGAGGTATGGCTACTAAGCTAAAATACAGTCGTTTGAAATGAATTGTAAATGATATTAAAATATTTGAAACAGCCCTTAAGTCTAAGGGCTGTTTCAATAGGGGAGATGTTATTGTTTGCTATTTCTCAGTTTTAAATATTTTTCTCTGGTTGCATTGCCTCCCCGTATATGACATTCATCTGTATGTTTCTGTAAAATTTCATTTACTTTTTTGAATAATTCTGGGTTAATATAGAAAAGTCTTACAGTAATATCTAGATGAACTGTGCTTTTGGAGACTTGAAACTGTTTGGCAGTTGCCCGAACAGTTGAATTGGTTTTGATTACATAGGTTGCTTCTTCTAATACTCTTTTCTTGATTTCTTGATGTTTTGACATAGGGAGTTTCTCCTTTCAAATTTATATATTTATATTATATACATAAAGTTTAAAAATGTCAACTTTGATATATTTAATATGGATTAAGCACTAAATTGATTGAATTTACATAAAATATAATAGCCTGAAAATATGAGGTGATTTGAATGAGAAAGATAAAAAAGGGAGATATTGTTGCAAGGAAATCATATGAGCAAGATATTATTTTTTATGTCAAAAGGATAATAAAGACATCAGATAAAGAGATAGCAATACTTTGTGGATTATCAAGGAGAATAGAAGCAGATAGTGATGTTAATGATTTAGAGAAAATAAATGGCAAGCGAATAAAGAATATTTTAAAAGCAGAAAATAAACAGATAAAAGAAAGAATATATAAATATAATAAGGAATATCAGGTAGGAATAATAGAATTAAAGGAAAAAAGATTAGGACAGAAGATAGTTACAGGTAAGATACTACATTTAGATGGTGATAGAAGATATTCTCAAAAATCATATAATTATTATAAAAAGTTGGGTTTAAATGCGATAGTGAAAAATATTCCTGAATATAGGCAACCAAGACTAGTTTATCAATTACTTAAAACATATAATCCAGATATATTAATAATTACAGGACATGATGGTATGATAAAAAGAGGAACTAATTATAATGATATATATAATTATAGAAATTCTAAATATTTTATAAATACAGTAAAAGAAGCAAGAAGATATGATAATGAAAATAAGAAAGATACAGTAATATTTGCAGGTGCTTGTCAAAGCTATTTTGAGGCTATAATTCTTGCAGGAGCAAATTTTGCATCCTCTCCATCAAGAATTTTAATTGATTTTATAGACCCATTGATAGTGGCAGAGAAAGTTGCAACTACTGAAAAATATAGATATATAAATATAGATGATATTGCAAGAGAGTTACGTGATGGAAAAAAAGGTGTAGGTGGTATAGGCTCAAATGGGAGAATGACATTAGAATAATTGATATGTAATATGAATGTAATGTAAATGTAATATAAATGTAATATAAACAAAAACAATCTCCTGAATAGGCTAAGAATAAAGAAAAAATAGGAAAATACACAAACAAAAATTTTTTGACATTTTTTGCAAGAAATGCTATAATCAAGCCATCTTAAGGGAGTAGGTGATAGCATGATTTGTAAAACAGATATATCAAATCTAAAAACTGACATCTTAGAGAAAGTGGGTCAAAAGATAATAGTAAAAGGTTCTCTTCGGAAGAAGCAAAACTTTTGAAAAAGAAGCAACTTTAGAAAAAGCATATCCTAATATTTTTGTAGTAAGATATGAAGAAAGTGATAGAAATGTAACATATAGTTATACTGATGTTTTAACAAGAACTGTGGAAGTGGATGTTTTTGATGGAGAAGCATATAGTCCATTAATTCCACCTCAGGTTGAAATGAAAAAGAAAAAAGCAGAGGTGCTAGTGTAAGAGATAGTTGGTTTTTCCAATTTCTCTTTTTTTTATTAAATTATGTTACTAAAATATTTATTTGTATATTTCAACTATTGTAACTTTATATAGGAAAGATGACTCTTCAAGAGTATCTGCAATGTGGATGATAGTAGGAGGGTTACTTTTGATTGGATTCTTGTATTATTTTTATACTAATTTTTTAATCTCATTTTAAAATAGAAAAACAAAATCAATGGTGTAAAAGTGTCTGAAAGTTTAATCTTTTATCAACATTGCTTTTGTTTTTTTAGTTTTTAATAATTTGACAAGAAATTACAAGAAACGACAAGGAATGACATGAAAAATGAAACAAAATTGGACTGTCCCAAATGTTTCATTTTTTTTGATTTGTTTTTCTTGCAAATTTTGTAAAAAAGTATATAATATAATGGAAAGGTGAAAAATATGAATTTAGAAAAGTTAGAAAAAAATATAGGATATAAATTTAAAAATATAGAATTATTAAAAAATGCATTAACACATACATCATATGCTTATGAACATGGTGTGCCAAGTAATGAGAAATTGGAGTTTTTAGGTGATAGCATATTAGAGTTCGTGTCAAGTGAGTATATGTATAATAAATATACAAATTTAAAAGAAGGAGAAATGACTAAAGTTAGAGCAACAGTTGTGTGTGAGCAAAGTTTGTATAAAGTTGCTGTTTTGCATAATTTTAGTGATTTCTTGTATCTTGGTAAATCTGAAATAATGACAGGTGGAAATAAAAGGCCTGCAATTCTTGCTGATAGTGTAGAAGCAGTAATTGCTGCAATATATATTGATGGTTCTCTAGAAGATTCTAAAAGGTTTATTATAGATAATTTGAAAGATGAAATTGAATTGGCTACAAAACATGTTGGACAAAAAGACTATAAAACAGTATTACAAGAAGAATTACAGAAGAATGGTGATGTGAAAATTCAATATAAGATAATAAAAGAATCAGGGCCAGACCATGATAAAACTTTTGAAGCAGAAGTTTCTTTAAATGGAAAGGTGTTAGCAAAAGGAAAAGGGAAGAGTAAGAAAGAGGCAGAAATGCAAGCTGCAAAGAAAGCTTTAGAGAGTTAGGTGAAATTTTTATTTATGATCAATGTAATAATGTGAAAGGAGATATGCTATGAAAAAAGAATATGTAATTCCAGTATTTGTACCACATTTAGGATGCCCAAATGATTGTATATTTTGTAATCAGAAATCAATAAGTGGTCAAAAAAAGAATATAACAAAAGAAGAAGCTAAAAAAGAGATAGAATATTTTTTGGAAAGTATAAAAGATAAAGATGCAAAAAAGGAAATAGCTTTTTTTGGAGGAAGTTTTACAGGGATTGATATTGAAAGACAAGAAGAGTTATTACAAGTAGCATATGAATATATAGAAAAAGGCCAGGTTGATAGTATAAGAATATCAACAAGACCAGATTATATAAATAAAGATATATTGAAAAGATTAAAAAAATATAAAGTTAAAACAATAGAATTAGGTGTTCAATCAGCTAATGATTATGTTCTAGGGAGAGCTAATAGAGGCCATACTTTTGAAGATGTAAAAAAGGCATCAAAATTAATAAGATGGTATGGATTTAATTTAGGGCATCAAATGATGGTTGGATTACCTGAAAGTAATAGAAGTGATGAAATAAATACTGCCAAAGCATTAATAAAATTGAAACCTAAAATGATAAGGATATATCCAGTTCTAGTAATAAAAGGAACAAGACTAGAAAAGGAATATAATGATGGAATATATGAACCTCTTTCAGTAGTACAAGCAGTAGAAATATGTAAACAATTAGTTAGAATATTTTCAAATAAGAATATTGAGATAATAAGAGTAGGACTTCAAAATACAGATGAAATATGTAATCCAGAAGAAAATAAAAGTGAAGTTGTTGCACGGTCCATTTCATCCAGCATTTAGACAATTAGTTGAATCTAGTATGTGGTATGATGCAATTGTTGAAAAGATTAAAAGATTAAATGTAAAAGTAAAAGAGGTTCAAGTTACTGTAAATCCTATAGATATTAATAATGTAATTGGACATAAAAAAGAAAATGTGATGAAATTGAAAGATACATATGAAGTGGATTTGATTGTAAAACAAGATGAAAATGTGAGACAGGGAAAATCAAGAGTAGACATTACAAAGAAATATGAAGATTTTTTAGAAGAAACTAAAGATGTAAATGAAAAAGTGAAAAAGTAGTTTTTTAAATATTGTCATTTTGAATGTTTGTATAAAATAGCCTGAAATTACCATAATAGTAATGAAGGTTATTTTTTATTATATATAGTTGCTGTCTAAAATTTTTTATTTTTGTGTGTTCATATATATAATAAAAAATTTTGGATAGTAAGAATAAAAGGAGACAATATTTTATGTTGGAGAAAAATAAGAAAGTTAGAGTGTTTGCAATTGAAACGATTGAAACAATGGTAGGAGCTTTTATGATGGCTATAGCTACATCTTTGTTTTTATTGCCAAATCAATTATCTTCTGGTGGTTTTTCTGGTATTGCTACTATTTTTTACTATCTTTTGAAGATTCCTATGGGAACAATGATATTATCACTTAATGTACCTTTTTTTCTATTTGCAGCATATAAACTAGGAAAAGGTTTTGTTATAAAGTCATTGGTTGGAACTACTACATTTTCATTAGCAATAGATGTATTAGACAAATTAAGTCCTTTAACAAATGATAGATTTTTGGCTTGTATTTATGGTGGAATTATAATTGGATTAGGTATGGCTATAATTCTTAAAGCAAACTCATCAACAGGAGGTTCTGATTTAATAAGTATGCTTGTAAGAGAATATAATCCTAATATAAGAACAAGTAATGTAATAATAATTATTGATACACTTATAGTTGGACTTAATGTTCTATTTTTTAAGGAAATAGAGATTGGATTATATTCTGCTATAGCAATATATTTAATGGGAAAGATGATAGATATTATTTTTGAGGGAATATATTTTACAAAATTAGTAATTATAATATCTAATAAAAGTCAGGAGATATCTCAAGAGATAGGAGAAAAGATAAGAAAAGGAACTACAGGACTTTTTGGAAAAGGAATGTATACTAATGAGCATAAGACAATATTGATGTGTGCTGCTTCTAGAGGGGATGTAGCAAGAGTTAAGCAGGTGTCTAAAAGGATAGATCCAAGTAGTTTTATAATTATTGCAAATGCAAGGGAAGTTGTAGGACTAGGGTTCAAGAAATAAGTGACAAAGTGGGTGGCCCTTTTTGTTACACTTATTAAAATAGTAATAAGTATGGCAGGTGTTAGTATAAACTTTTAGTAAAGAAATTTTTAGAAAAAATTGAATAAGAGATACCAATTTGATAGAATATTTTTATCAAAAAAATAATATTCAAGGAGGTATCTCTTATGTATTCAATTATACAAAAGATTTGTGAGAAAAACAATAAAAATTTATGCTATCTAGGGTGGGTAATTAAATTGAAAAGTATTTGTCTTTTATGATATAATCAAAATATAAGATAGTAATTTATAGTTTTAAATTAAGGAATGGAGTATGAAAAAGTGAAAATAGATAATATGAAATTAGAAGAAATAAGAGAAAGATATGGGAAAGAAAAAGGAGATTTTTTTATACGAATTAGAGAACAAGGGAATGATATTGTATACTATAATGGAATTAAGGCGTTTGAAATAAGAAAAAATGGAGAAAAAGTTTCAAAAATTATAATTGCAGACAACATTTTTAATTTAAATAGAACAAATATCCAAAACTTTACTAAAAACACAGAAGATTTAAAGAGTGCGATTAAGCAAGTAAGAAAAGATTTAAATGGGTATTTTCCAAGAGAATTAAATAAAATAACATTAGAAATATCTAGGAAAAACTATGAAAATGTAGAAATGAATGATAAAAATAGAGAAAAGTTTAGTGATAGTATTGAAAGAATAAAAAAAATAGTAGAAACTAACTATAGGAACTATATAGAAGATAAATTAGATAAAGAAAAAATAAAAGAAGAACTAAATAAAAAATATGAAAACAATGAAAAATTAACATATGAAATTTATTTAAAGAATAGAAGAGATATAAAAGAATATAAAGAGGATAGTTATATTGAAAAAATAGTTGATATAGAATATAATTTTATTAATTGTTTTATTTTTGATGAAAATACAAATTATATTCCATTGTTTACAATTCCTAAATTTAAATATAAAAAAAATGAAGAAATTCAAATAGGAAAAGAAGAATATGAAAAGTTTGAAGAAATTATTAAGCAAGCTATAGAAGATTATGAAAAGAAAACAAAAGTAGAAAAAGAAAAAAAATATCAACATATATTTATGACATCTGAAATTTTAATAAATAAATATATAACGTTTAAGAATATATATCGTTTTGAAGAAGAATATTATACAAAAGAAAAGAGTAAAAAGGATAGAGGAAGAATTGATTGTATATTTGTAAAAATAGATGAGAATAGTAAAGTAATTAATGAAGATAAACCAAATGCTGAACTTTATTTAATTGAATTAAAAGTTGACGAAGGAGTAATTGGAGGTTCTAATGGAGTGAATAAGCATTTAAATGATATAGAAAAATTAAAAGCAAATGAAGAAAAATTTGATGATTTTATAAATTTATTACAAGAAAGAATAGCATATCGTAAAAGTTGTATAGAAAGTAAAAATATTAAAATAAAAATAGATAGAGATAATATTCACTTTTGGACAATTATAGCAATTTCAAAAGAAGAATCGGTAGAAGAAGTTGCTAATATGCTTTATAAAAATCTTGAAAATCCTAAATATATTGAGGATAAAAGGAATAAATTGCCAGAAGAAAGTGTAGTTTTAAGTGAACAAATAAAGAAAGTAAAGGATATGGGAATCGATGTTAAATTTTTATTTGACAAATGGAATGATAAGATGAATTATAACAAATTAAGCAATAAATATCTATTTGAAGCTAAAACACCAGAAGAACTATTAAGTAAATGGAAAGAAGAATAAAAAATAATAAATTAAAAGTAAATAAAACAAAAATGTAGAGAATAATCTTTACATTTTTATTTTTTTATACCTTGGAATCGTACAGCTACAACGGATTTCACAGTTTGCGTTTTCTGATAACATTTTAAAATTTAATATGTTATAATAGTTATTGAAGAAAAATTAGAGGGGAAAGTAAAATGATTAATGAAATGAAAAAAATAGTAATTAACAAAGCATGCGAGTTATATGGAAATTTATTGCCAGAAGAGATAGAAGAAAGACTAAAATTAGAGATAAAAGCAATTGAATAAAATAAACTTGATATAATGTACTGCCTGGCTAAAGAATTAGTAGAAAAAGCAAAAGAAAAAGGATATTTAGTAAGTAATAGGGGAAAGATTAGTAGTTTTTTTGTTGCATATTTATTAGGTATAATAGCAGTTAATCCATTAACTAAAAATTATGGAGGTTTTGACATACCATTTGAGTTACAAGAGGATATAGAAAAAATAATAAGATAGACATAAAAGTAGTAGTATCAGACAATAATTATAACGAAATATGTAATTGTATGAATGAAATATTAAAAAGTGAAAATATAAAAGTTGATATTGAAAAAATGCAAAAATGTATAAAAGAGTAATAAGAGAAAATAACAATAGAGTGCTAGGAAGTTTTGAAATACAAATTAGATATAATCTTGAAATATTAGAAAAATTATATGAAATAACAAATATAATCCTATGCAGGTTGAAGTAGAAGATGATATAACAAAAATAGGAGATATATTAATAAAAAACGAATTATTTACTGGTGTAGGTATAATAAATTTAGTGGATGCAATGCAAGAAATAGAAATAAATACATTTGATGAGCTAATTAAGATATTAGAATTACTATATAATAAAGAAGACTGCATTTTTCCAAAATCACATATTGTAGAAATTGCATTAATTATATATAAAATCGGTTGGTATGGGGTACATTACGAAAAAGAATTTAATCAGATTATAAATAGTAGAAGATAAGGAAGGGATAAGATGAACAATTTTGAAGAAGAAGTGCAATATTTTATAAATTTGGTATGTAAAAATATTCAAAATGTAAAAACAAATAAACCAACAAATATGTCAAAAAAAGAAATGATATTTTTTAATTTGAATATAAGATTAGATGGACAAGAGATAGTAGTTTATAATCAGGAAAAAGACATAGTATATGATATATCTGTGAAAAAGATACAAGGTTTTGAATTTGAATATGTAAATAAAGATTTAGTATTGAATGTTATAGATTTATTGGCTAAATATATAAACAATGAAATATATTTAAAAAATTTTATACATTTAATTGAAAAAATTTCAATATAAGGAAGGGGAATTTATATGGAGATTAAAGATTATGAAAAAATTGAATTAGAATTTGGAGAGTATTCGATAATACTTCCTAGTTGTGTTGTAGAAAAATTTCAAGCAAAAAAAATAGAACAATTTATTGAGAAAGAGTATAACCCAGAAGATGAATATGAGGTGTATATTGTTTTTAATAGAATATTAGCAGAAGAAATTTGGAAGAAAGAATCATTAAAGAAGTTTGAACGGGATAGAAGGTGTAGGATGGACAGGAATGTTAGTAAATACAGATGGTACACCAAGATATGAAACGTTAGCTGATTGCATTAATGATAATAGTATATACAATATTATGATTTATAAAGGAGAACAAAAAGAAACTTATTCTCTAGTATGTAGTTATACAAGATTTACAAATGAATATCAAAGAATAGGGATTACATATGATAAAATTATGATTCGTATAAAGGAAATATAGAAAGATTAGGAGGAATTAATATGTTGAAGATTAAGACTTATGGTGGAGAGAAAATAGGTGGGTGCATAACAGAAATAAGTAGTAAAAATGCAAAGGTAATATTAGATTATGGTACAAATTTAGATGACACAAAGCAAATTAATATAGAAGGTTTAACAAAAGGTAAGTCTCAATATGATGCAGTATTTATATCACATTATCACTTAGACCATATAGGTGAAATAAGTAATATATTAGACGGAATACCAATTTATATAGAAGAAACAACAAAAAAGCTATATGATGTTATATGTGATTTTAGTAGTAGGCCACGAATAAAAGCAAAAACTTTTAAATTTGGAGAAGATATACAAATAAAAGACTTAAAAGTAAGCTCTTATAGAGTAGACCATTCAGCATATAATTCTACAATGTTTACTATAACAGATGGAGAAGAGAAAGCACTTTATATGGGAGATTTTAGAGATAATGGGTATACAGGACATAAACTAATTCCTACAATTAAAGAAATAGGACAAGTAGATTACTTAATTACAGAAGGAACAAATATAGGTAATAATACACATATTCTTAAAAAGGAAGAGAGTTTAGTAAATGAGTTTACAGATATATGCAATAAGTATAATCAAGTATTTGTAATGATGTCAGCATCAAATATAGATAGAATAACAACAATGCTAAAAGCATGTAATAAAACAAAACATATATTGATACAAGATATATACATGGCACACTTAACTAGTCTAATATATGAAGAAGATAAAAAGAATATACCAAATCCAATAACATTTGATAACGTAATGGTATATAGACCAAGATATTTTAGAAATAAGAAAGATAAAAAGTTTAAAGAAAAATATTTACATAGCTTTAGTGATAAAAATAAAAGTTCTATTTTATATAGACCTTTTGTAATGAATATTAGAACAAGTATGTTAAATGACTTAGAAATGTTTGAGTTTAAAGGGGACATACTAACAAACGCCTGCCTAATTTATTCAATGTGGGGAGGGTATAAAGAAAAAGAAGAAATGAAATCATTTATAGAAAAAGTGCAAAATTTAGGAATAACATTAATTGAAAAAGATATACATACATCAGGACATGCAAGTGAAGATGTAATTGAAAAAGTAAAAGAACTTGTAAGCCCAAAGGAAATTTTTACAATACATACTGAAAGCAATAGAGAGAAAGAAAATGGAAATAAAAAGTATAAATGATATAGCAATAGTAAAAAGTAATGTAACTATAATAAAAGATCTTTAATCAATAATACATTTTATTATGACTATTAAATATGAAACAAACTGCAATAAAATAGTATTAAATAAAAATTCTAAGTAAGTAGAATAACAACTTATAATATATAGTATATATAATAAATTGAAATTATCTATCTTTTATTATGCTTTGGCTTTGTAAAACGTGGTTATGATTTTTATAAAAATAAAAAAATAGTAAACTTATATTTTATAACAACAGTTTTTTATAGAAAGGATATAAAATATTAGAAGAATCTAATTAGAAAGTTTAGTTTATTTGGTGGAATTTTTAGGTTTTATATGATATAATTCTTTCAGTAAATAGAAAAAATTTTAGATAAATTTAGGGAGAAATAATGAAAGAACAAGAATATATATTAAAAAATCAAAGTTCATTTGAATTAAAAGACATATTTGATTGTGGGCAATGTTTTAGATGGAATGAACAAAATGATGGAAGCTATACAGGAGTGATAAAAAATGCAATTATAAATGTAAGAAAAGAAAATGAAAATATTATATTTAAGGGTAAATGTGAAGAGAATATAAAAGATTTGGTGGATTATTATTTTGATTTAAATACAGACTATGAAGAGATTAAGCAGAAGTTGTCAAATATAGATGAATATCTAAAAACAAGTGTTGAGTATGGTAAAGGAATAAGAATATTAAATCAGGATTTATGGGAGACAATAATATCATTTATAATATCAGCAAATAATAATATACCAAGAATAAAGGGGATAATTGAAAGATTATCACAGAAGTATGGAAATGAAATTGAGTGGAATGGGCAGAAATATTATACATTTCCAACACCAGAGCAATTAAAGGATGTGACTGTTCAAGAATATAGAAGTTTAGGATTAGGTTTTAGGGATATTAGATTATATGAAACTACTAAAATGATATTAGAAAAGCAAGTAGATTTAGAGAAATTACAAGCTAATACAAATACACAAGAAGTAAGAAATGAGTTATTAACACTTTCAGGAGTCGGACCTAAAGTTGCAGATTGTATACTTCTATTTTCAGATTTAAAAAGATTTGATGTATTTCCAATAGATGTATGGGTTAGAAGAGTAATGAATGATTTATATATAAAGGAAGATGATGAATCAAAGGTAAGTAAAGTTAAAATTGAAAAAATAGCAGATGAAAAGTTTGGAAGTTTAAAAGGATTAGCTCAACAATATTTATTTTATTGGAGAAGAGAAAATTAGGAATTGGGGACGGGTTAAAAATCCTCATTTTAGTAATAAAGAATTAAAGTTGAAATGAGGATTTTTAACCTGTCCCTAATTCCTAAATTTTGATAACGATTAATGGAGTGAAATATAGTGAAGGGAGAAGTATATGGGGTTAAGAATAATATATGGAAAATCAGGTAGTGGAAAAAGTGAATATTGTTTTAAAGAAATTGCGAATTTAATAAAAACAGAAAAAAAGATATATATTATAACACCAGAGCAATTTTCCTTTACAGCTGAAAAAAAGTTGATGGATGCAATTGATTCAAATGCAGTAATCAATGCAGAAGTAATAACTTTAAGTAGGATGGCTTATAGAATTCTACAAGAAATTGGTGGGAATAATGCTACAAGATTAACAAAATGTGGAAAATCTATGTTAATTTATTCAATTTTAAATGAAAATAGAAATAAATTAAAATTTTTAAGTAAATCAGATGAAAATGTTGATTTATCAATGACTGCTATAACAGAATTTAAGAAACATGGTGTGTCTCTTAGTGAATTAGAAGAAGAGAGAGAAAAGATAGATGATGAATATTTAAGAACAAAGTTAAATGATATGTATTTAATATATCAAACATTTGAACAAAAAATTCAGGGACAATACATAGATGATACAGATTTATTGACTATTTTAGATAATAATATAGAAGATACAGATATTATAAAAGATAGTCTGATATATATTGATGAATTTGCAGGTTTTACATATCAAGAATATGAAATATTAAAGAAATTTATAAAACTTGCTAAACAAGTTACATTAACTGTATGTACAGATAGTTTAGAACCAAGCTTAAATCCAGATATAGATATTTTTTATTCTAATAAAATTACAGTATCTAAGATTTTAAATTTAATTAAAGAAGAGAATTTAAAATGTGATAAAAATATATACTTAGACAAAAGCCCACGTTTTAAAACTAATGAATTGAAACATTTAGAAGAAAATATTTTTAATAATAAAGCAAAAAGATATAAAGAGCAAGTTAATAATATAAAACTATTTTTAGCTAAAAATCAATATTCAGAGATTGAAAATGTTGCTAAAGAGATTACTAAATTGGTAAGAGATAAAAATTTGAGATATAGAGAGATATCAGTTATTACAAAGAACATTGATTCATATTCAAGTTTGATAAGAAGTATTTTTGCTGAGTATGATATTCCAGTATTTATAGATGAAAAAAGAGATTTGAATCAGAATATTATTGTTCAATATTTGCTTTCAATATTTGAAATTTTTAGTAGTAATTTTTCAAAAGAAGCGGTTTTTAATTATTTAAAAATAGGATTTTCAGAGATTGATGAAGATGATATTTTTAAACTTGAAAATTATTGTACAAAATGGGGAATAAAGAAAAATAAGTGGAAAAGTGAATTTACATATGGAATAACAGAAGAAAACAAAGAAGAAATACAATATTTAAATAAGCTAAGAGCACAAATAATAAATCCGTTATTAGAATTAAAAAAAGAATTTAGTAATGTAAAAGAAGTTACTAAAGCGGTTTATAAATTTTTAATTAATCAAAATATTGAAGAAAAAGTAAATAATAAAATAAATGAATTGCAAGAAATAGGTCAAATAGATCTAGCAAATGAATATATATCAAGTTATAAAATTATATTAGATATATTTGATGAAATAGTATTAATATTTGGTAATGATAAATTAACTATAGATAAATATACTCAAATATTAAAAACAGGGCTTAAGAATAGTGAACTAGGGAAAATACCAGGAACACAGGACCAAGTTATTGTAGGAGATACAGATAGGTCAAGAAGTCATAAAGTAGATGTGATTTTTATAATAGGATTAAATGATGGCAGTTTCCCAAGTATAAATAAATCTGAGGGATTTTTTGGAGATAAAGATAGAGAAATATTAAAAAAAGATGGTATAGAACTTGCTAATGGAACTATAGAAAATTTATATGAAGAAAATTTTAATATCTATAAATCATTTACAACAGCAGAAAAAATGTTATATTTATCATATGCATCATCAGAAACAGAGGGAAAAGCTCTAAGGCCAGCTATGATAATAAACAAAATTAAAAAGATTTTTCCAGAATTAAAAGAAAAAAGTGATGTAATAAATAAAGAGTATGAAATTACTAATAAAATGATGACATATCAGGAATTACTAGAAAATATAACATTAATGAAAGATAATAAAGAAACAGATAGTATATGGAATATAGTATATCAATATTATAAAAATCAAAATGAATGGGATGAAAGATTGAAAAAAGACTTGCATGGTATTGATTATACAAATGTTCCACAAAATATTAATAAACAAACAATTGAAAAATTGTATGGTAATACTTTAAATGCAAGTGTATCAAAATTAGAAAAATTTGCACAATGTCCATTTTCTTATTATTTACAATATGGATTGAGATTAAAAGAAAAAGAAGAACTAAAAATACAAAGTTTTGATACAGGATCTTTTATGCATGAAACAATAGATGAGTTTTTTAAAAAGGCTAGGGAAGAATATATAAATTTAGCAGAATTAGTAACTGATGAAGATAAAATACAAGAGCTAGTAAATATAGTTATTAGAGAAAAATTAGATATGGGTAAAAAATATAATTTTGTAGCAACTTCAAAATATAAAGTTCTTGTAAAAAGATTACAAAGAATTGTTGCCAAAGCTTTAAAATACATAATAGAGGGAATTGTATATAGTGAATTTAATATAGAAGGAACAGAAATAGAATTTGGCAAAAAAGGAGAATATAAACCAATATTATTGCAATTAGATGATGGGAAAAAAGTAGAAATTACAGGAAAGATTGATAGAATAGATACAGCAAAGTCAGATGATGGAAAATACTTAAGAATTATTGACTATAAATCATCAGCAAAAAATATAGACTTAAATGAAGTATATGCAGGACTTCAAATACAGCTTTTAACATATTTAGATGCAGTATGTAGAGAAGAAGATTTATTACCAGCGGGAGTTTTATATTTTAGCCTTTTAGAACAGATGATAAAAGCAGATAAAAAAATAGACGAAGAACAAATTGAAGAAGAACTTAGAAAAAACTTCAAAATGAAAGGTCTAATTTTAGCAGATATAAAAGTTATAAAATTACATGATAAAAATTTAGAAACAGGAACATCAAAGTTAATCCCAGCCACAATTAATAAATCTGGAGAAATTTCAGAGGGAAAAACAAATGGTGTAAACAAAGAAGAATTTAAGATTTTACAAAATTATATTTATAAAACAATAAAGCAAATATCAAAAGAAATTTTAAGTGGTAATATTGCATTAAAACCATATAATAAAAAAGGGAAAACACCATGTGAATATTGTTCCTATAAAGCTATATGTGGTTTTGACACAAGGCTATGTGGAAATAATTATAATTATATTGAAAAAAGGCAAAAAGATGATATAATAAGGAAAATGAGCCAATTTTGAAACATGGGGGACAGGCCAAATTTGTTTCAAAATCTTGTAGAAAAATGTCGAAAATATTAATATTAATTTATATGATAGAAGACGAAAAAAATAAGTAAAATTGATTTAATTTTTTTACTTGCTTTAAAAATGGAGGAAGATATGGGAACAAAAGACGAATTACAAATAATGAGAAAAAGAAATATGAAATTATTTCCGACATACAAAAAATTAGCATGGGATTACTTATTTTTTTACACAATAAACTTCTTATTTTTAACACAAGTAAAAAATATAAATCCAGCAGATGTGGTATTAATAGACGCATTTTATTCATTATTTGGAATAATGGCACAAATACCAGCAGCATTTATAGTAGAGTTTTTTGGAAGAAAAAATAGTATTATTATAGCTAATATTGTAAACTGTTTGTATATGGTTATTGTAATATTTAGTACAAATTTATTTAATTTATTAACAGCAGAAATAATGTCATCATTAGCATTTGCCATAAAAGAAACAGCAGAGCCAAGTTTATTAAATGAATCAATACCAAAATCAAAAAGTAAAGATAAGATATTTGCTAAAATTAGTGAAAAAGGCGCCTCAGGATATTATATGATAAATGCGGTTTCAACTATATTAGCGGGTTGGCTATATGGTATAAATCCATATATACCAATGTTATTATCATTAGTAACAACAATTACAGTAACAATAATGTCTATGTTTTTTATAGAGCCAGTTAAGAAAAGAAAAACAAACTTTGAAAATATTAGTATTAGAAGTAATTTGAAAGAAATAGAAACATCATTTAAATTTATATTAAAATCAGAAAGACTGAAAGGTTTAATATTATATACATCTTTAATAGGTGGTCTATTATGCACATTAGATACATATCAAGTAAGTTTGTTAGAAGATTTAAATATATCATCTGGGGCTATAGGAATAATATTTGCATGTTTAGGAATAGTAGCATGTTTGGCTACAAAAAAGCAAGAACAATTTCATCACAAGTATAGAAATAAATCTTTAAGTATTATTGGATTACTAATAATAATATCTTGCTTTATATCTGGAATATTAGCAGTATTTTCAAATAATATTAAATATTTAATTATTGGAATAATTTTTGCTTATATAGTGAAATATGCAATGTCTAGTATATATTACAGTTTATCTGAAAAATATCTAAGAAATTTTGCTAATGAAAATATTGATACAAAAATATATAATGTAAAAAACTTATTAAAAAGTATATCTTCAGCAATTATAGGAATATTTGCATCATTTTTATTAGATAGACTTGATACTGCATATTGTATGATAATTTTAGGAAGTATATTTACAATACTAATTATATTGGTTACATCATATATGAAATCAAGAGTAGGATTAAAACCAGAAGAATATTCAAAAGAAGAAAGAAAATATGATGAATTAAAAGAAACTAGTAAAATTTAGAGATTTGGGTGATATATATTGAAGAATTTAAGTAATGAAAATGTTCTACATATAACTTATGATGGCGTAGAATATTTACAATTTAAGAAACTATTAGAGTATAGTGACATAATTACACATGCATATTCTTTAGGAGTTAATACAAATTTTAGAACAGCTAGAGTAGATAAAAAAGAAATTCCCCAAAAGGAATATGAAAAGGCAATTAACAGTTATAGAAACTTATGTAGTTCAATAGGAATAAATTACTTAAATGTAGTAAAAACCAATCAAGAACATACTGATAATATAAAAATTGTTGATGAAAAATTAAAAAAAGATGATATGGATGTAAATTTAGAACAATATAATAATACAGATGGATTAATAACAAATAAAAAAGATTTAATACTATCAACAACGAATGCAGATTGCATATTGATGATGTTTTTTGACCCAGAAACTAGAACTATAGCTAATGTACATTCAGGTTGGAAAGGAACACTTCAAAGAATAGCTTTGAAAACAGTTAATAAAATGATAGAACAATTTAAATGTAATCCAAAAGATATAATTTGTTGTATTTGTCCAAGCATTAGAAAATGCCATTTTGAAGTAGATTATGATGTGAAAGAAATGTTTGAAAATGAATTTAAAGATTTAGGAAGAGAGAATTTAGACAGAATAATTGAAAAGCAAAAATTAAAAGAAAAGTGGAATATAGATACAGTATTAATTAACGAAATTATTTTAGAAAAGATAGGATTAAAAAAAACAAATATTATAGATAGTGGAATTTGTAGTGTTTGTAATTCAGATTTAATACATTCTTATAGAGTTGAAAAACAGGGATATGGCCTGGCAACAGCTGTAATTGCATTAAAATGAAACAAGTGGGACAGTCTAAATTTGTTTCATAATATTGTAGAAAAATGTCGAAGTTGATATTATAAGTATATGAATGATTAGACAAAAAACGACAAATAAATGAAACAAATTTGGACTGTCCCACTTGTTTCAAAAATGGAGGAAAAGGTGATGGATAGAGTGATTCCAGATAAGTTGAAAATTGGAGATACAATTGGTGTAATAGCACCATCTGGTCCGATAATTGGAAATAAAATAGAAGAGATTGAGAAAGCGAGAGAAATTGTTGAAAGTGCAGGATTTAAAGTAAAATATTCAAAAAATTTATTTTCGAATACAAATGAATATAGTAGTACAGCAAAAGAAAAAGCAGAAGATATAAATGAAATGTTTGCTGATAAAGAAGTGAAGATGATATGGTGTGCAAAAGGAGGAGCTAATAGTAATTCGACTTTTGAATATATTGATTATGAACTGATAAAACAAAATCCAAAGATAATTTGTGGATATAGTGATATAACATCACTAACAAATATGATTACAGCAAGGACAGGGCTGATTACATTTAGTGGAACTAATTTTAAGACAATAGCAACTGATGAGACTGATTATAGTTATAATGAAGTTATAAAGAGATTTGTGGATGGAAGTTTAGAGATAGGACAGGAAGGTGAAGAATATAGAGTTTTAAAAGATGGAATAGCACAAGGTGAATTAATAGGGGGGAACTTAAATTTAACTAGTGGGATGGTAGCAGGAAGATATTCTATAGATTTTAAAGATAAAATATTGTTTTTAGAAGAGTTGGGATATGAAACAGATCCAGAGTTAGCTAGTAATTTCTTATATTATATGAAACAAAATGGAGTATTTGAACAAATAGTGGGGTTATGGATAGGAAATTATGAACATGAAAGTAGAATTTCATTAGAGAAAATTATATTAGATGTTATTGGAGATGAAAAATATGAATTTCCAATTATAAAATCAAATAATTTTGGACATATAGAAACAAAGACTGTTATACCAATAGGAATAAAAGCTAAAATAGATACATCAAAAGAAAGAAAAATAGAGTTAATAGATGAATGTGTTAAATAATAATATGTTTAAAGTTATGGAAAAATGGACAAGAATGTCCAAATGGGAGAGTAACTTTTGGATATTGATGTTGTAATGAAGGAGTAGATTATGTTTGAAACATGGGATGAACTAGAAAATTCAATAATTAATTGTAATAAGTGTAAATTGTGTAGAACAAGACAAAATATTGTATTTGGTACAGGAAATAAAAGTGCAGATATAATGTTTATTGGAGAAGGCCCTGGTGCTGATGAAGATATGCAAGGGGAACCATTTGTTGGTAGAGCTGGTAAGTTAATGAACTTAGCTTTTGGTATTGTTGGTATAAAGAGGGAAGAGGTTTATATTGCAAATATTGTTAAGTGTAGACCACCAGCTAATAGAAATCCTGAGGAGGATGAAGCTTTTGCTTGTTTAAATTATTTAAGAAATCAGGTTATGTTAGTAAAACCTAAAATTATTGTTTTGCTAGGAAGTGTAGCTTTGAAGAATATTTTAGGAAAAGAATATGGAATAACTGCTTCAAGAGGAAAATGGATTGAAAAGAAAGGAATTAGATATATGCCTACTTGGCATCCTGCTGCATTGTTGAGAGATGAGACTAAAAAGGTTGATTTTATAAATGATTTGAAGTTAGTAGTTGAAGACACAAAGTAAGTACCATATTAAGTTTAATTGATTAAAGATAAAAGGTATAGAAGAATAAGTAGTCAGTATTATTGACTACTTATTTATTTTATAATAGAATAAATAAGATAGAATAAATAAAAATGTGAGGGAAATCTAAATGATAGAAGAAATAGAAGAAAAAGTAAATTACTGTTTAAATTGTAAAATAAAACCGTGTTCACAAAAGGGGTGTCCATTAAATAATAATATTCCAGAATTTATTAAGGCAGTTAAAGAAGAAAATTATGAAGAAGCATATAGAATTTTATCAGAAACAACTGTATTGCCAGGGATATGTGGAAAAATATGTCCACATATGAAACAATGTCAAGGTAGTTGTGTTAGAGGAATAAAAGGTAAATCTGTTAGCATCGGTGATATTGAGGCTTTTGTTTTTCATAAAGCTGTGGAGTGTGGCTATAAATTAAAAGATGTTATGAATATAGAAAATAGTGATAAATCATCAGGTAAAAAAGTTGCTATAATAGGTGGTGGACCATCAGGATTAACATGTGCGGCATTTTTAGCAAAAGATGGAATAGATGTAACTGTATATGAAAAATATGATTATCTAGGTGGATTATTAGTTCATGGTATACCTGATTTTAGATTATCAAAAGATATTGTAAAAGAAACTGTAGATAGAATTTTAGAGTTAGGAATCAAAGTAGAGTATAATAAACAATTAGGTAAGAATCTGAGATTGATAGATTTAGAACAAAACTATGATGCTGTATTTTTAAGTATTGGTGCAAATAAACCATCAAAAATGGGTGTTAAAGGTGAAAGTTTAATTGGAGTTTATGGAGGAAATGAGCTTTTAGAATATAGTAATCATCCAGATTATAGTGGAAAAGTTGTTTCTATAATTGGTGGTGGAAATGTTGCTATGGATTGTAGTAGAACAATAAAGAGAATGCGGTGCCAAGGAGGTTAATGTTATATATAGAAGAGCAGAAGAACAGATGCCAGCAGAAGTAAAGGAAATAGAAGAAGCAAAACAAGAGGGAATTAAATTTTTATTTCAAAATAATATTGTAGAGATAAAAGGAAATGATAAAGTAGAAAAATTAGAGCTAATAAAAACAGAGTTAATAAAAAAGGACGGAGAATCAAGGGCTGTTCCAGTAAATGTTGAAGGAAGCAACTATGAAATTGATACAGATTATGTTGTAATGGCATTAGGTAGTACAGTATCCGATGAAGTTTTGGAATTGGGCTTAACTTTAAATAAATGGGGAAATATTTATATAAATGAAAATTGTCAAAGTTCTAATCCTAAAATATTTGCTGGTGGTGATTTAGCAGGATGTAAAGGAACTGTTGCATGGGCTGCTCGTTCAGGTAGAGATGCTGCTAATAGTATAAAAGAATATTTAAAAGTCGCTCATAAATAAGAGCGACTTTCTAATTATTTTCCTTTTTTTCTAATTGCTTTTTTATAAAAATATTTCTAATGTATTTGAAAAATGATAGGATTTTTGATGTTTTCTTTTTTATTAAATAAGAAGATTCACTAGTAATATTATTTTCTAATAAGTTGTATTTGTCTTCTAAATCCATCATTTTATTAACATAGTAATCATTGAAGTAATTATATCCTTCAGTACAGCCTAGATAGTCTTTGAAATTATATAATTTTCTTCTATAGTTTTCAACATGTTCTAAATCGTTAATTTCATTGAATGATTTATCAAAGTAGCTAGATATAATAAGATTTTGAGTTTTTATAAAAGTCGAAGTTATTTCTTTTTTTAGTGAATTTATCTTATTAATCATATTATCAACTTTTTTGTTTCTATTATCTATTTTAATAATTTTATTGTTAATTCTTATAATTTCTTCTTCATATGATAAAATATTATCAATAGCATTTTGAATTTGCATAAATGTTTTATAGCTTGTTAGTTCAATAAGTTTTTCTTTAAAAGTGTTATTGCTATTAAGTGTGCTCTCAAATAATATATTTTCGCCAACAATATAACTAAGTTGATTTACTAAACAACATTCTAATGGATAATAGGATGGACTATTGGTTTCAAATGATATATTAAAATATTTAACATATTCTTTAGGGATTCCTAAAACTTTTGATGACATAAGTTGTACTGATGCTTCATTTAGTCCTAAACCATATATTTTGAATTCTGTATAATCACAAAGTCCCATTCTTACTAGATAATTTTTTTTATCTTTTCTTTCTTGAATGTAATGTATGCATTCATGTATTGCAAATTCTTCTAAATCATCTTCATCAATATGAGAATTGAAATATATAGATGAATTTTTATAGAAGTAGTTTGCTTCTGACATTCCTTCAGGCATTTTAGCAATATACATATCTAATCTAGATAATTTTATAAATAAATCATTTTGATTAAGGTTAAAGTCTGGAAATGCTTCACTTAATCTAATAGATACATTTCTAGCTATTGAATTTACTTTTAATGTATCTAGTTTGTTTAATACTTCAATTCCATCTTTTCTTAAATCTGATTCTATACTCATAAGTTTCTCCTTAAAATTTTACTAAATATATTATACAACAAAAAATGACAATATATATTACATAGATATTAAAAATATATTACGTTTAGATTACAAGTGGATTTAGTAAGTTAGAATTTATAATCTAAAATATTTACTAAAATATTAATATAATAATTTTTATTTGTTTTTATTAGTAATTCTGTTGCAGTTGTAATAATATATTGATTAATGTCGGAAATTGTCAAAAAGTTTTTATTGACACTGATAAGGTAATATTGTATAATAATGCTACAGTTTTTAAACTGAATAAAAGTGATTTATTATTTAAAATTTTAAAGAATTTTGGATGATGATGAGCGAATATACTAAAAGAAAGGAGGGAAAAGTATGACACAAGAAGAAAGAGATCAAATACTTTTGAGTTTAAAGAATAATCAAGAAAAAAGGGACCAAATGCTAGAGGATTTAAAAGAAAGCCAAGAAAAAAGGGACCAAATGCTAGAGGA
>CAOMRW010000012.1:0-3322 GCA_948485625.1 uncultured Clostridia bacterium | reverse complement strand
CAAGAAAAAAGGGACCAAATGCTAGAGGACTTAAAAGAGAGTCAAGAAAAAAGGGACCAAATGCTAGAGGACTTAAAAGAGAGTCAAGAAAAAAGGGACCAAATGCTAGAGGATTTAAAAGAGAGCCAAGAAAAAAGGGACCAAATGCTAGAAGATTTAAAAGAAAGCCAAGAAAAAAGGGACCAAATGCTAGAAGATTTAAAAGAAAGGCAAGAAAAAAAAGACCAAATGTTAGAGAATTTAAACGAAAGACAAGAAAAAATGGATCAAATGTTAGAGAGTTTAAAAGAAAGGCAAGAAAAAAGAGACCAAATGTTGATAGATCTAAAAGAAGGACAAGAAAAATTAATAAGCAGAGTAGATAAGCTAGAAAGAAATCAGACAGAAACAAATTGTGAATTAAGAAAAATAAGCCAGACAGTAGCGAGAATTGAACATGAACATGGTGAGAAACTTCAAGCAGCATTAGATGGTTTTTCAGGTCATTCAGAAAAAATTATTTCATTAGAAAACAAATTAGATAAGCATGGAAACATTTTAAATAAACATGCAGATCAAATGTATTATTTAAATTCAAAAGTTCAAGCATACTAAATCACAAAAACAAGCCCTATTGAACTTTTAAATTCAATAGGGTTATGTAATTTTATTTACAAACTAAGTAATAAGTTAATTTATTTAAAAATTAGAATCTATTTAACAACAATATTATATATTTTATTCTTAACATATATTTCCTTAATAATATTTTTTCCATCTAACTTAGAATCAATAGTATTATGAACTTTTTCCTTAACAGAAGATTCATCTTCGTCTAAAGAAATTATTATAGTAGCTTTTAATTTTCCATTAAATTGTATTGGCAAAGTAATTTCATTATTAATAGTTTTTGATTCATCATATTCAGGCCATTTTTCATAGCTGATTGTATTATTGTGATGAAGTACAGTATTCCACAATTCTTCTGTTATATGAGGAGCAATTGGATTTAATAATTTTAAAAATCCTTCTGCATATTCAACAGGGAATATATCTTCTTTATTAACAGCATTTATAAAAATCATCATTTGAGATATAGCAGTATTAAAGTTCATAGTTTCATAATCATTTGTAACTTTTTTTACAGTATAATGATAATCTCTTTCAAGATTTTTATTTTCAGCATTTTGAATTTTTCCAGATTCAGAATATAACCTCCATACTTTATCTAAGAATTTTTTAGAACCATCAATTCCATTAGGATCCCAAGGTTTTGCAGCATCAATTGGTCCCATAAACATTTCATAAACTCTTAGGCTATCAGCACCATATTCTTTAACCATATCATCAGGATTAATAACATTTCCTTTTGATTTACTCATTTTTTCACCATTTGGGCCTAAAATCATACCTTGATGACGAAGTTTTGCAAATGGTTCTTTAACAGGGCATAGACCTTTATCAAATAAGTACTCATTCCAAAATCTTGAATATAATAAATGTCCAACTGCATGCTCAGGACCACCAACGTATAAATCAACAGGCATCCAGTGTTTTAGTAATTCTTGATTTGCAAATTCATTAGTATTTTTAGGGTCAATATATCTTAAGAAGTACCAGCTAGAACCAGCAGCTCCAGGCATTGTACTAGTTTCTCTAGTAACTGCTTTGTTATCAAAAGTTACATTTACCCAATCAGTTGCTTTATCTAGAGGAGAAGCTCCTGATTTAGAAGGACTGTAATCTTCAAGTTCTGGTAATACTAAAGGTAATTCTGATTCAGGTAAAACATAAGATTTTCCATTTTCATCATAAACGATTGGAATTGGTTCACCCCAATAACGTTGCCTTGCAAATATCCATTCTCTTAATTTGTAATTTACTTTTTTATTACCAATATTATTGCTTTCTAACCATTCTATCATTTTGTTTATAGCATCTTCTTTGTTTAAACCATCTAAAAATCCAGAATTAATATGTAATCCATCGCCAACAAATGCCTCTTTAGAAATATCTCCGCCATCTAGTACAGGAATAATATTAATTCCAAATTTTGTAGCAAATTCATAGTCTCTTTGGTCATGTGCAGGAACCGCCATTATAGCTCCTGTACCATATGTTACCAAGACATAATCAGAAATCCAAATAGGAATTTTTTCATTATTTACAGGATTAATTGCATAACTTCCAGTAAATACTCCTGTTTTATCTTTATTTAAGTCAGTTCTTTCTAAATCTGATTTAGAAGCAGATTTTTTAATATAATCTTGAATTTCTTGATTTTGCTCTGGTGTAGTTATTTTTGATATTAATTCATGTTCTGGTGAAAGAACACAATATGTTGCTCCAAATAGAGTATCAGGTCTTGTTGTAAATACTGTAAATTCTAAACTTTCATTATCATAAATTTTAAATTTAACTTCTGCACCCACTGATTTACCAATCCAATTTCTTTGAATTTCCTTTGTTGATTCAGGCCAATCAAGTTCATTTAGACCATCTAATAAATTATCAGCATATTTTGGAATATCTAAAACCCATTGTTTCATATTTTTACGAACAACAGGGAAACCTCCTCTTTCACTTTTTCCATTAATAACTTCATCATTAGATAAAACACATCCTAATTCTTCACACCAGTTAACAGGCATTTCAACTAGCTTTGCTAATCCATCTTCATACAATTTGCTGAAAATCCATTGTGTCCATTTATAGTAATCTTCATCACATGTTGCAAATTCTTTATCCCAGTCAAAAGAAAGACCAAGCATTTTTAATTGTCTTTTAAATGTTTCTATATTTGCTCTTGTAAATACTGCTGGATGATTTCCTGTTTTTATTGCATATTGCTCTGCTGGAAGACCGAATGCATCCCATCCCATTGGATGAAGTACATTGTATCCTTGCATTCTTTTCATTCTAGATACTATATCTGTTGCTGTATATCCTTCTGGATGCCCTACATGAAGACCTTGTCCTGATGGATATGGGAACATGTCTAAGGCATAATATTTTGGTTTAGAGAAATCCCATACATCTGTGTAAAATGTTTTATTTTCATCCCAATATTTTTGCCATTTTTTTTCTATTTCATTAAAGTTGTATGTCATTTTTTTTATTCCTCCATTTTTGAATTTATGGATTATATTATATAATAAAGATGTTGGTATTACAAGTGTTTTGCTGAAATTTTTGGGAGGGGAGCTACTGCTTAGTTATAATTTACAGTTAAAAAGTGAACCATTTAAAAGTATTTATAATAAAAATGTCAAATAGTGATAATAGTACTGTCAATAACTTTTGAAAATGTCATAAAGAAATTTGAAAATTAACTTTTAATTAT
>CAOMRW010000011.1 GCA_948485625.1 uncultured Clostridia bacterium | reverse complement strand
CGCTCGGCTGTTAACCGATAGGTCGTTGGTTCGAGTCCAACAAGAGGAGCCATAATAGCAGATAAGAAATTATCTGTTATTTTTTTGTTCGCTATTATTCTTATATAAAATAAGCAAAGATAATATAAAAGTAGCAACAAAGTTACAATATGAGATTTTTCCTAATAAATAAAAAGAGACAAGAAGAGATTGCAAAAACAAAGAAAACAGATAAATAAATAGGTAGATAAAGTGTAAATGGTTATTACATATAAAAGTAATAGCCTTTTTATAATTTTTAAAAATGAATATATTGGAAACAATTGTATTTATATTAATTTTATGGTATAAATAAATAAAATATGAAATTTGCAACGCTACATTGCAAATTTCAAAACAGAGGAATTTAATGAAATACTATTAATGATGATAAATATTTTAAATTTCTAAATGAGATAAAAAAGATATAATTAATACTAGAAAAAAAGTTTTATTAAATGCAAATAATGAACTGATAATGATGTATTATAGAATTGGAAAAGGACTAATAGAAAAAAGAACCAACAATAGAAATTTTGCTATGTATAGATGAACATAAGTTAACTGCTGAACTAGCCTTGAAAGATATGAATAAACCAATAGGAGTAGGAGAATATAAATATTTACAAGAGATACCAGAGTATTTAGCAAATAATTTACCAAGTATAGAAACACTAGAGATGAAGATTCTCACAAGTAAAGTATATTAATGATGAAGCAAGATGGAATTATATAATAATAAAGGGAAGATGAAATAAATGGAAGAAATTGAAATAAAGAAAATAGTCGAAATAGACAAAAATAATCTTAACAAGATAACAGAGTGGATGTATGAGTGGTGGGGAAAAGATGAAATTCATACATTTGAAGAAGTAAAAGAGTTTATTAAATATAGTTTACAAGAAAGTAGATTACCACAAACTTATGGATTATTTATAAATAATGAAATTGTAGGTATGTATCAATTCTCCTATGAAGATTTATTTGTTAGACCTGATATATACCCATGGCTTGCAAATGTATATGTAGATAAAAAATATAGAAATATGGGAATTTGTAGAAAACTAATGGAAAGTGTAAAGGAAAATGCACGAAATAATATAAATTCTAGTGAATTGTATTTATATACAAAACATATAAATTTATATGAAAAGTTTGGTTGGAAATATATTTCGGATATTGATACATACAATAAAGAGCAAAGAATACAAAGACTATATAAATTAGAATTAGATTAAATAGAATTAGATTTCTAAAATGTATTGTCAAACTTAAAAAGTTATGTTAAATTAAAAACATAATTATAGGCAAAAAAAAACGATTTGTAGGCATATTTTTTGAAATCTATTGCTATAACTACATTTGAAACAGAAATAATGAACTTTTTTGCATTAGATTTTTCGAATATGTCATACACAAAAGAGCCAATTAAATGAAAAAATTTTAACGGTTTTTTTGTTTTTATAGGAATATGAAGATTTCAAAGGAAACGAGGAAGAAAATTATGGAAGAAAAATCTATCACAATAAATATTTTTGACTTTGATGGGACTTTAACAACAGAAACATGGCCTAAATTTTGGGTATGGGTTAAGAAGTTTGGATATAATGGAGCACAAAGAAATGACGAACTAGAAAAAGCACTTGCTGAATATAGAAAATTAAATACAGGGAATCAACTTGAAACTTTTTTTGCATTTTTCAATGATTTACTTATTAATAACAATGAAAAACTTACTTATGAAGAACTTATGGAGGGAGAGCAATTTATTCAGTATAATCCAGGTGTGACTGAATTTGTTAAAAATGCGGACACAAGAAATTATATTGTTTCAGGAGGATTAAGAGAATTTTTACAAAATCTGAAGATAGCAAAATATTTTGATGGAATTTATGGAACACCAATACAACATGATAAGTCAGGTTTAATTTCTGGAATTGGCGAAGTAATGACAGATGATAAAAAAATATTAGCAATTCAAGATATATTAAGAAGAAATGGAATACAAGGAAATAATTGTCATAATGTAAATTACATAGGAGATGGCTATAGTGATGCAATAGCAATGAGATTTGTACATAATAATGGGGGAAAGGCAATTTTTGTTCATCAACCAAATAAAGATGATAAATTTTATCAGTATAATAACAGAATCTATCAAACACTAAATCAAGATGGAATAGTTGATTTTTCTTGTGTTGCTGATTATACAGATGGAAGTATGCTTTCAAATATTTTGCAAGGACAAAAGGAAAAACATTATGAAGATGAATATGTTAGATAAGACTTTATGCAAGGAGCCATAATTAAATAAAAAATATTAAAAGCTTTGTAATAAAAAACTTTTAATATTTTTTTGTTTTTACAAGGAATTTATATTACGGAAGAAAAAAATTAGCTATAGAGAATTTATGGAGGGTGAGCAATTTATTAAATATAATCTAGGTGTAATAAAATTTATTAGAAATACAAAAATTATATTGTTTTAGGTTTAATTTCTGGAATTGTCGAAGTTATGACAGATGATAGAAAATAAAAGATAGATGTATAGGCATATAAAGTATAAAAGATTGTTATATATAAAAGTAACAGTCTTTAAAGATTTTTTTAAATGAATATTTTGGAAACAATTGTATTTATATTGATTTTATAGTATAAATAAATAAAATATGAAATTTAATGAAAGATTTAACAATTACTATTAATGATGATGAATATTCTAAAGTTTTAAATGAGATAGAAAAAGATATAATTAATACTAAAAAAAATGTATTGTAGACGAAAGTAAACGAATATAATCAAAATTATTGTTAAAAAATCAATACTGTGATATAAAATATATAGCATTACTTGACCAGGTATATTTATTAAAATGTATAAAATACTATAATTTTAAGATGGAGATTATAATTATGAATAATATATATTTATCGAAATCAAAATACTGCAAAGCTAAGCAATGAAACAATCTAAATGTAAAAAAGAGATTTCAGTAGAAATTAATAATAAAAATATTTTAGATAATGGAATAGAAATAGGAGAATTAGCACGAGGCCCATTGGTAAAATATGAAAATTTAGAATATCAAGAAGATTTATCAAAGATGATAAATCAAACAGAGAAGTTACTAAATCAAGCCCCTAATATTATTAAAGAAGCCTCTTTTACTTTTGAAATAACTTTTGTAGTGTAGACATTTTGAAAAATGATATAGATGGCTTAGAGATATATGAAGTAAAGAGCTCAACAGAGGTTAAAGATATATATTTAGATGATATATCGTATCAAGTGTATATATTAAAAAATTTAGGGTATAAGATAAAAAAAGCAAATATTGCATATATAAATATATGTTGCAAAATAAAGAAAATATAGACACAAAATACAAACAACAAATAGAATTATTAACAAGAGAAGAATTAGTAGAGCATTTATATAAGGTTTCAATTGAGTTTTTAGATGAAAATGGGATTAATATCTATAGGCTAAAAGGATTATGCGATAAAGATAAAATGAGTAAATGTAAAGAGCAAAATCTATTATGTTATAATACAACAATAAGAAAATAATAATTTTAGATTTTGCTACTAAAAAAAGAATGAATATATTAGGAGTTTTAGTATGAATGTTAACGATAGTAAAATAAATGAATTATTAAAAAGAGCCCAAAATTATAGAAATGATTTATCAAAATCAATAGAACAATTTGAAAATTTAGATTTAGAAGAATTACAAAAAAGTTTTCAAGAAGGAAATAATGTATTTGAAATAGAAGATAATAGAAATATATTTATACAATACAAGATAACAAAAGAAGAGGCAAATAAAGGCTGTATGAAGAAAATAAAATATACTAGGATAAATGAAAATGGAAAAAAAGTAACAAATGAAATTGAAATAAAAATACCAAAAGGAATACAAAAAGGACAAGAAATTATATTAAATGGAGAGGGTAATTATATAAAAGACCTAAACAAAAATAGTAATTTAATTGTAAAAATTAGATAAGATTAGAACTATAATAATAAAAATGGAATGGAAGGTGCATTGAAATGGAAAATCTTATTGATATTAGTGAAATAAATAATTGTTGGATAGTATATATGAAACCAGGAGGGAAAGATGGAAAAATAGAAGATATAGAAGAATTTAAAGAAATATGTATGAATAAGAAAGTTTATGGTTTAGGTTGGGTTGCAGATAGTAGTACAGGAAAAAAATATATTGGAAAAAAATTAGATGAATCAATAATAGAAAATTATAAAAAACACTTTAATGATAATGAAAGCCTAGAGAAAAATCTAAAAAATTTATCAAATATTGAAGTAAATGACTTACTTATTACACGTTGGTTAGATGGAAAATATTATATTGGAATAGTGAACAGTAAAGTATATTATTACCCAGAAGAAGATAGTAAATTAGGTTGGGTATGTGATGTAGAAGAATGGTTTGAATTTAATGAAAAAGATATGCCAGGAGATATAGTGGGTAGATTTTCACAAAGAAGACACTGGACAACACAACGTATTGATAATGAAAGAATTAAATTACTATTAATAAAAATATTTCAAGAAAGTAAATATAATAAAAAGAAATCTAAAACAGTAAAAATACCCAAGATTTCATTAAATATGAAAAACTTTGGAACAGCACTAAACTATATGGATTTAGAAGATTTAATATATTTATATATCAAAAAAGAAAACCCTGATTATATATTGTTACCATCACAATGTAAGATAAGTAAAGTAAAATATGAATTTGAATTAATAGAACCAAAAACACAAAGAAGAATTACATGTCAAGTAAAGAATAGAGAAGAAGTTGATTACAAATGTTACTTGGAAGATGCAAATAAAGGAACTTTTGAAAAAATTTATTTATTTTCTGGAATTGGAAGATATATAAAATATATAAAAAATGATAATGAAAAATTAGATGAAAAAATGGAACAAATGAGAAAGGAAATAAATGATAGCAGATTAAAAATTATAGAACAAGATATAATATTTAAATTTTTTAAAGAAGCAAAAGAAACAGAAATATTGAGAAGAAGAATAGAAAAATATTACGATTTTAAAATTAATGAAGTAAAAGCACCAGAGGGGTGGACAAAAGTAACAAGATGGAATACAAAAGACAAAAAGACATATAAAGCAAAAAAAGATGAAAATTATATATTCTTTAAGTGTGATACTTTACATTATAATAAAGAATTTTCTAGTTTTATAAAAACAAAAGGTAATAATAATAAAACTAAAGATGAAATTGAAGAACAAATATATATAGAAGAGCTAGTAAAGAAAGAATGGATTAATAGATAAAGAAAGGTTTATAATGAAAGATGGAATTATATGAAAAAAATGGAAATATACTATACATATTAAACATATTAAAAAAATATAGTGATGAAGATCATATGCTTTCCATTGCCGAAATACAAAGAAAAATTAAGGAAATATATGATGTTGAAATTGATTCTAGAACAATAAGAAGAAATATCAATCTATTAAAATACAAATTAGATTATGATATAAGTACAAGAGATGATAATGGAAAAGGTTATTATTTAAATAGAGATCCAGAAACAGATTTTGAACCTGGAGAAATAAGAGCAATAATTGATAATTTTAGTTATGCAAATTATATTGCTCCATCTATTGCAAAGGATATTATAAAGAAATGTAAAAATATTCAGACGATATACGAAAATGATAAAATTAAAGATTATCAAATATATGCAAATGACTCAAAAACTGAGAATTTAGAAGTTATAAAAAATATAGAAGATATTTCTAATAGTATTTATAATTATAAGAAGATTAAATTTGAATATTGGAAATATGCAATAACAAATAAGTTAGAAAAGAAAATAGTAAGTACTCCAATTGTATCTCCTTATGCTATTGTATATAATAAACAAGAATTTTATTTAATTGGTATAAAAGAAGGACAAACAACATTTTATAATTATAGAATTGACAGGATAAAAAATATCAAAACTATAGATGAAGATATAGCTATTAAGAAAAAGAAAAGTGAAATACAGGATTTTGCAGAATCTTCAATAGAAATGTTTGGAGGCAAAAAGGAAGAAATAGAAGCTATTTGTCATATAAGGCTATTAGACACTATATTTGAAACATTTGGAAGAAATGTTACTATTAAAAAAATACAAGATAACAAAGAGTATTTCAGATTATTAGTAGATACAAATTCATTAGGTTTTAGAATGTGGGCAATGAGAAATATTGATTTAGTTGAAGTTGTGAGACCTATTAGTTTGAGAAATAAAATTAGGGAAATTATAGAAGAATCATATAAACGCTATTGTAAATAAAATATTAAAAAGAGGCTATTAATGAAAATAAGGGGAGAATGAAGAATATGAGTGAAGCAAAGTTAAAAAATGCCATTAAAGAATTAGTTAAAAACGCACTTTCAAAAGAAGTAAATATTGAAAAAATGAAAATATATACAATAGAAGAAATATATGGCAAGTATTATAATGTCATCGATAAAGGGGACGGAGTTTATTTTATAGGAGAATATGAAGAAAAAATAGAAAAACTAGAAGAGAAAATATGTAATGAGGCAAGAAAAGGAAAATATAAAGGCAAAGAAATTCTATATAGTGGGAGAAAGTTTGAACAATTAAAAAATAAATTAGAAAATGGAGATGGAACAATTTTTTATATAGGAAAAGCAAAAAGAGGAAATAGTGGAAATGAAAATGGTTTGAGAGAAAGAATAGCAGAATATATTGAGTGGGGATATGGTAATACCAAAATAAGTCCACATAGTGGTGGAAGAGCTATATGGCAAATTTCTAATAATAAAAAATTGGGAATTTGTTGGTTAACAGAGAAAGAAATTGGTGATGCAGAAGAAGCCGAAAGAAAACTACTTATAGAATATAAAGAAAAGAATGTAGATAGTAGAAAAAAGAAGTATTTACCATTGGCTAATTGGAAAATATAATAATAGAGTAATAAACATTGTGTGACCAATAATGTTGAAAAAAACTTCTAAATCAATATAATTAAATTATATTGATTTAGAAGTTTTTTTTATTAGACTCTAAAATTGAAATAAGGTATAAATGTACATATATCAATTAAGTTAAAATAAGGAGGATACATAAATGTCTGATAAGATAATTAATGAAAATAGAGAGGTATCATTTAAAAACGAAAATGGTGAAATAGTGCATGAATTATTTGAAGGTATTAATGATATTCCAGCAATACCATTGGAAGAATATTTAAAGTTAGGAATATCTACTGGCTGGCACTATAATAGTTTAGAAGAAGAGTTAGAAGATTTTATTTCTGAAAAAGATAGGCGAATAATGGAGGGAAGAGCCACTAAAGAGGATTATAAGATAGATATAAATATAGGAGATATTGTATTGGTATATGAATATGTATCTTCAGAAACAGGAAATAGAGAAGTAAAAAGCTATCGAATTTTTGTCGTTCAAAATATAAAGAAAGAATATGGAAAACCAAATAAATATGAAGGATATGAATTACAAACATTTGGAAATCAACCTAAGAGAAAAGCCAATATTTTTAATCAAGATAAAGACCAGTATGCTAATAACATTTGGATAGGTGATTTCTTTTCCATTTTAGATAAAGGACCAAAAACAATTGAGAATGAATGTTATATAGATGTTGAACATAAACATTGCTTTAATGATTTAGAACTAAAGGTAGATAGATATTGGAAAGGTGCTATATCTTTTGAATTTAGTAAATTTATAAAGCAATGTATAAAAAATGCCCAAAACGGTGATATAGAAGCAAATAAAAAGATGCAATGGCCAATGTACTAATATATATTACATGACCAAATGGATTGAACAAAACTATAAAATTAGTATAATTAAAAAGATTAAATTATTTTTAGGAGAAATTTTTAAATGAATACTGGATTTTGTGATTTAGATAAAGTAGTTTAGTTATTAATATAATTTAAAGGAGAAGAAAGAACCATGGAAAAAATATATTTATTAAAAGTAATGTTCAATCTAAATAGTTTTGAACATCATTTTGAAAATGTATATTCAAGTATAGACTTAGCTAATCAAAAAGGGAAAGAATGGTTAGAATATGAATTAAGAAAAGAATATAATGATTGGTTTGAAAAAGATAGTGAACATGATATTCCTAGAGAAGAACTATCGAAAGAGCAATTATTTAAATTAAAAATATTATATGAGTTCACTATAACAGAATTTAAACCTGAATATGTAGATAGTTTGTATGATATATCTAATTTACAAAATATCGATGATTTTGATATTCATGATTTATATTATGCAGATTTAAAACCTGCTAAAATAGAACACAGCTATGATTATAATGGAAAGGAAATCTATATTTCAGGTATATTTATTTTTAATTATAAAGGAAAAAGAAAAGAAAGAAAAGTTACAATAGATTTTGAAGATTATAATAATCCATTAGCAGGTACCAAATTCAAAAAAGGAGATATAGTAAAAATAAAGAATAATACAGACAATCATTTGAATTATAATTTTTATGATAATCTACATGTAATAACAGATGTTCCCCATAAAAAAGAAAATCAAAAATTCTTTGCAAATATCTATCATGTAATTGTAAATCACAATAGTTATGATGAAGGTTGCCATGTTGATGTTTTTTCTGAAAATGAGTTGGAATTATATACAGAAAAACTACCAAAAGACTCTCCAATTGTTTTTTTAAGTAAGTATTTTAAAGGAGAAATAAAATTGGATAACATAGGTTGGACGGATATTAAATGTGGAAAAATAACTTTGAATGAAAATAAAAGTTTTAGAGATATACCAGAAATAATGGAGCAATTAATGGGAGGAAATAATAAATGAAAACTGGATTTAATGATTTAGATAATGTTATAGAAATAAAAAATGGAGACCTAATTGTTGTAGCTTCAAGACCAGCAATGGGAAAGTCAACCTTTGTACAAAATATATTGAGTAATGTAGCAATAAAAGAAAATAAGTCCATATTGTTTTTTAGTCTAGAGGAAAGTAAAGAAATGCTTATTAATAAACTAATTATAAGCAATTCAAAAGTTAAAGCAGATAAATTTGGATTATATAATGAATATAAAAAGAATGGGAAGTTAAAACCAGACCTTTCAGATGAGGACTGGGATAGAATTACATATGGAATTAACTTACTAAAAGATGCTCCTATATATATAGCCAGTGACACTCCATATACAATAGAAGATATATGTGCGAAGTCTAGCAACTTCAAAAAAGAGAAAGATATTGGAATTATTATAATAGATTATCTGCAACTTATACAGTTTGATAAGAGCAGACTATTAAGTAGAGATAACGAAATAACAGAGATTTTAAGAGAATTAAAAGTATTATCAAAGGTATTAGATGTTCCAATTATTGTAACAAGTCAATTATCAAGGAAATGTGAAAAAAGAGAAGATAAAAGACCTATAATAGAAGATTTTACAAATTCAAAATATGGTATTACTACATACTGTGATAAAATCTTATTTTTATATAGAGATTCATACTATAATAAAGCAAATAAAAATGAAATTACAGAAATAATAGTTGCGAAAAGTAATGATGGACAAATTGGTACAATAAAAATTGATTGGATACAAGAATATTATACGTTTAAAAATATTATTGTTTTTGAGGAGGAAGAAGATGAAAAATAGAGTTGAAATTGGATGTTATACAAAAATGAGTCAAATGAAAGGAATAAATTCCTGTAAAGAGTATATAGACGAAGCTATAAAACGCAAATGGAAAGCAATTGGTTTTACAGACTTAAATAGCACACAGTGTTTTTATGATGTAGAGAATTATATAGAACAAAAAAATGTAAAAGATTTAAAAATAATATATGGTATAAAAACAAAGTTCGTAGATAATAAAATTAAAGAAATTTCTAAAAATAAAATTTATGATATAGTCATATTAGTAAAAGAACAAGTAGGATTAAAAAATTTATATACTATATTATCAAAGGCTCTAATTAATGAAGATTATAATAATCAAGTAGTATTAAAAAGTGAATTAGATAAATATAGAGATGGGCTTTTATATGGAGCTAATGCTGGGGTAGGTGGAGAAATATATCAAAGTATATATCAAGGTGAAGAAAATATTAAAGAAAAGATAAAATACTATGACTTCTTAGAAGTAGAACCATTATATAATGCAAAAGAAGAAATTTTCTTAACTAATGATACTCACACACAAATAATAGATAAAACAGAAGAAATAAAAAACATTAATGAAAAAATTATAAAATTAGGTAAAGAAAATGACATTTTGGTAATTGCTACATCAAATCCATTATTTATAGATAAACAAGATAAAATCTGTAATGAAATCATAAAATATTCACAAGGGATAAAAAATATAAAATATGATAATGAAAGATTTTTACATACAACAGAAGAGATGTTAGACGAATTTAATTATATAGAAGACAAAGATACAATATATGATATTGTTGTGAATAATACAAATATGTTAGCTGATAGATGTGAAAATATAAAGATAAAACCTAATAAGAGTTATTTTCCTAAATTAGAAAATTGTAATAATATAATAAAAGAAAAATGTTATAAAAAAGTAAATGAAATATATGGAGAAAAAATACCAAAAAATATAAAAGAAAGATTAGAAATAGAACTTAATTCAATTATAGACAATAACTTTGAAGTCCCATATTTATTAGTAGCAGATATTGTAAAAAAATCAGAAGAATTAGGATATATAACAATCAATAGAGGAAGTGTAGGATGTTCACTGGTAGCTTATTTACTAGGGATTACAGATTATAATCCTATACAATATAAATTACCATATGAATCATTTGCAAAAATAAATTATGATAAAGAGCCAGATATTGATATAAATGTTTCAGAAGAAATAAGAGACCTAATTTTTAAAGATATAAAAGAAAAATATGGAGTAGATAAAGTTATATGTTGTGGTACTGTTGGTACTATTGCTAACAGTACAGCAAAAAAAATGGTAAAAAAATATTTGAATGACTTTGAAATCACAGTTGATAATAAAAAAATAGAAGAATTAACTAGCAAACTATGTGATATAAAGAAGAGTTCTGGAGTTAATCCAGCTGGAATATTTATACTACCTAAAGAACAAGATATAATTGACTTTTCTCCAATAGAAATAGAAAGCAGAACTAAAGAATTAAAAACTCATATTGATTATCATAATATATGGGGAAATCAGGACATTTTATATAAGTATGATATTATTGCACATGATATACCAACACTATTACATAGATTACAAAAAATAACAGGAATTAATCCACGAGATATTGATTTAAAGGATAAAGAAACATTAGAACTATTTTTTCATACTGGAGATGAAAGATATTTTAACACTACAAAAGGAATTTCTGAATTTAAAACAGAATTTGTTATAAATATGTTAAAACAAATTCACCCAAAAAGTTTTAATGATTTAGTTTGTATATCATGTTTATCTCATGGAACAGATACATGGGTTGACAATGGAGAAAATTTAATTAAAGAAGGAATACCTGTAAATGAATTAGTTTCTAATAGAGAAGATATAATGAATTATTTAATAGAAAAAGGTATAGACAAAAAAATTGCATTTGAGATTATGGAATTTATACAAAAAGGAAAAGCTAGGAAAGCACGTAGAGAATTTATACAAAGAAAATATAATATTAATGAAGAAATAACTCAAAGCTATTGGGAAAAATGGAAAGAATATAAAGAAATCATGGAAAAAAATAATATTCCAGAATGGTATATAAAATCTTGTGAAAAGATATCTTATTTATTTCCCAAATCTCATGCAATAGCATATACAATAAATGCATTCAGAATAGCTTGGTATAAAATACATTACCCTAAAGAATTTTATAAGGCGTATCTTGAGCTAAATAGCAATATAGACATTAAAACATATAACAATAAAAAGCAAGTAGAAGCAAGTTTAAATAATGCAAAAAAAACAAAAGCAGAAATGAGTGGATGGGATAGTAATTTAGATAAAAAGATTGAAATTCTTGAAATATTACTTGAAATGTATGAAAGAGGAATAAAGAAAGACAAAAAAATATCAAAAGATGACTATAATTTAATAAATTCAAAGGCAATAGAAAATTATTGTAGAGAAATTGAATATAAATTTAATACCGAAGAACTTGCTACTTTAGTATATAGAAATAAAAAAATGGATATAAAAGAAAAAATTGCTAAATATCAAGACTTAATCGACAATTACCCAGATATGGAGGTTATTGAAAGAATACATTGCTATCATTATGATAGTGTAAAAACAATGATAAGAAATGAAATAGCTAGAATTAAAAATATATATGAGGATTTTCTAAAAAAAGATGAAAATTGTTTTTATTCTTGGTATGAATATAATAGAACAACAAAATGTTTCAGCAGAGATGCCATAGAACGTTCTAGAAGAACGTATAAAGAAGTAGATAAGGAAATAAGAGAATATATAAATAAATTTGATGATACAATATCTTATACAATTATTAAAAAAATTTTAGGAAAAGAAGAAAAAACAATTTATGCAAATTATATAGTAATCAATAAAAAACCAAAACTAATAGAAATATACTATAGTAATAGAGATTTTAATGATTTAGATGGAATTTTCGTAAATATACCAACACCATTTAAAAAAGGAGATATTTTAATTTCTCAAAGTCCATCTATGCGTAATTATGGTGATAATGAAGAAATTTTTGTTTTAGAATATTTAAGAAATTGGGACCAAGATATTAAAGAATCTTTGGCTAGAGGAAATTATGATTTAACTGATATGACAGGTAGAGGATATTACTTATATGATGACAATGCACAATTTGTACTTGATGATAAATGGGATTACGACTCTTTTGAATATTATGATGGAAAACTAGAGGGAAGAAATCGCATTTTAAAAGCAATTAGCAGTTTCTTAAAAGAAGATATTAGCTTTGAACTATTCATACATGCATATGATGTTTTCAAAAATGAAGATAGAAAAAGAATGCCAGAGTTTTACACAGATAAAGGTCTTAAATTAGCAGGTTTTAGCGATTTAGATATTTCTACAATAAATCATCATGAAAAAATATATAATATGCCAGAAGAAGAAAAAATGCATTATATAAGATATTTAACAGATGGATTAAAAGGAATTAATGAGAAAGATGTTAAACAGATAGAAACTGATATTAAAGATAATATATTTGTTTTAACAAAAGATGGCAATTTATATGAAAATGGTGAATTTATAGACAGAGAAATAGAGCAAATTCACATGTTTGATGGAAATCATTTATATAAAATAACAAGTGACAAAAAGATAAAACCTATTATAGATGAATGGGATGATACTGATAAATATCTAAATAACAATAATTGCAAATATAAAAAAATTGAAATAAGTAAAATGCATATAGTATTATTAAGTGAAAATGGTGATGTTCGAGCATTATGTGGTGGATATCCAAACTTAGGAATAATACCTGATAATTTTATAAATGTTGAAGATATTACAATTTTAGAGGATGAAAAAGGAATAGATATGCCATACATATATAAAAATGATAAATTTATAAAATTGTATGTTGAATAATGTGAAATGGAATTTTAACACAAGAAAAGGAATAGATATGAAAACAAATAACTTAAATCCCCAATATACCTTTGAGAATTTTAGAGCTGCTAATAAATACATTATACGAGGTTAAAAAAATGAATAAATTATATAAAATAAAAGATGGCATTATTGGATTTGCAATAGGAGATGCACTAGGAGTTCCAGTAGAATTTAAAGCTAGGGAAGAATTAAAGAATAATCCGATTATAGATATGATTGATGGAGGAGTACATAAACAACCTATTGGTTCTTTTTCTGATGATACTTCAATGACACTAGCAACAATGGATTCAATTATAGAAAAAAGCATAATAGACACAGAAGATATTGCAAAAAAATTTGTAGATTGGTATAGAAGTGGAAAATATACAGCAACTAACAAATTGTTTGATATAGGAGATACAACTAGGCAAGCTCTTGCAAAAATTGAACTTAAAATTGATAAAGCTGTAAATTGTGGCGGAATAGGCGAATATGATAATGGAAATGGTTCACTTATGAGAATTTTACCAATAGTATATTATATATATTACAAACAATCATTAAAAGATGACCAAATATATAAAGTAATAAGTGATATATCAAGTATAACACATAAGCATGAAATTAGCATTTTAGGTTGTTATATTTATTCTAGGTATTGCATGTTTATTTTAGATGGAAAAGATAAAATAGAAGCGTATAATGAAACTAAGAAATTAAATTATAATATGTTTAGTGATTATTCATTAAGTAAATATAATCGTATTTTAAAAGGAGATATATCTGCCTTACTAGAAAATGACATTTTTTCAGATGGATATGTAGTTCATACTTTAGAAGCTGTTTTATGGTTGTTTTTAAATTCAGATAATTATAACAATACGATTTTAAAAGCCGTAAATCTAGGACATGATACAGATACAGTTGCTGCAATAACAGGAAGTTTATTAGGAATTTATTATGGAATTCATAGCATAAATGATAAATGGAAAAAATCTATAAAGAAATATGATTATATTACAGATATGTGTGAGAAATTTGAAAAAAAATTAAAATTCAACTAGTTATATATAGCATTGTGTGACCACAATTGTTTTAAACCTCATCATTTCAATGTATAATAAATGCATTGATGATGAGATTTTTTATGGAGAGGAGAAAGAATATGTTAAGCAATTACAAATTAGATTCAGAAGATGAGAAAATCATTAATGAATTAGATAACTTATGTGGTGTAGTACAAAATAAAGAAGTATTAAGAGATATAATAATATATATCAAATTAAAACAAAACAACAAATTAGATTTTGGAAATTATAACATAATTATAAGAAATAATTCATCTTACAATCTATTAAATGATTTACTAAAAGTATGCTCAAAAGTATTTATAAAGTATAACATTATTGAAAATGAAAGAATATGTTATCTTGATAAAATTATAAATAGTAGAAGAGATTGTCCATTTGATAAAATTTCTGGAATAGAAGATTCTATAATAGTTATAAATGAAAAGAAATTAAAAATCAACTATAATGATGAATTAGATAGTTTAAGAAGAATTATAGAGCAATTTAAAGACAAAATATTTATATTTGAAGATACTAACTATTGTGAAGGTGAGACAGATGGAGAACTTGGTAAATTAGCTCCATTTAGAATGACAATAGATAAAATTTCTTTAGATGATAAAATTATGTATTGTACAAGTTCATTTGATGAACACAATATCAAATATAAAAAACAAGATATAAAAGAATATGCTAATGTGCCTTTTTGGATTTTAAAAAATATGGTAATAAAATTATTAATAGAATGTAAAAGTAAAAATTTAGATTTTGTTGATAAACAAATGCTGAAAAAGAACAAAGAATTTTATTCAAAAAATATAGATAGAAAAAGGAATGAAAGAAGTAATAAAAAACACGAAGATAAAAATGCAAAAGAAGAATTAAATGAATTAATTGGTCTAGATGAGATAAAAAAACAAATGGAAAAAATTCTTAACTATGTTAAATTAAATAAAGACAGAGGACAAATGCCTTCATTACATATGTGTTTTACAGGAAATCCAGGTACAGGCAAAACAAGTATTGCAAGAGTCATTGGAAAGATATTTGAAGAAGAAAATATCTTAAGTGGAAGTGGAGATTTTGTAGAAATTCATGGTAGAGATTTAGTGGATAAATTTGTTGGATGGACAGCCCAAAAAGTTCATGATACAGTAGAAAAAGCTATAGGAGGAGTATTGTTTATTGATGAAGCATATAGCTTAGTTGCAGATAGAAGAGGAAGCTTTGAAGACGAAGCTATTGCAACATTAATTAAAGAAATGGAAGATCATAGAAATGAAATTTGTATTATTCTTGCTGGTTATACAGAAGAAATGAAGAACTTAATTAGATTTAACCCAGGTTTTGAAAGCAGAATACAATTTACTATAAACTTTCCCGACTATAATGAAGAAGAATTACTAGAAATATTTAATAGATTATGCAGAAAGGAAAAATATAAATTATCAAAAAATTGTAAAGAAACATTAATTAATAATTTTACTAAAGCTAAAAAAGAAGAAAACTTTGGAAATGGAAGATATGTTAGAAACTTGTTTGAAAAGGTAAAATTTGAACAGGCAGATAGAATTATACAAACTAATAGTAAATCAATAAATTCTATAATAAAAAATGATATAGAAAAAGCAATTCAAACAATAATTTTTAAAGAAAAAGAAGTTAGAAGAATAGGGTTCTATGAATAATTTTTGTATGAATAGAGTATAGTAAGTATACCAAAGGCTGTAAAATGATTATTAATTTTCCTAATTACTTGATGTATATACTGTATTATGTTATATTATATTAAAACAAGGAATCAAAATATGAAAGAAAAAGATATTATGATAAAAAAATAGAAGGGAATAGGTATGGAAAAATTAAATATATTAGGAACAGGCCATGCAATGACATTAGATTGTTATAATACATGCTTTACATTAGAAAATAATCAAGGAGAACACATACTAGTAGATACAGGAGGAGGTCTACAAATAATAAAACAATTAAGAGATGCAAAAATAGATTTTAGAAAAATACATAATATTATTTTATCCCATAAACATACAGAACATATATTAGGAATGTTTTGGATTATAAGATATGCACAGAAATTTTTTGACAATAACAATTATGATGGAAACCTTAATATTTATATGCATAGAGAATTAGAAAGTACAATAAGAAAAATAATGATTGAAGTATTACCACCCAAATTTAAAAATCTAATAGATACTAAAATAATTTTTAATATAGTAGAAGATAAAGAAGAAATAAAAATATTAAATTATAATATTAAATTTTTAGATGTTCAAGCCAAAAAAGATAGACAGTTTGGATTCAAAACAATACTAGAAAATGAAAAAACACTTGTATTTTTAGGAGATGAAACATTTGATGAAAAATTAAGAGATGAAGTAGAAAATACAGATTGGTTATTACATGAAGCAATGTGTATGGAGTCAGAAGCAGAAATATTTAAACCATATGAAAAAATGCATTCAACAGTAAAAACAGCATCAGAAATAGCAACAAGTCTAAATATCAAAAATTTGATATTATATCATGCAAGTGATAACAATTTAGAAAACAGAAAAAGGTTATACACACAAGAGGCAAAACAATACTTTAATGGAAATATATATGTACCAGATGATTTAGATGTTATTGAATTATAGAAAAAAGTAAAATAAATCAAATAAAAAAATATATAAAGAGATAATTATAAACAAAAAACAATAATTATCTCTTTAATATTTTAATTTTTCAAAATATCACCTAAAATCCAATCAACAATAAATTTTTTATAAAAGAAATATTCTTTCTCTTCAAACTGCATATTAGCAATACAAAATTTTTTATTAGATATATGAGAGCAGAAAATACATTCATGCAATTTACTACAATCCTGAATAAAAAATGAATTACTAATACTATTTGAACAAATAACATTATAACTATTAGTACAATTTCCAGAATCATCAACTCTTAAGCAAAAATTACAATTAACACTCCTTTGACAAGCTATACAAAATTCACTAGAAGCGCATCCATCAGAAAAAACAATATTTTTAGAACTTCTACAATCAGTACAACGAAAAGCATTTTCACAATTATATATAGGATCACATTGACTAACATTAATACAATCATATTGTCTTTCAGTAGTAGTATAATTAACTTTTTTCCACACATCTAAAATATCCTTTAAAGATGACAATTTTATCTTTTGCAACATCCAATTATGTTCTTCATCATATTTTTCCATATTAGCTTGAGTAATAAAATTACTACTATTAATATTGGAAGTCCAAGTTTCTTCAGCTGTTAAGCTATCAAAAACTTTTTTTGGAAGTCTAACATCAAAAGCAAATTTAGAAAGAATTACATCAATAGAGAAAGAGACATTTCTATTAAATATAATATTTAGACATTTGTTAATTATTTGATTTGCAAATTTTTCATCCATAAACATTTACCTCTTTTCTACTAGATGATTGAGAAACCATAATATCACTTAAAGAAATAAATGAATTATTAATATTAAAAGAAAAATTATCAAAAGATTTATCATTCTCTTTAGGCATTGATTCAGAATCCTCTAAAATAATACACCTTTTTAAAATTTGATTTACTATAATATTAGGACAAGGTATAAAATCCATAGTTCTAGCCTTAAAAGCAGGGAGTAGAACACCATTATTACTTATTCTTGCAATACATTCACGATTTTTTAATTCTGTTAAAAGTTTTAGTTTTATTTTATAAGAATTATGAATAGCCACATTCATCTGTAGATTTTTTTCTAATAAAATAGCATCAGACTTAGAAACACGAAAAACATAAAAATTTGAAACATTTGCAAAAATAGATTTTTGAACATCTTCACTTATTTGACTAAAATATTGTTGTATTAAAATAAGAGAAAGATTATATTTTCTAGCCTCAGAAAGAAATCTACTTAAAATAGGATTCTCAACTAAAGCAACTTCATCAATAACCAAAACAATATGCTTATCAAAACTATAAGATTGAATTAGTTCTAATAATTGTTGCATAACAAGACCAGAAATTGTTTTTGTAACTTTTTTTCCAAGAACAGATTGGTCAAGAGAAAAAATTGTTAAAAAATTTTCATCAATAATATCTTTTACTTGAGGGGTATAACCACTTTGATGAAATGCAGGCAATAATTCCATTTCATCAATAAAAGAAATTATAGGAGAAATAGATTCTTCATAAGACTTTGACTTTAAATCATTAAAATCTGTTAAGAAAAAATTTGTAATACTATCAGGAAGAGTAGATTGCAATTTATTAATCAAATTGCTACGATATTCAACATCTGAAATCAACCTCCTTAAATTCTTAAAATTCAATCCTTTAAATTGCATTAATAAATAAATACTATGTCTTAAAACTCTTTCCAATTTAGAATTATATTGACTTTCCATTAAAGTTTTAAATAAAGAAAGCATTAACTCAGTTGAAGCCACAATATCTTTTGAAGAACTATTAATAAACAAATCACAACTATTAGCCAAATCCTTAAAATCAATAACAGAAGTACTATCCAAACCACCAATATCATCTTTTATACTTGCATGAGGGTCAATAACAACAAATTTATAATTACAAATATCATTATAAACTTGAGAAATATTACTAATCATACTACTAACTAATTTTGATTTACCAGTACCACTAGAACCTATAATAATGGAATGTTTATCAAAATCATAATTATTTTGGTATAAATAATAATCATTAGGCAAATAAGGAAAAGTATCAACTTTCAATAAAGCATTATGACTATCACTTTTTAAAAAAGGTAATACCTTTTGAATATCTAAATATTGATTTGCATTTTTCCTATAAAAGAAGCGGTTATAAATAGAAAAATTAATGCTCAAAAACATATGAGGAATAACGAAAAATGCTTTTCGATTTTTTAAAAATTTTTTATTAAATTTATTAAAATAGAAGTTTATTTTAGTAAAAAAATGGTCCTTTTTAAAACTTAATATAGATAATTTAATAAACTTTAAAACTTGATTATGCTTAGTTTCACTTTTATCAAATACATCTAATAAATTCCTTTCTTTATTTGTTAATACAAAAGGTAATCCTTTATGAGAAGAAAAATCAAAAATATCTTTAAAATTCAAATCAGACTTTTTTATAAGAAAGTCACTTAAAGAATTCACAATAGGTGGAATAATACGAGAAGTCCTTAAAAAATATCTAACTTCATTTTTATCTATAACAATATAAATAAACCATCTCTTAAATAAACCATTTAATTTAGAAATAGAATTCAAGAAATTTAACCAAGATTCTGGGGTTACATTACTAGAAGTAAGGTATATTTCTGATAATATTTGTTTTTTCATAATATCCTCCATAAAATAAAAATTTAAATAATTTAAAAGATTATATATAAAATAAAAACAAAAAAACTGACTTTTTCTGTATAGAAAAAATCAGTTTTATAAATCAAAAATAGAAAGATTGTAAATAATTACACAACTAAATTATCTAATCTTCAATAGCAACTAAAAAATCAGTAACTCCATCGTGATAATATTCAAGCTCAGGTAAAGATTTTAAATTATATTTACAACTAGGTAAAAATGATAAATAAAATTTTAACATTAATTCATGAATATCTTGAGCACTATATGATGAAACAGAAAATTTAAGCCATTTACTTTTAGGAATTACAACTTTATCAAATCCCAAAATCTCATCTTTATATAAAACCCAATACTCATAATTTTTAGTCAAAAATCTATTATTAGAATTTTCCAATGAATTCAAATAAACAGTCATACCATAGTCAAATCCACCATAGGCACTATAATATTCATCTAACATAGTTTTACAAAAATTAGGAGCATCATCTGAAATAGTATCATGAGTAGTTAAAATATACTTTCCATATAAAGTTAATTCATCTTGAGTAATGATACTATATTCTATTTTGTCAGGAAGAGGCGAAGAGGGTTCCACAAAAATAAGTTTAGTGTAAAGTTTCAATTTTTCAGGAAGACTTTTTACCTGACTCGGTTTTATACCATGGAACTTTTCAAAAGCTCTCGAAAATGATGTAGGATTTTCATATTGATATTTTATTGCAACATCAATTACTTTATAATTAAATTTATATATATCAAATCCAGCCTCTGATAATCTTCTCATTCTAATATAATCAGCAATAGAAATATTACAAAGTAAAGTAAATAGACTTTGCATAGTATATTCATTAGTACCTAAAAAAGTAGCAAGTTTAGAATATGATATTTCATCAGTGAGATGTTGCTCAATATATTCTATTATTTCATTTAAAGCATGATAAACATTCATTTTATTATAATAGACTCCATTCTTTGTAATATTTATATAGGTTTTATTATATCATATTTTTTTATTATAGTATACTAGACTTTATAATTAAATTTATATATAATATAAAAAATAAAGAATATATAAATATAAAAAAATAATATATTTTAAATAAATAATATGAATATTTATAAGGAAAATAAAAAATGAATAAAAGAGAAAGTATAGGAATTTTTGATTCAGGAATAGGTGGAGTAACAGTATTAAAAGAAATATTAAAAATATTACCAAATGAAAATTACATATATTATAGTGATTCAAAAAATAATCCATATGGAGATAAAACAGATAAAGAAATAATAAATATATGTGACAAGATTGTAAAAAAATTTATAGAACAAAAATGCAAAGCAATAGTAATAGCATGTAATACTGCAAGTGCAAAAGCAGCAAAAATATTAAGAACAAGATATCCTGAAGAAATAATTATTGCAATAGAACCAGCATACAAAATGGTTCACGATTATGAATATGAAAAAGAAACATTAATAATGGCAACAAAAGGAACAATAGAAAGTGAAAAATTTTACAAATTATATAAAAAATATGATAATCATAAAACACAAATATTAGCATGTAAAGGCTTAGCAGATATAATAGAAGAAGGAAATAAAGAAAAGATACAAATTTATTTACAAAGAAATCTTTCAAAATATGGAGGAACAATTAAAAATGTTGTTTTAGGATGTACACATTATCCATTAATAAAAAAAGAAATACAAGAAGTATTAGGAAATGTAAAATTTTTTAATGGAGCAAATAGCTTAGCAAAACACTTAAAAGATATTCTCAAAGAAAAAAATTTGATAAATGATTCAGAAAAAAATGGGAAAATTAATTTTATAGATTCAAGTAACTCTCAATATAAAAAACAAAGATTTTACAAATATCTAGAAAAATTAGTAATTTGACAAAAACTATAATATAAACTATAATAAAAGTAACTTCAAATTAGGAGGAAGCAATGGAATCTATAGTAGCAATAAAAAATTTTATTGAATTACTAGAGATTAACCCTACATGGATAATCATATTATTAATTGCATTAATAATAAGCTGTATTTGTCCATGGAAGTTAACAGGAAAAATAGAAACAGAAGAAAAAGATGGAAAAATAATTCATAAGATTTTCCATTTTAAATAAGAAAAAAGATGGTGCCTCAGGGCATCATCTTTTTTAGAGTAAATTTAAATGTGAGTAGTAAGAGTTAGTAAGAAATTAGTAAAAAAGATTGTTGAAATATTGATATAATACACAAAAAATGATATAATATTTACATAAAATATAGAAAGGGTGATTACATGCATATTTTTCTTATTCGGCACGGGGAATCTATAGCAAATAATGGACAAAACTACATTAAAAGGATACCCGACCATTTAGTAACTTTAAGTGAAGTAGGAAAACAGCAAGCACATGAGGCTGGCATTTTTCTTGCTAATTATTGCAAAGAAAAAGGTATTTGTCTTGATAATGCAAGAATATGGCGTAGTCCATATTGTAGAACAAGACAAACATCTGAAGAGTTCAATGCTTCTCTACATATATCTGATATAAGAGAAGATATAACACTTATTGAGCAGCAATTTGGCTTGTTTGACTCAATTCCAAAAGAAGAATGGGGAAAACTTTTTCCTAGAGAATACGAAGAATATCAAAGGCAACGGCAAAATTATGGAAAATTTTATGCCAGATTACCTCTTGGAGAAAGTCCATTTGATGTAGCAATTCGTGTCCATCAATTTATGGGAACCATACACCGTGATTATAAGAAACATGGTATTGATACTCTATTTATCTTTACACATGGTACAACCTTAAGAAGTTTTCTTTTAAGGTACTTTCATTATTCACCAGAATGGTTTCATGAAGAGAAGAACCCTAAGAATTGTTGGATAAGAGAAATTAAAGATCATGAGGACTGTGGGTATATTAATCAATAGTCAGAAAAGAGCCTTCACATTATTTTATATGTGAGGGCTTAATTTTATTTTGGCTGTGAAACATAACCATAAATATTATAAAACGAAAAAAAGTTCGTAAAAGGTATTGACAATTTAAAAATAGGAATATATAATAAGACCGAACAAAAATTTAGGAGGTCTTTATTATGATAACAACATTACACATAAAAAATATAGGGATTATAGATGATTTAAGTATAGATTTAAATGAAGGATTAAATGTATTAACAGGAGAAACAGGAGCTGGAAAAACATTAATAATAGATTCTTTAGCAATAATATCAGGAGGAAGATTCTCAAAAGAAATGATAAGAAAAGGAGAAACAAATTCTTTTGTAGAAATCTGCATGTATGAACCTGAAAATGAAAACTCTATAGATGGAAATATAATAATTTCAAGAGAAATAAATCTAAATGGAAAAAATATGTGTAAAATAAATGGAAGAATGGTAACAGTAAATGAATTAAAAAATTTTATGAGTAAATTCATTGAAATACATGGACAAAATGACAACCAAAGTTTATTAGATAATAAATTCCACCTAAAATATTTAGATGGATATATTGGAAATGAACTAACAGAAATAAAACAACAATATAAAGAAAAATATCAAAGATATTTAGAAATAAAAAAAGAATTAAAAGCAAATTATGGAGATGAAAAAGAAAGAGAAAGAAAACTAGACCTATTAAAATATCAAATAAATGAAATAGAAGAAGCAAAATTAAAAGAAAAAGAAGAACAACAACTAGAAGAAAAAAGAAAGATAATGTTAAACTCAGAAAAAATATCAACAAATTTAAATGAAGCAGATATTGCAATTGGAGAAAATAGTATAGATAATCTAAATATAGCAATAAGAGCATTAGAAAAAATAGAAAATATAGATAATACATATGAAAAAATATCAAGTAACTTAAAAAACATATATTATGAACTACAAGAAATATCAAGAGACATTTCAAACTATAAAGAAGATATATATTTTAATGAAGAAGAAAGAAATGAAATAGAAGAAAGACTAGACTTAATATACTCATTAAAAAGAAAATATGGAAACGATATAAAAGAAATAATAGAATACAAAAATGAAATACAAAAAGAAGTTGAACATATAGAAAATTTAGATGAATACAATAATAAACTAAAAAAAGAATTAAAACAAATAAAAGAAGAAATGACAATATTAGCACAGAAAATGAACAAATTAAGAAATGAATATGGAAAAAAATTAAGTAATAATATAAATGAAGTTCTAGAAGAATTAGAAATGAAAAATGCAAAAATAAATATACACATTGATTATATAGAAGAACAATTTTTTGAAAATGGAAAAGATGAAGTAGAATTTTATATAAGAACAAATCTTGGAGAAGATGAAAAAACATTATCAAAAATAGCATCAGGAGGAGAAATGTCAAGAATAATGCTAGCAATAAAAAAAGTATTAGCAGACACAGACAAAATGCCAGTATTAATATTTGACGAAATAGACACAGGAATAAGTGGAAAAGCAGCAAATTCAGTAGCAGAAAAATTAAATGGAATATCAAAAAATCATCAAGTATTATGTATCTCACACTTACCAAGTATTGCAGCAATTGCAGATTATAATTATTTTATAAGTAAAAAAGTTGTAGATGAAAGAACAAATACTAATATAAAACTATTAAATGAAAAAGAAACAATAGAAGAAATTGCAAGAATCTCATCTGGCGAAATAAATGAAACAACAATACAATATGCAACTCAACTGAGAAATAAAAAAGCAAGTTAATATTTAAGAATTAAAAATAAGACAAGATAAATATTAAGACATAAAAATATAATAATGGAGATGATGCAATTGAGCAATTTACAAGCAGAAGAATACAAAAATTTTGATAAAATAAAAAATATTAGAGAAGATGGGACAGAATATTGGAGTGCAAGAGAACTAAGTGAAGTTTTACAATATGTACAATGGAGAAACTTTGCAAAAGTAATAGATAGAGCTAAGCTAGCATGTAAGAATAGTGGAAAAAATATAGATGACGATTTTGCTGAGGTCAGCAAAATCGTTGAAGCAGGAGCAACTCAGAAGAAAATAATTGATTATGAATTGTCAAGATATGCATGTTATCTTATTGTACAAAATGGAGATCCAAGAAAAAGTAATTGCACTAGGACAAACATATTTTGCAATTCAAATGCGAAAATTTCAAAATGCAGGATATATGGGTTTATATGGAGGATTAACAGTAGATGATATACATAAAAGAAAAAAATTAAAGGACGATGAAAAAATACTTGATTTTATGGGAAGTACAGAACTAATTGCAAATTTATTTAGAATATCACAAACAGAAGAAAGATTAAAAAAAGATAAAATATATGGTTGTAAAAAAGCAACTAATACTCATTATGAAGTAGGAACAAAAGTAAGAAAAGCAATAGAAGATATTGGAGGAACATTACCAGAAGATTTACCAACTCCAAATAAAAATATTAAAGAAATAGAAAAAGAGCAATTAAAAAGATTAAAAGATAAAAATACAAAATTAATGTTAGATGAATAACTAAGAATAAAAGAGGTAAAAAAATGAGTAAGATTTCTAATATGTTAAATATGATACAAATATTAAAAGATGAAAAAATACACAGCATACATGAATTATCAGAAAAGTTAGAAGTATCAGAAAGAATGATAAGACAATACAAATTAGAATTAGAACAATCAGGAATATATATAAAATCAATTACTGGAAAATATGGTGGATATCAAATTGAAAAAGAAAATAACTTTTTAAAATTAGAAGATATAGTAAAAGAAGAAATGTATATTATAATGAAAAAAGCCATAAAAAATAGAAATAAAATAGAGATACAATATAAATCTATTAATTCAGGAATAACCAAAAGAATAATTCATCCAGCAGAACTATTTTGCTATATAGACAAATGGTATGTAGCAGCATTTTGCGAATTAAGAAGTGAAATAAGATTATTTAAATTAGAAGATATTCTAGAATATAAAATATTAGAAGAAAGATATGATGATAAAATAAAAATAAAAAAATAATTCTGACATGCATATTTCCTCAATATATGATAAAATTTTCATATAAGGAGGAATTTTTTATGCCTAAAATATATAAACAGATATTATTTGATTTAGATAATACATTAGTAGATGATAACCAAAATAGAAAATATGCAATAAAAAAGATATTAATTGAAAGAAAAGAAAATGCAACAGATAAAGAATTAAAAGAATTTATAGAATTAGATAATCAATTTTGGAAAGATAGAGCAGAGGGGAAAATTAAAGAACCATACAAATTCAATACAGTTGAAGAAAAAACACAATGGGTAAGGGCACAAAGATTTATAAAATATTTTAATGATATTACATTAGAAGAAGCAAAGGAAATAAACGATAAATACATAAAATTATTAAAAGAAAAAATAGTTCCAATAAAAAATTCTACAGAAATACTAAAGTATTTATATGAAAAAAATTATGAATTATATATAGTAACTAACAGTCCAACTAAAATAGTAAATGATAAATTAAATAAAATAAATGCACAAAAATATATTAAATATGCATTTTCAGCAGAAGAAGCGGGACATATGAAACCACATGATGAATTTTTTAGAACTTTTTTTGAAAAAATAAACAATCAAAACAAAGAAAATATGCTTATAGTAGGAGACGAATTAGATAAAGATATATTAGGAGGAATTAAAAATAAAATAGATACATGTTGGTTTAATCCAAACCAATTAAAAAATGAACAATATAAAGTCAACTACGAAATAAAAGAATTATTAGAATTAAAAAATATACTATAATATGAGAAGTATAGATAGGAGGATATAATGGAAGAAATAATATTTGTAACACATAACAAAGGAAAAATAGCATCTGCAAAAAAAGACTTAAAAGAAATTAATTTTAAAGTATTTGAATATGAATTAGAAGAACCAAGAAGTGATGATATAAAATATATATCAGAATATAAGGTAAAAGAAGCATATAAATTAGTAAATAAACCATGTATATCTTTAGACTGTGGTTTTTGGATAGATGAACTAAATGGATTTCCAAAAGCATTTGTAAACTTTGCTTTAGAAACCATAAAGATTGATGGAATATTAAAATTAATGGAGAAAAAAGAAAATAGAAAATGTAGATTTACAGAATGCTTATCATATTATGATGGAAAAGAACTATATCAATTCATGGGAAAACATGAAGGAACATTAGCAGAAGAAGTATTAGGAAACGATACAGATAAAAAATGGTCAGACCTATGGTACATATATATACCTTATGGATATGATAAAACATTAGCACAAATGACAGATGAAGAAAGAAAAAATAGAATAAAATATGAATCAATTGATTCAATGGAAGAATTTGCGAAATGGTATAGAAAGAAATAATAGAATCCTAAAATATAAAATCAAAAACCAGAAAATCAAGCTTGATTTTCTGGTTTTTGGGTTCCTATTTTAGGATACCATCACAATTATTTTTTTCTAATAGTATGAAAGATAGAAGCAATTAAAAATATCATTTTAAATATAACAATAAATGGTATTTCAATTATCAATGCTAATACCCAAGGAATAAAAATAACAATACAAGATAAATTAAACAATACAAATAATACAGCATTTTTAAAATCCCTTGTAATACTAATAGTTTGAATATCTGTACGATAATTTGAAATAGTAGCAGTTATTTTAGCAAAAGGATTACTATTACTCAAATCAAATGACAATGAATTTGTACTATTATCATAAGTATAGGTACAAACATAGTCAGTTTCAAGATTATGTGTATCAGCCATAGTTCGTGCTTCAGCTTCAAGAGCTTCATAAGCTTCCTCAGGATAGACTAATAACTCTGACCATCCAGATAAAACAGTAACAAACAATATTAATAATGCAGACACTATAGCAGCAATTATTAAAAAAGTTTTATAAGCAAGTTCTCTGCCTTTCCAAATACTGTTAAATTGTTTTAATTTTTCATACATAGAATTAATTCTCCTTTCTTCTAGTTAGAAGGTTGCATAGTTTCATATTGTTAAATTCAAGCTTTGAATAACTTGAAAAATAACCAAAGGATATATTAAGTTTTCATAAAGTATATCATGAATTTATAAATTTTACAAGTGATTTTATTAGTTTATGTATACACATGGAAAAAAATGTATAAAATAGAATTAAAAAGATTAATAAAATGAAAGAAATTCAAATTTCATTTTATAATAAAAATTGAAAGGTGGTATTTTATATGAAAGACTTTTTAGCAATAAAAAACATAGAGGCATTAGAAGTATTAGACTCAAGAGGAAATCCAACTATTCAAGTTGAAGTAGTAACAGAAGGAGGATTTTCAGGAGTAGCCATTGTTCCATCAGGAGCATCAACAGGAAGTTTTGAAGCAGTAGAACTAAGAGACAATGACAAAAACAGATACTTTGGAAAAGGCGTAAGTAAAGCTGTAGAAAACGTAAATAAAAAAATAGCAAAGAAATTAATAGACATGAACGTATATGAACAAAGAAAAATAGACAGAGAATTAGTACAACTAGATGACACACTAAACAAATCAAATTTAGGAGCAAATGCAATATTAGGAGTATCTTTAGCCTGTGCCAAAGCAGCAGCAAACTCATTAGGAATGGAACTATATAACTATATTGGAGGAATAAATGCAAATGAATTACCAATTCCAATGATGAATATACTAAATGGTGGAAAACACTCAGATAACAACATAAACATACAAGAATTCATGATAATGCCAGTAGGAAGCATTACATTTTCAGAAAGACTAAAAAGAGGAGTAGAAGTATATCATACACTAAAAAAAGTACTAAAAGAAAAAGGATATTCAGTAGGAGTTGGAGATGAAGGAGGATTCGCACCAAACTTAGAAAATGAAGAAGAAGCATTAGAAGCAATAGTAGAAGCAATAAAAAAAGCAGGATATGAACCAGGAAAAGACATATGCTTAGCACTAGATGTAGCAAGTACAGAAATGTATGACGAAGCAAAGAAAATAGGAAAAGAAGGATACTATTTCTGGAAAACAGACATATTCAAAACAAAGCAAGAAATGATAGAATATATATTGAACTTAACAGAAAAATATCCTATAATATCAATAGAAGATGGATTAGCAGAAGAAGACTGGGAATCATGGAAAGAATTAACACAAAAATTAGAAAATAAAATTCAATTAGTTGGAGATGACCTATTTGTAACTAATATAAAGAGACTACAAAGAGGAATAAAAGAAAAAGTAGCAAATGCAATATTAATAAAACCAAACCAAATTGGAACACTAACAGAAACACTAGACACAATACAAGAAGCAAAAGAAAAAGGATACAAAACAGTTATCTCACACAGATCAGGAGAAACAGAAGACACAACGATAGCCGACTTAGCAGTAGCAATAAATGCAGGCCAAATAAAAACAGGAGCACCATGTAGAACAGACAGAGTCTCAAAATATAACAGACTACTTAATATTGAAAAACAATTAAACAATGAATAGTGTGCCAAAAGGGGCGTCCCTTTTTGGCACAAAAATGAAACAAGTGGGACAGTGCAAAAATGTTTCATAAATTTGTCAAATTCTGTCGATTTAAAAGGAGAATTAAATAAATGTATTATACATATATGATAAGATGTAAAGACAATTCATTATATACAGGAATAACAACAGACTTAGAAAGACGATTAAAAGAACATAAAGAAAAAGGAGAAAAAACAGCCAAATATACATTAACACATAATGCTATCAGTATGGAAATAGCATGGGAATCAGAAAATAGAGTATTAGCATCTAGACTAGAATTTCATATTAAAAAATTAAATAAGAAACAAAAAGAAGACTTAATAAAAGATTGTGAATTATTGGAAAAATTTTTAGGAAATAAAATTGAAAGTCAATTATATAAAAAAGTAAAATAACAATAATACTGCAAAAGATTGAAAGTGGTGATTAGGGGCCAGGTCTTAAATCCCCATTTTTGTGTATAAAAAAATGGGGATTTAAGACCTGGCCCCTAATCACCACTTTCAATCTTTGTACAGTTCTACAAAAATTATTCAACTTTTCTTTGATTTTTTTCTGTATTACTAGATGGATTACACAATTTTTCATATTCTTTACATTTAATTTTATAATCCATTTGCATACATAAATATCTATAATAACAGTAAGCCTGTTCATATTGTGCCATTGGATTAAACATAGGGTCTCTATATAAATCATTCATATCAGGGGAAACACCACCGCATTTGTTGCATCATAGAAAAATCCATAAAAGGTGGCATATTATTAAAATCTTTATCCATAAAATCATCTCCATTCAATATTAATAAAATATATGCACATATAAAACAAATAATACATGAAAATAATGCAAAAATATAATAAGATTAGGAATTAATAGGGAAGTTATTTTTAGTTTGATTAAAATCAAATAAACTAAGAATAAGGTCCTATTTTTTTATTTGCACACATTGACTTTACATAAAAAATAAGATATAATACTAAAAAATTAACAGTAACTAAAAACAATCCAAAACGAATGTTAGGAGGAACAAGCATGATTAGTGCAGAAGAATTACGGAACATTCCTACAAAAAGCCAAAAGTTAAACTTTTATGAGAGGCATCAATTAAGAATGATTGAAAGGAAAGTTAAGAGGCAGCAAAAAAAAGGCAAATTATTTATTAATATAAGAATTATTTTATGGAGAGATGGAAAGTACATTGTAAAAGAATTAGAGAAAAAAGGATATGATGCTCTATACTATTATACAAGATATACTGGACATCATTTAACTATTAGATGGGAAAAGAAGCAGTAATTCAAGAAACAAGAACGTTGTTTTTGATGATTTATAATTAAATCAACCAAAAACAACTTTCTTGTTAGTTTATAAATTAAAATTAAAAAAAGGAAATACATAAATAAAAATAAAAGTATAAAAAGCGGCAAAGATTCCATGTAATAATTTTCCAAAAATATAAGGCTTAATAGACAAATCTGTTTTAGAAGTAATACTTAAAACTTGAAGTAAAACAGACAAACCACCAAAACCAAGTAAAAAAGCAGTTATAATTATATTAACAGAAATCTCTCTAATATTAACACTACAAATAGAACTAATACCATTAGTAATCTCAAGTAAACCAGTTAAAATACCATAAATAAAAGAAGTATCAATATGTAAAATATTAAAAATAGGATTAAACATTAAAACCAAACTACTCAAAATACCACTAGCTTTAAGAATAGAAATAATACTAGAAAATATAACAACAAAACCACCAATCATTAAAACTGTTGAAATACTATTAGTAATACTCTTTCCTAAAACGTCCCCTAAATTAGAAAAAGTAACATTTTTATATTTTTTATAATTAGAACTTTTAGTACTAACATAATCAGGACTAGAAGAATTAAACTTCCAAAATCTAAAAATTATACCAACAGTTAGACAAGCTAAAATATGAGTAATTAGTAATAATAGTCCAATAGTAGAATTACCAAACATACTAATACCAACAGTTCCAAGTATAAATAAAGGACCAGAATTATTAGTGAAACTCAATAATCTTTCACACTCTTCTTTAGAACAAATATTATTTTCTCTAAAATCACATGCAATCTTAGCACCAACAGGATATCCACTAATTAATCCCATTATAAATCCCAAAGCCCCCTCACCTCTAATATTAAATAAAGGTTTCATAATTTTATTAAAAAATCTCCCTAGAACATTAACAAAATTAGTATTCATCAAAAGTTCTGTTGCTACAAAGAAAGGAAAAAGAGAAGGAACAACAGAATTTGCCCAAAGTGCTAATCCTTTTTTTATTGCGGGTAAATTACTACTTGAAAATATTAATAAGCAAAGACCAAAAGCTAAAAAAAATAGCGCTAGAATATTTCTTTTTATTTTTAATATAAAAAAATGACATTTAGAAAACATATAATCACCATATTAAAATATATGTATTTTAAATATTAATATGTAATAAAAAATTAAAATATATCAATTTCTATTGTAAATAACTGTAAATATTGATATAATAATAAACATAAACTGATTTATAAAATCAAAGAAATTAAATTTTATAAAGAAAAAGAAAGGAGCTGATAATTATGTCTGAAGCACAAATACAAGCAATAAAAGATGTAATTAAAATGACACCACGTCTTAATATAGATTGTCTAAATTCTATTAGAATTTTAATGGAAAAAGCAATAGACTATGAATTATTAAGAATAGAACCAACAGTTATATTAGAAAATATGGATATTACTGAAAAAGTGATGTATTTGGATTATCTAATGGAAAGTAAAGAAGTTAGAAGTCAAGAATTAGAAGATTCAGTGTCATTTGAAGAAGTACTAAAAAGAGAGGGGTTGACAATAGATGATTTACAAGATAAAAATTAGACCTAAAGCTCTTAAATTTATTGAAAAACAAGATAAACATCAAAAAATAAGAATTTATAAGGCAATATACAACCTGCCAAATGGAGATGTAAAGAAAATGGCAGGTTGCAAAAATGAATACAGACTTAGAATTGGAAATTACAGAATTATTTATGAGCAAATTAAAAATGAACTTATAATTTTGATTACTAAAGCAGAAAATCGAGGACAAATTTATAAAAATTTTTAAATCTAAAAAATCCTAAAATATTTTTTCTATAGGATTTAAAATCCCCAAAATTAATATTATATGAAATCACTAAAAATTTTCCACTGAATAAAATATACAAAGTATATAAGGAGGATATTTTGTATGCAAAAACAATTATTAAAAATTTCAGGAATATTTTTAGTGTTTATTTTTACATTTTTCAATTCAATATATGCACTATCACCACAAAGTGAACTAAGATATGAAGGAATTGACGTAAGTAATTGGCAAGGATACATAGATTATAGTCAAGTAAAAAATTCAGGAATTGATATTGTATATATAAAAGCAAGTCAAGGAAGCAATATAAAAGATGCATATTTTGAATTAAATTATCAAAATGCGAAAGCAAATAATTTAAAAGTAGGATTCTATCATTTTCTAACAGCAACAACTGTACAAGAAGCAGAACAACAAGCAATATTTTTTGCTTCAATCATATCAGGAAAACAAGTTGATTGTAAATTAGCATTAGACTATGAACAATTTGGTGGAGTTAGTAAAGAACAAATCAACCAAATAGCAATAGCATTTATACAAAAACTAAAAGAACTAACAGAAAAAGAAGTAATTATTTATAGTGATTTATATAATAGTGAGGATACTTTTAGCTCTGAACTTGCAAGCAAAGGAGAATTATGGATTGCATATTATGGAGATTATAGAAATTTGCAAAATAGAAATACGAGTTGGAATACTTTTATAGGAGTACAATACTCAGACAGAGGAAAGGTACCAGGAATAAAAGGTAATGTAGACAGAGATTTATTTACAGAAGCAGTTTTATTAGATGAAAATTCAGAAATACCAAGTACAGAAAATCCAAATGATGGTCATAATACAGAGACAGTATTTTACACAGTACAAAAAGGAGATACACTAGGAAAAATTGCTACACAATATGGAACAACAATACAAGAAATAGCTCAAATAAATGGAATAGAAAATGTGAATTTGATATTTCCAGGGCAAGTATTAAGAATACATACAAACTCAAATATTCATGGAAGTGAATCAAATTCAACAGGAAAAACATATTACACAATTAAAAGAGGAGATACATTATGGAGAGTTGCTAGAAGATATGGAACAACAGTACAAAATTTAGTAGAATGGAACAATATACAAAATCCAAATTTAATATATCCAGGACAAAGATTGATTTTATATGGAAATTTTACATCTTCAAATTCAAATAGTAATTACTCATATTATACAGTGCAAAGAGGAGATACTCTATGGGGAATTGCAAGAAGATATGGAACATGTCCAAGAAGAATTGCTAGAATAAATGGAATAACAAATCCAAATTTAATATATGTGGGGCAGGTTTTGAAGATATAACTTTATAGTTTTATAATTAAAAAAGTCAGTCAAAAGATTGATAAATTAAAATTTAAAATTGATTCTTCCAGACGGTTTGAAGTGTGGCTTTCTAAAATACATTGATATAACAACCGTTCTGAAGAGAATTGTTAAACATATTAGATCGAAACGAATTTTTATATATCAACCTTTTGGCTAACTCTACATTATTAAGGATTTTTTATTATAAATATTAATAATTAATTGTATATAAATATGAAAATAACACATACTAAAGATATCTGTATGAATGAAGCATTAAGATTTGTCAGACAAAAAAATTATACCAAAAATCTAAATACTAATATATTTAGAGTAAATAGAAAAATTTGACATATAGATAATTAAAAAATTTTTTGTATGATGATGAACGAAGCGAAGCGTAGTGAAAGGTTTGTGTTTTTTGTATGAGTGATAAAAAAGATTTAGGTAAGCAAATAAGAGAAAGTTCAGAAGAAGTAGGGGAAGATAGTACAAAATATGGAGAATTTATATCATCATATTTTGCATGGGTATCATTACCAGACCAAAAAGAAAAAGTAGAAGAATTAGAAAATGTGACTAAAAAGAAAGAAAAAGAGAGATAAAAAAAGGAAACAATAGAAAAGTATTAAATTAAAGTTAAAGAAAGTCAGAAAAGGTCAAAAAATAGAATTGATTTATTTTTAAAAACATATATAATATAAATGTAAGTCAAAGAAAGTCAAAGACAATAAAATTTTATTTAAACGCACAAAAAGACAAAATTTTTAAAAGGAGACTGATAAAATGAGAATGTCAGATATAATAGAAGATTTTATAAAAGATTTATTTGAAGGAGATGAAAATAATTTTATAGAAATTCAAAGAAATGAATTAGCACAACACTTTAATTGTGTACCATCACAAATAAATTATGTAATATCAACAAGATTTAAACCATCACAAGGATATTATGTAGAAAGTAAAAGAGGTGGTGGAGGAAACATCAGAATCAAAAAAATAAATAATACAAAATCAGATTATATAATACATATAATAAATAATATAGGAAAATCAATCACAGTAAATGAAATAGACATTTTACTAAGTGATTTCTTAACATACAATATAATAAATCAGCAAGAAGCTAAACTTTTAAAAGTAGCAACTAGTGATAATGTACTTAAATTAGATATAGATATAAAAGATGAAGTAAGAGCAAGAATATTTAAAAATATGTTATTAAATATAGAGTAAAGGAGAGATTAATATGTTATGTGAAAATTGTAAAAGAAGAGAAGCAAATGTAAGATACTCAGAAAATATAAATGGAGTAAAAAAAGAATTACATCTATGTGAAGAATGTAGCAGAGAACTAGGAATAACAGAAAAAATGGATTTTAGAATGCCATCATTAGAATTATCAAATCTTTTTGGAAGTTTCTTAGAAGATTTTAGTAGTTCACCAAGTTTTATGCCATTATTAAATGAGATAAAAGAAATAAAATGTGATAGTTGTAATTCAACATTTGATGATATTATAAACACTGGAAGATATGGATGTCCAAATTGTTATGATGTTTTTGAAGATAGAATGGACCCAATATTAAAGAAATTACAAGGGGCAAATAGACATAATGGAAGATTAGGAAAAATATCAGATAATAATGTGAAGTTTGAGAAAAAAGAAGAAAAGACAGAAAATAAAACTAATAATAAATTAGAAATGTTACAAGAGGATTTGAAGCAGGCCATTAAAGAAGAAAGATATGAAGATGCTGCTAAGATTAGAGATGAAATAAAGAAAGAGGAAAAATAAAAAAGCCTCCATGAAGGCAGGCTTTAAAAATTAACATAAAACAGATAATTTTTCAATAAGTGAAATAGTTTCATCATAACCAAGTTCTTTATAAAAATAGAATAAGTATTTATAAACCATTTCAGCATTCTTATAAGGAGTAATTCCATCAGCTTCAAAAGCAGGTAATTCGTTATCCAGTGCGATTATAGCTGATATAAGCACAGAATCATGGCACAGAAATGATATAATTAAATCCAGTGCATAGTTAATTACATCAGATTCAACAATAGCATCTTCTGGAATAGTAGCACAGATTTCCTGAATAATGCGAAAAAGGGTGTCATCATCAAATTTGTGCATAAGCTTTTACCTCCTAAGGCTCTCCACATAAGTGGGTAAAGACTATAAATAGTCTTAACAATATAGTTTACAAAAATAATTATAAACTATTTAACATAAAATGTCAAACAAATATATGTACTAAATTGAAAAAAGAGAATTTTTTAAACAATGATGAATTAAGTGAAAGGAGAAAGATATGAATTGGTATTTACAAACTGGAAAAGAATCAGATGTAATAACAAACACAAAAATAAGATTCGCAAGAAATTTACAAGGATTCAAATTTAATTTAAAAACAAAAACAGAAATAGACAAGCTAAAAAACAAAATAAAAGAAAATCTATATTTAATAGGATATGGATTAAAATATCTAGAACTAAAAGACATGGATGATATAACAAAAATGAGTCTAGTAGAGAAAAATTTAATTAGCCCAGAATATGCATTAAATAAAAATGATATAGGAGCCATATTAATAAATGATGAAGAAAATATATGTATTATGATAAATGATGAAGACCACTTAAAAATTCAAATATTTAATACAGGATTTGAATTAGAAAATACACTAAATTATGCAATAGAAATAGACCAAAAAATAGAAGAAATTTTAGGATATGCAACAAATAAAAAATATGGATATTTAACAAGTTTACCAACAAATTGTGGAACAGGACTAAAAGCATCTGTAATGGTTCACTTACCAGCACTAGAAAAAACAAGAAATATAGATAAAGTATTTTACACAATAAATAATTTTGGAATAAACATATTAGGAGCATATGGACAAGACAATGCCAACAATCAAAATATATATCAAATATCAAATAAAAGAACATTAGGAATTACAGAACAAGAGATTATGGAAAATATAAGAATAGTAGCAAATAAACTAATAGAACAAGAAAGAAAAGCAAGAAAATTTTTAGCAAAAGACACTATTGATTTAGAAGACACAATATATAGAAGTTATGGAATATTAAAAAATTGTAGAAAAATTTCACTAGATGAATCACAAAAATTAATTTCAAATATAAAAATGGGAACAGATTTAGGAATTTTAAAAGAATTAAGTGACAGTAAGATTCAAAAACTAACTTTATATACGAAACCAGCAAGTATGCAGAAATATTTAGGGGAGCAGTATGAAACTATAGAAAGAGATATAAAAAGGGCAGAGGTTATTAAAAAGATAATGGAAGAAAAATAAAAGGACCTAAAAGGTCCTAAGTTAAATAAATTATTTATTAGTGAGATTATGTAATTCACTCAGTAAATCATATGCATTAGTAGTATATTCAAAAGAAGAATAAATAATGTATAAACATTTATATATTACTGCTTTTGTTTGAGAAGAATAGTCTTCAGAAACATTATCACTCCAAAAATTAATCAATAGAGTTACAACTTCGGGTTCTGAAAGATTAATAATTATTTCAGCAATACACTGAAGAAACTCTTGATCAATAGCACCTTCAGGTGGAAATGCGTGTAAAATTGTTGATATGAATTCAGGAAAATCTTCTAATGAGTATTTTTGCATATTTTTTCCTCCTTATTAGGAAACAAAGATGACAAAAAAGTCATCAATTAATAAAGCTACATGCAAAGATTATAGCATATATAACATAAAATGTCAAAGCAAGATGTGTCCCAAATGGACATTTTTGTCCAAATAGAACCGTCCCTCTTGGACAAGGTTTGCCATCTAAATTTTGAAAAAATTTTAGATGGTAATGAACGAAGTAGAACGCAGTGATGCGGAGCGAAAGGAGAATGTAAAAATGACATATAAATTCACAAACAGAGCAAATAAAGCGATAGAAATCGCAAATGATATAGCCTTAGAACTAGGACATAGTTATATAGGAACAGAACATATACTATATGGACTAGCCAAAGAAGGCAATGGAGTTGCATCAAGAGTAATGGAAAATCAAGAAATAACTGCAGATGATATATTAAACAAAATGGAAGAACTAATAGGAAGAGATGAACCTATTGAAAATATAATAGACTTTACACCAAGAACAAAAAGAGTAATAGAAACAGCCTTTATAGAAGCCAGAAAATTAGGATATAACTTTATAGGAACAGAACACATTTTAATAGGAATACTAAGAGAAGGAGATTGCATTGCAGCCAAAATATTATTGGACCTAAATGCAAATATTCCAAAATTATATAATGAGATAGTAAAGGTAATAAATGAAGGTGAAAATTATAATTCAGATGATGGAGAAAATTCAAATTCTTCAAAAACAAGACAAAAATCAAAAAGTAGTTATAATCAAACACCAACTTTAAATCAATTTGGAGAAGACCTAACTAAAAAAGCAGAAGATGGGAAACTTGACCCAATTATAGGTAGAAAAGAAGAAATTGAAAGAGTAATACAAATCTTATCTAGAAGAACAAAAAATAATCCATGCTTAATAGGAGAACCAGGAGTTGGTAAAACAGCAGCAGTTGAAGGATTAGCACAAAAAATAGTAGCTGGAGATGTTCCAGAAATATTAAAAGATAAAAGAGTTGTAACACTTGATATTTCAGGAATGGTAGCAGGAGCAAAATACAGAGGTGACTTTGAAGAAAGAATAAAAAAAGCATTAAATGAAGTAAAGAAAGTAGGAGATATAATACTTTTCATAGATGAAATTCATACAATAGTTGGAGCAGGAGCAGCAGAAGGAGCAATTGATGCCGCAAATATTCTAAAACCACTACTTGCAAGAGGAGAAATTCAACTAGTAGGAGCAACAACTTTAAATGAATATAGAAAATTTATAGAAAAAGATTCTGCATTAGAAAGAAGATTTAGTCCTGTAACAGTAAACGAACCATCAGAAAAAGATACAATCTTAATATTAAAAGGAATCAGAGATAAATATGAAGCACATCACAATGTAAAAATTACTGATGAAGCAATAGATGCAGCTGTTTCACTATCTGTAAGATATGTAAATGACAGATTTTTACCAGATAAAGCAATAGACTTAATTGATGAAGCAGCATCACGTGCTAGACTTAAAACATTTACAGAACCAGATAACTTAAAAGAAATGCAAGAAGAACTTGAAAAAATAAAAAATGAAAAAGAAGAAGCAGTAATAAATCAAAAATTTGAAAAAGCAGCAGAATTAAGAGATAAAGAAAGAAATTTAAAAGAAAAATTTGAAAAAGAACAAAACAAATGGAAAAACAAAAATACAAAATCAATAGTAAATATTACAGATGAAAACATAGCAGAAGTAATAGCAAGTTGGACAGGCATACCAGCAAAAAAAATAACAGAAGATGAAAACCAAAAGCTAAAAAATCTTGAAAAAGAATTACACAAAAGAGTAATAGGACAAAATGAAGCAGTAGAAGCGATAGCAAAAGCAATAAGAAGAGGAAGAGTTGGACTAAAAGACCCCAAAAGACCAATAGGTTCATTTCTTTTCTTAGGACCAACAGGAGTTGGAAAAACAGAACTATCAAAAGCATTAGCAGAAGTATTATTTGGTGACGAAAACTCAATGATTAGAATAGACATGTCAGAATTCATGGAACCACATTCAGTATCCAAACTAATAGGATCACCTCCAGGATATGTAGGATTTGACGAAGGAGGGCAACTAACAGAAAAAATAAGAAGAAAGCCATATTCAGTAATATTATTTGATGAAATAGAAAAAGCACATCCAGATGTAATGAATATGTTACTTCAAATATTAGAAGATGGAAGACTAACAGACAGTCAAGGAAGAACAGTAAACTTCAAAAACACAGTAATAATAATGACATCAAACTTAGGAGCAAGAGTAATTACAGACAAAAAGTTTTTAGGATTCACAAACAACACAACAGCAGACAAAAATAAAGAAGAGCAAAAAGATTATGAAAACACAAAAAAAGAAGTCATGGACATTCTAAAAAAAGAATTAAGACCAGAATTTATAAACCGTATTGATGAAATAATAGTATTCCATAAATTAAATGATAAAGAAATAGAACAAATTATAGATATTATGTTAAAAGAAGTAGTAAACAGACTAAAAGAACAAAAATATGATATTGAAATACAACCAGAAGTCAAAGAACTAATAGCAAAAGAAGGAATTGACAAAAACTTTGGAGCAAGACCTCTAAGAAGAACAATTCAAAATTTAGTTGAAGATAGACTAGCAGAAGAAATTTTAGAAGGAAATTTAAACAAGGGGAAAATGGCTAAATATACAGTAAAAGAAGGAAAAATGAAACAAGTGGGACAGTCCTAATTTGTTTCATTTTTTTGTCGAAAAAGCTCGAAAAATTGAGGATGTTATGTTAATATGTTAAAATATAATTATGAAATTAACAGCAAATCACTAGATATAGTGATAAAAGGAGGTTAACATGAAACAAAAAGGAGAAAGAGCTCAACGGATAGCACACATGACACGGTATCTGCCTGAAAAGATGGAAGAAGTAAGAAGCCTTAATGTTAGTGAAAACGAACTACAGCAGCTTAGGGAAAGGCTTCAAGAGGAAAAAGAGACTCTGGAAAAGTATCTGGAAGATATTTGCGAGTATCTTCACAGAGAAAATAAAGCTAAGGGGATAAAAATACCCAAAGCTGATTCTAGAAATCAAAAAATGGACTTCTACTATCTGGATGGGCTAGAAGTGCAGGACTTCATGTTTGTAGAGGAATATTACAAATATTCAAAATACAAACAGCAGAGGCCAGAATGCTTAAACGCAAAATTAAATACAGGTATTGGATTATTGCAGGCATGTATATATGACCTTGCATATGCTATAAGTGAAGTAGAAATGTATATGGCATAAAGAAAGGAAAGCCACAAATTAAATACTGTAGTAATAATTCTTCTTAAGGAAAAAAACAGGGACGCCAAATTTTGACGTCCCTGTTTTTTTCCTTAAGAAAATCTTCTCTGAATCTGAAGCAGCTCTGTTTCTTCATCAAATGTCAATGTACCCTCATAACCTGAGGAAACAAGATTTCCCTGAAATTCAAAAACTACCTCTTTTCCAGTTGAAAGAACAACATTGATGTGATTAGCTTTTTTCATTGGATAATCCTCCTTGAATGATGCTTATTATAGTTTTTAAAACACTTATGTGATAAATATAGTATAACATAATTTACATAAAAAACAAATTTAAAAAAAAGAAAAAAACTACTTGTCAAATCAACAAAAATATAGTATACTATACAAGTATAAGAAACCTTTTACTTAGCTTTCAAGAAAAGCACCAAAACTAAAGCTCAGTTAAAGGCGATAAATAAAAATGGAGGTGTAAAAAAATGACAAAGGAAAGAAAACAAGAAATCATTAATACACATAAAAGAGAAGAAAAAGACACTGGTTCACCAGAAGTACAAATAGCTCTTTTAACAGAAAGAATTAATGAATTAACAGAACACTTAAAAGTACATGCTAAAGATAATCACTCAAGAAGAGGATTATTAAAAATGGTTGGTAAAAGAAGAAACTTACTAAACTACTTAGCAAAAAAAGATGTTCAAAGATATAGAGACATCGTTGAAAAATTAGGATTAAGAAAATAATTTCATATATGAGCCTATGTAAAACAAAAGATTTGACATAGGCTTTTTGTGAGATTTAAAACCATTAAAAATATTTTAATAAAATTAGATGGAATAAGCCACAAATTTAGGTAAGTAGCTTGTATAATGTACTGGAAATAAACCCAGAATATTATAGAGGTTACAATCTAAATTGGGCTTAAACTTAAATAAAAATTAAGGAATGTCCCTTAATAACTTAAAAAAGGGATTTTAAGGAACATCACCAGAGAGGAAGAAATATGTTTGAATTAATTAAAAAATGGTGCAAAAAAGAAAATGGAAAGGAAGAAAATAAAATGTTTAAAACTTATGAAACAGAATTGGCAGGAAGAAAACTTGTATTTGAAACAGGGAAATTAGCAGGATTAGCAAATGGAAGTGTCTTAGTAAGATATGGAGACACAGTTGTAATAGTAAATGTTACAGCATCAAAAGAACCAAGAGATGGAATAGACTTTTTCCCACTATCAGTAGACTATGAAGAAAAATTATATTCAGTAGGAAAAATACCAGGCTCATTCCAAAAAAGAGAAGGAAAACCAAGTGATAAGGCGATATTGACATCAAGAGCAATAGACAGACCATTAAGACCATTATTCCCAAAAGATTTTAGAAATGATGTTGTAGTGGTAGCAACAGTTCTTTCAGTAGAACAAGACAATTCACCAGAAATAGCAGCAATGATAGGAGCATCAGCAGCACTTTCAATTTCTGATATACCATTTGGTGGGCCAACAGCAGCTGTAAATGTGGGATTAGTAGATGGAAAAATCGTAATAAATCCAACAGAAGCTCAAAGAGAAGTATCAGATTTAACATTAACAGTAGCTGGAACAGAAAACAAAATTGCAATGATTGAAGCAGGAGCAAATGAAGTTCCAGATGATATTATGTTAGAAGCAATAAAACAAGGACATAGCGAGATTAAGAAAATATGTAAATTCATAGAAAAAATGAAAGAAGAAATAGGAAAAACAAAATTTGAATATAAATCATTTGAAGTAAACCATGATGTATATGAATTTATAGAAACAAACTTTGAAGAAGATATAAAACAAGCACTTCAAGAATCAGATAAAGAAACAAGAGATAATAATATATCAGAAGTTTCTGAAAAAATTGCAAATGCCTATGCAGAAAAATTCGGAGAAGAATTAGCAGAAGAACACAAATCAGATATAGGAGAAGCAATTTACAAATTAGAAAAGAAATGTGTAAGAAACATGATATTCTTTGAACATAAAAGAGTTGATGGAAGAAAATTAGATGAAATAAGACCATTATCATGTGAAGTTGATTTATTACCAAGAGTACATGGAAGTGCATTATTCACAAGAGGACAAACACAAGTATTATCAGTTGCAACATTAGGAATGATATCAGAAGAACAAACATTAGATGGAATAGACACAGAAGAATCAAAAAGATATATGCATCACTATAACTTCCCAAGCTATAGTGTAGGAGAAGCAAGACCATCAAGAGGACCAGGAAGAAGAGAAGTAGGACATGGAGCATTAGCAGAAAAAGCATTAGTACCAGTACTTCCGTCAAAAGAAGAATTCCCATATGCAATAAGAGTTGTATCAGAAGTATTATCTTCAAATGGTTCAACATCACAAGCAAGTATATGTGGAAGCACATTATCATTAATGGCAGCAGGAGTTCCAATAAAAAGACCAGTTGCAGGTATTTCAACAGGATTAGTAACAAATCCAAATGATGAAAACGACTATGTAATGTTAACAGATATTCAAGGAATAGAAGACTTCTTTGGAGATATGGACTTTAAAGTTGGAGGAACTGAAAAAGGTATAACAGCAATCCAAGTAGATATAAAAGTTGATGGACTATCTTATGAAGTAATACAAGAAGCTTTTGAAAGAACAAGAGTTGCAAGAAAACATATATTAGATGATATAATGTTACCAGTAATATCAGAACCTAGAAAAGAAATATCAAAATATGCACCAAGAATAGTAAATACAAAAATAAAAGTAGAAAAAATAAAAGACGTTATAGGAAAAGGTGGAGAAACAATAAATAAAATAATAGATGCAACAGGAGTTAAAATTGACATTGAAGAAGATGGACAAGTACTTATTTATTCAGCTGATTCAGAAAAAGCAAACCAAGCTCTAGAAATGATAGAAGATATCGTAAGAGAAGTTGAAGTTGGTGGAATCTATTATGGAGAAGTTACAAGAACAACAACTTTTGGAGCATTTGTAGATTTAGGAATTAATGGAAAAGAAGGATTACTTCATATTTCTAAAATATCTAAAGAAAGAATTAAGAAAGTTGAAGATGTTTTAAAAACAGGAGATAAAGTCACAGTTAAAGTTCTTGATATTGATGAACAAGGTAGAGTTAATTTAACTGCTATTTTAGGTGATGAGACAGAAGAAAAAAAACAATAATCATACAAAATTTAATAAACAAAGAAAACGTTCAATATTGAGCGTTTTCTTTGTTTAATCAGGAAAAAAATATTGCTAAAACCAAGCAAATAATGTATAATATAAATAGATTGTAAATCGACAAAAAACAACAAAAATATGAAACAAAAATGCACCGTCCCAAATGTTTCAAAATACAGGAGAAGAAATTATGAAAAGTAAAATAATAAACATTATAACATGGATAATAATATTAACAATATTAATATTAGCATTCAATTTCTATAAAAGTAACAATTTCAATGAATTCATAAGAAGTGAGATGATTTTACACACATCAGAATTCAAAAGAGATAATAAAATAAAATATTCAAAATCAGATAGTTATAAAATAATATCAAATACAGAAAATGATGCAACATTTTATAAAAAATTAAAAGTACACAAAAATACACCATATAAAGTAACATGTATGGTAAAAACAGAAAGCATAATACCAGAAAAAGAACTATCAGGAGTAGGAGCTCAAATATCAGTAATTGGAACAACGGAAAAATCAGTAGCAATATCAGGAACACAAGACTGGCAAAAAATAGAAATGATATTTAATTCCAAAAATAGAGAAGAAGTAGATATAGGATTTAGACTAGGTGGATATTTAGGTAAATGCACAGGAACAGCATGGTTCTCTGATTTTACAATAGAAGAAGGAACAATAAGTGAAAGTAAAGAATGGAAATTTGTATGTTTTATATTTGAAAATACAGATGTAGTAGTAGATGGAAAAGAAGTAAAATTATCAATGACAGATAATGATATATCAGATATAAAAGATACAATAAGAAGATTTAAAAACAATATAAGTGACTTATCAGAAAACAAAATGACAGCAGATTGTGATGCATATATAGTCAAAGAACCAATAAGCAAACTAACATATGATGAAGAATTTGGGTATTTTGTAGCAAGTGAAGATATAGAAAATAGTATAAAAGAAGTAGTAAAACAAAATGATTATGACCATATATTTGCAATAATAAGATTAGGAAATGAAGAATATAAAGATGATATTCAAATAAATGATTGGATTGGTCTTGGATCAATGGATTATTATGGAATTGGATATTCTAATATAAGATTACCAAATTCATCTCAAAGCTATGTATATAAATATGACACAAGAATAAATACATTTCCAGAAGAAGTGTTACTACATGAATTTTTACATTCATTAGAAAGAACAGCTGAAGAATATGGATATGAAATTCCAGCATTACATGATTATGAAAAATATGGGTATAAAAATCAAAGTTTAATAGGTTTAAAACATTGGTATAAAGATTATATGAATAAAAACGTAAAATCATCAAATGGATATGTAGGACTACCAGAAGAAGTATATACATTAAAACCAGCAAAAAATTCTGACTTTGCTTATTCATACAAATTAGATGAATTTCATGAACCACAAAATATAATAGAAGAAATAAGACAACTATTTAGAAATGTTATTAATAATGTAAGAAATATAGAAAATATGGTTAATAAAAATAAAAATCAGAATTTAGAAGTAGAATAAAATAAAAATAAATATTGAAAAACTTTATATAAAATACAATCAATATGAAGAATGGAGAAGAAATGAAAGTATCAGAATTTAATTACAATTTACCAGAAGAACTAATTGCACAAGTACCACTAGAAAAAAGAGACGAATCAAGATTAATGATTTTAGATAAAGAAAAACAAACTATAGAACATAAAATATTTAAAGACATACTAGATTATCTAAAACCAGGAGATTGCCTAGTAAGAAACAATACAAAAGTAATACCAGCAAGAATATATGGAAAAAAAGAAACAGGAGCAAATGTAGAATTCTTATTACTAAAAAATATTGAAGGAGATATCTGGGAAAGTATAGTTAGACCTGGAAACAAATTACATGTAGGAACAAAAGTAATATTTGGAGAAGGATTACTAGAAGCAGAAATTTTAGAAATATTACCAGGAGGAACAAGAAAAGTCAAATTCTACTATAATGGAATATTTAATGAAATATTAGACCAAATAGGACTAATGCCACTACCACCATATATACATGAAGAATTAAAACAAAAAGACAGATATCAAACAGTATATGCACAATATGAAGGATCAGCAGCAGCACCAACAGCAGGATTACACTTTACACCAGAATTACTAGAAAAAATAAAAGAAAAAGGAATAGAAATAGCAAATGTAACACTACATGTTGGAATAGGAACATTCAGACCAGTAAAAGAAGAAACAGTAGAAGCACACGAGATGCATTCAGAGCATTGCTATATAAAACAAGAAGACTGTGATAAAATAAATAAAGCAAAAAAAGAAGGAAGAAGAGTAATTGCAGTAGGAACAACATCATGTAGAGTATTAGAAACAATAGCAGATGAAAAAACAGGAATAGTAGAACCACAAGAAAGAGACACACAAATATTTATTTATCCAGGATATAAATTCAAGTGTATAGATGGATTAATAACAAATTTCCACTTACCACAATCAACACTACTAATGCTAGTATCAGCACTAGCAGGAAAAGATTATATGATGGGGGCATATAAAGAAGCAGTGAAAGAAAAATATAGATTTTTCAGCTTTGGAGATGCAATGTTTATAAAATAAAATGTGACAAAGGGGGCGTCCCTTTTTGTCACAAATTTAAAAAATTAGTGGGGCAAATTATAAAATGAAAGGAAGAAAATATAATTATGCCCAAATTTATAAGAAAAAATTTAGAAGGAACAGAGTATGTTCATATAACAACACATGGAATAGCAGAAGAATATATATATGAAGAAATAAATGAAAAAAAAGAGATAAGAAAATTAATTTTAGAAAATCAGGAGAAATTTAATATTAATGTAATTGCATATTGTATAATGGATAATCATTTGCATCTACTAATAAAATTTAAAGAAACAAAAGATTTATCAAAGTATATGCATCAAATCAATACATCATATGCAATATATTACAACAAAAGACATAATAGACAAGGATATGTACATAAAGGTAGGTATTGTTCACAGATTATAAAAAACAAAAATCATTTAAGAAAAGCAATTGTATATATACATAATAATCCTATTAAAGCTAAAATTTGTAATAAAGCAGATGAATATTATTTTAGTAGTTATTTAAGTTTTTTGAAAGAAAAGAAAGATGAAATAATAAATATTTTTGATTCAGAAAATCAATATAGGAAAATGCATTATGAAAATAAAAGTCAATTAGAATATTTAGTAGATTTTGAAAAAATTTCTAATGATGATGCAAATATAATTTTAATAGAATATCTAAGAAAAAAACATATAACAATAAAAGAATTAGAAAAAGATAAAGAAAAACTATATGAAGTTTGCAATATTTTAAAAAATAAATATAAAGTATCATATAGAGAACTAGAAAACATTACAAAAGTAGGAAGAGAAAAAATAAGAAGATTATTAATAAAAAATATGAAAGTGTGACAAAAAGGAACGCCCCCTTTGTCACAAATAGGAGGAAAAATGAAACCAGCAGTAACATACGAATTATTACATGAATGTAAACAAACTGGAGCAAGAAGAGGTGTTATACACACACCACATGGTGACATACAGACACCAATATTTATGCCAGTTGGAACACAAGCTACAGTAAAATCAATGACGCCAGAAGAATTAAAAGGAGAAGTAAAAGCTCAAATAATATTATCAAATACATATCATCTATATTTAAGACCTGGACAAGATATTGTAAAAGAAGCAGGAGGTCTTCATAACTTTATGAAATGGGACAGGCCTATTTTAACAGATAGTGGAGGATTCCAAGTTTTTAGTTTAGGTGATTTAAGGACTATATCAGAAGAAGGTGTTGAATTCAAATCTCATTTAGATGGAAGTAGACATTTCTTTACACCAGAAAGTGTAATGAAAACAGAGGAAGACTTAGGTGCAGATATAATAATGGCATTTGATGAATGCTGCCCATATCCATCAACATATGAATATACAAAAAATTCAATGGAAAGAACAACAAGATGGGCTAAAAGATGTAAACAAGCACATATTACAGAAAATCAAGCTTTATTTGGAATAATACAAGGAGGCTTCTATAAAGACTTAAGAGATAAAAGCTTAGAGGATTTAGTACAATTAGATTTACCAGGATATGCAATTGGAGGTATAAGTGTAGGAGAACCGAAAGAAGAATTTTTAGACATATTATATTATACAACACCTAAAATGCCAAAAGACAAACCAAGATATTTGATGGGAGTTGGAACACCAGATTATTTAATAGAAGCGGCAATTGCAGGAATTGATATGTGTGATTGTGTATTACCAACAAGAATAGCAAGAAATGGAACAGCAATGACATCACATGGAAAAGTAGTTGTAAGAAATGCAACATATGAAAGAGATTGGTCACCATTAGACCCAGAATGTGATTGTTATACATGTAGAAATTATACTAGAGCATATATAAGACATTTAATAAAAGCAAATGAAATATTAGGAGTACGATTATTATCAATACATAACTTAAGATTCTTGACTAATTTGATGGAAAGAGTTAGAATAGAAATAGAGAATGATAATTTACTAACATTCAAAAATGAATTTTATAAAAAATATGGGTATACTACTAAATAAATTAGCAATTACTAATTTACACTTCACAAAAAAGATTTGAAAAATAAAACATAACAATGAATGAAATGAAAAGTAGTGGAAGGAAGATGAAAATGAATCTAATTGATGAAAGTTTTGAACCAAAAAAAGTAGACAATTCAAAAAAAATAGCAAGAATGATACTTATAATAATAGCAATTTTAATAATAGCTATTATAGGCATATTTATAGCTATTGTTTATATACAAGATAGTACATTAAAGCTATATGTAAATGGAAACATAAATGAAAAAGTAAAAGGAATGATGATTGTAGAATCAGATGGAAAAATATATTTACCAATAAAAGAAGTATCGCAATATCTAGGATATGAAAGCTTTAATGGAGAATATACAGACAAATCTGAAACTGCAAGCAAATGTTATATACAAAACGAAGATGAAGTTGCAAATTTTGCATTAAATTCCAATAAAGTATATAAATTACAAACAACAAATAATATAACAAATTATGATTATTTCTATGCAGATAGACCTGTAAAAGCTATAAATGGTAAATTATATGCAACATCAGAAACAATTGAAAAAGCATTTAATATATCTTTTACATATGAAGCTGAAAATAATAGAGTGTATATATATACAATGCCATACTTAATAGATGCATATGCATCAAAAGTTTTAGATTATGGATATGAAGAAATAGATGAAAACTTTGTAAACAAAAAGACAGTTCTTAATGATATGTTAATTGTAAATAAAAACCAAAAGAAAATTTATGGTGTAATTGATACAAAAGGTAATACGATAATAGAACCAAAATATGATTATATACAATATTTACCAAATTCTGGAGACTTTTTAGTAAAAAGTAATAATAAAGTAGGAATTATATCAGCTAAAAGAGAAACTAAAGTACAAATACTATATGATAGTCTAGAATTAATAGATAATGATACAGGATTATATCTTGCAAAAAGAGATAATAAATATGGAGTAATTGATTCAAAAGGAAATATAAAAATATATATAGAATATGATGAAATAGGAATTGACAATACAAAATTTGAACAAAATGATATAAAAAATAAATACCTATTAGACAATGGAATGATTCCTGCAAGAAAAGATAAAATGTGGGGAGCATTTGACAAAAATGGAAAAACAATTCTTAATTTTGAATATGATAGTTTTGGATATATAGCTCCAAATAATAAAGACGCAATAAACTTATTAATGATACCAGAATATAATGTAATGGTAGCATGTAAAGACAAAAAATACACATTAGTAAACTCAGAAGGAAGAGAATTATGCTTCCCTGTTCTTGATGATGTATATATGACTATAAGTGCAGGAAATAAATACTATTATATGAATCACAATAATTTTGAAGGTGCTAGTGTTACAGAATTTTTAGACTCACAGGGGGTAAAGCCATCAAAAAACAATTCATCATCAACAAGCAATAATACTAAAGAAGAAAATATAATAGAAGAAAATAATATAGAGAGCGAAAATATAGTAAATGAAAATAATACTGATGAAAATGAAAGTTCAGAAGTAAGTAATGAAAATAATAGCTCAGAAGAAAATGAAAATAATTAAAAATAATTCTAAAAAGAAACTTGTAGTTTTATATAAGTTTCTTTTTTATTTGAAGTATAGATAAAAATATCATATTTTTAATATTAGGTGAATAAAATATATATAGTAAACTTAGGACAAGGAGAATATATATGTTTAATGTAACAGTATTAAGAATGAAAGATATAATAAAATATCTTGTAGGAATTATAATAATAAGTGGATTTATTATATATACTACAAGATATTTTTCCACTACAAAAAACAAAGTAAAAGATGAAAAAAATATAAAACAATCAAAAATAGAAATATTTCAATTTGGAAGTTTAAAAGCTTGCTTAGATAAAACTATTCCAACAATGGCAAGTTTAAATGAAGAATATAATGAATTAGAAAAAGAAAATGAAAGTATAGCAACAACAAATTATTTAGAAGAATTTTTAAAAACAGAATTAAGTAGTATTAAAGGTATTGAAGACATAGAAAAACAAAAAGAAACTTCAAAAGAAAAAGATAAAAAAGAAAATGAATCAAATAAAGAAGAAATACAGGAAGATAATAAACAAATTGCTTTAGCAAATACAGAAAATATAAAAACAGAAGTAGTAACACAAAATCCAATATCAGAAAGTTACAATGCTCAATATGGAAATGTAAAAATAAAAAATCAAACAACATATGAATTAACAGAAGAGATTTTAAAACCAGATATAAAAATGGACAATAAAAATGTATTAATATTCCATACACATAGTTGTGAAAGTTATACATCAAGTGAAAAATACCCATATACACAAACAGGAAACTTTAGAACAACAGACATAAATTATTCTGTAACTAGAGTTGGAACTGAATTAGAAAATTACTTAAAACAATATAATATAAATGTAACACATGATACATCATATCATGATTATCCAGCATATAATGGATCATATACACGTTCATTGCAAACAGTAGAAAATATATTAAAAACAACTCCATCGGATATAATAATAGACTTACATAGAGATGCAATTGGTTCTAGACCAGATTATGCACCAACAGTAAAAATAGGAGAAGACTATGCTGCACAAATAATGTTTGTAATTCGGAACAAATGAAGGAGGATTATGGCATCCAAATTGGAATCAAAATCTAAAATTTGCTGTAAAAATCCAAGAAAAAGCAGAAGAAATGTATCCAGGACTATTTAAACCAATCATGCTAACAACTTCTAGATATAATCAACATACTGGCAAATATGCTAATATAATAGAAGTAGGCTCCACAGGAAATACATTGGAACAGTGTTTAAATAGTATGAAGTATTTGTCTTCTGTTATGAATGAAATATTAAATAAAAATAATTAATATGGAAAAAGAACTCATTCGAGTTCTTTTTCCATAGCGCCTATCTTTTTTAATTCACGGATTAACTTTCCAGACTTTTCTAAATAAACTATTGAATTTCCATCAGTCAAAATAACAATATTTATAAAAATAATAAAATCCAAATTTGTTACATTGAAACTATATGGCTCTTTATACTTAGATACTATCAAAATATTGTTTTCCAGCTGACTAAAATCCAAAAGAATCTTAAAACTATAAGCTAAAAAGCATATACAGAATAAACATAATGAAAATACGAGATAGATTATATCTTTAGTATAAATTGTGGCATACAACATAATAATAGCACATATTAAACTATATATTACAAATGAAAAACAAGGCCTTATAGTTACTGTATTATTCCGTTTCATAAAATCTCCTTTCAGGGCATTTTAATTATTAGTAACAATTAATATATTATCATATTTACATAAAAAAGTCAAAGGGGATAAAAAATGGGTGCTAAGGGGCCAGGTATTGGTGGTGATAAGGGGCCAGGTCTTTAATCCCC
>CAOMRW010000010.1 GCA_948485625.1 uncultured Clostridia bacterium | reverse complement strand
TGACATAATCAAATGTTAATTTTACTATGACATTATCAAAAATTAATTACAAATACACAAAAAAACTATTGCAAATAAATAAAAATATGATATAATAATATGCAAATTGCAAAATAAGAAACAAAAGTAAGGACAACACAAATTATAAAATATCTTATAGAGAGCCAAAGGAAGCTGAAAATTTGGTAAGTAAAAATAATTTGTTATCACCTAACTGTTTTTAGACTGAAATACTAGTAAGTCTAAACGTAAATCTGCGTTAAAGAAAAATGAAGATGTTATCTAAAAAAGATAAATAATTAAGGTGGTACCGTGAGATATAAACTCGCCCTTATGCTAAACTAAAAGCATAGTGGCGAGATTTTTTGCATTATATTTATTATATTAAAAGAGATATGTCCCAAATTAAGATAGCTGTTTGAGCGATAGCGAATTACAGATATTTTATGTCGTAACTGGACAAAAATGTCCAGAAAGGACAGTTCCTTTTGGACATTTTTGTCCATTTGGGATACAAGTCTAACAAACTAAAAATAAAGAAAGGGGAAAATAATGAGAGAAATAAAAATTAAAGGAATTTACAAACATTTTAAAGGAGACTACTATTTAGTAGAAGATATAGCAAAAGATTCAGAAACAAAAAAAGAAATGGTAGTATATAGAAGATTATATGGAGATGGAGATTTATGGATTAGACCACTAGAAATGTTTTTATCAGAAGTTGACCATCAAAAATATCCAAATGTAAATCAAAAATATAGATTCGAATTACAAGATATAAAAAGTGTTGCAGATAAATTTAAAAATAAATAATAATTTAAATGCTAACAGAAAGTAAATAAAGACAAGGGAAGATATGTCCCCAGTGGGACAAAAATGTCCAAAAAGAAACGTCCCCAATGGGACAAAAAGGAGGAAAAATTATGTACAAAAAAGTTGAATTAAAAGATGGATTTGTAGGAATGGAAAAAGAAGTTGCAAAAACTTGGAAAGAAAAAAATATCATCAAGAAAAATTTTGATATGAACAAAGGAAAAAGATACTTTACATTTTATGATGGACCACCAACAGCAAATGGAAAACCACATGTTGGACATATTGAAACAAGAGTTATGAAAGATATCATACCAAGATACAAAGTTATGAAAGGATATCAAGTTATAAGAAAAGCAGGATGGGATACACATGGACTTCCAGTAGAACTTGAAATTGAAAAGAAACTTGGGATATCAGGAAAACAACAAATAGAAGAATATGGTGTAGAAAAATTTGTTAAAGAATGTAAAGATAGTGTTTTCACATATGTTAATATGTGGGAAGAGATGACAAACAAAGTTGGATATTGGGTTGATATGGATAATCCATATGTAACATATCATAATGAGTATATTGAGTCTGTATGGTGGGCTTTAAGTCAATTATGGGAAAAAGGACTTTTATATGAAGGACATAAAGTAATGCCATATTGTCCAAGATGTGGAACAGCATTATCTTCACATGAAGTAGCACAAGGATATAAAGATGTTAAAGATTTAACTTGTATTGCTAAATTTAAAGTTCCAGAGGGACAAGAAATTTCAGGAAATCCAGTAGATGAAAAAACTTATATTTTAGCATGGACAACAACACCATGGACATTACCATCAAATCTAGCATTATGTATAAATAAATCTTATACATATGTAGAAGTTAAAGCAAATATAGGAACAGATGAAGAACCAATATATGAAAACTATATTTTAGCAAAAGATTTACTAGAAGCAGTTTTAAAAGAAACACCATACGAAATAATAAAAGAATTTAAAGGTGAAGAATTATTAGGACTAAAATATGAACAATTAATGCCATTTGCAAAAGTGGATGGAAAAGCATTTGTTGTAATACATGGAGACTATGTAAACTTAGAAGATGGTACAGGAATAGTTCATATTGCACCAGCCTATGGTGAAGACGACAGTTTAGTTTCAAAACAAAATGGAATTACATTTGTAAACTTAGTAGATAAATCTGGAAAATTTGTACCAGAAGTAGAACCATGGGCAGGAAGATTTGTTAGAGATTGTAATGAAGATATCTGCAAATGGTTAGCACAAGAAAATAAATTATTTAGTAAAGAAAAACACCTACACTCATATCCACACTGCTGGAGATGTGACACTGCACTTTTATATTATCCAAAAGAAAGTTGGTTTGTTGCAATGAGCAAACTAAGAGATGAATTAGTAGCAAATAACAACAAAGTAAACTGGTATCCAGATACAATTAAAACAGGAAGATTTGGAAAATTCCTAGAAAATGTAATTGACTGGGGAATTTCAAGGGATAGATATTGGGGAACACCACTTCCAATTTGGACATGTGAAGATGAAAATTGTGGACACCAAGAATGTATAGGAAGTATAAAAGACTTAAAAGAAAAAGCAATAGAATGCCCAGAAGACATAGAACTACACAAACCATATATAGATGATGTTCATTTAAAATGTCCAAAATGTGGAAAGAAAATGACAAGAGCAAAAGAAGTTATAGACTGTTGGTTTGACTCAGGTTCAATGCCATTTGCACAATTACATTACCCATTTGAAAATAAAGAAATATTTGATACAAACTTCCCAGCACAATTTATATCAGAAGCAATTGACCAAACAAGAGGATGGTTCTACACATTAACAGCACTTGGAACAGCACTATTTGAAAAAACACCATTTGAAAACTGTATAGTATTAGGTCATGTATTAGATGAAAAAGGACAAAAAATGTCAAAATCAAAAGGTAATGGAGTAGACCCAATGATGCTATTAGACACAGTTGGAGCAGACGCAACAAGATGGCACTTCTATACAGTATCAGCACCATGGTTACCAACAAGATTAGGACTAAACAATGTACAAGAAACACAAAGAGGATTCTTAAGCACACTATGGAATGTATATTCATTCTATGTTCTATATGCAGAAATTGACCAATTCAATCCATTAAAATATAAAGACTTCAAAATCACAAATGTAATGGATAAATGGATAATTTCAAAATTAAACACATTAATAAAAGAAGTAGATGAAAAATTAGAAAAATATGATATTACAAGTGCTGCTATTCAAATTGAAAACTTCACTGATGAACTTTCAAATTGGTATGTACGTAGAAACAGAGAAAGATTCTGGAGTCAAGAATTAACAGACGATAAAATTGGAGCATATGTAACATTATATGAAGTACTAGTAAAACTATCAAAAATATCAGCACCATTTGTACCATTTATAACAGAAGAAATCTATCAAAACTTAGTAGCAGGATTAGACGAAACAGCACCTGAAAGTATACACTTATGTACATGGCCAGAAGTAGACGAAAAATCGATAGATAACAATCTAGAAAAAGAAATGGACTTAGCATATGCAATAGTAAAATTAGGACGTAGTAGCAGAAACGCAGCAAATATAAAAAACAGACAACCATTATCAGAAATGTTAATATCTGTTGACACATTACCAGAATACTATTCAGACATAGTAAAAGAAGAACTAAATGTAAAAAACATAAAATTAGGAGCAGAAATGTCAGAATACGTAAACTTTGAAATTAAACCAAATTTACCAGTATTAGGAAAAGAATATGGAAAACTAATTCCTAGAATAAAAGAAGAAATATCTAAGAAAAACCAAATGGACTTAGCAAACACAGTAAAAAATGGAGGAATAGAATATATTGAAATAGATGACACACAAATAGGTTTAAATTCAGAAAACTTACTTGTAACAATGCAAGGAAAAGACGGATTTGCATTTGCAGGAGAAGGTGAAATAGGAGTAGTATTAGACACACACATTACACAAGAATTAAAAGAAGAAGGATATGTAAGAGAAATATTATCAAAAGTTCAAAACATGAGAAAAGACAAAGGATTTGAAGTACTAGATAAAATAAATCTTTATGTATCTGGAAATGAAACTCTAGAAAATGTAATCAAAGCAAATTCAGAATTAATCAAACATGACACTTTAGCATTAGATATCATTTATGGAACTGAAAGAAAAGAATACACAGAAACAAATATAAATGGAGAAATGTTAAATATAGATGTAGAAGTTATAAAATAAGGATTTGGGGACGGTCCAAAAATCCCCAAAAAACTATAACCCCATTCTCGAAAGAGTATGGGGTTATAGTTTTAACTGACACAAAATTCATATCAGTTAGGCTGTTAAGAAAATCAATATCTACAGCGTGTGAATTTCCACTGATGTCCGCAGTCTTTGCAAGTGATAACTTTAATAATTGTTTTAAAAGGATAGTAATTTATCCTAATTTCAGTTACCTCACCTGTTAACTTCCGTGCTAAATAATTTTCAGAACCCTTTGGTGCACAATACTTACACATTTTTCTTAACATTTATTGATACCTCCTAAGTATTTTATAAACCTAATTATATAATAAATTTACATAAAAGTCAAATGAAACAAGTGGGACAGTACAAAAATGTTTCATTTTTTGCATCGAAATGTGTCGAATTTTCAGAAAAAAGCAGTGTAAAAAATTATTGCAATAATTTTTTAAATATGCTAAAATCATATTTGTAAATATTAAAGGTTATAAGTATTTAGGGGGATATATGATTAAAGAAGATATAGAAAAAAGTAAATTATCAGAAAGCCAAAAAATAATATTATATTTCTTTATATATGCATTTTTAGGATGGTTACTAGAGACAGTATTTTGCTTAGTAACATTAGGACAATTTATGAAAAGAGGATTTTTATATGGTCCATTATGTCCAATGTATGGATTTGCAGCAGTAGCTATGATAGAACTGTTGAAAAATGTAAAGACAAATACAGTAGGGAAATTTTGTATATGTATGATAGTATTTACAATATTTGAATATGTTGTTGCAGTAGTATTAGAAAGCTTATTTGGATTAAGATGGTGGGATTATTCAAATGAAGTACTAAATTTTCAAGGGAGAATAAGTCTACCATATTCAATAGCATGGGGAATAATAGGTGTAATATTTGTAGAAAAAATACATCCATTTGTAAAACGAAATATAGAAAAATATACATTAAAAATATCAAAAAATGTACAATTAATACTATTATATACTTGTGTAACAATAATAATAATAGACTTTATTTTATCAGTAGTAAAATATATTAATATGTAAAATAATATTACATTAGTTAGAGGATAAAAGTACTCTAACTAAATATGCCAATATAGCTCAGTTGGTAGAGCAACGGATTCGTAACCCGTAGGTCAGCAGTTCGATTCTGCTTATTGGCTCCAATTTATAACAACTTACGAACTTTAAAGTGTTTCGTAAGTTTTTTCATTTTTAGAAAAGATGAATTGAACTTCATAAAAATATCAAAATGTTCTCTTTCCAGAAAGGAGGGCATTTTTTATGTTTGAGTTTGAAGTAATACAAGAAATAAAGGCAAATGATGAAATACTAGAAATTATTAAAGGTTATAACTATACAGTTAAGAATTGCAAAATTAAGCATTTAAAGACTACTAATCTGCAATTCATTGAACCAACTGAATATTTAATTATATACCCTATCACTCTTACTATTTATGAATATAAAGTAAACGAGATAGCTAATAAGCCATTCTATATTAAAGAACATAAACGAAAGTATAATCTTAAAGAAATAAAACAAATTCTCATAAAATTAAAAATTTAAGTTTTTTTCCTAAATTAGGGGTGCGAAAACGTACTTTTCTGAGCAAACATATAGAAAGATAAAATTTTTTTAAGTTTTTTTAAAATTTTGGTATACAAAACCTTAAAAAATTCACAGGTAAAGTAGGAGGTAATTTTATGAGATGTGGAGTTTATGTAAGAGTATCAACAGATGACCAAAGAGATAATGGCTATTCTATTGATTCACAACTACGAATGATAAAAGAATATTGTGAGAAAAACAATTATGATATTGTAGATGTATACAATGATGCAGGGCATTCTGGAAAAGACTTAATGAGACCAGAAATGCAAAGATTACTAAAAGATATCAAATCGCACAAAATCGAAGTAATAGTTGCTATCAAAGTAGATAGATTAACAAGAAATAATTATGACGGTTTTTGGCTTTTAAACTATTGTGAGGAACATGATGTCAAAATAGAGTTAATATTAGAACCTTATGATGTGTCTACTGCTAATGGTGAAATGATATTTGGAATGAATTTAGTATTTGGGCAAAGAGAACGAAAAGAAATTGGAGCAAGAACCAAACGTGCTATGGAAGAAATGGCTCTTGAAAAGGTGCACCCAGCTAAAGCACCTTATGGCTATATTAGAAATAGTGAAACAGGTCATTTAGAAATAGAGTCTATTGAAGCACAAGTAGTTAAAGAAATATTTGAACTATGTAAGCAGGGAAATTCTACAAGAAGCATTGCAACAACTATGAGAGATAACAATTCTTATCTAAAACAAGGTAAATGGACAAGTGATAGAGTTTACAAAATACTAACTAAGTCTATTTATATTGGCATATTTGAATATGGTAAATATTGTAGAAAACCACAAGATATATTAAGAGTCGAAAACTATTGCGAGCCAATTATAGATATAGAAACATGGAATATTACAAGGAAAGTTTTAGAAAGAAATAAGCATTCAAATTATGGAGAGCATATTCACTTATTTACTGGTATTGTGAGATGTCCTACTTGTAGCAAGATTTTATCTTCTACTAACTCTTTTAAATATAGTGGAACACCAAAAGAAAAAGTATATTATCATTTAACTTGCAAAAATCCTAATTGCAAATCAAAAGGAATACATTATAGTTCAGATAAAATTGAGGAGAAATTGTCGAGAGTTTTAAATGAATTAACAAGGTATATGTATGATATGGATAATGAAATTATAGTATGTAATTCAACCAAAACAAAGGATATTAAAGATATAGAAAAAGCTATTGACAAGCTAAAAATGCAAGAGAAAAAATTAGTAGATTTATATTTAGATTCTACTTTAAATGTTGAAATTATTAACAATAAAAATGATAGTATCAAGAAAGAAATAGAAAACTTAAATAAGAAAAGAAAGCAAATTGATCCTAATAATGACTTTAAAGAATATACAATAGAACTATTAAAAAAATTAGATTATTCTACCGAAAATGATGAATTTATTTTCACAAACAAATTAAGTTTTTCATTTATTTTTGAGAGTTTAAATAGAAAATCAAAGAAAGAATTGATTAAAAGGTTAATAGATTGCATCGAAATTAAAAGAGATAAAAACTACAATATTGAAATAACAAATATAAAATTCACAGAAGAATTTATATCAAAAATTAGTACAGACTACATCAATTATTTATATGAAATACTGAAAAATAATAATGTTGGATTTCATTATAAAGAAGCAATTAACAAACAAGAATTAGAAAAATTACAAGAAGATTATTTTGTGTTTTCTAATACAAAAATTGCAAATAACGAGTACGATAATGCTACTTTAGTAATATATAATGAACTACTAAAACAAAACTTTTATGATGGTGGAATTATAAATTGTCCTTATATTGAAAACGAAAATATAGTAGATTACTTAACATTAATACCAAGGATCCCATCAGAATTTTTATAAAAATGAAGTCAAAAATGGCACAAGAAAAAATGCAATATTTTGGAATTTGCAAATCCTTGTCCCAGCAAGCACTGCATTTGTGTATACGCCAAATGCAAAATTTGTGTCCCAGCAAGCAATGAATTTGTACTCTTGCACAAATTTCAATATGGGTTTTACAGCCCATACCCCAAAAAGTAAAAATTGAAAGGAACTAAAAAATATGAATGATGAAAAATTAAATTATGTAATAGATATAATAAAAGATATGGATGTAGAAAATAAATTAAGATTAGCAATATGTATGTGTGATAATTACAGTCATACTAATTTAGAATATGATAAAAAAGAAATGTATAAATATTTTGATAACTTGCTAAAAGGAATTAATATAGAATACAGAACTACTACTGTTAACTTTGCAAACTATCCTTATACAATTTTTGTTTCCTCTAAAATTATGGAAATGGATTCAGCACAGCAAAATAAAGTTGCATTGTATCTTTTCAATAGTATAAATTTTAATATTAAAAATTGTAAAAGTCTTGACATTGAAGAACAAATGTTTTAGAATGTATAGAGTAAGAAAAGGATGTGAAATCATGGAAGAAAATAAATTGGCAATTCAAAATGAATTGACTATCGAAGATATAAAAAACTTAATATACACAATAAGAGGTAAACAGGTTATGCTAGATAGTGATGTGGCAAATATATACCATTGTGAGACTAAATATGTAAATCGTGTGGTAAAAAGAAATATAGAGCGATTTCCAGAAGAATTTTGTTTTCAATTGAATGAAAATGAATTTGAATCTTTAAGGTGCCAATTTGTCACCTTAAACGAAAATGGAAGAGGACAACATAGAAAATATATACCTTATGTATTTACTGAACAAGGTATAGCAATGTTATCAGCTTTGTTAAAAAGTGATATCGCAGTAAGTGTTAGTGTAAATATTATGAAAGCATTTATTGAAATGCGAAAATTTTTAATGATTAATGGACAAGTATTTGAAAGACTGACTAGTGTAGAACATAAATTATTAGAACATGATAAAAAATTTGACGAAGTCTTTAATCAACTTCAACTGGAAGAAAATATCAAACAAAGAATATTTTTTGATGGTCAAATATATGATGCATATAGCATAATAATAGATATTATTAAAAAAGCAAATAAGAAAATCTTAATTATAGATAATTATATTGATGATAGTGTTTTGAAAATGTTAGCTAAAAAGAAAAGCAATGTAGAAGTTGTTATCCTAACATCTGACAAAAGTAATATTGAAAATTTAGATATAAAAAAATTCAATAAAGAATATCCTATTCTTAAAGTTGCTAAAACTAATAAATTTCACGATAGATTTATTGTAATAGACAATAAAGAAATGTACCATCTAGGAGCTTCTATAAAGGATTTAGGCAAAAAATGTTTTGCAATCAATAAAATTGAAGATATAGAAATTATAGAAAAAATTATAAATTTGTAAATACATAAAAAGACAATAATGCAATTGGTTATAATTGTAATATTGTCTTCTTTTAATAATTATATATTAAAGAATATTTTTCCAAAAATCAGGCGTACTAAAACTTAATCCTTTTTCACTTTCAGATAGCCAAAAAGCATCTTCTTCTGATGTTTCTCCAAGACTATTTAAATAACTAATTTGTAGTATTCCCATTGCATTAGCAAGATCGTAAAATAGCGGAAAACATACTAATTCATAATCAGTCAATTTATTATACTTTTGATATTCAGCTAATATCATTTTTGTACTTTCTATTGTTTTATCAATACTTTCAGGATTTAGACATAAATTACAAGAAGTTACAGCTAAATCAACAATTCTAGGTAAATAGTTAGATACTGCAAAATCTATAATCCATAGTTTATGACGGCTATCTTTCATAACATTTGAACTAATAATATCCCCATGAACAAAAGATGTAGGTAGTTCTTCAAATTTTACACTTGCAATTTTATGGACTAAAGACTCAAAAATTTTATTGTATTTATTATCTAAATATTTTCCTTTTTCTGCATACTCCTTTACAAAATTTGTTATTGTCCATTTATCATAGATGAAATCAGATTCTAATTTTGCATTATGAATATGAGCCATTTGCTCAATAATATTTTTAATTTCTGTTTCAGTTGGTATTTCGTTTAAATCATAAAAACTCTTTCCATCTATATATTGAAATACGCATAATCTAAACTTTGTATCATTCAATACTATTTCGCATAATGTACTATTATCACAATTATATACTTTTGGAGTATTAATATTAAGTGAATTTGCTAATTCTATTCTATCAATATACTTTTTTACATCCTCATAAGTTCTTTCTTTGTTAAATACTTTTACACAAAATTTGCCAATATCAGTCGTCAATATAAAGTTAAAATCTTCATATCCTACTAATATGATTTCTTCTGATATATATTGACCTAAATTATATTTTTCACATATCATTTTTGATAAATCAGATAATTCTGATTTAAGACTTATTCTCTCATAAAATTCTTCTAACATATCAACAAATTCCTTTCAAACTTATTTAGTTAATGGTGAATTCTCTTGTATAGGTATTAATCTAGTCTTTAAAGTATTTATAAACGCACATTTATGCTCTATTTCAAACTTTTCAGTGTCTGTATTAAGTTCATATTTTATAAACAAATTAGGCATAAATTCATATCTATCACTTTCAAAATTTCCATAAGAAGTATTACTTTCTGTATAGCTACCTTTTAGCATATTATATAAAAGTTTCCATCTATCACAAGATCCTACATCTGTTTCTACTTTAGTGTTATCAGTTATTTTAAAAATTGATTCTTCTTTCATATCTATAATAGATGACTTTATATTATATTTGACATAGTAATCTTTCAATATAGAATTTTCAAAATATTGCTCTAGTGCTACTTTTATGCATTTATCAATATCTGTATTTTTATTTATAACAACTAATCTAACTGGTCTACTATTTTTATAAAAAATAATAGCATTATGCTTGTTGTTAATATTAACATCTGGATTATTAACTGTTATTATACAATTACAATTTTTAATAATTTTATATGTATCAAATGGAGCTTTATTATTTTCAAATCCATCTACAAAAGCGCCATTAAAACATTCATAATGGTTATTGTGTTGTTCTGTCCATAAATCTATAGTTTTAATAATTTCCATTGCTAGTTTTCTCCTTTTTTATTCATAATCAAAGTAATGCTCTCTTGTATTTTCAGCTTTATACTTATATGTATTTGCTAGTTTTCGCATTTCTTTTGCTAGTCTATAGAATCCTTCTTTGTCAGATTCTTCTGCTTTCTGATTATATTCTAATGCTTTACTTTCAAAAACACTTCCTTCAGAATCATAATTTATAACACCAAGAGAATTATAAGCTTCAATATGAAATCCATTTCTTATTATATCTGCATTTTCCATGTTTAAAATCTCTGCCACATTTTTATCAATCCAAAATCCATCTTTATTTTTTGGTGAATGAAATAGAACTTTTCCAAAGTTAGATAATGCGACTTCAAGTCTATCTGATTCTGTACAGATTTCTACCATCTGGTTATACCAGATATTTAATTTCTTTTTATTTATTATGCCATTCTCGAGACCTGGTACTAAATTCCATTGTTCTAATAATCTATATGCATTAATTGCAACTTTTTCATCTACTTTTTGAGGATTTGTCTCTAATGAGTGTGGCTTATAGGCAAGGCATAATATGTCATTATATACACTTGGATCGTTAGCAAGAGCCTGTTCAATAGTCTTAGGACGATATTCTTCACCATTTAATAATGGTAAATATATCCACTCAATATTAAACAATTCGTCTTTTGAAACATTAGATTCTTGTAAATTGCTAATTACTTGAGTAATATCATATGATTCCATATTATTAATTTTTTCTTGATAATGGAGCATTTCTTTTAAGCATTTTATGGCAAGCTCTTTATTATAATCACAATTTTTATCTTCATGAATCATTGATGTTAATATCCACAATGCTCTATCAGGTCGTCCAACACATAATAATTTTTCTATAGCATAATTTAATTCTTCAATATTTGTTACGAATCTTATATCTACTTTTTTCCAATAATCAGATTCATTTTTTTCAATTACCTCTTCAACTAAGTTAAAGGTTTCTCTAGTACATGGTAATACTAATAGCAAATTCATTCTTTTAAGTTTATTCCAATCTGAAATACCTAATTCATTTATCCAAGGATAACCCTTTAAAGAAAACTGTTTATACACATATCCTTTACTAAATTCTATTAAATTAGCATTTTTATTTTCTAAGCAATTAAGTATTTGTTTTTCTAATTGTTTTTCAGCCTTAAGTTCAGCCACACAAACCCCAACTATATACGAATCTTCAACAGTTTTAGAAAAATTAATAATTTTTTCATCTCCTAATGATATTATGTCTTGTACTAATTTTATTTGCAGTTCATGTAATTTTTTCTCACCAATTGTATAATCTGTTCTGTCATCTATTAAGTGCCATGTATCTTTTCTAAAATATCTTTTGGCAAATATCAGTATGCTATTAGGCTTTAAATCAGATGATAGTAATTCAAGTTTGTTTATTGCTTCCTCTGGTAATGAATTTTTAGACTTTTCAGTCCTTTTATGCCATATAATTAAGTCCTCTAGATGATTCCAAATAACAAATTTTCTGTTCTCATTAATTTTTTTAATTTCAGTACTAGATAATTTGTTAATTAATTTATTAAACAAATCTTTTGGAACATTATCAATTATATCAATTAAATCACATAATTTTTTAGTATTTGTTTTGGAATTAGTAATTGCTAAATCAATATATGTATTGATTTGTTCCCAATAATCACTTTGAATAACCTTATTTTCATTTTCTTCAATAGTATTGTTCCATTTTGGTTTGTAAGATGGCATTGCTATGGTTATTTTACCAGGCATTAAGTTTTTTAAAAGTTCCCACCCAGTATCTGGACTCTCTTTTAATATATTTTTAACTACCAACATTCTATTTTCAATAGGTGCTTTTGTTTGAGGATACCATGGTAGTATAATATTCGCTATATATTCTATGGCTTTTTTATCAAAAGCCGATATTTTACATAGTAGCATACATACTTCAATCAAGTTTCTAGATTCCCATGCAATTAATTCTAAAGCCCAATATAACCCAGTAGAATAATTATAAGTACTAACATAATACTCATTTTCGCTAAACATTTTTCTAATTGTTTCAACATTATTTATTAGTTTATCTTCTAGTTGATTTAGAAATTCTTCAGGAGCAGCTTCTGCTAATAAAGGTAAAAGTTTATCTATGCTTGCCCAGATTTCCCAATCGTTATTTTCTAAAACCTTTCTAACAACAATTAAAGGTAAATTAGCAGCATCATTTTTACAATTTTTAAATTCCTTATAATTTGATGTTATAATCGGCAGAACTTCAGCAACAGATTTTCTAAGAAACTCCGAATATTTTGTATTCTTTTTATAAATATTTGCCATAAATCTTTTGTCTGATTCTAAATCAAATTTTGGATTTCTCTCTGAAAGAATATTTATAGCAAATGTTTTAAATAAGTCCAATTCATCTTTAAAAAAATATGGTGCATACTTTTTTATACTATAGTCTCTATTCTTTATTTTCCATTTATTATTTTTAAATTCTAAAATGTTATTTTCATCTTTAAGCATTGTTCTTAGTAGTAAAATCCATTCTTCGTATGGTTTGCCAATAAAATTACTTATAACATTTTTATCATTTTCATTTTCTTCATCCCACCCACCAAAGATAATTGAGGCTTTTAATATCTTATCATTTTCACCTGAAGTATTAAGATTATAATATATTGGTGGCATTGTGGTAATATTAATACTATTTTCTCTATCCATTTCATATATTTCACGTCGGTCATATTCTGATAATGGATAATTGCAACTTCCCTTTCTAATATATGATGTAGAAGCATATACTATAGATTTTATTTCGTCACTAATTGATTCTTTTTGTCCTCTTTTTATTTCTGGATAAGTTTTAGCTATTGAATATACTCTATTATTATTTTCTTTTGGTATCCAAATATATCCAAACAATATTTCATTATTTTTTATTTTAAAATTGATAGTACCTGTTTCAATAGATGGTCTGGGTTGTATAATATCTGCTAATTGTTGATAATACTCATCATCTTGCATTGGTTTTGATTTTATACCAAATGTTTCCTTTGTTTTATTTCTAATTCCAAATATAATAAATTTATCTTTTCCATGACTTTCTTTTGAATTTAAAAAGCCACATAAATCTATAATAAAATCTGCTCTTTTATTTTTTTCGTAAGGAATTTCCTTATAGTCAAGCCATGAATTTTCATCTGGCAATTCATTTAATATTTTATATATTTTATCCTTTAGTTGTTCATCCATTATATATAATCACCACCTATAAATTAAAGTCTAAATTTGAAAATATTATACTATAAAAGAACAATATTTTCTATATTTCTATTGAAATTCAACAATAAATTATATATAATACCTTTAGAAAGAGAACAAGAGAGTTCGTAACTTGTAAGAATATCGCTCCATTAAGTAAAATCGTCACACCAGGCAAAAGTATTGAAAAAGAAAGAATGGCGTGGTATGATTAGCATTGTAAAGAAGAAAAACAAGATTAAAAGATAATTGAATAGGATTGTAGTTTGAATGCTATAAAACTTGAACAAGAAATATTAGTAGTATTATTACAATTAGAAAGGATTGATTTAATGAAAGAAAAAATAATTGTTGGTATAATTTCAAAACATAATCCCTCAAATACTGGATGTAGAAAAAGTTATGTGACTGATGCTACAAAACAAGCTATATTTGATAATGGTGCTATTGCTATAGGAATTTTACCTACTCAATATGAAATTCATTATAAAGGTAATGATAATGTATGGGAAGATGATTTAACTGAAAAAGAGAAAGATGATTTGTTTTCTCAAATTCAATTATGTGATGGTATTATTTTACAAGGTGGACGAGAAATGGATAATTACGAGTTTATTATTGCAAAGTATTGCTATGATAATGATATACCTATATTAGGAATTTGTGCTGGACAAAATGCTATTGCAAAGGCATTAGGGGGGACATCATTTAAAATACCTAATCCAGAGAAACATAATATTTCAAGAGATTATGTACATAGTATTAAAATAGATAAAAATTCTAAATTTTATAAATTAGTTAATAAAGATGAAATAATGGTAAATTCTTTACATGCTAATTCTATAGATACTTGTCCCAAATTAGAAAAAGTGGCTTTTTGTGAAGATGGTTATCCAGATGTTATTGAGTCAAAAAATAAAGAATTTTATATAGGATTAAGATTTCATCCAGAAGATTTATATAAAAAAGATGAAAATATTAATAAGATATTTAAAGGTTTTTTGAAATCATGTGCTAAATATAAAGAAAAATGTTTCATTTGATGATATATATGCTGTATTTGAATTTGATAAGAATCTCAAGAATATAGTATTAAAAAATTATTTAGAAATAGAAATTACTACTAGAGAAATAGCTATTAAAGCTTTTGAATTATATAGATTAGGAATAGTAAAAAAATAATATTTACAGGAGGAATAGCAAACAATAGAGACATAAAGGGTTATATGAAGCCTATATCAGAAGAATATATGAATAATAGCAAAATTATCAACAACATACATCAATACTAACAGAAGAATTTCTTAACGAAATTGGGGTAAAACCAGAAGACGTTTTAACAGAGGCAATGTCAACAAGCACACAAGAAAATGCAGAATTTTGTAAAAATATTTTTGAAGAAGAACTAACAACAGGTATGAAAATCAAATCAGCAATAATTGTAACAACATGTACACATGGAAGTAGAGCAATGAGACAATTTAAAAAAGTATTTGGTGATAAAATTGATTTAACATGGTGTCCATCAACACTAGATTTGGAAAAACATGAAAGTTTAAAAAATATTTTAAGAGCTCCAAATTTTAATAAAGTAGCCTTTAGTCAAGAATTAAAAAGAATTTATTGTTCTACACCAGAATTAACACAAATGCTTAAACAGGAGACTGCCAACCATAGAAATGCTTTTATTTTAGGAGATATTGACGAACCATCCATAATGACTAAGAATATAGATATAGAAAATACTTATGAAGATTCTACAGAAAGATAATAGAAAAGTAAGGTGTATAAATTATGATATCAATTTTATACACCTTATATTATATTTTACTGCATAGACAAAATTAGCACATTTTTTAAAAAATCCCAAAAAAATCACTATTTAACTAGGTGTGATTTTCTTATTATTTAAGTTAAAAGTGTTGATAAATTAAAAATTTTATGTTAAAGTAAAGAGAATAAATTGAACTATATAAGAGGGCTGAACTAAATTTTTGCATATCTGTTTTATAATAGCCCCAGTAATAAAATTATGAGGAGATATTCATATGGGAAACTTATATGAAACAATAAAAGAAGAGGAAATAATGTATAAAGACATTCTTTTACCAGAAAGATTTCCAGCATTATATATTGATAAATACGATGAAGTTTATTGTTATTATGGAATAATTGACAACAATAGATTTGTATTACGTTCATATCCATATTATCTAAAAGAAGCTAAGCCATCTGAGGCGAAAAAATATTTAAGAGGATATTTTAGAATAAAAAATGGAATAATTTTAAACGATAAAAAATTCATAAATGAAGAAAACAGTTTTTATGAAAAAGAGAAATACAAAAAAATTCCATCATATATGCAACTTCCATCTACAAATAACAACCCATATGGAATTTATTGCAGTAAATATGAAAATATAGAAAAAGAATTATCTAGAAAAGTATTTGGATTATCTTATAATGAGTTATCAGAATTAATATATCATTATAATGAAATCTTTCAAATTGTTCCAAAAACATATCATAATAAATATCCATCTATTACAAGATCAGTAAATAATGATAATTATTGTGATATAACCCAAATGTGGATACCAGCTAATTTTCCATACATTGCATTTGCAGAGAGTGGATACTATTATTCACATATATCATTATATGGTTTTTATGAACATGTAAAATTTATAACACAAAATTATATTGATTCTACGATTTCTAAAAAACTTATAAATAGTGGACTAAATCCAGAAGTATTAGAAAGTCTATTTGAGATTGAACTAGATACACTTGAAGGAACACCAATTGACTATTATAGATATCAAGAATTAAGTGATTTTGACAATAATTAATATAAAATAGGAGGAAAATTAATATGGGATTTTTTGATAAACTAAAAAACGGTTTAAACAAAACAAAAACATCATTTGATGAAAAAATAAATAATGTATTTAGCAACTTCAGAAAAGTAGACGAAGACTTTTTAGATGAACTAGAAGAAGTACTAATAATGTCAGACATAGGAATGGACACATCAATAAAAATAATATCAAATTTAAGAGAAAGAATAAAAAAAGAAAAAATACAAGACGAAGAACAAGTAAAACAAGCCTTAAGAGAAGAAATGAAAAAGATATTAGATATAACAGATATAAGCCTAAAATTAGATACAAAACCATCAGTAATACTAGTAGTAGGAGTAAATGGAGTAGGAAAAACAACATCAATAGGAAAAATGGCAAATAGACTAGCACAAGACGGAAAAAAAGTAGTAGTTGCAGCAGCAGACACATTTAGAGCAGCAGCAGTAGAACAACTAGAAATCTGGGCAAAAAGAGCAGGAGCAGACATAGTAAAAAGAGAAGAAGGAGTAGACCCAGCATCAGTAGTATATGATGCAATTAAAAAAACAAAAGAAACACAAGCAGATATATTAATAGTAGACACTGCAGGAAGACTACACAATAAAAAATATCTAATGGATGAATTAAATAAAATACAAAAAGTAATAAACAAAGAAATGCCAGAAGCAGATAAAGAAGTACTATTAGTAATAGATGGAACAACAGGACAAAATGCAATATCACAAGTAAAAGCATTTAAACAAGAAGCGGATATAACTGGAATAGTACTTACAAAACTAGATGGAACAGCAAAAGGTGGAGTAGTAATAGGAATTGTAGAAGAAAACAAAATCCCTGTAAAGTTTATAGGAGTAGGAGAACAAATAGATGACATGGAAATATTTAACTCAGAAGATTTTGTAAAAGCAATAATTTAATGTCCATCTTGGACAGACTTTAAAAAGGAGGCAAAAATGGAAAATAAGAAAAGTAAGACAAGAATAATTATAGTATTGTTATTTATAATATTATTTGCAATAGGTAGTTTTATAAACTTAAGAGGAGCATATTTGCAATACAAAGAATTAGGAGAAAATTACGTACAAGCATTTTTAACAAATTTAAAATATAAATACACAATTTTTGGAATTAATTTTATAATTTTATATTTTACAATTTATTTAACAAATAGAGGAATAAAAAAAGGACTAAAAAAGTTTTTTGAAAAAGAAAAGAAAGAAATGCCCAAATTACTAAATAAATCAATAGCATTTGTTTTCTCAGTAATTATAAGTACATTAATGTCTAATATATTAATGAAAAAAATATTATTATGTATAAGTAACGCATCATTTGGAATAAGTGATCCAATTTTCAATTTAGATATTTCTTTTTACATGTTCCAAAAACCTTTAGTAGAGACATTGTTAGGATACTTTATAGGTATATTTATTGGATTAACAGCATACATGGCCATATACTATGTAATAGTATTTAATAAACATTTTGATGGTGTAGACGGAAAAATGCTAAGAGAAAGTTTATTAATAAAAAAGATGATAAGAAATGTTATATTAATTGTTTTAGGAATTGCATTATATACAGCAATAAATACAACAAATATAACACTAAATAAAATGCTAACAATAAAAAACAATGCAGACTCTACACAAAATATAGATATAATAGGAGCAGGGTATACAGATAATATAATCCAAAGATGGGGATATTTAATATTCTCAGTAGTTATTGTTATATCAGTAATAAGAGCAGCAAAAGGATTTAAACAAAACAACACTTCAAAAGTACTTAAAAACTTAATTGTAATTCCAGGATATTTAGTAGGAATGTTTATAGTAATAGTCACCTTCAATTTAATATTTGTAAACTCAAATACACTAGACAAAGAAAAAGAATATCTAGATTACAACATAAAATATACAAAAAACGCTTACAATATTGACATAGAAGAAGAAAATTTAGAGAATACAGGAACAATAACACAACAAGAAGTAAATGAAAACTATACTATAATAAACAATACAAAAGTTGTAAACAATGACATAGTATTAAAATCATTAGAAGATAGCCAAACAGGAACAGGATATTACTCATACAGAAATGCTAATCTTGCTAAATATAAAATAAATGGGGAAGATAAACTAGTATATATAGCAAATAGAGAAATAGCAAATTCAGGAAGAACATACAACAATAAAACATATGAATATACACATGGAATAGGACAAATAGTAATATCAGCAACAGACATTACAGAAGCAGGAAATATAAATTACATACAAAAAGATGTATCTGGAAAAGATGACAAATTAGGAACAAAACAACCTAAAATTTATTTTGGACTAGAAACTAATGACACAATAGCAACAAATGCAAAAAATAAACAAGAATATGATTATACAGATGAAGACGGACTAGAACACACATCAACATATGAAGGAAAAGCAGGTTTGCAACTTGACTTTATAGATAGACTAATATTAGGAATAAAAACAGGAGATTTAAAACTTGCATTCTCAACAGAAGTAACAAAAGATAGCAAAATATTAATAAATAGAAATATTATAAAAAGAGCAAAACAAGTAATGCCATATTTAATATATGATGAAAATCCATATACAGTTGTTACAGAAGATGGAAGAATAGTATGGGTATTAGATGCATATACAGTTTCAAGTGAATATCCATATTCACAATACACATCAATAGAACATGATGGAATTAAAGAAAAGATAAATTATATTAGAAACTCTGTAAAAGTAACAATAGATAGTTATGATGGTACAATGAAATTTTATGTAACAGATAAAACAGACCCAATTGCTATGGCGTATAGAAATATTTATCCAACATTATTTGAAGATATAAATACAGAAATACCAAAAGATATATCTGAACATTTTGTATATCCAGAATACTTATATAATGTACAAGCAGAACTTTTAAAAGTATATCATAATGTAAAACCAGATGTATTATATAGAACAGATGACCTATGGGATTTTGCTAAATATAACACAACTATTATTTCAAAATCTTCAGGAATATATTTAAAACCATATTATACAATGATAAATAATGAAGATAAAATAGATATAGGATTAATACAAACATATACACCAGATGCAAAACAAAACCTAATATCATATTTAGTTGGAACAACAGAGGGAAATACAAATAAATTAAAATTATACAAATTTTCGCAAGACAGCAATATATTAGGACCAATGCAATTAGACAATCAAATTGAACAAGATGAACTAATCTCATCAGAAATAAAAAGCCTAAATACAACAGGAACAAGAGTTACGAAAGATATGGTAGTAGTACCTATAAATAATACATTATTATATGTAGAATCAATATATCAAACAATGCTAAATGAAGAATCAAAAATACCAACATTGAAAAAGATAGTAGTAGCCTCAGGAAATAAAGTTGCAATTGGAAATAATTTAGGAGAAGCACTAAGAAACTTATTATCAAAAGAAGCATCAAATATTGAAGTAGAAAATACTGAAGATATAAATGGACTAATAGATGCAATAGTAAAAGCAAATAAAAATTTATCAGAATCTACTAGTAATAATGACTGGGAACTTATGGGAACAGATATTAAAAAATTACAAAGTCTAATTAATTCTTTAGAACAAGAAAAAGCTAAAGAAGATAAGAAAAAGGAAGAAGATGTAAATAATACAATATCGAATTCAGTAAATGAAGTAGTAGATGAGACAAATAATTATTAAATGTAAGAAAGCACTGATATTACCAGTGCTTTTTGGATTTAATAAATAAGAGAAATCAATAAAAAATAGATAATCAGTTAAAACTATAATTCCTAATACTTAGAATTGTAAACTACAATAGATAATCAGTATAATAGTGTCAAAAAAGCATTATAAGAATATTCATAAAATAAATAAATGGAAAAGCAAAAGCTAATCCATTTTTTCTTTTTAAACCAATTTATAAAATATCTTTTTACCTTTTTTCAAAATAGCATATCCATCAGAAAAATCTCTATCAGAAAGAACATATCCAATATCAGTAATTTTTTCATCATTTAAAGAAATACCACCTTGAGTAACTAAAGTTCTAGCTTGACCTTTTGATGGAGCAATACCTGATAAAACAATTGCATCAACTATAGAAATAAATCTATTACCATTTAAATCAACAGTAGGCATACTATCTAAATTACCAGTTCCTGAGAATAGAGCATTAGAAGCATCTTCAGCCTTTTTAGCCTCATCTTCACCATGAACCAATTTTGTAATTTCAAAAGCAACAATTTTTTTTGCATCATTTATATGTTCATCTTTCAAAGAAGAAAGTTCATTTATATTTTCCATAGGCAAAAATGTTAACAATTTCATAACATTTTCAACACTTTCATCTTCAATATTTCTCCAATATTGATAAAACTCATATGGTGAAGTTTTTGCAGGATCTAACCACAAAGCACCTTTTTCAGTTTTACCCATTTTTTTACCTTCTTTTGTTGTAAGAAGTTTAAATGTTAAACCAAAAGAATCATCTTTTCCAATTTTTCTAATTAGGTCAACACCACCAATAATATTAGACCATTGGTCATTTCCACCCATTTGTAATTTACAACCATATTTTTCATATAAATATAAAAAGTCATAAGACTGCATAAGCATATAACTCATTTCAAAAAAAGTTAATCCAGTTTCTAATCTCTGTTTATAACACTCAGCAGCAAGCATTTTATTAACAGAGAAAAGACTACCAATATCTCTCATAAAATCAATAAATTTTAAATCTAAAAGCCAATCAGCATTATTAACAATAATAGCAGCATTTTCACCATCAAAACTTACAAATTTTTCAATTTGTTTCTTTATACATTCAACATTATGATTTATAGTTTCTCTAGTCAACATTTTTCTCATATCAGTTTTACCAGAAGGGTCACCAATTGTAGCAGTACCTCCACCAACTAATATAATAGGTTTATGCCCACATTTTTGCATATGACTTGCAACCATTAAAGAAACAAAATGACCAACATGAAGACTATCAGCAGTTGGGTCTATTCCAATATAAAAGGGAACACTTTCTTTACCAAAAAGTTCTTTTATTTCTTTTGGATGAGTCATTTGTTCAACATATCCTCTTTCCTCTAAAATATCAAAAACATTTGCCATTCAAAAAACATCCTTTCTTATAAATTAAACTTCATAAAAGTAAAACTGCGAAATATAATTTCGCATTTTTATTTTTACAATTTTATATTTTTAGAATCATTAGTCAAATTATTATAACCAGTATAATCTAAAAATCTGTTTAAGTTTTTAACACTTATTCCAGTCTCACTAGATAAAATATCTAAATTACGAATTATACCATTTTCCTCTATATATGTTTTAAATGTTTCAAATTCCAATGTGTCTTTAGTTTGACACTTAGGACATACATCATTATTTGATACATAAAAATTTCCACATCTACTACATTTATTAAATTCCATCTCTAATCCTCCTAATTTTTCTTTTGATAATATTTTTACTAATGTGTATTGTATCACATTTTGTTGAAAATAGGAAGAAAATTTAAAAAAATTTTTATAATATGTTGTTTTGAACTACTCAATAATAAAAAAGTATTATATATAAGAAATATATAATTAAAGATTTTTTTATAAATGTGTGTTTTTTTGATTAAAAAATGGTATAATATGTAAGTAAAACAAAATTAGAAGTTTTGAATAAAATAAAAAAGGAGAATAAGATGACAAGAACAAAATTAAAAGACAGAATATTACCAATATACACAAAGGGAGAAGAAATATTTAATATGACATCACATATAGTAGGAGCATCATTTGGATTAGTAGCATTAGTATTATGTGTTGTTTTTTCAGCAATACATAAAAATGGATATGCTGTTGTAAGCTCTATAATATATGGCACAATGATGATTCTTTTATATACAATGTCAAGTATATACCATGGATTAAAGCCACAAGGAAAAGCTAAAAAAGTTTTCCAAGTTTTAGACCATTGTTCAATATTTTTATTAATAGCAGGCTCATATACACCATTTTGTTTAGTAACATTTAGAGAACACAATGTAACATTAGGATGGACAATTTTTGGAATTATATGGGGAATGGCAATTTTAGGAATAGTGTTAAACTCTATAGACATAAAAAAATACAAAATATTTTCAATGATATGCTATTTAGGAATGGGCTGGTGTATTATATTCACTGCAAATTTATTACCAAAATTATTAGGAATACCAGGAGTTATCCTATTAGTAACAGGAGGTATAGCATATACAGTTGGAGCAGTATTATATGGAGTTGGAAAAAAGAAGAAATATATGCACTCAATATTCCATTTATTTATAGTATTAGGAAGCATATTACAATTCTTTTGTATATTATTATATGTTATTTAAAAACTGTTTTTGGGGACGGAGCAAAAAAACAGTTTTTAAATAAAGAAAGGATAAGAATAATTTTTAAAGATATTGTATAAATATAAAATTTGTTAATAAAATAGTATTAATAGGAGGTGTGTTGAATTTGGTAAAAATGATTGAATTACCATATCCACTAGATGCTTTAGAACCATACTATTCTAAAGAAACATTAGACTTACATTACAATATCTTATATAAAGGTTATGTTGATAATACAAATAAGATAGAAGAAAAATTAAAATTGGCAAGACAAGATAATAATTTTGAAAATATAAAATGTCTAGAAAGAGATTTAAGTTTTCAAGGGTCTGGAGCTATATTGCATAAACTATTTTTTGAAAATATGGGCCCAGCTATACCAACTAGCCCTAATGTAAATTTGATGGAACAAATTGCAAAAGATTTTGGAAGCTTTGACAAATTTAAAAATCAATTTACAGAAGCGGCAAAAGTAGTTGAAGCATCACGGATGGTGTTTATTAGTATATGTTCCAGAATTTAAAAAATTAGAAATTTTACAATGTGAAAAACATCAAAATTTAACATTATGGGGATGTGAACCATTACTAGTTTTAGATATGTGGGAACATTCGTATTATTTACAGTATCATACCAAAAGACCAGATTATATAAATGCTTTTTGGAATATAGTTAATTGGAATATAGTAAATAAAAGATATAATAAATTGGAATTCTAAAATTAAATATAATAAAAGATAATATACTATAAATTTTCAGTATATTATCTTTTATTTTTTTAAAAACTCTATTATTTCATTATCAGGAATATTTAATACTTTTACTATTTTTTTGAAAGTTGTAATTCGTGTTTTCTCTTCATTCTGTTCAATTCGCTGAAGTTGTCTCCAACTAATATTTATTTCTTCAGCCAACTCTTCCTGAGAAAGTTTTTTTAATTGTCTATATTTACGAATCATATAGAAAACTCCTTTTAACTTATTCGTTCTTGTAAAATTATTATAGTATAATAAATATGAAAAAAGAACGAAATTTTTGTCATAGAATGTTGACATTAAATTTTATTAAATATATAATTTGATAAAATACATTATATATTATGAAAAAAGCATAAAATATAATAAATAGGAAAAAATAAACAAAAGAAGGAGAAAAAATGAAATTTTACAAGAAAAACAAAGGAATAACACTAATAGCACTAGTAATAACCATAATAATTCTTTTAATTTTAGCAGGAATCTCAATAGCTAGTTTAACAGGAAGTGGATTATTTGGAAGAGCAAAAGAATCAAAAGAAAAATCAGAACAAGCCCAAATAAAAGAAGAAATAGAAATGACAATAATGGATATACAAATAGAGGAAATATCAAAAGGAAATAATGTAACATTAGAAAGCTTAGCAGGAGAAGATGGACAATTAGCAAATAAGCTAGAAGGAATAACAGCAATATTAAATGATACTGAGATAAATGGAGAATATAAAGGATATGAATATACAATAGACAGTAATCTAAAGGTAACAGTAGGAGACCCAATAAAAGGAATAAGCTTTTACTATACATTAACACCAAAAGGATACACAAATGGAAATATAACATTAACAATAAATGCAAAATCAACAAACGGAAGTATAACAAACATAGAAGTAAATGGACTAACAAGAAATGAAGATGGAACATTTACAATAACAGAAAACAAAGAATATCAAGTAACAGTAACAGACAGTGCAGGAGAAACAAGAACAAAGCCGTTAAACATACAGAATATAGATAAAGTAAATCCAAAAAACATTAAAGTAGATATTACTGAAATAAAAACAAAAGGATTTAAGATAAAATCACAAGCAGAAGATAATGAAAGTGGAATAGCCAAATATGAATATTATGTAATAGAGAAAACAAAATATGAGGGAGCAACAGAAACAGATTATTTAAAATACGAATCATCCAATGGTGAATATGAAGTAACAGAACTAGAACAAGGAGTATACTATATAATTTATGTAGTTGCATATGATAAAGCAAATAATTATATTTATGATGGACCTAAAGAAGTGGCTACAAAAAGTAGTGTACTAAATTATCCAATTTTAACTTTAAATGGCATGATGAATTGTATAGATAGTGATGGAAATTACTATTATGATAGTAATATAGAGTGTAGCAATGGAGACGCTTTACAACTTGCAACATATGATAGGGATTCAAGTACTTCAGCTAGTTACAGTTTTGGTTATCATGTTTTTGAAATAGCACCAGAATGTTATGGGAAGTTTGTTAATGTTACTTTGAAAGGTGAATCATGTTTCCCTTACATGGGTTATATAAATGATTCAGGAGTATTTACTGATTTAACGAATGGGAATGGAGAATGGATTCCATCAAGTTTAGATACTATAAAAACTGAAAAAGTTCAAATTTCAAATAATTACAGTGCTTGGGGAATCAGTTCAGGTGCCATTGGAAGAAGAATTGAAATTTATGAAATTTCAATTAGTGAAGAATAAATCTTCGTAGATAAATGAGTAAAAATTTAATTATAATATTATGTCAAAAAGTGATTACAAAAAGTAATCACTTTTATTGTATTCCGAAATAATAATATATACAATTATAGATATAAAAACTAAAGAAGAAAGAGGAAAAATAAAATGAATAATAAAAATAAAGGAATAACATTAATAGCATTAGTAATAACAATAATAATCTTACTAATATTAGCAGGAATTTCAATAAATACATTAAATGGAGAAAATGGAATAATAACAAGAGGACAAGAATCAAAACTAAAATATGAAATGACCCAATTAAAAGAAGAATTTGAATTATTTTGCATAGAAAAAGAAACAGAAATAATGGGAACATTTTCCAAAGAGGGAGTAATGGCAAGTGAAAATGTTTTAGTATATAACAATAAACAAGAAGAAAATAAAAGCATCTATGATGTAATGCCAAGTTTATCCAAAAGTAAATATGCTAAAAAAGTAGAAATAATAAAAGGAGAAATACATGTAGTAGCAAAAAATAAAAATGAAGTAAAATGGTTACAAGAAATAGGAATAATACCAAATCCATGGAACATAGTAGATGGAGTATTAATGTCATCAAATACAAATTTACTATTATTGGGAGAAGACGGGACATTAGTAATACCAGGAAGTGTAACAGAAATAGATAAAGGAGCATTTGCGAATGTAGAAGGAATAAAAAGAGTAATAATACCAGGGAGTGTAAAGAAAATTGGAGATAATGCTTTTTCACATAATTCAACAATAGAAGAAGTAATAATTGAAGATGGAGTAGAAGGGATAGGAAGTACAGCATTTTATAGCTGTACAAAGCTAAATAAAGTAAAGATGGCAAATTCAGTATTAAATATAGGAAATAGTGCATTTAATTATTGCCCAAAATTAGAAGAAATAAATTTATCAAATAATTTAAAAGTAATACCAACAGGTATTTTTGTAAATTGTACTTCATTAAAGAATATAATTATACCTGAAAATGTAACAAAAATATCAAATGAAGCTTTTTCAAGTTGTGGTCAATTAGTAAGTATAAATATACCTAAAAATGTAGAAAGTATAGGAGATAGCCCATTTGCATATTGTAAATCATTAGTTAATATAAATGTAGATATTAGAAATACTGATTTCAAATTTTCTAATGGAATATTAATGAATTCAGATGAAACAGAAATGATATATATTTCAAGTAGTGCAATACAAGAAAACACATTTAAAGTACCAGATAAAATAAATAAACTAACAGCTGGATTATTAACAAGTTATCCAAAAATCGAAAAAATAATTATACCAGAAAATGTAACAGAAATAGACATAAATTTTTTTAGTAATAATAGAAATATAAATAGCATTGTAATAGATAGTAATAATAGAAACTATATGAGTACAGCAGATGCAATATATGATAAAAATCAAACAAAATTAATTTATTATTATACAAATAAAATAGAGGTAAGAATTCCTGAAGGAATAATTGAAATAGCTAGTCAAGCTTTTAGGAGAAATAGTTTAACAATATTAAATTTACCAACAAGTTTAGAGAAAATACAATCAGAAGCTTTGGTTAATACTAAACTTAAGTCATTAAATCTTGGAAAAAATGTATCAGAACTTGCAGGAACTACATTTTTGTATAGTGAAGTAATCAATATTAGTATAGATGAAGATAATCCATATTTAATAGAAGAAAATAATGTAATATATAGTATAGATGAAAATAGAAATAAAGTAAAATTAGTAGGGGGAGTAGGAAAAATAAATTCATTAGCAATACCCAATGGAGTAAAGGAAATAGGAAATGATTCATTTGTAAGGAAAGGAATAACAAATGTAGTAATTCCAAATACTGTAATTAAAATAGGAAGAGCATTTAATGATTGTCAAAGTTTAGAAACAATAACAATACCAAGTAGTGTAACAAGTATTGATAGTACATGTTTTTCAAAATGTATCAATTTAAAAGAAATAATAGTAGAAAAGCCAAAAGATAGTATATCAGGGGCACCATGGGGAGCAACAACAAATGGAAGAGTAGAAGTGAAGTGGACAGGACAATAAAATAAAACTTATGTAAAAAAGCGATTACAAAAAAGTAATCGCTTTATTGAGTATTAAAATAATAAGACATATAATAAAAGAAAAAAACAAAGGAGGAAAAATTAAAGAAATGAACCAAAAGAAAAACAAAGGAATAACACTAATAGCACTAGTAATAACCATAATAATTCTTTTAATTTTAGCAGGAATCTCAATAGCTAGTTTAACAGGAAGTGGATTATTTGGAAGAACAAAAGAAGCAAAACAAAAAACAAATGAAGCAGAGGTAAAAGAAAAAATACAATTAGTAATTATGGCAAGCTATGATGTAGATGGAAAAATTAATCTAAGTGAATTAAACAACAACTTACAAAATGTAGATGGTTTAAAAACTAAATTACCAATCGAAAGTTTACCACATACAATAGAGATAGATGAATATAAAATAAAAATTGGAACAACAGGAACAATTAAAGTTGTAAATTATCCTAATGCTGGAACAATTATAACAGGGAAAAATCTGGAATATGAAGAAAATGGAACAGCTATAATACCAGTAGGATTTTGTATAGTACCAGGTTGTGAAGAGGTATCAGAAGGATTAGTTATTTCAGATAATCCACAAGATACAGAAATTGACCCGAATAATATTATATCAAAGGGAAATCAATTTGTATGGGTGCCAGTAACAGACATTAATGATTTTTACACTGTAGAGGGGTATACAAATGGAAACAGGCAAAATGTTAGAAAAGGAATCATATAATTATTCAGAACCATATATTGATGGATATAGTACAGAAACAGAAGAATATGAAGCAATGAAACAAAGTGTAATACTAAATAAAGGTTTTTATATTGGAAGATATGAAACATCAAAAGAAAATGAGCAAGTATTAGTAAAGAAGAATAAAAAAGTCCATAATCAAGTAACATGGGGAAATTCAAAAAATATGACTGTTGGTACAGGAGGAGTAGCAGAAAGTTCAAAAGAATTTGCTAATTTAAAAGGATATTCAAGTGTAAAAAGTACATTGTGTTATGGAGTACAATGGGATGCAACTATGCAATTTTTTGATAAAAATTATATAAATGGAAATTGTGGAGAAACATCATATGTAAGAAACAGTAGCCAAAAAGGAAATTATAACAATTCAGAATTAATTAACACCGGTTCAAATGAAGAATACAAAGAAAAAAATATATACGATATGGCAGGAAATGCATCGGAATGGGTTATGGAAGGAGAAAATAGAGATGGTGGATGTCGTTTCTTTAGAGGAGGAAGCTGTACAAGTAATGGAAATGAAAAACCAGCATCATTTAGAGCAAGTGATTATCCAAATTCAACAACATATGATTTTGGTTATCGTATAGCATTATATATTAAATAAAAAATAATTATTAAAAGCCAAGCAATCATTATAGAAAATGATTATTTGGTTTTTTATTTTTATCCATTCCCAACTTATATAATAGCCATTTAGCTGTTATACATATTTTAGTTTATTATTAAACAGTAACTATTAAAAATTAAAAATAAAATAAAATTAAAAATAAATTTATTATTGCTAAATGAAAAATATTCTAGTAAAATAAATTAGGTGATAAAAATGAAAAAACTAATAAAAAGCTTTAAATATGCAATTGAAGGAATAATAACAGGAATAAAATCAGAACAAAACATGAAAATACATATAACAATAATGACATTAGTAATAATATTTGGAATAATACTAAAAATAGATAAAATAGAATGGATAATATGTACAATTCTATTTGGATTTGTAATATCACTAGAACTAATGAACACAGCAATAGAAAACACAGTAGATTTAATAACACTAGAAAAGAATCCAAAAGCAAAAATAGCAAAAGATGTATCAGCAGGAAGCGTATTAATTGCAGCAATAACATCAATAATTATAGGACTAATAATTTTCATACCTAAAATATTTAATATATTTAATATATAATTAGTAATAAGATGTAATTAAAGAGGAGACAATAATGATATATAAAGAAAGTGAAAATATAAAAGAAATAATAAACAAAGAAAACGCAAGTGAAAATGATATAAGAGAATATAAGTTCAAAAACTGCAATGAAAATATCAATATTAAAAAAATTGAAATAACAAATTGTATATTTGAAAATTGCAAATGCATACAATCCAAATTTATAAATATATATATCACAAATGCAATATTTCAAAATTGTGATTTTTCAAATACAGACTTTAGTGAATCAAATTTTGTAAACTGTAATTTTATAAACTGTAAATTAGTAGGATGCAACTTCATAAATTCAAGTATATATAAAACCAAAATAGAACAAAGCAATTTAGAATATTCAAACCTATCAAATGCAAATATAAAAGAAACAACATTTCAAGAAGTAAACTTATCAATGTCAGCTATAGGAGAGTCTAAACTAAAAAATATAAAACTTATAGACAGTGACTTATATAAATCACAAATGTTTAAAACAAATTTAAAAAACATAGATTTTAGAACATGCAATATAGAAGGAATAACAGTAGATAAAGAAGATTTAAAAGGAATGATAGTAAATGAGTTCCAAGCGATTGAATTATCAAAATTATTAGGAATAATAATAAAATAAAATTTAAGGAGAAAAATATGTATGATATAATTATAGTAGGAGCTGGACCAGCTGGGATATCAGCAAGTTTATATACAAAAAGAGCGAATTTAAAAACACTAGTAATATATAAAGAAAAATCAGCACTAGAAAAAGCCTCAAATATAGAAAACTATTATGGTTTTCCGAATGGTATAAATGGAAAAGAACTATATAAAATAGGAATAGAACAAGCTCAAAATTTAGGCGTAGAGACTTTAGAAGAAGAAGTTACAAATATTCAAATTGAAATTATAGAAGATGATAAAAAGGAAAAACAAACAATATTTAAAGTTCAAACATTAAATAATGAATTTCAATCAAAATCAGTAATACTAGCAACTGGAAACAAAAAGAACAAGCCCAATATTGAAAAAATAGAAGAATATGAAGGAAAAGGTGTCAGTTATTGTGCAATATGTGATGGATTTTTCTACAGAAATAGAAATGTCGCAATAATAGGAAATGGGGACTATGCCATATCAGAAGCAATAGATTTACAAAATATAGTAAAAACAATAACAATATTAACAAACGGACAAAATATACCAGAATATAGAGGAGAAAATATTGATATAATTAATAAAGAGATAAAAGAAGTTAGTGGAAATAATAAAGTAGAAGAAATCAAATTTAAGGACAATAGCAAAATTAATATAGATGGAATATTTGTAGCACAAGGAGTAGCAGGAAGTACAGAATTTGCAAAAAAACTAGGAGCAAAAATTGATAAAGACAAAATTGTTGTAAATGAAAATATGGAAACTACAATTAAGGGACTATATGCTTGTGGAGACTGTACAGGAGGATTATATCAAATATCCAAAGCAGTATATGAAGGAACAAAAGCAGGACTACAAGCAATTAAATTATTAAAAAACAATACAAAATAGTAAAGTAATAAGAAAATAAAATAATAAAAGAATAAAATAATTATATAAGATTTATACAGTTAACAATAATTTATTGTAACTGAAAGATAAATAAAATTAAATTTAAAAATAAAAAGGAGGAAATATTTATGGAATTAAAATTAAATTCTGAAAATTTTGAAAAAGAGGTTTTAAATTCAAATGAACCAGTACTAGTAGATTTTTATGCAGACTGGTGTGGACCTTGTAAAATGATGTTACCAATTATAGAAGAACTTGCAAATGAATTACAAGGAAAAGGAAAAGTAGGAAAAATTAATGTAGATGAAAACCAAAATTTAGCATTAAAATATGATGTAATGAGTATACCAACTTTAATCATATTTAAAGATGGAAAAGAATTTAAAAGATTTGTTGGAGTTAGAGATAAAAATGAATTATTAGAACAATTTTGAAACATTGGGGACAGTCCAAAAATGTTTCATAATTTACAAGTTTTTTTGTCGAAACTTGCGATGAAAAGATAAGTAAAAAATAAAAAAATGTTTACAAAGAGCTATTAAATATGTTATAAATAGTTTATTCTATTTAGCTAATTTAGTAGCTTTTAAAATTCAATTAATTATTATATTTATTTTAATTCAAAAAAATTTAAAAATCAAAATTTAAATCAAAAAACCCAAAAATAAAAAATAAAAAGAAGGAGGTATTAATCTATTTAGTGTACAAAAGAAAAATATACAAATATTAACTAAATAGAAAATATTTATCAAAAAGTTATAACAATTACTTGATATTTACAATAGAAATTGTTATAATAAAGGAGGAAAAATTATTGCCAAAAAAAGTAAAGAATACAATAGTAAAAAGAAAATTAAATTTAAAAAATGATATAATATTTAAGGCATTTTTTAGTAGAGAGGGAAACAAAAAGTTCCTAATTGATTTTCTAAATGCCATACTAAAAATAGAAATTTCAAATATAACAATAAAAGAAGAAGTTAATTTAGAAAAATTAAGAGAAATTGAAAAAGGCGGAAGACTAGACATACAAGCTATATTAAATGATGGAATCATTGTAAATATAGAAATGCAAGTAGAATTATGAATTATTAGGATTTGATGAATATTTGTCAGAAACTGTAACTGTATTAGATAGACATAGAGATTACAAAATAAATAGTGTAGTGAAAGCTTATTACATAGAATTGCCTAAGTTTAGAGCTTCAAATCCAGATATGAATGATAAATTAAACCAATGGTTAGCTTTCATTGATGATGAAGATAGGGGGGGAAAGTAAAAATGGCTGAAGAAAAAAATAAAATTTTAAAACAAGCTAGAGTTGAAATGAACTATTTAACAGGAGACGATGAAGTGAGAAGAATGGTTGAATTAAGAGATAAATGGGAATCAGATTGGAACACTTCTATGAATTGGGCAGAAAATAAAGGGATAAAAAAAGAAAAAATTAAAACGGCCCAAAAACTTCTAAACAAAGAAATGAGTATAGAAGAAATTTCAGAAATAACTGAACTTTCAATAGAAGAAATTAAAGGTTTACTAATAAATGAGAAAAAGAAACTAGATAGTAATAAAATATAATAAATATAGAATATCGAAAAACGATAAAAAAGTATTGACAAAAAATAAAAGATAATATAAACTGTTAGCAACAACAAATAAGAATTTATATAAATTTTAAATATATAAAGGAGAAAACGATGAAAAAAATCTTATATAGCAGTTTATTATTAAGTATAATACAGTCAATACTTTTTTGGAACAAAAGTCTAGGAATATCAGTAACAATATTTTTAGGAATTACAATACTAGTAATATACTATAACTTCAAAGAAAAAGAAAAAATAAAAAACAAAAAAGGAATGTTAATAGCAATTCCAATAATGTTATTAGGGCTAACATATTTTATTTTCAACAATTCATTTTTTCGAATATTAAACATACCAGTAATTTTTGCACTAATAATATTAATGTGTGAAAAAACAACAGAAGGAAAAATAGCAGAAAATAGGTTTATAAGAAATATTATAAAAAAAGCATTTACACCAGTATATGTAATATTTGAATTTATTGGAGATTTTCAAATAAATGAATTTATAGAAAAAAAGAAAGAAACACAAAACAAAAAAATAGAATTTATAAAAAAATTAAGTAAATCAATGCTAATAGTAATACCAATTATAATAATTATAATTATGCTATTATCATCAGCAGACAGTATTTTTGGAAGTTTATTTACAAACATATCAAAAAACATTTCAAAAGTATTTTCAAGTGAAACGATAAATGATATATCAGCTAGAATAGTATGGATAATAGTAATATTTGCATATATAAGTGGACTTTTAATAGCATTTATGAAAAAAGAAAATACAGAAGAAAATGCAAAAATTAAAAAAATAAGTAAATTCACAATAAATACATTATTAATATCTTTAAACATAATCTACTGTGTATTTACAATAATACAATTTAAATATCTATTTATAAATGCAGGAAAAACAGCTAATTTTGACTATGCAACATATGCAAGAACAGGATTTTTCCAATTAATGTTTGTATCATTTATTAACTTTATATTATTAAAAAAATCACCAAATATACAAAGTGAAAAACTAAACAAAGCTTTAAAGATTTTATTAATAATATTTACAATAATAATTGTAATATCAGCAATATTTAGAATGCATTTATATGAACAAGAATATGGATATACATATTTAAGACTATTTGTATATTTTATATTAGTAACAGAAATTTTAATATTATTACCAATATTAGCTAAGCTATGTGGTATGGAGATAGATACTTTTAAAACATCAATAGAAATCATAATTACAATGTATGTAATACTAAATTTTATAAATATAGATTACATAATTGCAAGAAATAATATAGATAGATACTTATTAGACCCAGAAAATAATAATATAGATATAAGATATATAACAAACAATACAGGAACAGATGCAATAAACGAAAAAATAAAACTATTAAATCAAAATGGAGAAGGACTATCAAATAATAGAAAAGATTACATGAATACAATAAAAGAACGTATAAGATATAATATAAAACAATATAAAGATGAGTATGAAAACAGAAAATTCAAATGGCAAGAATGGAATTTATCAAAATATAGAACACACAAATTATTAAAAAAATATTAAAGGAGAAATAAAAATGAAAGTAACAGGAAAAAGAAGTATATCTTCTATAATAAAAATATTTTTAATTATATTATTTATATCATGTATAATATCAATGATTAGTGCACCAATACTTATAAAAAATATTCAAAACAATTTAGAAAATGAGAAATCAATTGAAATTATAACACAAATAACATTTTTATATACTGCAGCAATACCAGCACTAATAATGATATTAGAATTTGAAAAAATATTTAGTAGCTTTGAAAAAGAAATAATATTTAGTAGAAAAATTGAAAAAAGATTAAAAAGAACATCTATGTATTGCTTATTAATAGGAATTATATTTTCATTAAATGCATTAGTCTGCAACTTTTTGATATCAGGAAATATATTTGAAACACCTTTTAAAATGATGTATCTAATTATAATAATATTAATGTCAATGATATTTTTAATTCTATCTATAGGAATGATGGTATTGAAAAATATATATAAAGTAGCTATTGATAATAAAGAAGAAAATGATTTAACAATATAGGAGGATATGAAAAAATGTCTATAATAGTAAACTTAGATGTAATGATGGCTAAAAGAAAAATATCATCAAACGAATTAGCACAAAAGATAGGAATAACAACAGCAAATCTTTCTATTTTAAAAACCAATAAAGGTAAAGCAATTAGATTTTCGACATTAGATAAGATCTGCGAGATTTTAGAATGTACACCAGGAGATATACTAGAATATAAAAATTGACAATCACTAAAGTAAATGATAAACTTTCATTAGATAAAGAATGGAGATGTTTTAAATGAAAGATAAGAAAATAGTAATAGGAATATTATTAGCAATCGTAATATTAATAGGAATAATTGCGACAATTATTATAATAAATAAAAAAAGCGAAAAACCAGAAGATATATTCCAAACATATATATCACTAATAAATGAGCAAAAATATGAAGAAATGTACAATCTAATATCAGAAAAAAGTAAAGAAGAAATTAAACAAGAAGACTTTATAAAAAGAAACAAAAATATTTACGAAGGAATAGATGCGGTAAATATAAATATAGAAATTACAAATATAGAAAAAGAAAAAGGAATAATCAAAATAACATACAATGAAAAAATGTCAACATCAGCAGGAGATATAAGCTTTTCAAATACTGCAAAATTACAAAAAGAAAACAAAGAATACAAAATAAATTGGTCATCAAGTATGATATTTCCAGAATTAAGAAATACAGATAAAGTTAGAATATCAACAATAGAAGCTAAAAGAGGAGAAATATTAGACAGAAATGGAGAACAACTTGCAACAAATGGAATTATATCAAATGTAGGAATAGTACCTGGAAAATTAGGAGAAAACAAAGAAGAAAATATATCAAAAATATCAGAATTAACAGGTATATCAACAGATTACATTAATTCACAACTTTCAGCTTCATGGGCAAAAGAAGATACATTTGTACCAATAAAAAAAATATCAGCAACTAATACAGAATTAAAAGAAAAATTACTACAAATTCCAGGAATAATGATAAATAGCACAAAAGCAAGAGTATATCCACTAGGAGAAGAAGCAGCACATCTGATAGGATATGTTCAACCAATAAATGCAGAAGAACTAAAAGAAAAATCAGGAAAAGGATATGGTTCAAATAGTATAATAGGAAAATCAGGATTAGAGTTAGCATATGAGGATACATTAAGAGGAATTAATGGAACAGAAATTTATATAGAAGATGAAAATGGAAATAGATTAAAACAATTAGTAAAACAAGATAAAAAAGATGGGACAGATATAAAATTAACAATAGATAGTAAAATACAAAAACAATTATATGAGCAAATGAAAGAAGATAAAGGACTATTTGTTGTAATGGAACCAAAAACAGGAGAATTATTAGCAACAGTAAGTACACCATCATATAACTCAAATGACTTTGTATTAGGACTTACAAATTCACAATGGGAAACACTTAATAATGATAATAACAAACCATTATACAATAGATTTACACAAAGCTATTGTCCAGGCTCAACATTTAAAACTATAACAGCAGCAATTGGATTAACAACTGGTAAAATAACAGAAAATACAACATTTTCATATTCAGGATTAAGCTGGCAAAAAGATAAAAGCTGGAAAAGTGATTATATTACAACATTAACAGCATATAATGGACCTAAAAATGTTCAAAATGCTATAATACATTCTGACAATATATATTTTGCACAAGCAGCAATGCAAATTGGAAAAGAAACATTTTGTGAAAACTTAGACAAAATAGGATTTAATGAACAACTAGAATTTCCATTAACACTTAGAAAATCACAATATACAAGCTCAGAAAAAGGAATCACGACAGAAAAGAAACTAGCAGATTCAGGATATGGACAAGGAGACATATTAGTAAATCCAATACATATGGCATCAATATATTCAGCATTTGCAAATAATGGAAATATGATAAAGCCATATATAGAATATAAAGAAAATAAAAATGTAGAATATCTAAAACAAAATGTATTTACATCAGAAGCGGCAAATGCAGTAAAAAATGCAATGATACAAGTAGTAGAAAGCCCATCAGGAACAGCAAATGACATGAAAATAACTGGAATTACTATAGCAGGAAAAACAGGAACAGCAGAATTAAAAAACTCAATGGATGACAAAGAAAGTGGAACACTAGGATGGTTTGATTGCTTTACTATAAACAATAGTAATGGAAATGATTTATTAATTATAAGTATGGTAGAAAATATACAAGATAATAGAGATGGCGGAAGTCATTATTTAATTAAAAAAATAAAAACAATAATGTCCAATTAGACACAGATTTTTACAATTAATAAAAGTATTCTTGAAATAAAAAGATACTTTTATTTTTTTCTACTATATGTTATAGTAAAATATAGTAGGGAGAAAATATTATACATCAGGAATAGATGTGATTCTAAAAAGAATAGAATCAGTAGAAATATTAAAACAAGGATTTTTTACAAAAAGTGTTAAGAAAATAAAATATAAAAATAAAATTTATAAAATAAGTAGTTCAATAAATGATTATATAAATTATTTAACAATAAAGTAGGGTGATAAATTATGAAAAAAATATTATTAGTAGAAGATAATGAAACAATAATAATGGGATTAAAATACTCATTAGAACAAGAAAACTTTCAAATAATATCAAGCAAAACTAAAAAAGAAACAGAAGAAATAATATCAAAAGAAAAACTTGATTTAGTATTATTAGATGTTACATTACCAGATGGAAATGGGTTTGATATATGTAAATTTATTAAAGAAAAATTAGATATACCAGTAATATTTTTAACAGCACAAGAAGAAGAAACAAGTATAGTTATTGGATTAGATTTAGGAGCAGATGATTACATAGTAAAACCATTTAGGACAAGAGAATTAATATCAAGAATAAATTCAGTCTTAAGAAGATATGGAAAAAGTATAGAAAAATCTAATATAATTCAATACAAAAATATAAAAATAGATATAAATATGGCTAAAGTATATAAAGACAATAAAGAAATAATATTTACAAGTTTAGAATATAAAATATTATTAATGCTATTTTCAAATCAAAATAAATTAATAACAAGAGACCAATTATTAGATAAAATATGGGATATTGCAGGAAATTTTGTAAATGATAATACACTCACTGTTTATATAAAAAGAATAAGAGAAAAATTAGGTGATGAAAGTATTATAAAAACTGTTAGAGGACTTGGATATAGAATAGAAAGTTAAGAGCGAAGAAAGGAATACTAATAAATGAATAAATTTAGAAATGCAGAATTAAAGTTTTTAATAATACCAATGATAATTATAACAATTTTTATGAGCTTGATTTTATGTTTTGAAACAAGTAAACAATATAAGAGATTCTCTAATATTACAAATAATGTAATTGCAAATATTATTGGAAAAATTAATGAAAGATATCCTAATATTGATACAAGAGAAATAGTACAAATTTTAAATTCAGATGAAATTAGTTCAGAATTTGAATATGGAAAACAAGAACTTTTAAAATATGGTATTAATATAAATGAAATAAATAGTATTATATCAGTTCAAAATCAAATGGAAATAAATATAATTACAAATATAATTATATTTACAATATTTGGTATTTTGTGGCTTATTGGTATATTTATATATTTAAATAGAAGAGATAAAAAATTAAAAGAAATAACAAAATATATGTATGAAATAAGTAATAAAAATTATCAATTAGATATAGATGACAATAGTGAAGATGAACTAAGTAATTTGAAAAATGAATTATATAAAATAACAATTATGCTAAAAGAAGAAAGTGAAAATTCAAAAAAAGATAAAGAGAATTTAAAAATATCAGTACAAGACATATCACACCAATTAAAAACACCACTAACATCAATATCCATAATGTTAGATAATATAAAAGAAAATCCAAATATGGATGAAAAAATAAAACAAAAATTTATATTTGAAATTAGCAAACAAATTGAATGGATAAATTGGCTTGTTATATCAATGCTTAAATTATCAAAATTAGATGCAAATGTAGTAGAATTTAATTCTGATAAAATTAATATAAATCAACTTATGTCAGACATAATAAAAAATTTGGAAATCCCTATAGAAATAAGAAATCAAAACATAATTATTAATGGAACTAGAGAAAACTTTTTTATTGGAGATTATAAATGGCAACAAGAAGCAATTACAAATATAATAAAGAATTGTATTGAACATAATAAAGATAATGGAAATATTTTTATAAATCATGAAGAAAATAATTTATATACAAAAATATCTATAAGAGATGAGGGAGAAGGAATTTCAAAAGAAGATTTAAGACATATTTTTGAAAGATTTTATAAAGGAAAAAATTCATCTGAAAATAGTGTTGGAATAGGACTTGCACTTGCAAAAAGTATAATTGAAAAAGACAATGGCATGATAACTTGTAAGTCTGAAATAGGAAATGGTACAGAATTTGTTATTAAATATATGAAAAATTAAAAAATTAAAGCATATATATCCCATATAATTACATAGGAAATATATGCTTTTTGATTTTGAGACCGATTATCCTTCCAAGATTTTTGAAATTTCTTCATAGATGTTAATTATCCTTTCGTCATTATTTTCAATACCTTCATCAGCAAGACAAATTGCTTCTAAGCGCAAATCATGCACTCTTATAGCACTTTCAAGATATTCACTTACTGAATCAGGAACTGGAGAAGTATTACAAAATTCCTCAATCTTTTTTGTAATTTCTAAAAAGTAGTTCATAGATTGATCTCCTTTCTTCTAAGTGTAATTTTTTACATTGCAAACAATAGTATAACATAAAAACAACTTTATGTCAAATGAAATAACTGTTTAATTTTGTAAAAAACTCTTTTTAATAAATTTTCTTTATCTGGAACAACTGTTAGGCTTGTTATTCCAGAGTTGTTTGTATTTGTAAATTTTTCTTTTCTCTTATTAAATATAGTTTCAATATTATATTCTTCTTGCTTCTGTTTTTCTATTAAAGATAATTCTTCTTTATCCTTGTTTTTTATATATTCTTGTTCATTTTCATCTGCAAAATATTTAATATATAAATTTGCAAGTAATATTTGAGTTAATTTTGAAACACTTTGTTCATCTATATCTAAATCAGGATTATAAGAAAAATTATAACTATTATCTTTATCTCTAATATATCTTGTTAATACATTTTTTGGTATCTTCATTAAATCAGATTTTGAGAAGTATTTTAATATTTCAATTAATTCTGTATATGATTTAGAATATTCCTCATTTGTGTATATATTTACCATAATTATTTCTCCTTAGAATGATTTGGGGTAATAGAGTCAGACATTACCTCATGATTGTCAACAATTTGCCTTTCTTCTGCAGATGTTAAGCTAACAGCTTTTCTTCCAATTCTTTTTGGGTCGAGTTGAGAATGATTTTTCTTTTTAGACGTTTGCAAAATTTTCTTATCTCTTTTTTGTAATAGACTAGATAATTTTTCTAACTGTTGTTTTGAAAAGTCACTTTTTATAGCAAAATAATATAATTCTCTACTATTATATTTATTATTTGCACTTATTCTTTCAATATCATCATCACTTATATCACTTACCATTTTTCCAGACAATTTTAAATCTTTTTGAGCCATTTTAAATTTTTCACCACAATAATCGAGAGGAATTGCTGAACTATATTCATACAATTTACCAGTATATTTAGGGAATATACCTTCACTATCTGCTTTGCTTTTAATTTCATTAAATTGTTCTTCAGTTATTTGACCTAACTCTAATTTTCTTTTTAAAATTAAGTCTATATTTTGTTTAGCTATATACTTTATATTTTCCAAATTTTCTTTAGAACCAAAGTGTACACTAATTTGACCATATACAGGTAAATCAATAATAAGTCTATCTTTTCCATTATTATCTATAGAATGACCATAATAAAAATCATTATCAGTTTCAGTTTCTTTATAAATAAATAAGCTATAAATTAATTTAACAATTGCATCATTTTTGGAATTCATCAAAGTTTTATAACTATTCTTTATATCTTTATCATGATTAGAAGTTTTATTAAGAGCACCTTTATATAATTTACCTAATCTATTTGACATAAGCATATATAAAGTAGTATTAAATATACCATCATATTGGTCTTGGCCATCAACCAAACCAATTTCACCCTCCAAATAATCTCTACCAAGATAAGAAGACCTTATTTCATTTACTAATTCAAAAGCATTAAAATCATCTTCAACTAAACTATTACTAAATCCATCTTCATTTTGACTTTTTTGAGAAGAATTAAATTTAAGTATACTTCTATCAGTAGATAATTTTATATATTGATTTAAAATTTGATCTAATCTACTAAAAACTTTTTCATACCTTGGCAATTGATTAAATCTATTTTGAGTCATATTAAAATCCTCCTAAAATTATTATGCATTTATTTTATATTAATAAAAATATTTAAGCAATAGTTTTCATAAATTTTTAAAATTAAAATGACAAAATTTAAATAGAAAAAGTCACTCAAAAGTCACTTTATAAAATTATAATAAGAATATAAAAACAAGATGTGTCCCAAATTAGAATAGCTGTTTGAGTAATAGCAAATTACAGATATCTTATGTTGTAACTGGACACAAAAGGAAGGAGAAAAAATATAATGGAAATATTAAAAGTAGAGAATCTATGTAAAACATATGGAAAAGGAGAGAACCAAGTAAAAGCAGTAGACAATATATCATTTTCAATAGAAAAAGGAGAATTTGTAGCAATAATAGGAGCAAGTGGTAGTGGAAAATCAACACTGTTACATTTATTAGGAGGAGTTGATAGACCAACATCAGGAAAAGTATACATAGAAGGAAAAGATATATACTCACTAAGTGATGACAATTTAGCAATATTCAGAAGAAGACAAGTAGGACTAATATATCAATTCTACAATTTAATACCAGTTTTAAATGTAGTAGAAAATATAACATTACCATGTAATTTAGATGGAAAACAAATAAATGACAAAAGACTATCAGACCTATTACACACATTAGGACTAGAAAATAGAAAAAACAACTTACCAAACCAACTATCAGGAGGACAACAACAAAGAGTCTCAATAGGTAGAGCAATGATGAATGAACCAGCAATAATGCTTGCAGACGAACCAACAGGAAACTTAGACTCTAAAGCAAGTGAAGAAATAGTATCATTATTAAAACTTTCAAATAAAAAATACAATCAAACAGTTATAATAATTACACATGATGAAAAAATCGCATTAGAAGCAGATAGAATTATCACAATTGATGATGGAAAAATCATAAAAGATGAAAAAAATAAATAAGTAGGGATTTAAGGAACATCCCTCAATCCCAACAAGGAGGAAAAGATGAAAATATTAAATGATTTAAGCATTAAAGATTTAAAATTAAATAAAAAGCGTTCATTAGTTATAATTATAGGTATTATTCTTTCAACAGCTTTAATATGTGGAGTTGCAGGAATTGTAACAAGTTTTCAACATTCAATTGTAAATTATTATAAAGAAAATAGTGGAAATTTTCATGCTATATTTTATGAAGTACCAAAAAGTGAATTAAAATATGTAGAAGAAAATAGAAATGTAGAAAAATATTATTTATCAGAAGAGTTAGGATATGCAAATTTAGAAAATAGCAAAAATGAAAGTAAACCATATGTAAATGTAATATCAATGAGTGATGGATATTTAAGAAATATGGCAATACATTTAGATGAAGGAAGATTACCAGAAAATGAAAATGAAATAGTTATTTCAAAACATATTATAACAAATGGAAAAGTACAATATAAAATAGGAGATACAATTACACTAGATATAGGACAAAGACAACTTACAAGTGGAGAAAAACTAAATCAAAATAATCCATTATTAACTGGAGAAAAAGATGAAGAAGGAAGAATTCTTCAAGAAGAAATTATAAATACAACTAAAAGAGAATATAAAATTGTTGGTATAATAGAAAGACCATCAATGAGCATAGAAGAATATAGTGCACCAGGATACACAGTTATAACAAAAATGGAAAAGGTAGAGGAAAAAGCAAATATAGCAGTTTTATATAAAAAAGTATCTAAATATCAAGAATATACAGAACAGATAAATCAAATGGTAAAAGCGGAAACTAGTGATGAAAAAGAAAATGCAAAAGAATTTAGAGGATTAAGAAATGCATTATATAAAAGTTATAAATATGAAGTAGTATTAAATTTTGAATTATTAGCATTTGAAGGTGCAAATTTAAGTGATGATATGATGAATACATTATATGGCGTAGGTGGAGTTATAATGGCAATAGTTCTAGTGTCTAGTGTATTTGTAATTAGAAATGGATTTGCAATTTCAATAACAGAAAGACTAAAACAATATGGAATGTTAGCAAGCATAGGAACAACTAAAAAACAAATTAAGAAAAGTGTATATTTTGAGGGAATTATTTTAGGATGTATAGGAATTCCTTTAGGAATTATAAGTGGAATATTCGCAATAGATATTTTGCTAAAGGTAGTAAATTATATATTAAAAGACTATATAGACAATATAATTTTAACATACAGTATTTCATGGTTTGCTATAATAATAAGTATAGTAATATCAACAATTACAATATGGCTATCATGTAGAAATTCAGCAAAAAAAGCTTCAAAAATAACACCAATAGAAGCAATAAGAAATACAGATGATATTAAATTAAAAGCTAAAAAAGTAAAATCACCAAAAATCATTACAAAAATATTTAAAACAGGAGGAGAAATTGCATACAAAAATTTAAAAAGAAGCAAGAAAAAATATAGAACAACAGTAATATCAATAATTGTAAGTATAGTAATATTCATAACAATATCAAGCTTTATACAATACGCATTTAAAATGTCAAATAATTATTATACAGAAAGAGAATACAATTTGTTGGTATATGAAATGTCAAGAGATAAAATAACAGAAGATACCTTAAAAAATAAATATGAAAGATTTTTAGAAATTGCCAAATTAGATGGAGTAGATGAATATTCAATAAAAAGAACAATAACAATGTCAGTTGATAGCAGAGACTACTTAAGTGATTTTGGAAAAACTGTAATTAGCACAAAAGATGAAAATGGAGAAATAATTAAAGATAGAATAATAATAATGTCTTTAGGAAATGAAGAATATGAAAGATTTGTAAACAAAATTGGTGGAAAACATAATGATTATAAAGACGGTGCAATTTTAATTGATAATGGATTAACATATAATAGTGAAGGAAAAAAAGTAGAAGGAAATATATACACTTGGAAGAAAAATGATACAATAGCAGGAACAATAGGAAGTGCAGTAAAACCAGAAAATGAAGAAATAGAACAAGATAATAATATATCAGAAAAAGACATAAATATAAAAATATTAGCAAAAACAGATAAAAGACCAATGGGATTGGAAGAAAAATATTCTAATATTGGATATCTAATTGTAAGTGATGAATATATTGAAAAAATAGGTTATACTTCTATAAATGAAATAGAAATTAATGCCAAAGATTCTTTTAAAGTTGATGACGAAATAAAACAATTTTATAAAAGTAAAAATATCAGCGAAAGTGATATAATAATATCAAATATTGATGAACTAGTAAAAGAACAAAATGCAATATCTTTAGTAATTTCAATATTCTTATATGGATTTATCTCAGTAATAACATTAATAGGAATAACAAACATTTTTAATACAATAACCACAAATATGAATTTAAGAAAAAAAGAATTTGCAATGCTAAAATCAATAGGAATGACAAAAAAAGAATTTAATAGAATGGTTAGATTAGAAAGTATACTATATGGATTAAAATCACTAATAATTGGAATACCTATAGGAACAATATTATCATATTTTATTTACAAAATGTTTAAAACAGATTTAGGAATGGGATATGTATTACCTATAAAACCTATATTGATTTCAATATTATTTGTAGCTATTATCATAGGAATTATCATGAAATATTCAATGTCTAAAATTAACAAACAAAATATTATAGAAACAATAAGAAATGATAATATTTAAAAAACTTTACATAAACAGTTGAAGAAATTTAGATTTTATAGTATAATACCAATTAATGCTAAATAGCATATCGTATTTATAACCTCAAATAGAGGCAAGACAGAATAAAAAGTAAACAACATTTAAAGGAGGTAACATTATGCAACAAGTTGACAATACTAAGCATGAAATTGGTAACAAGAAATTTGCAAAATCATATGTCCATTTAAAAGAAGGAGTAATAGTCTACACAGAAAATGATGTAGATTACATCAAAGAAAAGATGGCATCTGAAGAAACAAAAATCTGGTTAGACATTGCAGCAATATTGCAAGAAGAAGTGTACCCGTTTAATAAAGAAGATATTCTTAATTATGGTGAGGTACTTAAGTAATTAAGCAAAATAGAAGAAAGCTTATAAAGTAAAATGAAGATGAGAATGAACTAAATAGTTTATTCTCATCTTTTGTAAATTTTAGTAATAAATACAATATAATTAACATAATTTAGATGAAAATATTGACAATTATGTTAATTAAGTATATAATAAAATAGAACTTAACAATCATAACAACTCAAACAGGAGGAAAAATTATGACAAATTTGAGAGAAAAGTATGCAGAAGTTATCGCTAATATGGTCAAAGACGCAGAGGCAAATGTAGCTGAGGCAACAGCAAATGTTGAGCAGCGGGTAAAGGAACACGAAGCAGCTGTACAGAAACTTGAAAACCTGACCAACACAGCAAATCGTGCAAAGAGCCAGTTCGCAGAAGAAGGAAAGCATTTGAGACAGCTGGGCAAAGCAATTAATCCGAGTGCAAATGAAGTTGAAGCGATTTCACAGCCACTGCATACCTATGCGAAAGCAGCAAGGCAGGTGCCGGATGCAACTTACGAAGTTGACGTTGCAGCAGACAATGTATTTGATGCAAAGGTGCAGCAGAACAAGGCAGAAGATGACCTTAACAAGATTTCATTTTTTGCAATTGCTGGAACTGTAAAGTTGTAAAAGTCGGGATTAAGGAATAATGAGTTGAAAAAGGAGGAGCTTAATACTCTTCCTTTTTTTGTAATCATATTGTTTTTTACAACCAAATTTGATAAAATACAAAAAACAATATCTGTCCCAAATGGACAAAAATGTCCCAAAAGAAACGTCCCTCTTGGACATGAATGGAGTGAAAAAGAAAAATGCCAAACTGGACTGAAGAACAAAAACAAGCAATATACGAAAAAGACACAAATTTACTAATTGCAGCAGCAGCAGGAAGCCGGAAAAACAGCAGTATTAGTAGAAAGAATAATAAACAAAGCAATAAAAGAAAATATAGACATAGACAAATTACTAGTAGTTACATTCACAAATGCAGCAGCATCAGAAATGAAAGAAAGAGTACTAAATGCAATATATAAAAAATTAGAAGAAGACCCAGAAAACGCAAACCTACAAAGACAAATAACATTATTAAATATGGCAAGCATATGTACAATAGACTCATTCTGTCTTGAAGTTGTAAAAAATAACTTTTATCAACTAGAAAATGTATCACCAAATTTTAGAATAGCAGACACACCAGAAATAGAATTACTAAAACAAGAAATACTAGATGAACTATTTGAAGAAAAATATCTTTCAGAAGACAAAGACTTTACAAAGCTAATAAACACATATACAAGTTATAAAGACGATACACCATTAAAAGAACTAATAACAAACATATATAATTACATAAGCTCAAGTCCATATCCTAAAAAATGGCTAAATGAAAAAATAGAAATGTTTAATATAAAAAACAAACTAGATGAAGACTTTAGCCAAACACAATGGGGAAAAACATTACTAGAAGAAGTAGAAGAAGAATTAATAGATGATATAGCAATACTTACAGATGTTTTAAAAAGCTTAGAAAATGACAACGAATTAGAAACTTTTAAACAAGCAATAGAAACAGACATAAAACAATTAGACACACTAAAACAAAACTTAAACAACTGGGACAAATCATACGAAATAGCACAAAATATAAAATTCATCACATGGCCTAGAAAAAAAGTAGAATCAGAAATAAAAGAAGAAGCAAAAAACATAAGAGACAACGTAAAAAAGAAATTCAATAAAAAAATAGACAAAATATTTGTATCAGACTCAAAACAATCAAATCAAGACATATATAATATGTATGAAGTTTTAAAAAACCTAGAAAATCTAATTATAGAATTTGACAACATATTTTCAAAAAGAAAAAGAGAAAAAAACATAGTAGACTTTACAGACATAGAACACTTTGCACTAAATATATTAGTAAAAGACGTAGAAACAGTAATAAATGAAAAAGGAGAAAAAGAACAACACATAATAAAAACAGAAATTGCAAAAAAATACACAGAAAAATTTGAAGAAATAGCAATAGACGAATATCAAGACAGTAACCTAGTACAAGAATACATACTTTCATCAATATCAAGAGGAAATAACATGTTTATGGTAGGAGATGTAAAGCAAAGTATTTACAGATTCAGACAAGCCATGCCAAAACTATTCCTAGACAAATATCAAAATTTTGAAACAGTTGGGACAGGTCAAAAATGTTTCGAAATTTTGTCGAAACCTGACAGAAATGAAACAATTGGGACAGTCCAAAAATGTTTCATAAATTTGTCAGAAAATGTCAAGGATAAAACAGATATACAAAATGTGACAAGAAACAACAAGAAAAGTGAAACATTTTTGGACTGTCCCAACTGTTTCACTGGAAGAAAAATTCAGCTATTTAAAAACTTTAGAAGTAGGGATAATATACTAGAATTTACAAACTTAATATTCAAAAATATAATGAGTTACAACTTAGGAGAAGTTGAATATGATGAAAAAGAATATTTAAATTTTGGAGCAGAAGATTATAAAAAATCTAATCAAAATGCAAAAATTGAAATAAATATAATAAATACAAAAAAAGATGAAAACGAAGAAGTTCAAGAAAATTATACATATACAAATAATAATGAAGAAGAAATAGAAAATATAGAAGAATTAGAACATATAGAAAACATAGAATTAGAAGCAAAATATGTAGCAAAAAAAATAAAAGAATTAATAGATAATAAATATCAAGTATATGATAGAAAAAATGAATTATTTAGAGATATAACATATAAAGATATAGCAATTTTATTAAGGTCTACAAAAGATAAAGCAAATATATATGAACAGGAAATAATGAATTTACAAATGCCAGTATTTTCAGATAGTAATCAAGAATATTTAGATTCAATAGAAATACAAACAATAATGAGTCTATTAAAAATAATTGATAATCCAATGCAAGATATACCACTTGTAACAGTCTTAAGGTCAAATATAGGGGGATTTACAGACGATGAATTAGTAGAAATTAGACTATCAGATAAATATGATAATTTTTATAATTGTATGTTAAAAGCAAAAGTAGATGTAAAGCCAGAACTAAAACAAAAAATAGAAAAATTTTTAAAGAACATAAAAACATGGAGAAAAGAGCAAGAATATTTAGCATTAGATGAATTGATTTGGAAAATATATTCAGATACAGGATATTATAATTATGTAGGACTAATGCCAAATGGAAATTTAAGACAAGCAAATTTAAAAATACTATTTGAAAGAGCCAAAAAATACGAAACAGCTAGTTTTAAAGGGTTATATAACTTTATAAACTTTATAGACAAATTAAAAATAAATTCAGGAGATATGAGTTCGGCAAAAATTATAGGAGAAAATGATAATGTAATTAGAATAATGAGTATTCATAAAAGTAAAGGACTAGAATTTCCAATTGTATTTTTAGTGAACACAAACAAACAATTTAATGAGCAAGACATAAGAAAAAATCCAGTATTATTACATCAAGATATGGGAATAGGAGCAAAATATATAGATTATAATGCACAAGTTCAATATGATACATTAACAAGAGAGGCAGTAAAAAATATTATTAGAAATGAAAGTATTTCAGAAGAAATGAGAATACTATATGTTGCACTAACAAGAGCAAAAGAAAAATTAATAATAACAGGAATTTCAAATGATTTAACAAAAGAAATTGAAGACATAGAAAAGCAAGAAGAAATCTATGCTAGAAAGAATGGAAAAATAAATCCGATATTAGTAAAAAAATATAAAACATATTTAGATTGGATTTTATTAGTATATCTTTATGAAAAGGCAGATAAAAATGATTTAATTCAATTAAATCGAATAGAACCGAATGAAATAATAAATAATGAAAAAGGAGAAGAAATACAAGAAAGTGATTCAAAAAAAATAATAGAATTATTAGATAAAAAAGAATATAAAAAAGATATATTAGAAGAAATAAAAGACAAAATAGAATATGAATATAAATATAAGTTATCAATAGAGATACCAACAAAAAGTTCAGTTACTAAGATAAAACAAATGAAAGAAAAACAATTAGGAATTGACATAGAAAGTTTAGAAAAAAACGAATATGAAACAAAAGAAAATCAAATAACTTTTGAAAAACCCAAATTTATGAGAGAAGAAAAAGAAGAAAAAATAACATCATCACAAAAAGGAACTTTAATACATTTATGTATGCAGAAATTAAATCCAAAAGAAGATTATGATTTACAAAAAATAAAAGAACTAATACAAAACTTACAATTAAAGCAAATTATCACTGAAAAAGAAGCAGATAATATTAATCCATATAAAATATTAGAATTTGTAAAATCAGAAATATGGAAACAATTAAAAACAGCAAAAGAAATTTATCAAGAGAAACCATTTTATATAAATACACCAGCTAAACAAATATATGAACAAAATATAGATGAGAATATTTTAGTACAAGGTATTATTGATTTATACTACATTGATAAAAATGACAAATTAGTATTATTAGACTATAAAACTGATTATGTGGAAAAAGGAAAAGAATATGAATTAATACAAAAATATAAAAAACAATTAGACTTATATAAACAAGCATTAGAACAAGCACTAGAAAAACAAGTAGATAAAGTTTATATTTATTCAGTTTATTTAGGGAAAGAAATTGAAATGTAATAATAAACAGTAATTTTTACAATATTAAAATGATATCAAAAAAAAACAAAAAAATGTAAAGTTTTTTTGATACATCAAAAAAACTTTACATTTTAAACAAATTATGATAAAATTATATTAGGTGATAATTATGATTAAAAGAGAAATTTATTTAGAGAGAATAAGAGATTTTTATAATGAAACTAGTTTAATAAAAATAATATATGGACTAAGAAGAAGTGGGAAATCTGTAATATTGACACAAATTATTAATGAAATAAAAGAAAAAGGAGTTACAGAAGACCATATAATATATATTAATTTTGAGTCATTAGATTATAGTGAAATAAATACAGCAAAAGATTTAGATGTATTTATAAAAAATAAAGTGAAAGATGATAAAATATATTATATATTTTTAGATGAGATTCAAAAAGTAGAACAATTTGAAAAAGCAATAAATTCATTAAGAATTACAAATAAATTTAGTATTTTTATTACTGGTTCAAATAGTAGAATGACATTTTCAGAACTCTCAACAGACTTATCAGGAAGATATGTAAGTTTTAGAGTAAATGCATTAACATTTAAAGAAATTGTAGAAATTACAAATACAAAAAAAGAAGACTATGAAAAGTTACTGTTTGATATATTTGAATGGGGAGGTTTACCACAGAGATTTTCTTTTAAAGATGATAATGCAAAATTTACTTATATATCAGATGTTTATGATTCAATAATACTAAGAGATATTGTAGAAAGATTAAAAATAAAAGATATAGTATCTTTTAATAAAATATTACAATATTTATTAGAAATAGAAGGAAGAGAATTTTCAGCAACACATGTATTAAACTATTTAAAAAAAGAAAATTCTGAAATATCTACACAAACTTTATATACATACTTAGAAGCACTATGTTCAACATTTATTATAAATAAAGTAAATAGATATGATATTCATGGAAAATCTGTTTTAAAATCATTAAATAAATACTATGTCTCAGATTTAGGGATAAAAAAAATAAAAACAAATCAAAAAGATGTAAATTATAGTAATTCACTTGAAAATATTGTGTACAATGAACTTATAGCAAGAGGATATGAAGTATATATTGGGAAGACTAGAAAGGGAGAAGTAGATTTTGTTGTATCTAAACAAAAACAAAAAAAATATATTCAGGTTACATATTTTTTAGCAAGTGAAGAAACAATAGAAAGAGAGTTTGGAGCTTATAAATCAATAGATGATAATTATGAAAAATATGTAATTAGTATGGACAAAGTAGATTTCTCTAGAGATGGTATTAAGCATATAAACATAATAGACTTTTTAATAGGAGAAGAATTTTAAAATAAAATGTATTAATATAATGAAATTTACATAATACAAATTAACAAGAGAAAAAATACATGCTAAAATAAAACATATTAAGAGTTTACCTAGAGTAATAACACTCGAGCGGTAAAGGGTAGTAAAAATAGAAAACTACTTACACTTATAAAGTAAGATATCAAGTCTTGCAAAGGAGTCTTAAAGAATTTCTTTGCAAGACTTTTTGAATATTACACAATAATATTCAGAACTAATTTAAAGGAGATGAATAAAATGCCAAAATTTATATTAATAATAGGACCACAAGCAGTTGGAAAAATGACAGTAGGTCAAGAGTTAGCAAAAATAACAGAATACAAACTATTTCATAATCATATGACAATAGAAATGGTAAGATTAATATTTGATTATGACAAACAAGCATATCAAAAAATGAATAAACTTATAAGATATGAAGTATTCAAAGAATTTGCAAAAAGCAATGAAAAAGGAATAATATTTACAGGATGTTTTGACTTTGGAAATGATTTTAAAAAAGAAAAACAAGAAACAGATAAATGGATGAAATTATTTGAAGAAAGCTATGTAATAGAGCTAGAAGCATCTTTAGAAGAAAGATTAAAAAGAAATAAAACAGAAAATAGACTAGAACATAAAGCATCCAAAAGAGATTTAGAATGGAGTGAACAAGACTTAATTAAATCAATGAAAAAACACAGACTTAATTCTGAACCAAGAGAAGGAGAAAAAATATTTAAAAATTATATTAAAATTAATAATGATAATCTATCAGCTAAAGAAGTAGCAAAAATAATAAAAGAAAAATTTAATTTATAGGAGTGGTAAAAATGAAATATTTTAAAAAATTAGTAGGAGAAAGAATATACTTATCTCCAAGAAATAGTGAAGATGTAGAAAAATTCACAGAATGGTTAAATAATTTTGAAATAACAGACTATTTAGGAAGAAGTGGACAACTAAAAACATTAGAAAGTGAAAAGCAATATTTAGAAGAAAACAATAATTTAGAAGCAACATTTGTTATAGTAACATTAGATAAAGATGAAATGATAGGAACAGTATCATTAGAAAATATAAACAATATACACAGAACAGCAACATTAGGAATATTTATAGGCAATAAAGAATATTGGAACAATTCATATGGAACAGAAGCAATTAGATTAATATTAGATTATGGATTTAATTATATGAATTTACACAATATAAAATTAAATTTAATGAGCTTTAATGAAAGAGCATTAAAATGCTATAAAAAATGTGGATTCAAAGAAATGGGAAGAATAAGAGAAAATAGATTTATAAATGGAAAATACTATGATACTATTTTTATGGATATTTTATCAAGTGAATTTAAAGAAAATTATATAAAAAATAAAAATATTTAGAAATTAATTTATGCCGAAAAAGGATATGAAGTAGATTCAATTGAACTAATAAAATCTAATATTGATATTCTAAAAAGTAAAATAACTTCAAATATGAATATTAATGTAAAACAAGGAAATGCAACCAATTTAAGTATGTATGAAGATAATACATTTGATGTTACACTATGTTTAGGACCACTATATCATTTATTTACAGAAGAAGATAAAAGGAAAGCAATATCTGAAGCAATAAGAGTAACAAAAACAAATGGAATAATTTACTTTTCATTTATAACTAATGATGCTGTAATGTTGGCAGATGTTTTAAGAAAAGGAAATATAAAAAGAGTTGCAGAACTAAGTGACGAACAATTTAGATTTAAAAACATACCAGAAGAAATATTCTCAACAGAATATGTACAAGAATTTAATAAAAGAATGAATGAATATAATGTGAAATGCTTACATAATGTAGCTACTGAAGGAATATTAGAGGAATTCGCAGAATATGTAAACAAATTAGATGAAGAAGAATATGAAATATTAATTAAATATCATTTAGCTACATGTGAAAGAGAAGATTTAATGGGATTTAGTAGTCATGTATTGTATATATGTAAAAAAGAAAAAGAATAAATTGCAAAAACATTGAAAAATAAACATATTTTTGATATAATATAAGAAATCTAGTAAGAAATGGAGAAAAAAATATGGATAGAATGAAAACACTATTTAAATATGCAATTTGGGTAATATTATTTTTTATATTCTCAGAATTAATGATAAACCTAAATCTAGAAACAACATATCGTGATATAGGAAGAAAAGACAATGAAAGTCAAGTAACAGTATATCAAGCACAAGCAACAAAAATAAATGGAAGAATAAAAGGAACAATACAAAATAGTACAGAAAACAAAATAACAAAAAAATACTTAAAAATAGACTTGTATTCTGAAAGAGACATATTTTTAGGAAGCAAATATATAGATTTAATAGACATAAAAGAAAATGAAACAAAAGACTTTGAAATATATTTTAAAGTACAAGATGTAGATTATTATGAAATAAAATTTACAGATGAAAAAGAACAAGGAGAACTTCCAGAAATGCTAAAAGATTTAACTAAAGAACAAGTAATATTAGGAACACTTTTAACATTTTTAATTTTCTGGTAATAATATAAAAAAATTTAAATTAATAAAATAAAAAATAATAGGAAAAATTTTCTATTATTTTTTTTTACACCAAAAAATCAAAAGATGCAAAGCTTTGTAAAAAACTGTTAAATAATCTAAACAAAAAAATGACATAATAAAAATATAAAAACAAAAAAGGAGGATTTTTTAAAATGAAAAAAATAATAAGTATAATAACAATATTATCTATATTAGCAGTACTTATTTTCACTGGAAATAGTTATGCAGCAGCATTAGACGCAGTTAATGTAGAAACAAGCAAAAACACAGTAAGACCAGGAGAAGAAGTGGATGTAAAAGTAAACTTTGGAGAACAATTAGGAGCATATACACTTAAAGTATCTTATGATGATGCAATTTTTGATTATGTATCAGTAGATGCAGGAGAAGCAAATAATACAGGAGATAAAGTAATAGTAAGCTTTCATGATACTACAGGAGGAACAAACCCAAGAACAAGTGCAAATGTAAAATTTAAAGCAAAAGCAGATATAACAACATCAAATCCAACAGAATTCACATTAACAGCTGAAGGATTAACAAATGCAGATGCATCAGTTGACTATGATGATATTACAACACCAATTGTAAAAAATGTAACAGTAGAACCAGAATATATAGACTATACTTTAAAACTAGAACACACAGGAAATATTATAAAAGAAAAAGAAAATGCAATGACACTTTCTTATTCTTCACCAATGGGAAAATATTATGAACATGCAAGACTAATTGCAGAAGCCACAGCACCACAAGGAGCAACAGTAAAACTATTAGGAAAAGACCAATCACAATTACAACATGATATTATACAAAGTGGATGGGGAGATGCACAAGGATATAAAATAGGAGGAAAAGATGTATCACAAGTTCTAAATGTAACTGGTGTTTTTAGTGAAGTAGGAAATTATACAATTACATTAAAGCTAATTGACAGAGATAATTCTGATAATATAATTGCAGAAAAAACATTCAATTTTACAGCAGTAGAAGAACAAACACAAACACCACCAACAACTCCTGAAACAACAACACCAGAAACAAAACCAGAAGAAAATGTTACAACTCAAAAACCAACAACATTACCAAAAACAGGAAATAACATTTATATTCCAATCATATTAGTTTTAATTTCTTTAGTAAGTGGTTATATATATTATAATAAAAGAAAATAATAAATAAGGAAAAAAGAGAAAAAGAGAAAAATAGGGATAAGTGGGGATAAGGGGCCAGGTCTTTAATCCCCATTATATATTAAATTATATTATATATTTTAAAATTTATTTTTATATAATGGGGATTAAAGACCTGGCCCCTTATCCCCACTTATCCCTATTTTTTCCCTTTTTTTCTAGGAATAAAAAATGAAAAAAAGAAAATTTTTAATTAATATTTTTCTTATTTGTTCTACTATAGGAATATTTATATGGTTAGGATTCCAAGACCATAAAGATAACAAGATACAAAATGAAAATAAAAATAATACTTATATAACTCAAAATATAAAAACAGAAGAAAATAAAATAACAGAAAAAATCGAACAAAAAAAAGAATACCCAAAAGAACAGATAGCAAAAGAATATAAAGGATATTTAGTTGATGCCAAATTGGAAATACCCCAAATATTGTTAGAAACATATATATTAAAAAATTATTCAGTACAAGCATTAAATGTATCAGTTACAAAATTTTGGGGAGTAAATCCTAATGAAATAGGGAATTTCTGTGTGGCTGGACATAATTTTCAAAATAAAAATATGTTTCATAATTTAAAAAAACTGAAAATGGGAGATAAACTATTTATTTCAGATAACCAAATAGGAAAAATTGAATATGAAATTTATAACATATACAAAGTGCCACCAGAAGATGTAAGTTGTTTAGAAGAAGAAACAAATGGAAAACGTGAAGTCACTCTGATTACATGTACAAATGATTCAAAAGAAAGAATTATAGTTAAAGCAAGAGAAATTTTATAAGGAGGATAAGAATTGAAATTAATAAAAGAACATAAAAAAAAGTTTATATTTATTATAAGTTTATTATTACTAATAGTAATAAATATATCTATTAATTTTAATACAAAAGCCTCTAGTAAATTAGAGGGCATTGAAAAGTTTCCAAGCAGTTATCAACCATATCTAAAAGAATTAACAAAAAAACATCCAAACTGGAAGTTTACAGCATTATACACAAATTTAGACTGGAATTATGTGATAAACCAAGAAAATGTATTTGGAAAAAACCTAGTTCCTAAGAATTATTCTGATAGTTGGAAAAACACAAAACCTGGAGAATATAATGTAGAAGTTGATAGTGGTTGGGTAGATAGTTCAAGACAAGCAGTTGAATATTGTATGGATCCAAGGAATTTTTTGAATGAAGTACGTTTGTTTCAGTTCGAAGGTTTATCATATGATGCACATACCAATAATTTAGATGGAATCGAAAAAATTTTATATGGTACAGAATTTTATAATACAAAAGTATCTTACTTAAATAGTAATGGAACTACAATTAATATGAACGAAAAATATTCAGACTTAATATTAAGAGGAGGACAAACCTCATATGTAAGTCCATATCATTTAGCATCACGTATTAAACAAGAAGTAGGACCATTTCTATCACATTCTTCAATTAGTGGAAGAGTACAAGGATTTGAAGGACTATACAATTTTTACAATATAGGAGCAACAAGTTCATCAGAACCAATGGGAGCTATAAAAAATGGATTAAGATATGCAAGAGATGGCAATGGAGCAAGTCAAGAAACAAAAAATAAATATATAATACCATGGAACACTAAAGAAAGAGCAATTACTGGAGGAGGAATTTTTATTGGTTCTAGTTATATAAATAAAGGACAAAATACAATATATTTACAAAAATTTGATGTAAATGACGAATTTAAAAACGATTTGTTTTGGCATCAATATATGACAAATGTTTTAGCACCATATAGTGAATCAAAATCTATATATAATGGATATCAAAAAAGCGGATTATTAGATATTGCTATGAACTTTATTATTCCTGTATATGATAATATGCCAACAATACCAACCCAAAGTCCAAGTATAAATACAAATGATTTTACACAAGATAACACCAAAGTATATTGTAATACAACAAATGTAAATATAAGAACAGGTCCAAGCACTTCTTATGAAGTTATAACAACTGTAACACAAAATGATAAAATGACAAGGATTCAAAAGGGACGACAATCTGGAGAAAGATGGGATAAAGTAATATTAGAAAATGGAATTATTGGATATATATACCAAACCTATGTAACAGAAATACCACCAGTTCAAATAGAAAAAATAGATATTTCAATAGATAATAATATAATGCCAAAAGGAGAAAGAAAACAACTACAAATAGAGATAACACCAAAAGAAGCAAGTAATCACAAATTAATTTATTCATCAAGTAATCCAAAAGTTGCAACAATTGATGATACAGGAGTTATACAAGCAATAAAATCAGGAGAAACCACAATTACTGTTAAAGCAGAAGAAAATTCAGTACAAAATCAAATTAAAATAAATGTATATAGTAAAGTTACAGGAATTGCTTTAGACCAGAAAGATATATATATAGCTGTAGGAGATACCTTTAAAATAAATGCGTATATTCAGCCAGATGATGCAGATGATAAAACTATTATATATAGTAGTTCTAATACAGAAATTGCAACTATAGATAATAATGGAATCATAACAGCAAAAACAGAGGGAGAAACATCAATTATAGCAACATCTAATGAAAACTCAAATATAAAACAAGAATGTAAATTGACAATAGTTAGAAAAATGGAAGATTCTGAAATTCACATAGATAGTTCTTTAAATGTGAATAGTCTAGAAATTAGCGGAATAGATTATAGTAAAAACACAGTATCAGATATAAAACAATTAATTATAACAGATTTAGATATAGAAATTGTTAATTATAAAAATGAACCATTACAAGATACTGACATATTAGGAACAGGTACAAAAATACGAATCAAAGAAAATAATAAAATTCTTAGAGAATATAAAATTATCTTATATGGTGATGCAAATGGTGATGGGAAAATTAATAGTGTTGATTTATTAGTATTACAAAGGCATATTTTAGAAATTCAACCTATGGAAGAAATATTCATGAAAGCTACTAATATTAGAAAAAATGGAAAAAAACCTAGCTCTGTAGATTTATTATTAATTCAAAGACACATTTTAGAATTACAATTTATTGAACAGTAAAAAGGAGAATAAGGATGATTTTTAGAAATAATAAAAAAATAATAGTTTATTTAATATATATCTTTATATTAATATGCACTTTGAATATTAATTTTAATAAAAGTTATGCAAATAATATAGGTAAAATTTTTCTAAGTTCTAATAAAGCAACCAACATTGAAAAAGATGAAGAATTTGAAATTATGATTAATTTAGAAAACAACAAAACAGTTGCTTTCACATCTCATTTATATTTTGATGAAACAAAAGTAGAATACATTTCAGGTCCTGAAAATGTAAATGTAATTGGAAATCATATAATATATGTGTGGCATGATGTAACAGGAGGAAATAATGAAAAAGATGGAGTTCTTGCGACATTTAAATTTAAAGCTAAAGATAATGGAATGTCTAATTTTGTCATAGATGGAGAATTTTATACAAAAAAAGAACAATTAATAGAAGCGGAATTTAAAGAATTACAAATACAGATAGGAAAAGAAGAAAGTAAATTACAACAAGAAGCGAATGAAGAACAAGGAACTAATATAGAAAATAAAAATGCAAATTTAAAAGTTTTAAGAATTGATAAAGAGGGATTAGTTCCTAGTTTTCAAGAAGATATATATGAATATTATTTGACAATATTAAATGATGTAAATGAAATAGAAGTTTTAGCTATTGCAGATAATCCTAATGCTACAGTTGAAATAACAGGAAACACAAATTTAAAAGAAGGAATAAATACAACATTAATTAAAGTTACTTCTGAAGATAAAACAACAACCAACACTTATAAAATAAATATTACAAAAACAAATAATTTACAAACATCAAACACAAATTTAGAAATATTAGCAATAGAAAATGTATTATTGTATCCACAGTTTGATACAAATGTAACAAATTATAAAGCAGAAGTTTCTAATGAAATTAATAATTTAAATGTACTTGCAATTCCAGAAAACGAAAATGCTAAAGTAGAAATAAATGGAAAAGATAATATAAAAGAAGGAAACAACTTAGTAAGTATTAATATAATAGCTCAAAATGGATTCTCAAGAAAACAATATAAAATAAATATATATAAAAGAAACAAAGAAGAAGAAATAAAATATAATGAAGAATTAAAAAATAACAAAGATAAATTAGAAGAAATATATAAAGAAGAAAAAGTAAGTAGTGAAATAGAAAATATCATTAATGAAGAAAAACAAAAAAATATTACAATATACGTAATTATTATGTGCATACTAATAATATCAGGATTAATTGTAGTATATTTAAAAAAGAAATCCAACAAAAATAAGCCATTTTAGTTACTACAATAATATTGGATAAAACTATTAATAATATTTTCCTTTTTATATTTTAATATTACAAAAATAGAGTACCTAAATAGTGAAGTGAACCCAAATTATTAGACAAAAAAGTTTAATAAGGAGGGTTCATTTTTATGCCAAAAAATACAGTTTTTTAATTGACATTTTTACCATTTTATGTTATCCTTTATGATGAATAATAATGAAAGTGAGGAATTTAAATTTATGAAACTAAAAAAATCAATTATAATTTTTTTATTAATTGTACTTCTTGTATCACAATTTAGCTTTATTAAATTTAACAATTTTGTATATGCAGTAGATGAAGAATCAACTAATGAAGATGATGCAAGATTTCACTACAATCAACTAAATTCAGAAGCTAAAAAAATATATGATGCAATTTATGAAATGTATACAAGTGGTATACTTAAAACAGGAACACAAAATTATGATTTAGCTCAAAACGACAAATATGTCACACAAAATGAACTTCAAAGTTATACAAATGGAAATACAACATTAAAAGAAGCAATGAATGCTGCAAGATATGCATTTTATGCAGACTATCCACAAGTATTCTATGTAAATTTCCAAAAACTTAACTTTAGAGTAACAAAAGATAATGATGGCAGATATCATGCTTATCTTGGTTCTGGTAGTAAAGCAAATTATTATACAGAAGGCTTTACTAATCAAGAAGAAGTAGAGAATGCAATTATAGAATTTGATAATAAAATAAATGAAATTGTTGCAAAAACAGAAGCAATTACTATTGAAGATGGAAAAAATGTAGCAGTAGAAAAAATTAAATATGCACATAATGAAATTATTAAAATTACAGGATATAGACTAGAAAGTGATTGTACACCAGGGAATGAAGGATTTATAGGAACACCTTATGGAGCAATTGTAAAACAACAAGCAGTATGTGAAGGATATGCAAGAGCATTAAAATCAGTTTTGGATAAACTAGGAATTAATTGTATATTAGTACAAGGAACGCATCAATCTGAAGGTTCAGCAGCAGTTCCACATATGTGGAATTATGTAGAAATAGAAAAAGAAACACTTGCTAGAACAACAGAAAAAGCTTGGTATGCTATAGATAGTACACTAGATGATCCTTTTTTACGTAAAATAGCACTTACTCCAGATGCATTTCCAAATCCAGGAGATGATATAGAAGAAGGCTTTGAAAATACAAGATATTGTTTAGTTGGGAAAGAAACAATGAATAAAGAACATATTGCTATAGAAGCAGTAGAAGCAGCAGGAAATTATGTATTTAAATATCCTGAACTAAGTGAAGAAGACTATGGAATTGATACTGTTACAAATTCAAATGGACTATTTGTAAAATATAAACAAGATGGAACACAAACAGAAGAATATAAAGCAGGAGATTATTATATTAGTTATAATGGTAAAGGTTATGGTGAAGCAGCAAAAGAAGGCAAATACATGATAATGAAGTCATATTACTATAGACCAGGTGATGAAGAATGGGATATAAGCCCATGGGCATATTTTTTACCAGATGTATATGCTGGTGGATTTAGAGATTATAATGACCACATTTATTTAACCATGCCAAATTCAGAATATGTTGAATTTGCTGTAACAACTTTAGAACCAGGAGATTATGAACATGACCCTAAATATTTAGCATATCAAGGTGATGAATCTGATTTTGTAGCACAAAGTGGAAAATTATATAATCCAAGTGGAACATATAAAGGAAAACCATATATAAAAACACAAACACCAGCACCAACAGCTACTTTAACAGTAGGACCAACATATCATGTAGATGTTACATATGATGATGACTTAGTTTTTGAAGAAGGAGTAACAGAAGCAGGATACAGATTGGAATCAACAGGACCAACAGGAGCAGATGAAACTGAAATTACAAACTTTACTTTTGATGGAAAACGTAGAGTAACATTTGACTTAAAGTTTAGTAAAATGTGGGCAGATGATGGAGCTGGATATACAATCTATATTACAGGAATAGTAGGAAAAAATAGTAGAAAAGCACCTTTAGAAATTCAATATGGAGCAGTAAACCAAATAGCTTGCTCATTTAGTATGAATAAAGCTAAAAATTGGCAAGTGTTTGGTACACCAACTCTTATTGAAAATGAAGACCTTTCTATGAATGAATGGGAAACAAGTGATGGAACACCACTATCAGATAAACTAAAAAGTAGAATAACATTAGTAACAACTAAAACAACAAAAACGGAAACTGATACTATGAATAATTTAATGGAAAATGAGTTAGGAAATCAAGAATTGATTACAAGCCAAACTTATAATATTTCATTAAATGTATGTAAAAAATATGTTGTAAAAACTGGACACAGACTAAGAGTATCATTAGGATTTCCAGAAGGATATGGCCCAGAAGATGCAGGAGTAACATTTAAAGCATATCACTTTATTAGAAATGATAAAGATGAAGTAACAGGAGTTGAAGAAATTCCATGTGTTGTTACACAATATGGATTAATTATTACATGTGATTCTTTCAGTCCATTTGCTATTGCAGTAGTAGAAAATGATGGAACACAAACATCAAAAGATAAGGCTATAATTGTATCAGACTCAGAAGGTGGAAAAATTACTGGTGCAAATAGAGAAGAAGGAAACATTGTTACTCTTAAAGAGAATGAAAATAAAACATTCAATATTAAAGCAGATGAAGGAAATGAAATAGAATATATAACAGTTTGTGGTAATGTACTTGAAATATCAAATAAACAAGAAATGAATGTTACTGTAAACTATGAAGATATTAAAGATGGAAATTGTATTGTAGATGCAAAATTTGTTGCAAAAGAAGTAGTACAACAGGAAGAAGAAAGAGGAGAAACAGCAGTTCAAGAAACAGCACTTCCAGCAAATATAACAGAAATGCCAGAAAATGTAGTAGGAACATTAAACAGAAAATTAATAATTAATCCAACAGTAGAAGAAGTAGAAGGTATTATTACATATCAATGGTATAAAGATGGTGTAAGATTAGAAGGAAAAACAAATAAAACATTAACAATCAACTCACCAACAGAAGAAGACAAAGGAACTTATATTTTAAAAGTAACAACTACTGCTGGTACAGTAAGTACTGAAACAACAAGTACTCCTTGTAATGTAACAATTAGTAGTTTTGGAGTTACAATGACAGTAGAAAATACAGATATAAATGTAGAAGAACTAAATCCAGGACAAGAATTTGAAGTAAAAGTAAGTATAAATAACTTCAAAAATATTGGAAATGGACTAATATCTTTGACAGGTCAATTAGAATATGATACTAATATTCTAGAAATGGTAGAAGTTAAAGGACAAGATGGATGGAATTTAGGAGCAAATTCTTTTAACGAAGAAAACTTTAAATTTGTAATAGACAGTGAAAAATTAATAACAGATTCTCAAGGAATATTTAATATAAAATTAAAAGTAAAAGATACAGTCGCAGAAGAAACAGAAACAACAATTAAGGTAAAAGGTATTTCAGCAAGTGGAGGATATGGAATTATAGGAGCAAATGATGCAGACATAGAAGTTGGAATTAAAATACCAGAAGAAGAAGCTGCTAAAATTAGTTCTGATAAATATGTAATAGAAGAAAACATCATATCAAGAGTAGCTCCAGGAACTACATTAGCAGAATTCAAAGAAAACATAGAAGTAAATAGAGAAATTATTATTGTTGATAAAGAAGGAAACACATTAAATGAAGATAGTATTCTTGGAACTGATATGATTTTAAAAGTAGGAAATAATGAACTACAATATACAATAATTGTAACAGGTGATGTAGATGGAGATACACAAATTACAACAAATGACTTAGCAAAATTAAAATTACATCTTATTGATTATGAAATACTAACAGATAATAAGCTAAAAGCAGCAGATATTGATAATGATGGAGAAATTACAGTTAATGATATTGCACAAGTTAAATTAGTGTTAATTAATTTAATGGAAATTGAATAAAAATATTTAAAAATAACTAAAGTATTATAAAATGCTTTAGTTATTTTTATTGTGATGGATTATCCAAGGAAAAATATATAAAGACTTATTATAGTTGCTTTTACTTTTTTACTTCATGATCATAAAAAAATAACAAAAAATGATAAAAAAGGATAAAAAGGATAAAAAAAGGATAAAAATATGTCAATAACTTTTGAAAATGTCATAAAGAAATTTGAAAATTAACTTTTA
>CAOMRW010000009.1 GCA_948485625.1 uncultured Clostridia bacterium | reverse complement strand
AACCTCAGCCTTCCAAGCTGATGACGTGGGTTCGATTCCCACTACCTGCTCCATTAATATAAATATTATCCTGAAATTTAATATGCAGGTGTAGTTCAATGGTAGAACCTCAGCCTTCCAAGCTGATGACGTGGGTTCGATTCCCACTACCTGCTCCATTTAAAAACAACTTACGAACCAATATGGTATCGTGAGTTTTTATTTTATAAAAATAACTATGTTCTCTTTCTAGGAAGGAGGACTTTTTTAATGTTGGAATTTAAAACTATTGAAACATTAAAGCCAAATACTGAAATCTTGGAAGTGATTAAAGACTACACATACAAAGTTAAGAAAGGTGCAATAAAGCATATTCTGTATACTAATTTACAAGTTATAGAACCTACAGAGTATCTAATTACATATCCTACTACTCTTACAATATTAGAATATAAAATTAACGAAATATCTAGCAAACCATTTTTTATTAAAGAGCAAAATCAAAAATATTCATTATCAGAAGTTATCCAAATTTTAAAGAAATCGAAAATTTAGACTTCACTTTTTCTGTTTTGGTGAGGAAACATATGAGAGGACTAATTTTTCAAATTAGACTTCGCAAAATTTCCTTTTAATGAGGAAACTAATGAAAAAAGTGTAAAAAATGCGTAAAATTTTAACTTTTTTCATAATTGAGGTCTACTTTTTGGCTTCTGAGTGAGGAAACAAGTGAGGAGATGATTATTTTATGAGATGTGCAGTATATGTAAGAGTTAGTACAGATGACCAAAGAGATAATGGTTATTCTATTGATTCACAACTTCGTATGATTAAAGAATATTGTGAAAAGAATGATTATAGTATTGTTGATGTTTATAATGACGCAGGCCATTCTGGGAAAGATTTAATGCGACCAGAAATGCAAAGATTACTTGCAGATATTAAATCTAAAAAGATTGATAAGTTAATTGCTATTAAGGTGGATAGACTTACTAGAAATAATTATGATGGTTTTTGGCTTTTAAATTATTGTGAAGAACACGATGTTAAAATAGAACTTATTTTAGAGCCTTATGATGTATCTACTGCTAATGGTGAAATGATTTTTGGTATGAATTTAGTATTTGGTCAAAGAGAAAGAAAAGAAATTGGAGCAAGAACAAAACGAGCAATGGAAGAAATGGCTTTAGAACATATTCACCCCAGTAAAGCACCTTATGGCTATACTAGAAACAAAGATACAGGACATTTAGAAATAGAGCCTATTGAAGCACAAGTTGTAAAGGAAATATTTAAACTATGCCAAGAGGGACACTCTACTAGAGGTATTGCTACGATTATGAAAGACAATAATTCTTATTTAAAAACAGGCAAATGGCGAAGTGACAGAGTCTATAAAATCCTAACTAATTCTATTTATATTGGTATATTTGAATATGGAAAATATAAGAGAAAGCAACAAGATATTTTAAGAGTAAAAGACTATTGCGAACCGATTATAGATGAAGTTACTTGGAATGCTACAAGAAATGTATTAGTAAAAAATAAACATTCAAACTATGGAGAGTTTATTCATTTATTTTCAGGATTAGTAAAATGTCCGATATGTGGCGAGATTATGGCTTCATCAGAATCTTTTAAATATCCAAATGGAAAACAAAAAGTTTATTATCATTTAAGATGTAAAAATCATAATTGTAGTGGCTATGGACTTCATTATAATACCGAGAAAATAGAAGTGAAATTAAGAAGAGTTTTAGAGGAATTGACTATCTTTATGATGGGAACAAATAACGAAATTATTACTTGTAATTCTACGAAAAGTAATGATGTAAAAGAAATAGAAAAAGCCATAGAAAAATTAAAAATACAAGAAAAAAGATTAGTAGATTTATATTTAAGTTCTACCCTAGATGTTGAGACAATTAACCACAAAAATGATGTTATCAAAAAAGAAATTGAGAAACTAAATAAAAAGAAAATTGCTCTTGATCCAGATAATGAATCAAAAGAATATACAACAGAACTATTAAAAAAATTAGATTGTAAAACAGAAGATGACAAATTGGTATTCAAAAATGTTAAGATGTTTGACTTCACTTTTTTCTACAATTTACTATCAAGAGAAGCCAAACGAGATATGATTCATAGACTTATATCTGGGATAGAAATTACAAGAGATAATAATTACAACATCGAAATTAAAAATATAAAATTTACAGATGAATTTATTACAAAAAGTAGTACAGAATTTATCAAATACTTATATATTGTTCTAAAAAATGATACTGTTGGTATTAAATATCTAAATGGAATAACTGAAGAAGAATTAGAAAACAAGAAAAAAGATTATGATGTTTTATCCATTTTAAAAATGACAAATAATGAATATTCAAGTGAATTTGTAGATGATTTTTTTGCTAAAGCACATAGTCATTTTTATGTAGATGGTATAATTGGCAGTCCTTATTTTGAAGGAAATATCTCTAAAGATTTTCTATTATTAGTGCCTAAAAAAGAAGTAGTAAAAGCAAATTAAAAATGAAAGGAGTTATCAATGAAACAATTAACGAAAGAAAATATTTTAAAGAATCAAGTAGATACCATAGAACAATTTAAAGTTCTTGATTATCTAAAAAAACAACTATTTATTGATGCGTTTTCTATCTATTTAATTGATAGCTTTACTATTAAAGTTATAGATAAAAATAAAGAACAAGGTTATTTTAAATACAATTCTAAAACGAAATCAGTAGATTTTTACGAGAGAAATATTAAAAATAAGGGAATGGAGAGAAGAAAAAATGGAATTAAATTATACAAAAGTTGGCGATTATTTATTACCAAATCTAACAATAGAAAAACAAAATAATGAAAAAATGAACAAGTATGGCTATTTAAGATTATACTATCTGAAGGAAAATAATAAGCCACTTTATACAGTCCTTTTGATGAAAAATGAACTAACAAATCATCTTGTTTCAGTTAGTATTGAAGCAGAAAATAGATTAAATATTTTAATGGAACAATACAAAAATTATGATGAGTCACTATCTGAAAAAAGTAAAATGAATAACCAACTTGAATGGGCAAAACTAATGAATAATTATAAAATTATGGCTGAAGAAATTATCTTAAAAGAACTAATTTATGTATGAAAATAGGACTGCAAAACAAGCAGTCCTTTAAAATTCGACCTAAATATGTGTAAGTACAAGTTAAAATTTATGTCCCAGCCAGCACTGAAAACCTACTCCCGCACGTTTTCGATTTATGGGAAATCCCATACCCTTAATCATAAATCTTGATATTCAGTATTTAAAGACTTATAGTAATCTCTAGGTGCATTACATATTTTATATTTTTCACCAGTTTTCGCTTGATTTATTACATTATGTGCAGGCTCTAAAGTAGCATCAATTTTATCAGCAAAATTAATAATAATTACCTCTAACATTTTTGGTAAAACAAGCGTACCACAGTCGCTAAACTCATTCATATGACTGCCTATCATATGTAAAACTTGATTTTTAAAATCTTCATCTAATTTATATTCGGATAAATAATTTTCTACTAAATGTGTCCCCTCATATGAGTGACCTAACAGTTGAGATCCATTATGCTCATATTCAGACTTATCACTCCAATCAGTATAATTTTTAGTTTTTCCAATATCATGTAATAAAGCACCAAATATTACTAAATCAGAATCTACATTTAATTTAGGATATAATTCCATTATAGTTATAGCATTTCTAGTTACACAATATATATGATATAATAGACCTCCTTCAAAGTAGTGATGTGCACCAGTCGTAGCAGGTTTTTTTATTAGTTTTTCTTTATAATCTCTTAGTATTTTTTGACAACAATCTCTTAAATCAATATTTCTAATTTTCTTTGAATATTCTATACATTTTATAAAAATATCTTCCAAATTTATATTATTCATAACATTCACTCCTATTTATTATTTAATTATCATTTCTTCTATACTTTCTAAAGTATGATTTAAAACTTCTTCTCTATCGAATGAGGTATCGACAAACCAAATATTTAATTCTTTACATTCTTTTTCATATTCTATACTTTTAGATATCCAATGTTTAGAATGTTCCAAAATATGTTCATCACTTCTATCATAAGTCCAATCTTTTTCAGTTTGATATTTCCTTATTTCATTAAAATGTTCATCAATAGTTTGTCTTGGAGTTCCTAAGAAAAGTAATAGGGTATCTTCTTTATTAAATAATTGATATGCTTTTTTTGGTGTTATATCACATGTTTCAACGATATAATTGATTTCACCTTTATTTCTCTTTATACTTTTATAGAATAAACAAGATAAAAAATTAGGAAAATCTTCTACCATTCCAATTCCACCTTTACTATTTATGTTATTGTTAGGTAAAACTTCTTGAAAAGCCCACCTAATATCATCTCCAATTATAATATGATAATTAGAATATTTTTTTGAAATCATTTTAGCGAGAGTTGACTTTCCAGAACGAGAGCTTCCGAATATTGCAATATTTTTCATAAATATGATCCTTTCTTAATTTTTACATGTAATTTTTCTAATAAAATTATACTATAAATATTAAAAATTTCATATACTCCCATTGAAATTTAGTAACAATTCATATATAATCTTTATAGAAAGAGAGCAAAGTTCGTAACTTGTATGTGATCCGCTCCAATAAGTAAAATCGTCACACCAGACGAAAATATTGATAAATCAACTGTAAAAGGTTGATTTTTTAATGCCTTTTTGTATAATGAAAAAGAAAGGATGGTGTGGTATGATTAGTATTGTTAAGAAGAAAAATAAGAATTTATATCAAAATATGAATATTCTCCCACAATAGCAGAAAGTTTAGAAAATATAGCTATGAATTATCAATTAGATAGAATTGAATGTTATTATGCAACTTTTACAAAGAAACAATCTAATTTTTTAGAAGAATTTTGTAGAAAATACAATTTATATAAATCTTGTGGTAGTGATTTTCATGGATATGAAGTAAAACCTAATAATCATATGGGATTAGCGACTGAAGGTGAAAAAATGGATATATCAATTATATCTGATTGGATAGACAAAGTTAATAATATATTAAGACCAATTTCAAGTAGACAAAAATTTGCTGAAAGTATAAAAAGTAATAGTGAATTTAATATAAACAATATAGAAAAACAGATTGAATGTGAAAGTGAACAATGTATAGAATTATAATTTGTATATTTTTTTACATATAAACATATAATATTAGTGTCAAATTAGTTTGACAAGTTAAATATTATATGTTAGAATATATTTAACTTAACCCTCTACTACTTTTGGTAGTAAGACGGGAGCCTAAATGATTTTGGAGAGTTCTAGCAACTCTCCTTTTTAAGTTCTATATTATTATTTCGTGAAAAACTTTATAATTTGTTTATCAATTAAATTAAGTGATACACTAGATATTTTTACATTTCTTCTTACAGTATCTTTAAAAATCCTTTGTTTACTAATTGTTGTTATTTGATTGATTAAAGCAATGCTATCTTTCTTCATTTTTGAAATTTCTTGTTCCATTTTTTCAATATATTTTTGTTCTTTTTCTATTATATTTTGAATGTTAATAGGTATATCTTTTATCTTTTCTAATTCATCTAATATTTGCTGTAACTTTTGTTTTTCTTTTTCAATTTTATGTTGAAAAACATTATAAAGTTCCTTTCCAAGATTTACAGAAGAAGAGTCATATTTCTTTCCATCTTTTCTTGATGTTAAGGGAATAACATTTAAAGTCCCATTTTTTGTATTATCATATTTATTTAAAACAATACAATAGTGTAGACCACCTAATTCATTTCCAATATTGAAACCTAAATTTACTTTAATAACATCACCACGAGAATACATTCCAGATTTTGAAATGTTAAATGTTTTTTCTTCATCATGATATTGGGCAAAGTCATTAATCCAATAAGCTAACAAATTACTTTTTTTATATTCATTTAATTCTATATGTTTCAAAAAAGATAAATCTAGTCTATTCAATGAATTATCCTTATGTATAATAGCATTGTTTTTTAGTTCGATTTCGTCTTTGTTCATAATCTCATCTCCTATTTTTTGATAGTATTGTATCAAACGTCTGTTTAAAATACAATAGCTATTGAAAATATTTTGATTATGTTATAATGAATATATCAGTTGATGAGTCAATTATTTTTTTGAACAAAATGTGGGAGGAACACTATTAAAAATAGTCATATTTTTTGCCAATAACTTCCTAAAACGCTCCAATATGGATGTTCTTATATGAGTTATTGCTCTATAAGAACATTTTTTATTTTATATTGACTTTTGTATATACAAAAATTATACTAATAATATCAATATAATAAAATTTTCTAAAAACAATTGTAGGAGGAAAGAAAATGAAGAAAGGTTTTTATGCAGGTAGTTTTGACCCATTCACAAATGGACATTTACATGTAGTTGCTAAATCAGCAGAAATTTTTGATGAAGTTGTAGTTGGAATTGGAATTAATGCAGATAAAAAAAGAAGATTTAGTAGAGATGAAATGCAAGTGGCAATGACAAAGGTTATGGAAAGAGAAAATTTAAATAATGTAAAAGTTATTACATTTGATAATCTTGCTACAGATGCTGCTATTGAAAATGGGTGTAATATTTTGATAAGAGGAGTTAGAAATGGTATAGATTATGAGCAGGAGGAAAACTTGGCTACGACAAATGAAGAACTATCAGGACTTGATACTATTTATATTAGAGCTGGAAAGTTAGGGATTATAAGTTCTAGTCTGGTTATGGAGTTGAGACATTATAATAAGGACATAACTTCATATGTTCCAAAAGAAATATTTAAATTAATTAAGAAATAAAAACCGTAGAAAAAGACATGAGATTATCTCATGTCTTCTTCTATTCTTTTTATTTGTGGAAAATCTATTATTTGTTTTTCTTTTGCAGCAATAACTTTAGAAAAAACTTCTTTGGCTTCATTAACATATTTTTTTGTAGATTCATCTGGCCAAAAATGAGTTAACATTAATCCTTTAACATTAGCTTCTTTAGCTATAATTCCAGCTTGTTTTGCTGTTAGGTGTGAATTGATTTCAGGAAAGCCATGTTCTTCTAATAAACTTGATTCACAAATTAATAAATCAGCATTTTGAGCAAAATTTATTAATTTATTTTTTGAAGAAAAAGAAGTGTCAGAAGTGTAGATGATTGTTTTATCTCCATTTGTTACCTTTATAGCATAAGTTTCTACAGGATGGTCTGTTTGGCAAAAAGTTATATTTAGATTTCCTATATTTAAATTGCTTTTTTCATTAATAATATAATATTTAGAAAAAGCAATATTTTCATTAACAACATCATTATAATTACTATTAGGAGTAGACGGTAAGTATATGTTAATAGGAGATTTTATTCTTTTCTGATTATGGAATACAAGAGAGGAATATTGTAAATTATAAATATCATTATAGTGATCTCTATGTAAGTGACTTATAATTACAGATAAATTATTTAAATCATTTGGAAAATTTAGCAAACTATGAGTTCCACTTCCGCAATCTAATAGTATTTTATTATTACCATCTCTAATTAAAAATCCAGGACAATTATGACCTTGTGTATTATATGGTGATTGAGTTCCTAATACTTCTAGTTTCATATTTTTTCTCCTTTCATAAATTCTTTACTTAAATTTTCAACTACTTTATTCATATTTTGCTTGTTATAATCATTTTCAAAGATATAATCAAAATTAATATGAGAATAATCAATACTAGATAAATCTCTTTTGTTGAAATATTCTTCTGATATATTATCTCTTTCTATAACTTTATTTTTTCTTTGCATATCATCTGAACTAACTAATATTTTAAAATTGCATTTATTCCAATATTTAGTACGTGGTAATAAGTTATATTCTAATATTATAAAGTTATTATCTTGTGATAATATAGTATCTAAGCATTTTTGCATATAACTATAAGTTAAATCTTCTAATATTTTCATTTTATCTTTTTGAGTAAAGACTATGTTTCCTAATTTTTTTCTATTTATAGAATTATTATTATCTAATATTTCTGTACCAAATTCATTACAAAGCTCATTTATTATTTCTGTTTGAGATAAGGATTTATGTGATATTTTATCAATGTCTATATGTTGACAATTTAATTTTTGAGATAATAATAAGGCAAATGTGCTTTTTCCACTTCCTTGTTTTCCTGTTATACCAATTATTTTCATAATTGTACCTCCTGAAAATGATTTTATCATAAGGCTAAACAAAAATAAATACTTTAGTATAAATTGTCATAAAAGATAATTATTGAATAATAACTAAAATATTCAACATAATAAATAATAAAAAATCATAAAAAACAGTTGATATTTTTATTGATTTAATATAAAATCTAAAAGACAAAAAGGAGGAAACAAATGATAACTTTAAAAGATGTTAAAGAAAACCCAGAAGTGGATGCATTAATTAGAGGAGCTCAAAAACAATTAAATGCTTTAGGATATACAGAGCATGGACATAGACATATATCTATAGTTTCAAAAAGAGCAGGAGATATTTTAGAGAAATTAGGATATCCAGAAAGAACAATAGAACTTGCAAGAATAGCAGGATATATGCACGATATAGGAAATTGTATAAATAGAGTAGACCATGCACATAATAGTGCAATTTTAGCAAATAGTATTTTAAAAGATATGGGAATGCCAGTTGATGAGAGAACAGAGATAATGATGGCAATAGGAAATCATGATGAAAATACAGGGACTGCAATAAGTGATATATCAGCAGCACTAATATTAGCAGATAAATCAGATGCACATAGAGATAGAGTTGTAAATAAAAATTTATCAACATTTGATAAACATGATAGAGTAAATTATGCTGTAACAAATGCAAATCTTATGATAGATGAAAAAGAAAGAAAAATAGTATTAGAATTAACAATAGATACTAAATTATGTCCAGTACTAGATTATTTTGAAATATTTATGGAAAGAACAATGATGAGTAAATATGCTGCAAAATTTTTGAAAGTATGGTTTGAGTTAGTAATAAATGATACAAAATTATTATAATATGGAGGAAAGAAAATGGAAGAGAAGAGTAAAAAAGTAAGTAATAAAAATCTAATAAAAACAGTTAAAATATTAACAATATTTTTTTTAATTATATTAGTATCAATGATAAGTTTTTTTGGTATTTATGTACAAAATAAAAATCAAGTGTCTAATAAAGTAAAAGACTATACATATGGTATGGATATAAATGGGGCAAGAACAATAAAATTAAAAGTTAGTTCTAGTACAAAAGAAATTGTAAAAGATAGTGAAGGGAAAATTATAGAGCAAGCAACAGATGAAGAAATTAAAGAAAAAGGTTATATAAAAGAAGAAGTACCTAATAATAGTCAAGATGTAAAAACAGAAGAAAATTATAACAAAACAAAAAATGTAATAGAAAAAAGATTAAAAACATTAGGAGTTCAAAATTATAATATTTCTTTAAACTCTAAAACAGGAGAAATCATTATAGAAATACCAGAAGATTTAAATACAGATTCAGTTGTTGCAAATTTAACAACAATGGGAAAATTTGAACTTATAGATAGTCAAACAAAAGAAGTTTTATTAGATAATAGTACTATAAAATCATCAGATGTATTATATAATACAACATCAACAGGAACAGCTGTATATTTAGAAATAGCATTTAATAAAGAGGGAAAAACAAAATTAGAAGAAATAAGCAGAACATATATAAAAACAGGGGAAAGTAATACAACTACAGAGAATACTACAAATGAAACAACAGAAAATAGTAGTGAAAATGAAACAACAGAGAAAAAAGTTACAATGAAAATAGATGACCAAGAAATAATGTCAACAAGTTTTGATGAGCCATTAACAATGGGAAAAATACAATTATCTATTGGGACAGCAACAACAAATTCATCAACATTACAAGATTATATAGTACAAGCACAAAGTGTAGCAACAGTATTGGATAATGGGAATTTACCAATAAAATATGACATAGAGAAAAATCAATATATATTATCAGATATAACAGATGAAGAATTAGGATGTATTGTAATGGTAATTTCAATAATAGTATTAGTTTCAATAATAGTTTTAATAGCTAAATTTAAATTAAATGGATTATTATCAGGATTAGCATATATAGGATTTATAGCATTATTTGTATTATTATTGAGATACGCAAATGTAATAATATCAATAGAATCAATATTTGGAATTATTAGTATGTTAATATTGAATTATGTATTTACATTTATATTGTTAAGTATCATAAAAAATAATATTAAAAATGATAATGTAGTAAATAAATCAATAATAGAAACTTATACAAAATTCTTTAATAGAATAATACCAATTTGTATAATGGTAATAGCATTTTGTTTTGTAAAATGGATACCTATAAGTAGTTTTGGAATGATATCATTCTGGGGATTAAGTTTAATTGCAGTTTATAATGCAGTAATTACAAGAAGTTTATTAAAAATAGAAGTAGAAGACAAATAGGAGGTATAATAAATATGAAACAAAAAGAAACAAAAATCTTAGTGGCATTAATTGCTATCATATTAGTTGTAGGTACTATTATGATATTTGTAAAAGGATTGGCTTTTGAATTGAAATATCAAGATAATAAAAAAGTTGAAGTAAATTTAGGAAAAGAATTTGAAGAAAAAGATATAAGAGAAATAACAAATGAAATATTTGGAGAACAATTAGTAATAGTTCAGCCAATAGAAGTTTATAAAGATGCTGTAAGTATAACAGTAGCAGATATTACAGAAGAACAAAAAACAGAGTTAGTGAATAAATTAAATGAAAAATATGAAACAGAAATAAAAGCAGAGAGTATAACAATAGAAGAAGTTGCACATGTAAGAGGCAGAGATATTATAAAACCATATATTGTCCCATTTGCAATAGTAACAGGAATAATAATTGTATATTTAGTAGTTAGATATAATAAATTAAATTCTTTTGAAGTATTAACACAATCAATAGGAATAATTGTTTTAGCACAATTAGTTTTATTAGGAATAATGGCTATTACAAGAATGCCAATAGGAAAATTTACTATTCCTTCAGTGTTATTAGTTTATATGTTATCAACTTATGTTTGTACTACTAAATTTGAAGAAGATTTAGAGAAAAAAGTTGATAATGTTGAAAGATAATTGTTGTTAATTTATAAATATATTTTATATTGTTAGGATAGGAAAACCTTTAAAATGTTTTGAGTGCATTTTAGAGGTTTTTTACTAGGTGTTTTCAAATATTCTAGTGTAGAGATTTTTAATATTGAAGTGATTATATTAAGAATAAGATGTTATATGTTAGAATAGGATTCTACTAGAGATATGAAATATTATGTTAAAAAGTGATTAATAAAAATAATTATTTTTATTGTTTTTAATAAGTAAGAAAATATATAATACAAATAAAAAGTAAATGATTTGAATATTACAAAAGTATGTCATAATTTTTACAAATGTATAGCATTAAATTATGGATTGAATAAGATAATTGATTATGTTATATTTGGTATGCAGAATGAAACTGCAAAAACAAAAGAGGAGGAGAATATGGATAAAAGATTTAAAAACAAAAAAGGAATAACATTAATAGCGTTAGTAATAACAATAATAATATTACTAATCTTAGCAGGAATATCAATAGCAAGTTTAACAGGAAGTGGATTATTAAAAAAGGCAGGAGATGCAAAAAATAAAACTAAATTTGAAAACTTAAAAGAAGAAGTAGTACTTGCATTAGGTAATAGAAAAATAAAAAATGAAATGGGAAATAAATCAACATTAAAAGAAGATTTGGAAGAAGATATTGGTGGAAATAAAGTAATAGAAGAGGTAGTAGTAGCAGGAGAAAAATATGAAGATGTATGTTATGTAACAAGAGATGGGTATATAGTAACAGTATATGAAGATGGAAGTATAGAAAACGGAAAAGTAGATATATGGGATGGAACAAGTAAAAATAAACCTCAAGTAGATGAAAATAGAAATTGGCATATATATACAACAGGTGAATTTAAGTATTTTGCAGATTTTGTAAATGGAAATTTGACAGAGGAAGAAAAAGAAGGAGTAGAAATTACATCTGACACAATAGTATATTTGGAAAATAATTTGGATTTAGGAGCAAGACAAACAGATGGGGTTTTAGAAAAAGGAACACAATGGGATTATATAGGTGGACACGATTCAACAAAATTGAATTTTATAGGAACATTTGAAGGAAATGGACACAAAATAAATGGAGTTTATGTAAATACTACAGAACAAAAAGATGCTGTTGGTATATTTGGAGCAACTACTGGTTCGATATATAATCTAACAGTAAAAGATAGTTATATAAAAGGAGTAAATAATACAGGAGGAATTGTAGGAGTAATAAAAGGTACTATTGAAAACTGTAATAATTTTAATACTATTGTTACTGGTACAGGTTATCAGATTGGAGGTATTGTTGGTCTTTGCTCAGGATTAGTAAAAAAATGTTCTAATAATGGGTATATATCAGGAATTGCTGGGGAACAATCTTATAATGACTCTTTTGAAGTTGGAGGAATATGTGGTGTAATTACAGAAGGTTCAATTATTGATTGCACTAATTACGGTAAGATAAATGGGGGAAGTAACCTAGGAGGAATTGTAGGTGATTGTTATTTAAAAAGTACGACTGAAAACTTAATATGCATTGATAATTGTATTAATAATGGTGAAGTAAGTGGTTGTAATAGTTCGGAATATTCTAGTGATTATGAATTTTCAGAAGTTGCAATTGGTGGAATTGTAGGTGGAGCATACAAAATAAATTTAATGAATTCATATAATACAGGTAAAGTATATGGATACTTAAAAAAAATTGGAGGAATTATTGGTGATGCAGTTAAAACATCAGTTAGAAATAGTTATAATAGTGGAATGGTAATAGGGGATGCAGGTTGTGTAGGAGGAATACTTGGATCTTCTGTAGAAACAAATATTAATTATTGTAATAATATAGGATTAATAGTAGCAAATGGAGATTTTATTGGAGGAATTACTGGAACACTATCTGGAACAATAAAAAGTAGTATAAATAGAGGAAATATAATAAGTAAAGGAGGTAAAGGAGATTTAGGAGGAATTTGTGGAGTGACATATATGAATAGTGCTATAACAATTGAAAGTTGTTATAATACAGGAAGTATCATAAGAGAAGAAAGTGATTTTGAAGGAATAGGAGGAATAGTTGGATATTTAAGTGCAACAGGTTCAAGTGGAACAATAAAGAATAATTACAATACAGGAAAGATAGAAATAAAAGGAGATAATGTAACAAAAGTAGGAGGAGTACTTGGACGAAACGTATCAGATGCATTTAATATAGAAAACAATTATTATATAGAAGGAACATATAAAACAGGAGATAATACATATGGAGAAGAAAAAACAGCAGAAGAGATGAAAACACAAGAATTTGCAGATTTATTAAACACAGGATTAGAAGAAATAGTATGGAAAATAGATGCAAAGAAAAATAATGGATATCCAATTATAGATGGATTAGAAAACCAATAAAAATATAGATATTTATAGTTAAAAAATAACCCCAATATATAATTTTGTATGTAGAAAATCAAGAAAATAAGTTAAAAGTGAATTTACTTTTAACTTATTTTTATCTTGGTGAATGGCTCTCAATTACCATTGGCAATAGTTACAGTTGAAAATACAACAGGAGTAGAGAAAAAAACAAACAATTAATTTAAAAACTCCTAATAAACCTGCTATAAAAAAAGAAAGTATGTATCCTAAATTAACATTAACAGGAGTAGAAATACCAAAAATAGAAATAGAATATGACCAAAGTGATGATTTTGATAATTATTATAGTTTAGATAATGGGGAAACATGGATACCATATATATGAATTTTATATGGAAGCTAGTAATGATGGTATTGAGTGGGAAAAAATAGAGGGCGATACAATTCATGCTGAGGTTCCTACAGGTTATCATGCAGGACAATTTTCTTATGGGTATTATGTAGAACTTGAAAATAAAAATCCATATAAATATTATAGAGTATATTTTCCTAAAGGAGGATGGACGTAGGGAACTTCAGGAGGATGTGCTATACAGGAACTTAAAATATTTGATGATAATTTAACAAAAGAAAATACTTAAAATTAATAATATAAACTACTATATATATAGTAATACAATGAACTTAAATTATTAAACATAAAAGTTTAATGATTAGGTTCATTTTTTGTTAAAAATAGAAATTGGGAAATTTTAAAAAATTACTATACAAAATAAAAAGACTAATGATATAATAACATCAAATAAAATAAAAATTAAAGACTAAATAGAAATGATTTATATATTAGAAAGGGATTATATAAAATGGGAAATATAGTATTACTAGATGATTTAACAATAAATAAAATAGCAGCAGGAGAGGTTATTGAAAGACCAGCTTCAGTAATAAAAGAGATGGTAGAAAACTCAATAGATGCAGGAGCGAATAATATAACAGTAGAAATAAAAAATGGAGGAATATCTTTTATAAAAGTAACTGATAATGGAAAAGGTATTGCTTCAGACGATTTAGAAATTGCATTTGAAAGACATGCAACAAGTAAAATAAGAAGTGCAGATGATTTAGATTTAGTAACATCAATGGGGTTTAGAGGAGAAGCATTAGCAAGTATTGCAGCAATTGCAAATGTTGAAATGATATCAAAAACAGAAAGACAAGATATAGGATATAAAGTAGTTGTAGAAGCAGGAAATATATTAGAAAAAGAAGAAGTAGGATGTCAGACAGGTACATCAATTACAGTAAAAAATTTATTCTTTAATACACCAGTAAGATATAAGTTTTTAAAGAAAGATTATACAGAATCTGGATATGTAGAAGATGTTATAACAAGAATAGCTTTAGTAAATCCTAATATAGCAATAAAATTAATAAATACAGGAAAAACAGTAATACAAACAAATGGTAATGGAGATATAAAAAGTGTAATATATAGTATATATGGAAAAGATGTAGCTAATGGAATATTACCAGTTAATTATATATATGAAGATATACAAATTTCAGGAGTAATAGGAAAACCAGAAATAGCAAGGTCAAATAGGTCAAACCAATTATTTTTTGTAAATAAAAGATATATAAAAGATAAAACATTAACAGTAGCGACAGAACAAGCTTTTAAAGGACTAATTCCAATTGGAAAATTCGGATTTGTAATATTAAATATAGAAATGAATCCATCAAAAGTTGATGTAAATGTTCATCCAGCAAAATTGGAAGTTAGATTTGAAGAAGAAAATAAGATTTTTCAATCAATTTATCATGCAATAAAGGATATCTTATTAAAAAGTGAGTTAGTTGCAAATACAGAAAGCCAAGATGAAAAAGAAGAAACAAAATCAGAAAGTTTATTTGATTTTAGAAAAAATGAAACAAAAAAGATAGAACAATATAATGAAGAAGAAAGTAAAATAAAAACAAATGTAATAAATGTTGGACAAGGTGGACCAATAAACACAGCTGATGTTTTGGAACAACTTAGAAAAATGCAACAAGATTTAGAAAGACAAGTTGAAGAAGATCCAAGTATAAAACTAAATGAAAATTATATTGGAATGCAAGATAATATAAAAGAAAATGAAGAAAAAATAAAAAATCAAAATCAAGTTCAAAATCAAAATGAAAACGAAGATGTAGTTTTACAAAATAGTGAGATAAACACAGAAGAAGAACAAAGTGTGGAAAAAGAACTCATAAATAAGGATATAGAAGAGCAACAAGAGGAAGATGAAATAATTAATATAGAGAAAAATACAGATGAAGAAAATAAAGAAGTAATATTAGAAAAAATAGAAGAAAATGTTATAGTAGAAGATATAGAAGAAAAAGAAACACCTAAAGAAAAACTTGAAGAAATAAAAGAACAAATAAAAGAATTAGAAAGTATACAATATGATAAAGATGTAAAAGTAGATTTTAATGAAATGTATACAAAATTATTTGGAACAAAACCAATATCTAATAATACAGAAGAAGATTCAAATAATATTCAAAATATTGATACTATAACAGTTGATTTAGCAAAAGATAATATATCTGTATTTGAAGATGTTGAGGAATATAATAAACCTACATATAAATTTATAGGTATTGTATTTAATACGTATATAATAATAGAAATAGATAAAGAAATGTATATATTAGATCAACATGCAGCACATGAAAGAATTATGTATGAAAAAGTTAAAAAGAATTATTATAGTGATACATCAAAAGACTCACAAATGTTATTATTACCAGATATAATAACACTTTCACATAAAGAAATGGAAATAGCAAAAGACAATATAAATATGTTTGAAAAAGCTGGATTTAGTTTAGAAGAATTTGGAGAAAATACAATAAAATTAACAGGTGTGCCAACAGTATGTATCGATATAGACAATAAAGAACTATTTTTAGAAACATTAGATGAAATAAACACTGTAGCAAGAACAGCGAAACAAGAAAAAGAAGAAAAATTTATAGCGACTGTAGCATGTAAAGCTGCTGTTAAAGCTAATATGGTTTTAACAACAGAAGAGGTAGAAAGTTTGATGAATAAACTATTAGAATTGCCAAATCCATTTACATGTCCACATGGAAGACCAACAGCTATAAAAATGACTAAATATGATATAGAAAGAAAATTTGCAAGAAAATAGTAAGGAGATAAATATGACAGCAATTTTGATGATAGTAATTGTTTTACTTTTAGTTTTAATTGGTTGGATGTGGACTAGCTTAGGAAGCGTAGAAAAGAAGACTAAAGTTATATGCATGATTATTGGGGTGATTGCTATATATGTTGTAACATTTATAATATATAATATATCTAAAATAGGAATTACATATGAAGATAAATCTGTAATGAATATAATAAGAAATGTATTTGTAATATTATTTACAATAATAAATGGATATATAATATTACCCTATATTTTTAAAAAATTAGACCAAATAAATAATGAAGAAATTGAAAAAGAAAAATTAGTAAGAAGTATTATAATATTATTAATTATAATTGTTATTGTAACAATATTTGAAGTTATATATTTGGGAAATATACAACAAGGAATATTAAATATGATACATAAGTAGAAATAAAAGATGTGTCCCCAATTGGACAAAAGTGTCCCAAGGGGACAGTCCCTTTGGGACATTTTTGTCCAATTGGGGACACATGTTGAATAATATATATGTAAATTTAAATGGATAATGAATTAGGTAAAAAGAAAGGAGGAACAAAGTGGAAAATAAACAAAAAGTAATAGTGATATGTGGACCAACAGCTTCAGGGAAGACAGCTCTTTCAATTGAACTTGCAAAGAGAGTTAATGGGGAAATAATATCATGTGATTCGATGCAGATATATGAAGATATGGATATTGGAACAGCAAAACCATCTGAAGAGGAAATGCAAGGAATAAAACATTATCTTTTGGGCTTTGTTTCGCCAGAGGAAAGGTATAGTGTTGCTCAATATAAATTAGATGCTAAAAATGCTATAAAGGAAATATTATCTAAGGGGAAAGTTCCAATAGTTGTTGGTGGGACTGGATTGTATGTTGATAGTCTAATTTATGAAATTGAGTATAATGATATAAAAATAGATGAGGATTATAGAAAAGAGCTAGAGGGAGTTATAGAGGAGCAAGGTCTAGATAAATTATATCAAATGGCATTAGAGATTGACCCGATTGCTATGGAGAAGATAAGTCAGAATGATAAAAAGAGAATTATGAGAATTTTGGAAATATATAAGTCAACAGGGAAAACAAAAACTGAACAAGAAATAGAGTCAAGAAGAAATCCTGTAGAATATGATTATAAAGTTTTTGCAATTAATTGGGATAGGGAAGTTTTATATCAAAGAATAAATAAGAGAGTTGATATAATGATAGAGCAAGGACTGGTAGAAGAAGTGAAGGCAATTTTAAAAAAATATCATAATTTTCCAACTGCAATGCAAGGGTTAGGATATAAGGAAGTAGTTGATTATTTAAATGGCAGTTATACAAAAGATGAAATGATAGAAAAAATAAAAATGGAAACAAGAAGATATGCAAAAAGACAATTGACGTGGTTTAGGAAAAATAAACAAACAATATGGATTGATGGAACAAATGATATACAAAATAATATAGATGTTATTTTGGAGGGTATAAGTTGAGAAAAGAAGAAGTAAAAACAAATAAAAAGAAAGTTAATAGGAAAAATTTGATTATATATGTAGCGTTTTGTTTTATAGTAATGTATTTGATATATGCAGTTTATTTGTTGGTGAGACAACCAATTAATAAAGTTACTGTAGAAAAAGGGACTTTATATTTAGAGGAAACAAACATTGGATATATTATAAGAAATGAACAAGTTGTAAAGGGAAATAATTACAAAAATGGAATGGAACAAATTAAGGTTGAGGGTGAAAAAACAGCAAAAGGGGACTCTATATATAGATATTATAGTAAAAATGAAGAAACATTAAAAACTCAAATAGCAGAATTAGATTCTCAAATACAAGAAGCTTTAAAGGGACAAAGTGGATTATTTTCTTCTGATATAAAATTGCTAGAAAATCAATTGGATGAAAAAATTGAAGTATTAAGTAAGATTACAGATATATCAAAAATGTTAGAATATAATAAACAAATTAATGATTTAATAACTAAAAAGGCTAAGTTGTCTGGTGAATCAAGTGCAGCAGGGAGTTATTTGAAACAGTTATATGGTCAAAGAACTAAATTAGAAGAACAACTAAATTCAGGAGCTGAATATATAAGTGCTCCAATTAGTGGAATTGTCTCTTATAAAGTTGATGGTTTAGAAGAAACATTAACACCTAATAATTTTTCAACTATAAGTAAAGAATTTCTAGAAAGCTTAAAGTTGAAAACAGGACAATTGATTGCTACAAATGATGAATGTGGTAAAATAATTGATAGTTCAAAGTGTTATATTGCAACAATATCTAATTCTGAACAAGCAAGAGTAGCAGAAATAGATAAAAAGGTTCAAATTAGATTGTCAAATAATAAAATGATAGATGCTAAGATTGCTTATGTATCACAGGAAAATGAAGAAGAAATGCTTATAATATTAGAAATTGATAAACAAATAGGAGAACTTGCAAATTATAGAAAAATATCATTTGATTTAATTTGGTGGAGTAGTACTGGATTGAAAGTGCCAAATCAAGCTATTGTTGAAGAAAATGGATTGAAGTATGTTGTTAGAAATAGGGCTGGATATTTAAGTAAGATTCTTGTTAAAGTGAAAAAAGAAAATGAAAAATATGCTATTGTTTCTAATTATAATACTGATGAATTAAAAGAACTAGGATTTACTAATGGGCAGATTAATTCAATGAGAAGAATTATGATATATGATGAGTTGGTCTTAAATCCAGATTTGTCTAAGGTTGAGTGAGTGCTTATTGAATTTGATATTTTAATATTACAATAATATTACAAAAATATTAAAATAGTATTACTTTTTTAAAAAGTATTGACAAGATTGAAAAAAAAGTAGATACTTATAACAAATAAATAGGAAAAAGGGTTTTTAGGAGGTTTTTTATGTCAGGAGCATTAATGAATAAGGTTTGGGATTTATTTGGAATGGACTCAGCAGCAGAAGAAGAATATGAAGATGAAAACATATATGATTATGAGAATGAAGATGAAGAAATAGAAGTTGAAGATAGAAAATTATTTGGAAGAAAAAATAATAAAGTTGTAAATATGCCACAAGCACAAAATCAAGCAATAAAGATGGTTATTTCACAACCTACAACATTTGAACAATCAGATGAAATTTGTAGTTTTCTAAAAGAAAAAAAATCTGTAATAGTAAATTTAGAATATGTGAATAAGGATGTTGCTAGAAGAATAGTGGACTTTATTAGTGGTGGAGTTTATGCTTTAGATGGATATATTCAAAAAGTATCTAATTCAATATTCTTAGTAGCACCATCAAACTATGAAATAACAAATGAAATGGCAAGAGAAGAAATGAAAAGCAAATTATCTGTTTCATGGTTAAGAAATAATAATGTAAGTAACTAGTATTTTAATACTATTTAGGAGGAAAAAATGATAACACCTTTAGATATAGAAAATAAAAGATTTTCAAAGCAGATGGTAAATCGGATATAGTGTAGAAGAAGTAGATGATTTTTTAGATGAATTGACAGTGGACTATTCTAAAAATTATAAAGAAGTTAATGAATTAAAAACTAAAATAGAAGAATTAAATAGTAGTTTAGTTCAATATAAAACAATAGAATCAACTTTGCAAAATACACTTTTAATGGCTCAAACAACAGCAGAAGAAGTCAAAAATGTAGCAAAGCAAAAAGCTGATCAAATAATTGATGAAGCAAAAGTAAATGCTCAGAAAAAAGTTGATGAACTAAATAATGAAATACTTATGAAACAAAAAGAATTAGATGATGTTAAAAAACAATTTGACATTTATAAAGCAAAAATGGAATCTTTATTGATTTCACAATTAGAATTATTAAAAGATATAAATAAAGAAGATTAATGATACAAAAGAAAGCTACCTTAAAGGGTAGTTTTCTTTTGTATCTTAATACTTGGCAGGTAGTAAGATTTTGCATATTATAGAATATTGTAAAATAATAAAGAAAATTATTACAATTTAGGAACAATATTACAGAACTGTTAAATGTATATTACAATTTTATTAATAGTATTGACTTTAATGAAAAAAAGAATAAAATTATATCATAGGAGAAAAGCAAAATGCGAATAATAAGTGGAAATGCTAGAGGAACAAAATTATATACATTAGAGGGACAAGCAACAAGACCAACATTAGATAGAGTGAAAGAATCATTATTCAATATAATACAAGATGAAATACCTAATTCAATATTTTTAGATTTATTTTCAGGAAGTGGTGCAATAGGATTAGAGGCTGCAAGTAGAGGAGCAAAGAAAGTAATATTATGTGATAATGCAAAAGATGCAGTAAATGTAATAAATAAAAATATTGAAAAAACACATTTGAAGGAAAAGATAGAACTTTATAATTTGGATTATGAAAAGCTATTAAATACAAAGATTAAAGAAAAATTAGATATAGTATATATTGATCCTCCTTATAATTCTGATTTTGTAATTAAAGCAGTTGAAATTATTATAAAGAATAAATTGATAGATAGAAATTCTAAGATAATTATAGAAACAGATAATGATAATAAAATCTTAGAAAGTTTAAAAGAAATTAATGTAGAAATAACAGATAAGAGGAAATATGGAAGAGCAATATTGATATTTTTAGAATATGTAGAGTAAATATCATTTAGACTCTAAAAATAAAGTGCTTAAAGTTTAGAAAGGGGTAAAACCATGGAAATATTTGAACTACTAGAATCTCTAGAGGATATAATTGAAAGAAGTAGAAATCTACCATTTTCAGCTAAAGGTATAGTTGATAAAGAGGAAATGTTAGATTTAATAAAAGAAATAAGATTAAAACTTCCAGATGAATTAAAGCAAGCTAAATGGGTAAAAGAAGAAAGACAACGTATATTAGTAGAAGCTCAAAAAGAGGCAGATGGAATTGTTAAAGAGGCAGAAAATAGAATAATTTCAATGATTGATGAACATGAGATTACAAGAAAAGCTTATGAACAAAAGAAAGAAATTATAGAAAATGCTAATGAAAGGTCAAGAGAAATTTCAAATGGAACAAAGGAATATGCAGATGAATTATTATCACAAACAGAGGATGTTTTAACAAAAACTCTAGATAATTTAGGACAAAACATTTCAGAAGCTTTAAGATTAATGGAAATATCTATTGAAGATACTATAAAAACTGTTCAAAATAGTAGAAGAGAATTGAAATAATATATTTTACATAAAAGTAAAGTTGTAGGAGGGAAACGGAGGATGGTCTTTCTCTCCTATATTTTTAAGTTTCCTTTATTTATATTTTTACTTCTGTGCAAATACATATATAATAAAATTTTGTTTTTGCTGGTGAGGCTAATCATATGAAAAACACAGAGTATTTTAGTATATATGTAATTGCATAGAAGTAAAAACATAAATATTAAGTTGGAAAAATTAAATCTGTTTTAATAATGTAATAAAGGAGTAGATTTTAAATGGCAAAAAGAAGTAGAAAAAAAGGACAAACAAAAAAAGTAAGTAAAAAAAGAGCATCAAATATGGATTTAACAATAGTAGGATTAATAATATTAAGTATTTTATTATGTGTATTAATATATGGAAAATCAGGTGCAATTGGAATAAAATTAAATGAAGTCCTAGGTGGAATGATGGGAATAATTAGATATGTTTTACCAATAGGAATTTTTGCAATAGCAATAAAACTTGCTTGTGCAGATAATGAATATATAACATCAAAATTGATACAATTTGCGATTTTATTGATAAGTTTTTCGGTATTAATTAGTGTGTATCAGATTAATAAAGGAGAATTAACAATATCAGGAAAAGAATTATCGGATATAGTTAAAGATGCTTATAGTATTGGAGCACACGGAAATGGAGGAGGAGTACTGGGGGCGATTTTAGCAACACCACTTGTTAATCTTTTTAGTCCAATTGGTTCTATAATATTATGCGTAGGAATTGTTGTAATGCTTGGTGTATTTACATTTGGAATAAATATTTCAGAGATAATAAATAATTTTGTAGAAAAAACAGAAGAAAGTAGAGAAGAAAAATTAGAAAGAAGATTACAATTAAAAGAAGAACAATTAAAGTTAAGACAACAAGTAATGGAAGAAAGAAAAAGAGAAAAGATTGAAAAGCAATTGATGAAAGAAAACTCAAGAAAAGAAGCTTTAGCAGATGAAAATGTAGGAGAACAAATAAAAATTAATTTTGGTGGAAGAATTATAGATGATGAAGATACAAAAGGAAGAAAAAAATATGACCATAAGGATGATGATTTAACACCATTAACAAAAGAGACTAAAAAGGCACAATTAGTTCAGCCAGATGTTATTGAAGATAATATATTTAAAAGTGAAGAAAGTAATTTATTTAGAAAAGAAGAGGAACAGAAAGAAGATAAAACAAAGGAGGTTTTACAACTTGAACATGCTATGATTGTTGAAGATGAAAATTATGAATATCCACCAGTTGAGCTATTGAGCAAACCAGCTAAAAAAGCATTAAAAGGTGGGGCTAAAGCTTTAACAGATACAGCTACAAGATTACAAAAAACGTTATATAGTTTTGGTGTATCAGCAAAAGTTGAGAATGTTTCTGTAGGTCCAGCAATTACAAGATATGAATTAAAACCTGCAGAAGGTGTAAGAGTAAGTAAAATTGCTAATTTAGCTGATGATATAGCTTTAAATTTAGCAGCAGAGACAATAAGAATTGAGGCTCCAATACCAGGAAAACAAGCAGTTGGAATTGAAGTTCCAAATAAAGAAAAAGAAATGGTTCATTTAAGAGAAGTATTAGAAAGTGAAGAATTTGAAAATAATAAGTCTAAATTATCTGTTGCATTAGGAAAAGATGTTGCAGGAAATATACAGTTAGCAGATATTGCAAAAATGCCACACGTTTTAATAGCTGGTTCAACTGGTTCTGGAAAGAGTGTATGTATAAATACAATAATTACAAGTATTATATATAATGCAAAACCAAGTGAAGTTAAAATGGTAATGGTAGACCCTAAAGTTGTAGAGTTATCAGTATATAATGGAATACCACATTTATTAATACCAGTAGTTACAGACCCTAAAAAAGCAGCTGGTGCTTTAGCATGGGCAGTACAAGAAATGGATAATAGATATAACTTATTTGCTCAAAAAGGTGTAAGAGATATAAAAGGGTATAATAAGGCAATTGAAAAAGAAGAGGGACTTGGAAAATTACCACAAATAGTAATAATTGTAGATGAGTTGGCAGATTTAATGATGGTTGCTGCAAAAGATGTAGAAGAAGCAATTTGTAGATTAGCTCAAAAAGCTAGAGCAGCAGGAATGCATTTAGTAATAGCAACACAAAGACCATCAGTAGATGTAATTACAGGGTTAATTAAAGCAAATGTACCATCAAGAATTGCATTTGCAGTATCATCACAGGTAGATTCAAGAACAATACTAGACTCAGTAGGAGCAGAAAAGCTATTAGGAAAAGGAGATATGTTATTTTTCCCAGCAGGAGCACCAAAGCCAGTCAGAGTTCAAGGTGTTTTTGTATCTGATGATGAAGTTGAAAAAATAGTGGATTTTGTTAAACAAAATGGAACAGCAACTTATAGTGAAGATATTTTAGAATCAATAGAAAATAGTAATAAAACTGAAAAAGAATTAATGCAAGAACAAGCAGAAGATGATGAAACAGATCCATTCTTAATGGATGCAATAGATGCAGTTGTAGAACAAGGACAAGCATCAACATCATTTATTCAAAGAAGATTTAAAGTTGGATACGCAAGAGCTGGTAGAATTATAGACCAAATGGAAGAAAGAGGAATTATCTCAGGATATCAGGGAAGTAAGCCAAGAGAAGTTTTAATTACTAAAGAAAGATTAGAAGAACTAAAAATGGGAACAGAACCACAAAATGTTGAATAATAATTTAATTTGGAAAGGAGAGTATAATGCATCAGAAGAAAAAGAATTTATTAGATAAGATTGTAAAAAAAGATTATAATAATGAATTAGAAAAAATCTTAGAAAATAAACAATTTGATGAAAATGTAAAAAGTACTCTCCTAAGTATTTTATATAAAATAGAAGTAGCATATAAAGACTTGGAAAATGTTAAAAAAGGTGTTGAAAGTAAAGAAGAATATATATCGAATATTTTAGATATTATAAAAAATGATTGTGATTCAATTAAAATTATAAAAATGACTGATGAACAAAATTTAATACCAAAAAACAAAACATATATTATAAATAAAGATGAAAAAGAAATAATATCATATCCAATAGAAAGAAAAATTTTATATGCTATATCAAAAATTAATAAAAAAGATAAAATTATAAAAGAAAAGTATTTTATAATAAATGAAACTTTATCAGAACTGATAAATGTAGGAAACAATATTAATATGGTAGAACCATTAAGAGACTTTAATGGATATTCATGGACTAATATTATACAAGAAATCGAAAGTATAGACCATAATTTAATTTATCAAAATCTAAGAATGTTAGTAGGAGATAAATTTTTAAATAAATGGGTAAAAAATAATGAATTTATAATAGATTATTTTGAATTATTTAAAGAAGAATTAGAAAATAAATATGGAAAAGAAAATAAAAATGAAATTATTGATTTAATATCAAAAATATCAATTTTATTAAGTATAAAATTTAATATTGATAAAGAAAAAGAGCTAATAAATATAAAACAAAGTTTAGAAAATAAATTACAGGAAATTCAGGATAAAGAAAAATTTATAGAAAATACAACAAAAGATAAATTAGATATTTTACAAAAGGTTAAAGAAATTGACACAATTCTTAATAATAAGGATTTATTACAAAAGGAATATGAAAATAGAAATGAAGAATTACCATTAGAAAAGAAAATATTTAGTATGAGAGTATTAGCTAAGATAATGGAACAAGAAAAAGAAGATTATTTTAAAGAATTAGAGACTTTAAATAAAATATTAAATCCGCAAAATTTTATTAATTATAAAAATGAACTTGAAGATAAATACAGATATTTAAAAGTTTTAGATGTAGAAGATAAAGAAAAAGAATTAGATATATTGAAAATTCAATTACAAAAATTATTTATAGATATGATAAAAATTAATATTAATAAATCAGAAACAAGACAAGAAATAGAAAAAATAATATATGATTTTAGATATTATTTATTATTATCATATAATTATGAAAATAGTATAAAAGAAATAAAACAATTGAAAGAACAAATAGATGAAATGATAGAGAATATAATAGATAAGGCAATAGATTTAAATGTTATAGAAAAAGTTTCAGATGATAAAAAAACAAATTATGAAATATTGAAAAATATATTTAATGTTAGAATAATAAAATTAGAAGATTCATATTTAAAGATAACAAAAGAAAAAGATAAATATTTTGTTCAAATATTTGATGAAAATATATTTGAGGAAAAGATGGACATATCAAAACCAGAGAACTTAGAAATTAAACTAAACAAGAAAATAGCGATATGGGCTTAAAATAAAATAAGCTCTGTCTCATTTGGATATTTTTATCTAAAAAGAAAGGTCCCTTTTGGACATGAGGAGGTATTTTATATGAAAATTACATTTTTAGGAGCAACAAAAACTGTTACAGGTTCTAACTTTTTAGTAGAGGCTGCAGGAAAGAAATTTCTAGTAGATTGTGGAATGTGGCAGGGAAAAAAAGAATTAGAAGAAGAGAATTTTAAAGAATTTGAGTTTAATCCAGCTGATATTGATTTTATGTTGTTAACTCATGCTCATATAGATCATTCAGGAAGAATTCCTAAATTATATAATGAAGGTTTTAAAAATAAAATTTATGCTCACAAAGCAACTTGCGATTTATGTGCTTTAATGTTACCAGATAGTGGTCATATACAAGAAATGGAAAATGAGTGGAAAAATAGGAAAAGGATAAGAAAAGGTAAAGAACCACGTGACCCTTTATATACAGCAGAACAAGCTGCTAGATGTTTAGAGATATTTGAGCCTGTAAAGTATGATGAAATTATAGATATTACACCAGAGATTCATGTGAGATTTAATGATGCAGGTCATATGTTAGGTTCTAGTGTTATTGAATTATGGGTAACAGAAGATGGAAAACAAACAAAAACAGTATTTACAGGAGATTTAGGAAATAATGATATACCATTATTAAGCGAGCCAACAATGATAGAAGATGCTGATTATTTGGTGATGGAATCTACATATGGAAGTAGAAAACATGAAAAAAATGAAGAAAAAGCAGAAATGTTTTTGGAGATAGTTTCAGATACTTTAGATAAAAATGGAACAGTTGTAATTCCATCATTTGCAGTGGGAAGAACACAAGAAATTTTATATGAATTAAACAGAATAAAAGAAACAAGAAATGATGAAAAATTCTTAAAAGAATATGAGACATTGATGAAAGCACCTGTGTATGTAGATAGTCCACTTGCGATATCTGCAACAGAAGTTTTTAAAGAAAATATGAACCTATTTGATGAAGAAACACAAGAAGAAATGTCAAAAGGAGATAATCCACTTGAATTTCCAGGATTGAAATTTACAGTAACAGCAGATGAATCAAAAGCATTAAATCAAGACCCAACACCAAGTATAATAATATCAGCAAGTGGTATGTGTGATGTTGGAAGAATAAAACATCATTTAAAACATAATTTATGGAATCCAAATTCAACAATATTATTTGTTGGATATCAAGCACCAGGAACTTTAGGATATAGTATTGTAAATGGAGCTAAAAAGGTAAAAATATTTGGTGAAGAAATTGCAGTAAATGCTAGAATAGAATATTTAGAGGGATATTCAGGTCATGCAGACCAGGATGGATTAATGAATTTTATATATTCTTTTAGGGAAAAACCAAAACAAATATTTTTAGTGCATGGAGATGGAGATTCACAAGAAGTATTAAAAGAAAAAATAGAACAAGATGCTAATTTACCAGTTATAATTTCTAACTTTGGTGAAACTTATGAATTAAAAGATGAAGTAGAACTTATTTCTAAGATAGATAGAAAATTACCAATAACTAAGAGAGTTGAAGTATTAAATAGACTTGATAAATTAAAAGATGAGATTTTGGATATGGATGCTTTAGTTAGAGATGATATGAATAATAAAGATCTGAAAGATGAAGATATATTTAGAATAAATGAAAAAATAAAAGATTTAGAGAAGCAAATTTTAAAGGTAATAGAAGGATAGAGGATTTGGGGACGGGTTAAAAATCCCCATTTTAATTTTAAATACTTATATTTATTGATTTTTTTATTAAAATAAGGATTTTTGACCCGTCCCCAAATCCTAAGAAAGGAATTATAATGGAAAATAAATATTTAAATGAAGCAATAATTGGAAATAAAAAAATGTTGGCAACTTATACAGCAAAAGGTGAACTTCAAAGGATGTATTTTCCAAGCAAAGACAATAGACAGTATATAAATTATTTTCATACAGGTATTAAAGTAAATGAGTCTGATTTAATATATTTACAGGATGATATAAATAATGTTTATAAACAATATTATGATACTGATACAAATATATTGAATACAGAGATTACAAATACATATTTTAATTTAAAGATTGTTCAAACGGATTATATACTTATAAAAGAGAATGTATTGTCTAAAAAGTATATTTTTATAAATGAAGGAACAATTGATTTGAATACAGAATTTTATATTCATTCTGAATTATTATCTGATAGTAATAATTTTGTAGGATGTAAAATTATTGATGGAGGAATGATTCAATATGCACATGATTTTGCTGTTTCAACTTTTGCTAAAGGTAAGAGTTTAATTAAACATCAAATAAATGGTAGCAGTGATAGAATAAAAAGAACTGAAATATATGATAAAGATTATATTGGGATGTCAAAAGATTCTTCAATTGCGTATGATATTGGATTATTAAAGCCAGGAGATAAAAAAGAATTACAGATCTGTATTTTTGTGGATGATAATAGAAATGTATCTGATATGGAAGATGAAGTTGAAAGAATAAAAAGAATTGATTTTGATAAAGAATATATAAAAGCTAAATCTTATTGGAGAAAGTATGTTAAATCACATAATGGATTAAAAATAAAAGAACCTCAGAATAGTTATGAAGAACGAGTTTATGAAATTTATAAAAGAAGTATTTTACTTTTTCCATTATTAACAAATCAGGAAACAGGTGCTATTATTGCAGCTCCAGAAGTTGATGAATATTTTTCTAAATGTGGAAGATATGCTTATTGTTGGCCTAGAGATGCTGTTTTTATAACTAAAGCAATGGATATATTAAAAATGCATAAGGAAACAGAAAAATTTTATAAAGTTTTTTGTAAAAAAGTTCAAAGTAAAAATGGTATGTTTGAACAGCGATTTTTTACAGATGGGAAATTGGCTCCTTGTTGGGGATATCAAATTGATGAGACTGCAAGTGTAGTGTATGGAGTATATGAGCATTATAAATATTCAAAGTCTGAACAGTTTTTAAAAGATAATTTACAGATGTGTGAAAAGGCTATTGATTTTCTAAAAAGATATGTTAAAGATATTTTTGAAGAAACTAATAAATATCATGTAAGTTATGATTTATGGGAAATGTGTGAGGGAGTACATCTATATTCTTTTTCAAGTATTTATGCTGCTTTTGATTGTATCCTAAAGATATATGATATTTTACAGAGTAATATTTCTGAATTTGAAAATAATAGGTTGAAAGAGGAAAAGATTTCTAAATCTATAAAGGAAATTGAGAAATTACAGGTAGATATTAAAAAGTATATAAATAAAAATATGTATGATGATGATAAAAAATCATATGTAAGAAATTCTGATGATAGAAAAATGGATATTAGCATTTTAGGTTCAGTTACTCCATTTAATGTGTTTAAGCCAAAGGAAAAAAAGATTCAAAATACAGTTGAGAGAATTAATTTGTCGTTAAGAACTTATACTGGTGGTTATCAAAGATTTGAAAATGATAATTATATGAATTGTAATCCTTGGCCAATTGCTAATCTTTGGATGACATTATATTATCTAGAGTGTGGAGAGAAAAAGAAAGCTAAAGAGTGTTTTGATTTTGTGGTAAAAACTGTAGGAAAACATTACTTTTTGAGTGAACAAGTAAGTAATGAAACTTTGAAGCCTAATTGGGTTATTGGACTTGGTTGGTCTCATGCTATGTTTGTTATTGTGCTTGAGAAGTTGTATGGGTAAATAAAATAGTGATATTCTTATTGGAAAGGATATCACTATTTTATGTTTTTATTTAGTTAAATTTGTAAATGGTGAATTTAGTCTATATATAGACTAAATTCAGATACTTTTTAAGTAGAAATTATTCTATATTCTCAAATTGTTTTGGAGAATATAGATAAACTTCATATGGTGAAGATTTACTGTATTTTGATATTAATAAAGCTTCTTTTAGTGGATTAAAATCGCCTTTAAAATGTATAGCTGTACCATTTTGAATTAAAATAGTACCATTTTTGTTCCAATCTTCTGCAATATCGAAGACATTAATGAGACAATCATGAATATCTACATTAATTTGTAACTTTTCAACATTTTTTCGTAGCCAATCCTTATTGGCAATAGAGATGTCTGTGTTGCTGGAGTCGTTTAAGACTCTGATAATCCATTGTGTCCGTGTCATAAAAGTACCTCCTTAAAATTTGATGAAAGTATTATAATATAATAATTCACATAAATCAATAGGTGGATGAAGAATTAGAAAAATTTGGAAAGAATACTTGAAAAGTAATCTTTTTTAATATAGAATAGAATTGCCTAGAAAAAAATAGGTAATACTAATAAGAGAAAAAGCAAAAAGCTTTAATCAAAAGGAGGAAAAATTATGTCAGTAAAAGTAGCCATTAATGGTTTTGGACGTATAGGACGTCTTGCATTTAGACAAATGTTTGGAGCGGAGGGATATGAGATTGTTGCTATAAACGATTTAACAGGTCCAGCAATGTTAGCTCAATTATTAAAGTATGATTCAGCACAAGGAACATATGAAAAAGCTGATACAGTTGTAGCAGGAGAAGATTCAATAACAGTAGATGGAAAAACAATAAAAATATATGCTGAAAAAGAAGCATCAAACTTACCATGGAAAGAACTTGATGTAGATGTAGTATTAGAGTGTACAGGTTTTTATACTGCAAAAGATAAAGCACAAGCTCATATTGATGCAGGTGCTAAAAAAGTTGTAATTTCAGCACCAGCTGGAAAGGATATACCAACAGTAGTATTTGGTGTAAATCAAGATGTTATCACACCAGAAGATAATATTATATCAGCTGCATCTTGTACAACAAACTGTTTAGCTCCAATGGTAAAAGCATTAAATGATTATGCACCAATTCAATCAGGAATAATGACAACAGTTCATGCTTATACAGGAGATCAAATGCTTCTAGATGGACCACATAGAAAAGGAGATTTTAGAAGAGCTAGAGCTGCTGCTATAAATATAGTACCAAACTCAACAGGAGCTGCAAAAGCTATTGGTTTAGTAATTCCAGAATTAAATGGAAAATTAATAGGTTCAGCACAAAGAGTTCCAGTTGCAACAGGTTCAACAACAATATTGGTTGCTGTTGTTAAAGGAAATGATATAACAGAAGAATCTATAAATGCTGCTATGAAAGCACAAGCTAATGATTCATTTGGTTATACAGAAGAATTTTTAGTTTCTTCAGATATTATTGGTATGAGATATGGTTCTTTATTTGATAGCACTCAAACAATGGTAACTAAAATAGAAGATGGATTATATCAAGTTCAAGTAGTTGCTTGGTATGATAATGAAAATTCTTATACTAGTCAAATGGTTAGAACTATCAAGTATTTTGCTGAATTAGGATAATATGTATAAATATAAAGAAGAGCATCTATTAAGATGCTTTTTGTGTTTTATTTTTAGTGTTATCTTTATGTGTAATAAAAGTTTGAAAAATTATAAATTATGTTTACAAATTTTTAGAAATATGTTATATATAGAATACACTATATAGTAATATAGTTTTTATTCAAAAATTTATATTTTAATCGAAATTGATTTCCCATAAATAAGTAAATATTAAATAAATGAAATTAATAAAGAAATATCTTAAAATAAACTTTGAAATAAATATTGACAATTAAATTTTATAATAATATAATTGTTTTATAAAAGAAATTATAAAAGATTAATAAGTATTTATAGATAAAGTTAGTATTGCTGTGTAGTGAATATTGGCGAAAGGAGGAAAAGTATGGAAAAGGAAATACTAAAGGAGCTTAAAGCTATAAATATGCAAATTCAGGGATTTGACGCTAAACTAAGAGAACAAAAAAATGAAATTTGTACAGAATTTGATGCTAAATTAGAAAAGTTAAATAAAAAAATTTGTACAGAATTTGATGCTAAATTAGAAAAGTTAAATAAAAAAATTTGTACAGAATTTGATGCTAAATTAGAAAAGCTAAATAAAAAAATTGATACTAAATTAAAAGTATTAGAAAGAAAAATCTTTGATGATATAGAACTTGCATTTAAAGAAAATATGAATTGTCTTAATGATACTAAGAATAAAGAACAAAATGAGATTATAGAAGAACTTAGAGAGCATAAAGTAAAAACGCTAAAAGGTGTAAGGGCATTTGAAAGAGCTTTAACTGTATAAAACTGATAAAAAGTATTACATTGAATAAAATGTAATGCTTTAAAATAAAATGATTATTAACTTATATATAAATATTTAATTGTGAAAGAAAGGAAATAAAGAAAAATGGAAATTATAACAGTAGATGAATTAATAGAAAGATTAAATAGATTTAAAGATAAATATGTAGTATCAATTTTTGAAGGAAATATAGTAGGAAAAATAGATATGGATTTTGCTGAAGTTAATAAAGAAGACAATTATATTCAGATTGTATATAATAAAACAAAACGAGATGTATTTGGAAAGTCAATAAAAATAGATATTAATCAAATTGAATATATTAAATCTGACGAAGATACTGAATTCTATATATATTTAAATGAAAATCAAAGAATTATAATTTTTACTGATATGCAAGTTCTTATGAATTATAGATTTTTTAAATTATCAAAAATGTGGGATTAATAGATATAAAACAGTATAAAATAGGTAATTAAAAATATTAAGCAAAATTAAAAGAATACTTGAAAAGTATTCTTTTTTGGTATAAAATTGTATCATCTTGATAGATTAGGTAAATATTATAAATAGTACCAAATTATAAAACATTATAATGTTATCATATTTACATTATAATAAAATAGGAGGAATGAGAAATGAACAAAAAAACAGTAAGAGATATTGATTTAAAAGGAAAGAAAGTATTTGTAAGATGTGACTTTAATGTACCAATGGACAAAGAACAAAATATAACAGACAATACAAGAATAGTAGCTGCTATTCCAACAATAAAATATTTACTAGAACAAAATTGTAAAATAATATTAGCATCACATCTAGGAAGACCAAAAGGAGAAGTAAAACCAGAATATTCATTAAAACCAGTAGCAAAAGAATTATCAAAATTATTAAATACAGAAGTAATCATGTCAAATGATGTAATAGGAGAAGATGCAACTACAAAAGCAGAAAATTTAAAAGAGGGTGAAATACTATTACTTGAAAATGTAAGATTTCATAAAGAAGAAACAGATAATGAAACAGAATTTGCAAAAAAATTAGCATCAATGGCAGAAATATTTGTAAATGATGCATTTGGAGCAGCACATAGAGCACATGCATCAACAGCAGGAATTGCAGAATATATACCAGCAGTATCAGGATTTTTAATAGAAAAAGAATTAAATGTATTAGGAAATGCAATAAACAATCCAGAAAGACCATTTATGGCAATACTAGGAGGAGCAAAAGTATCAGACAAAATAGGAGTGATAGACAGCTTATTAGACAAAGTAGACACTTTAATGATAGGTGGAGGAATGGCATACACATTTTTCAAAGCACAAGGATATAATGTAGGAAATTCACTATGTGAAGTAGATAAAATAGACTTAGCATTACAAGCAATGGAAAAAGCAAAACAAAAAGGTGTTAAATTATTATTACCAGTAGACACAAAAGTAGGAAAAGAATTTAAACCAGATACAGAAAGTAAAACAGTAGTATGGACAGAAATACCAGATGAATGGGAAGGATTTGACATTGGAGAGAAAACAATTGAAATGTTCAAAGAAGAATTAAAAAATGCAAAAACAGTAATATGGAATGGACCATTAGGACTATTTGAATTTGATCAATTTGCAATAGGGACAAATGAAATAGCAAAAGCACTATCAGAATTAGAAGCAACAACAATAATAGGAGGAGGAGACTCAGGAGCAGCAGTAGAAAAAGCAGGATTAGCAGATAAAATGACACACATATCAACAGGTGGAGGAGCATCATTAGAATTCTTAGAAGGAAAAAAATTACCAGGAATTGAATGCCTAGAAAATAAATAGGATTTGGGGACGGGTTGAAAATCCTCATTTAATAACTTATAAGATTTCTACCATAATATAACATTTTTTTGTAACAAGGAGAAAGTTAGTGGAATTATTAGATATAGTAAATGAAAATAACGAATTAATAGGAAAAGTAGAAGACAAAGAAAAAATACATCAAAATGGTATCTTTCATAGAGAAGTTGCAGTCTGGATAATGAATAAAAATGGAGAAATATTATTACAAAAGAGAGCTACAACCAAAAAACATCATCCCAGTAAATGGGCATTGACAGCAGGACATGTAGATGCAGGAGAAGATGTGAAAGTAGCTGCTAAGAGAGAGTGTTTAGAAGAGCTAGGAATCAATATAAAGGAATTAAAAAATATATGTATTACAAAAAATGAAGAAATACATTTGAATAGTAGTCAGAAAAATAATTATTTTGGTTATCACTTTTTTAGTATAGTGGATTATAATATAAATGATTATAAGATACAAAAAGAAGAATTATCAGAAGTTAAATATATATCTTTAGAAGAACTAAAAAGAATTTTAGATAATAAAGATGAAAACTATGTATTTTCAAAAAGAACTTATATGCCACAAATAGTAAAATATTTGTATGAGGAAAGAGAAAATATGAATAAATGACAAAAAACGACAAAAATATGAAACATTTTTGTACTGTCCCAAATGTTTCAAAAAAGGAGGATTTTATGAGAAGAAAAGTAATTGCAGGGAATTGGAAAATGAATATGCTTCCAAATGAAGCAATAGATTTTATTGAGAAATTTGCACCACAAGTAGAAAAAACAAATAATGAAGTAATATTATGTGTGCCTTATACAGATTTATTCTATGCTCTATTAACAGCACAAGGAACAAATGTGAAAATAGGTGCTCAAAATATGCATTTTGAAGAAACAGGAGCATATACAGGTGAAGTATCTGGAAAAATGTTAAAATCAATTGGAGTGGAATATGTTATAATAGGGCACTCTGAAAGAAGACAATATTTTAATGAAACAGATGAAACAGTAAATAAAAAGATAAAAGCAGCATTTGTAAACGAATTAAAACCAATAGTATGTGTTGGAGAAACTCTAGAACAAAGAGAAGCAAACAAAACAGAAGAAATTATTACAAAGCAAACAGAATTAGCACTACAAGGATTAACACAAGAACAAGTAGAAAATACAATAATAGCATATGAACCAATATGGGCAATTGGAACAGGAAAAACTGCAACAGCAGATGATGCTAATAATAGTATTAAGGCAATAAGAGACAAAATTTGTCAAATTTATGGACAAATGACAGCAGAAAGAGTTATAATACAGTATGGAGGTAGTGTGAAATCAACAAATGCTAAAGAGTTATTTGAAATGTCAGATATAGATGGAGGATTAGTTGGTGGAGCAAGTTTAAAACCAGACGAATTTGCTAAAATAGTAAATTTTTAAGATTTGCCAGACAGGATTTTGAAAAAATCTTGGATGACGATGAGTGAATGAAATGAGCGAAAGGATGCATAATAATGAAAGATAAAGTAACAATGCTAATGATATTAGATGGGTTTGGAGATAACAGAAACAAAGATGGAAATGCGATAAAATTAGCAAATACACCTAATATTGATAAACTAATGAAGAAATATCCTAGTACAGATATATATACAAGTGGATTACAAGTAGGATTACCAGAAGGACAAATGGGAAACTCAGAAGTAGGACATACAAATATAGGTGCTGGAAGAATAGTATATCAAGAATTGACAAGAATTACTAAATCTATAGAAGATGGAGACTTTTTTAGCAATCCAGAGTTTATAGCTGCAATAGAAAATTGTAAGAAAAACAATTCAAAATTACACATTTTAGGATTAGTTTCAGATGGTGGAGTTCATAGTCATATAAGACATTTATATGGACTACTAGAAATGGCGAAAAGAAGAGATTTTGAAGATGTTTATATACACTGTTTCCTAGATGGAAGAGATACACCACCAGCATCAGCAGAAAATTATATAGCACAATTACAAGAAAAGATAAAAGAAAAAGGAATTGGAAAAATAGCAACACTTTCAGGAAGATTTTATGCAATGGATAGAGACAAAAGATGGGAAAGAGTAGAAAAATGTTATAATGCTTTAGTAAATGGTGATGGAGTAAAAGCAGGAGATAGTATAAAAGCAATAGAAGATTCATACCAAAAAGAAGTATTTGATGAATTTGTGGAACCAACAATAATATGCAATGGAAATGAACCAGTTGCAAAAATAGAAGAAAATGATTCTGTAATATTCTTTAATTTCAGACCAGATAGAGCAAGAGAAATAACAAGAGCACTAGTAGACCCACAATTTGACGGATTTGAAACAAAGAAAATGAATTTATATTATGTATGTTTTACAAGTTATGATGAAACAATGCCAAATGTACAAGTAGCATTTAGAAAAGAACCACTAAAAAATACATTTGGAGAAGTAGTATCTAATAATGGAAAAACACAATTAAGAATTGCAGAAACAGAAAAATATGCACATGTAACATTTTTCTTTAATGGTGGAGAAGAAAAACAATATGAGGGTGAAGACAGAATATTAGTACCATCACCAAAAGTAGAAACATATGATATGAAACCAGAAATGAGTGCATATGAAGTAACTGATAAAGTTTGTAATGTTTTAGAAAATGATAAATATGATGTAGTAATATTAAATTATGCTAATACAGATATGGTAGGACACACAGGAAGTTTACAAGCAGCAATAAAAGCAGTAGAAACTGTAGATGAATGTGTAGGAAGAGTATTAGAAATAATTGAAAAGAAACAAGGAAATTTAATAATTACAGCAGACCATGGAAATGCAGAACAAATGATAGATTATAAAACAGGAGAACCACATACAGCACATACAACAAATCCTGTACCAATAATCTTAGTTACAGATAATAAAGAATACAAATTAAAAGAAAATGGAAAATTAGCAGATTTAGCACCAACAATGCTTGATTTAATGGACATAGAAAAACCAGAAGAAATGACAGGAGAAAGTCTATTAATCAAAGAATAGGGGTAAATATGTTAAAACATACAAAGAAAATAAAAGAGATGTATGAAGATATACAAAGAAGAATATTTTATATGATTCCTGAAAAATGGGATAAAATGTATTTATATGCTTCAATCATGGACAGAATTGATGGAAACAAAACAGGGGAATTATTCTTTTATTATATTCCAAAAGGAATATTTAAAAAGAACCCTGTTAATGTCTATGAAATACCACATAAATTTAATTTGGACGAAAAAGAATATCTTAAGCTAGTAAATATCTTATATGAAAAAATTTCATTACTAAGAGAAGAATTTAGAAAAATAGAAATTGTACCAACATGGACAAATTTGACAATACAAATTGAAGGAATAAAATTTAAAATAGAGTATGACTATGAAGACTTAAACAAATCGAAATTTTCAAGTTATGAAAGACATATAATATGGAGATACAACTATTTAGGAATTAAACAAGAGCAACTAAACAAAAAAGAAAGAGAAATTTTAGAAAGATATATACTAGGAGAAAAAGTTGTAAGAAGAAGAGAAAGATATGAAGAAAGCATATACATAAAAAACATTAAAAATATAGTAGACTATGATACAGAAAATTATTTAGCAGAACAAAACATAGAATATATAGCAACAAAAGACAAAAAGGCAAAAAATCAGATAATAATGTCACATCGGGGATGGTTCTTAAAAAAGAAAATAAAGTTGTTATCAATTTTAGGAGAGAATCCTAATATATAATATAGTATTAAAATATGAAACGAAGGGAGCAAAAAAGATGATTTATTCAAAAGAATTAGAAGGAATGTGCACAGTTGCAAAAGGAGTAGACCATGGGCCAGCACCAATTCCAGAAGAAGGAAAATGGGTTAAAGCAAAGGAAATAAAAGATATATCTGGATTAACACATGGTATAGGATGGTGTGCACCACAACAAGGAGCATGTAAATTAACATTAAATGTAAAAGAGGGAATAATCCAAGAAGCATTAGTAGAAACAATAGGATGTTCAGGAATGACACATTCAGCAGCTATGGCAGGAGAAATTTTAGTAGGAAAAACAATATTAGAAGCATTAAATACAGACTTAGTATGTGATGCAATAAATACTGCTATGAGAGAATTATTCTTACAAATAGTATATGGAAGAACACAATCAGCATTCTCTGAAGGAGGGCTTCCAGTAGGAGCAGGACTTGAAGATTTAGGAAAAGGACATACAAGCCAAGTAGGAACAATCTATTCAAGCAAATTAAAAGGACCAAGATACTTAAATCTAACAGAAGGATACATAGTTGAATTAGGATTAGATAAAGATGACCAAATAATTGGTTATAAATATGTTCATTTAGGAAAAATGATGGATAATATTAAAAAAGGAATAGACCCAAAAGAGGCAATTGAAAAAGCTTCTGGAACATATGGAAGATTTGATGAAGCTGTTAAGAAAATTGACCCTAGAGAAGAATAATGTCCCAAAGGGACGTTTCTGTTGGGACATTTTTGTCCCATAGGGACAGATATTGATAAATACATAATTTGTACATTTTAATCAATTTTGTTGTGAAAGGTAATTGAAATGCAAAAATTTGGTTTAGAAAATAAAGTTATAAAAAATATTGTAGAAATATTGAAAAAATATGAAGAAGTAGAAAGTGCTAAAATTTTTGGTTCAAGAGCAAGAGGAGATTATAGAAATGCCTCAGATATTGATATTGCTTTATTTGGAGATAAATTGACATCTTCTATTAATACAAAGATATTTTATGATATAGATGATTTATATTTACCATATAAAATAGATTTAATCAATTTTAATAGTATAAGTCCAGACAATAAAATAAAAGATAATATTTTAAAAGAAGGAGTTGAGATATATGCCAAATAATATAATAGAAAGTTATGAGACGTTTAAAAAAGCATTTTTAAAACTTAAAGAATTTGTAAACACTGATAATGGCACTGAAAAAGATAGAGCAGCGATTATACATGCATATGAATATACTTTTGAACTTTGGTGGAAAGCATTACAAAGATATTTGCAAGATTTTGAAACAGTAACAGAATGTGGACCAGGTTCTACAATAAGAAATGCATTTCAATTTGGAATCATAGAAGATGGACAAAAGTATATGGATTTATTAAGAGATAGAAATTTAATAGCACATACATATAAAGAAAGTGTATCTATTGAGATATATGAAAGAATTTTAAAAAATCATATTGAAACATTAGAAAATTTTATAAAAGAATTTGACAAAAAAATTATATAAAAAATATTATAAAATATATATTTAAAATTAAATCTAAAATAAAGTTATAAGTGATTTTAGAAATATATTATAGGAGGAAAATTAAATGGCAGTAACATTTGAAAGTTATGAAAGAAGAATAGACCAAATAAAACCAGTTATGGAAAAATATGGAATAAAAGATTTTGAAGATGCATTAGAAATATGTAAAGAAAAAGGATTTAATCCATATGAAATAGTAAAAGGAATACAACCAATTTGTTTTGAAAATGCAGCATGGGCATATACTTTAGGAGCTGCAATTGCAATAAAAAAAGGTTGCACAAAAGCAGCTGATGCAGCAAAAGCTATAGGAGAAGGATTACAATCTTTCTGTATACCAGGTTCTGTTGCAGATGATAGAAAAGTTGGATTAGGACATGGAAATTTAGCATCAATGCTATTATCAGAAGAAACAAAATGTTTTGCATTTTTAGCAGGACATGAAAGCTTTGCAGCAGCAGAAGGTGCTATTGGTATAGCAAAATCTGCAAATAAAGTAAGAAAAGAACCATTAAGAGTAATATTAAATGGACTTGGAAAAGATGCAGCACAAGTAATATCAAGAATTAATGGATTTACATATGTAAAAACAGATTTTGACTTCTTTACAGGAAAAGTAAATGTAGTAGAAGAAATAGCATATTCAGATGGAGAAAGATCAAAAGTTAGATGTTATGGTGCAAATGATGTTAGAGAAGGTGTAGCAATAATGCACATGGAAGGTGTAGATGTTTCTATAACAGGAAATTCTACAAATCCAACAAGATTCCAACATCCAGTAGCAGGTACATATAAAAAAGAATGTATTGAACAAGGTAAAAAATATTTCTCAGTTGCTTCTGGTGGTGGAACAGGAAGAACATTACACCCAGATAATATGGCAGCTGGACCAGCTTCTTATGGTATGACAGATACTATGGGAAGAATGCACTCAGATGCACAATTTGCAGGTTCTTCATCAGTTCCAGCACACGTTGAAATGATGGGATTGATTGGTATGGGAAACAATCCAATGGTTGGTGCTTCTGTTGCAGTAGCTGTTGCAGTTGAAGAAGCTATGAAATAATACTTGAATTGAGGTTGCTTTTAACAGAGCAAACCTCAATTTTTTCTTTACTTAATTATTGTAATATTGATATAATTATGATATTATCAAAAACACAATAGGAGGGAAGATAATGAATTTAAAAGAACAAATAGAAAATTATAAACCATATAATGAACAAGAAGAAAAAGACAAAGAAACAATATTAAAATACATAAATACATTTGATGATGTATTAACAAGAAATAACGAATATGGACATTTTACAGCATCATCATGGGCAGTAAATAAAGAAAGAACAAAAGTATTAATGATATACCATAATATATATAAATCATGGGCATGGACTGGTGGACATGCAGATGGAGAATCGGATTTATTAGGAACAGCAATTAGAGAGCTAAAAGAAGAAACAGGAATACAAAATGTAAAAATACTTTCAAATGATATTTTTTCATTAGAAATAATATGTGTTAATGGTCATGTAAAGAGAGGAAAATATGTTTCTTCACATGTACATCTAAATTTAACATATTTATTAGAAGTAGACGAAAAAGAAATGCTACATATAAAAGAAGATGAAAATAGTGGGGTAAAATGGATTAATCTAGAAGATATAGAGAAAATTTCTAATGAAGAATGGATGATAGAAAATGTATATAAAAAAGAAAATGAGAAATTAAAGTTATACAAGGAGAACTAAAATGAAAAAAGTATTATTTGCAACAACAAATCCAGCTAAAATAAATAAATATAAAGAAAAACTAAAACAAAGAAATATTGAAATATTAACAATAAAAGATTTAGGAATTAATCTGCATGTGGAAGAAAGCGGAAAAAATGCAATAGAAAATGCACATATAAAAGCAAAAGCATATTACGAAGCCACAAAAATTACAACTATTGGAATGGATAACTGCCTATATATTGAAGACATACCAAATGAAAAACAACCAGGAACACATGTAAGAAGAGTTAATGGAAAAGAATTAACAGATGATGAAATGATAGAGTATTATACAAATCTAGTAAAAGAATATGGTGGAAAGCTAACAGCAAAATGGGTATATGGAATGGTGATATATAATGAAGAGGATGTTAAAGAATATACTTGGAGTAAGAGTGACTTTTATCTTGTAGATAAGCCATGTGAAAAAAGAAATCCAGGATACCCACTAGATTCAATATCAGTTTTGCCAGAAAATAATAAATATTGGTTAGAACTAACAAAAGAAGAGAAAATTGATACAAAAGAAGAAAATAATAAAGATGGTGTTATTGAATTTATAGTAAATAATATATAAAACTAGGAGAAACAAAATTGAAATTAGAAGATTTAAAAATAAAATATGATAGGTTACAGAAAAAGTATGGGGCAAAAGAATTAGATTCTATATATAATGGTGGATACACAGAAAATCCAGATATATGTTTTGTCTTTATGAACCCAACTGGAAGAAATATTGCATCATCTAAGGATTGGAAAGGAATAAAATCTCCTTGGATAGGAACAAAAAATATTTGGGATTTATTTTATAGTTTAAATTTAATGGATGAATGTATATATAGAAAAATAAAAGATATTAAAAGTTCAGAATGGACAGAAGAATTTGCAGAAGAAGTATATGAAGATGTAAAGAAACATAAATATTTTATTACTAATTTAGGGAAATGTACGCAAATAGATGCAAGAGTACTTCCCAATAGTGTTTATGAAGAATACTTAGACTTATTAAAAAAGGAAATAGAAATTATAAATCCTAAAGTAGTAATATTATTTGGAAATCAAGTGAGTAGTATTGTTTTAAATCAAAAAATATCAGTGTCTCAATGTAGAAAGCAATTATTTAAAAGTGAAATAAATGGAAAGGAATATAATTTTTATAGTGTTTATTATCCAATAGGAAATGGAAGATTTAATATAGATAAATCTATTGAAGATATACAATATATAATTAAGAGTTTAAAATAAATCGTTTGGAGGAATAATAATGGATAAGCCAATAAGAAAAGCTGTTAGATGTTATCTGATAGAAGATGATAGAGTAGTAGTTACTAAATATAAAGAGGGTAATAAAAAAGAAGGATATTATGATATTCCTGGAGGCAAGATTGAAGAGGGAGAATTACCAGAATATGCAGCTATAAGAGAAATGAAAGAAGAAACTGGTATAAATATTAGAAATTTAAAATGTAAAGGTAATATGATAATTGAATACCCAAATAGAAAATATGATTTTGATATATTTATTTCTAATGAATATAATGGAACTCCTCAAGAATTTGATGAAAATACATCGGAATGGATAAAGATAGAGGAAGTATTAAAGAGCGAAAAAATATTGTCAAATATAATAATTTTAGATAGATTTTTTATTCAAGGATTAATTAATGATGATTTTAAATTTGATATGTATATTATAGTTGATGAATATGAGAATATTTTACAAGTGAAATATGATTTAAAAGAAAATTAAAAGAAAGGTTTGATAAATTATGAAAATTACAAAATTTCCACAATCATGTTTATTAATTGAAACAAAAGGAAGAAAAATATTAATAGACCCAGGAACATTAAAATATAAAGAAGAATATTTTGATATATGGAATAATGTAGATGCTATAATAATAACACATAAACATTCAGACCATTGCAATACAGAAATTTTAGAAAAAGTAAATAATAAAATAAAGATTTATTCAACAAATGAAGTACAAGAAGCTAATAGAAACTTAAATATAAATTTTGTAAAAGAAAATGATATTATAGAATTAGACAATATAAAAATAGAAGTAGTACATGCAATACATGGGTATCAACCATTATTAAAAGGTGAAAAGGAAATACATGAAAATGTAGGATATATTATAGATGATGGAGAAAATAGATTATATACAACAAGTGATACAATTTGCTTTAAAAATGAATATAAAGCAGATATATTGTGTATACCAGTAACTGGGCATGGATTAACAATGTCAGCATTTGAAGCAGCATTGTATGCAAAAGAAGTAGGCGCAATATTAACTATACCAATTCATATGGATAATCCAGCATTTCCACCAGATTTTGAGTTTATTGAAAAAATGTTTAATAAATATGACATTGAATATGAAATTTTAGAAAATGATGAAAGTATTGAAGTAGAATAAGAAAAATACTAAATAAGGGGCAATTCTTGGTGATAAGGGTCCAGGTCTTAAGTAGGGATAGGGGGCCAGGTCATTAATTCCCACTTTTTAATGAAAAGTGGGGATTAATGACCTGGCCCCCTATCCCTACTTAAGACCTGGACCCTTATCACTAATTTAGTAAGGATTAAAAACGAACAAAATTTTTATTTTTTTCATAAAAAGTATTGACAATAATAAAAAAAGAATATAAAATAAGAATAACAAAACGAACAATGTTTTGCAAAACAACAATTTGCAAGGAGTGATATAAAATGAGAATAATGACAAAGAAAATAAACTTAAAAATAACAATAGAAGAAGCGGCTGAAAGACATCCAGTTCCAGTGTTAGGGACAGATTACAAAGTGAAGATAATATATAAAAATGTAAAATTTGCAGAATTAAATGTAGAAGATAAAATTATAAAAATATCACTACCAAACAAATATAAAAAAACAAACAATGAGAAAATATTAGATATAGCAATAGATAAAATGTATGAACAAATAGCAAGAATTGAAGTAGAAAGGGCAATGGAAAAAACAAGAATATTATTAGGATTTGCACCTGAAGATTATGAAATTAAAAAAGTAAATAATATTTTTGGAAAATGTGAGGATAATAAAATAACAATAAATCCTGAGATTGTAAAATATGATAGAAATATTATAGATTATATAGTACTACATCAATATTGCCATTTAAAATATAAAAGTCATTGTAAAAGTTTTATAAAAATGATTAAAGAATATGAACCTAACTTTGAGAGATATGAAAAAATATTAGTAAAATAAAAAAACTTATAATATCTTATTAAAAATACTTAATTAACAATTAAAGACAGTGTAGAACTGTCTTTAATTATAACTTTCTATATAAAGTGCCTTTGCAATATAAGGTGTTATTTCTTTAAACTTATACCAACCTGAACTTTTACTATCATTAAAACCTCCATTAGGATTTGAAACATATACCATATCTTTATCATCACTAGCAAGTAAAACAACATAGTGAGATGAAGTAGTCCAGCGATTAGATTCAGGTTTATTCCATGTACAAATTAAAATAGGTCTATTTGTCTGCAAATGCTCTTGTAATTTTTCTTTAGACAAATGTACACTATCATAATAGAAATCACTATTTTTAATATTAAATGCATTAAATAATTCCTTTGAAAGTAAATCATAATTTAATACAGGATAATATCTTTGTCTAAGGTCTTCAGGAGTATAATTTTTATTATATCCACTTAAAATAGTTGCAATTGCAGTAATACCACAACTATTTTCAGCCATAGTACCACCCCAATATTGATTATTACTCCAAGATGAATTATTATTTTGTTTATACTCAATATATGTTTTTTTATAGTCTTCAATAGTAGTAAAAGTAGTGAAATATCCATCTTTATTTTTAACTTTTTCTTGTCCTATTCCAGAATAATTATTATTTATATCTTGTTTGATAGTGTTATATTCTGAAATGTTATTAATCTTTGAAAGAAATGTATTAAAGTTATAATAAATATTATCAAATAAATTATTTTTAAAGTACAAGTACATTACTAAAAATATCAATATTAATAATATTATCCTCATTTTTCTTCTTTTTTTCCTCATTTGATTACCTCCATATATTTAAACTTGTCTTTATTATATAAATGAAAGAAAAAATAAGTTTTAAGAAATAATTAAATAAATCTTAACATTTTATTACAATTGAGATAACTTATAGAAAAAATAAAGCCATTATGGTAAAATATGATAGAGAGGAAAGAGGGAAAAATGAATATTTTAGTATTAGATGATGAGAAAGAAATTGCAGATTTAGTTGAAGTATATTTGAAAAATGAAAATTATAATGTTTTCAAATTTTATAATTCTCAGGATGCTATAAAATGTATTAATAGTCAAAAATTAGATTTTGCTATTTTAGATGTAATGATAAAAGATGTTAATGGATTTGAAATATGTAAAATGATAAGAGATAAAGGACTAAATTTTCCAATAATAATGTTAACAGCAAAAATTGAAGATAAAGATAAAATACAGGGATTAACACTTCGGAGCAGATGACTATATTACAAAACCTTTTAATTCATTAGAACTAATTGCAAGAGTAAAGTCAGCATATAGAAGATATACAAAATACAACCAAAAGAGTGAAGAGCATAATATTATTTATATAAATGGATTAGAAATAGACCAAGATAAACATATATGCAAATTATATGATGATGAATTAGAATTAACTCCAATGGAATTTGATATATTACTATATTTAGCACAAAAGCAAGGAAATGTAGTAAGTTCAGAAGAACTATTTGAAAAAGTATGGAAAGAAAAATATTTAGAAAATAATAATACTGTAATGGTACATATTAGAAGAATAAGAGAAAAATTAAAAGAGGATACTAAGAATCCTAAATTTATAAAAACAGTATGGGGAGTTGGATATAAAATTGAAAAATAAAGAGTTATTTAAAGAAAAAATGAAATTAGCATTTGGATTGGCCGTTAGGATTATTATTTATTATGCTATAGCAATACTTTTTTATTTAGTAGTTTTAGATGGCTTATGTGGCGAGTTTTTTGGAAATACTTTATATAAAATAAATTATAATTTATATTTTTGGTGTGTTAATAATAAAGAAATCATTTTTTTATTTTACATTATAGCTATACTAATAATTGCTTTATATAGATTTTTTTCTAAAAAAGTTGATAACATGGAAAAATTATATAAGTCATTAAATAATATATTAAATGAAGATAGCCAAAATGTAGAATTATCTAATGATATGATTGCATTCTCTAAAAAGTTAAATCAAATTAAATATGAATATGTTCTAAGTATAAAAAGAGCAAAAGAAGCAGAACAAAAGAAAAATGACTTAATAATGTATATGGCACATGATTTAAAAACACCTCTTACATCAGTTATTGGATATTTATCATTACTTAATGAAGAAAAAGAAATATCTAAAGAATTACAAAATAAATATATGAAAATAGCACTTGATAAATCATTAAGACTTGAAGAACTTACAAATCAATTTTTTGAGATTACAAGATATAATTTAAAAGATATGTCAATAAATAAAAAAGATATTGATTTGTCAATGTTGATAGAACAGCTAATAGAAGAATTTTATCCAATGTTAGATGAAAGAAAATTAGAATTAGATGTAAATAAGCCTGAAGTTTTAATATATAATGCAGATGGAGATAAATTAGCAAGGGCATTTGGGAATTTATTAAGGAATGCTATTAATTATAGTTATAAAAACACTATTATTACAATAGATATGATTGAAAATGAAGATAATATAGAAGTTGTATTTAAAAATAAAGGTGCAACTATTCCTGAATATAAGCTTGAAAGAATATTTGATAAATTTTATAGAGCTGATGAAGCAAGGGAATCTAATAGTGGAGGAGCAGGACTTGGGCTTGCAATAACAAAAGAAATAATAGAACTACATCAAGGAACTATTTGTGCAAAAAGTGAAAATGATGTTGTGGAATTTGAAATTAAGCTAAAAAGATGAAATATGATATTTTAATATTCAGTTTATATAAAATACAATTAGTAACAAAAGATTATGTAATTTTATATATAATATAATAATTAAAATTCACAATATGAACACAAAAGTATAATATAATACATTGTAAATTGAATATAATATGTTATAAATTAATATTTAATAGAATTGGTTAGAGTTAAATAAAATTATAACATAAAAATATAGTAAGATTATAAAGAAAATGAAAGGAGTGCTAAATGTTAAAATTAAAAAATATCACCAAAACATATATAAGTGGTGATGAAAAAGTAGAAGCACTAAAAGGAATAGATATAGAATTTAGAGAATCTGAATTTGTATCAATTTTAGGTCAAAGTGGTTGTGGGAAAACAACATTATTAAACATAATAGGAGGACTAGACAGATACACAAAAGGAGACTTAATTATAAATGGAAAATCAACTAAAGATTTTAAAGATAGAGACTGGGATGCATACAGAAATTATTCAGTAGGATTTGTATTTCAAAGTTATAATCTAATTAGTCATCAAACAGTACTTTCAAATGTAGAACTAGCCTTAACAATATCAGGAGTTTCTAAAAAAGAAAGAAGAGAAAGAGCAATAAAAGCATTAGAAGATGTTGGACTAAAAGAACAAATACATAAAAAACCAAATCAACTATCTGGTGGACAAATGCAAAGAGTTGCAATAGCTAGAGCTTTAGTAAATAATCCAGATATAATATTAGCAGATGAGCCAACTGGGGCATTAGATACAAAAACAAGTGTGCAAATAATGGAGATATTGAAAGAAATTTCAAAAAATAAGCTAATAATAATGGTTACACACAACCCAGAACTAGCAGAAAAATATTCAAGTAGAATAATAAAAATATTAGATGGTAAAATTACAGATGATTCAAATCCAATAAATAATAAGAACAATAAAGATGAAAAAATACAAGACAAAACTAAGAGAAGAACATCAATGAAATTTTTTACAGCACTTAGACTAAGTTTAAATAATTTAATGACTAAAAAAGGAAGAACAATATTAACATCATTTGCAGGAAGTATAGGAATAATAGGAATTGCATTAATTTTAGCAATATCAACAGGAGTTCAGAACTATATAAGTAAAGTAGAAGAAGATACATTATCTTCATATCCAATAACAATAGAAGAATCAACAATAGATATGTCAAGTATGATGGAATCAATGATGGGAACAACAGATGAAAACCAAGAACAAGAAGATGGAAAAGTATATTCTGCTGACATTATGGATGAAATGATAACAATGCTTTCTAATAAAAGAGAAACTAATAATCTAACAGAATTGAAAAAATATATAGATGCTGGAAACAATGAAATATCTAATAACAGTAATAGTATAAGTTATGGATATGACTTAAATATAAACTTATATAAAGAAAATACAGAAGATGGAATAGTAAGAGTAAATCCAAGTACAGTAATGAACGCATTTGGAATGGGAGAAATGATAGAAGCACAAAATAATTCTTCAATGGCATCTATGTTTGGAAGTACTATGATGACTAATACAGATGTTTTTATAGAAATGTTAGACAATCAAGAATTATTAGAAACACAATTTGATTTATTAAAAGGAAATTGGCCAAAAGAGCATAATGAAGTTGTTTTAATCTTAAAAGAAGATGGAAGAATAGATGATTATACATTATATTCTTTAGGACTAAAAAATCAAGAAGAATTAAAAGAGAAGTGGAAAGCAGTTGAAAAAGGAGAGAAAATTCAAGAATCTAATGAAAAAACTTCATATGATTATGATGATTTATTAGGTCTATCATTTAAAATATTATTAAATTCTGATTATTATAAAAAAGAAAATGGATTATGGATTAATCAAGAAGATAATGAAGAGTATTTAAAAGACAAATTAAAAGATGCTGAAAGTATAAAAATAGTAGGAATAATAAAGCAAAATGAACAAAGTATTGCTACAGCAGTAACAAGTGGAGTTGGATATACAAAACAATTAAAAGAATATGTTATAAATAAATCAAATCAAGCAGAAATTGTAAAAGAACAAAAAGCAGATAAAGAAACAAATGTATTTTCAGGACTAAAATTTCCAACAGATGAAGAAAAAGAAAATTATTCAATGGCAAGTTTAACAGCTGAACAAAGAATTGCAATGAGTAAATTAAGTAGTGAAGAAATTGCTAAAATGATGGAAACATATACAGCAAATAAAGATGCTAGTTATGAGAAGAATTTAAAAGTATTAGGTGCAATTGATATTGAAACACCAACATCAATTAACATATATCCAAAGAACTTTGAAGCAAAAGATAAAATAGCTACAGCTATAGAAGAATATAACCAAAAACAAAAAGAAGAAGGAAAAGAAGAAAATACAATAAATTATACAGACATTGTTGGAACAATGATGAAGTCTGTAAGTCAAATTATAGATATAATTAGTTATGTATTAATAGCATTTGTTGCAATATCTTTAATAGTATCTTCTATAATGATAGGAATTATAACATATATTTCAGTATTAGAAAGAACAAAGGAAATAGGAATACTACGTTCAATTGGAGCATCTAAAAAAGATATTTCAAGAGTATTTAATGCTGAAACCTTAATTGTTGGATTAATATCAGGACTTATAGGAATAGGAATTACAGTTTTACTAACAATACCAATAAATGGATTTATTTTAGCAGTAACAGGAGTTAAAGTTGTAACAGCAGTTCCATTTAAAGCAGGTGTTATATTAGTTATAATTAGTATGATTTTAACAATTATAGCAGGATTAATACCAGCTAAAATCGCAAGTAAAAAAGATCCAGTAATTGCTTTGAGAACTGAATAAATATAGAATAATTAAAAAGAATAGTGTAAAAGCTGTTCTTTTGTTTATTATTGTGATATAAGTAATTATAATAGTAGAAATATAGGGGGAATATATATGAAAAAGAAAGAAGTAAGTAAAGAAAAAATAATTAAAAAGAGTGGAAAAATCTTAACAGAGTTTAAAGAATTTATTGCAAGAGGAAATGTAATAGATTTGGCAGTTGGTGTAATTATAGGTGCAGCCTTTGGTAAAATTGTATCATCAATAGTAGATGATATACTAATGCCTATAATTGGGGCAATAATTGGTGGAATAGATTTTAGTGGGTTAAATGTAAAAATTGGAGAAGCTACTATTAATTATGGTATGTTTATTCAAAATATAATAGATTTTTTAATTGTAGCAGGTTGTATATTTATTCTTATTAAGTGTATTGAAAAAATAACTAAGAAGCATGAAAATGAACAAGTTGAAGAAAAACAAGTTATTGAAGAAAAGAAAGATGAACAAATAGTTTTATTAGAAGAAATAAGAGATTTATTGAAAAATGAAAAAGATAAAAGAGATGAAATGGAGAAAACACTTTAATAGAGTGTTTTCTCTTTATAATATTTCACAAAATGCATCAAAAATCTAATAAAATCAATTGTTAACCTTGACAAACAAAATATAAAATAGTATAATGTTAACCGTAGTTAACAAAGGAGATGTAAACATGATATCAAAATCATCAGAAGAATATTTAAAAACAATGTATATATTAAAAAAACAAAATGGAAATATACGAGTTACAGATATTGCAAATAAAATGAATTGTACAAAACCAAGTGTAAATAAAGCAATATACAATTTAAGAGACAATGGAATGTTAAATTATGAATCATATGGAACAATAGAATTAACAGAAGAGGGAGAGAATCTAGCAAAAAAAATATTAGAAGCATATGATATTGTTTATGTATTTTTAAAAGACGTACTTAATTTACAAGACGAAAAAGCAAAAAAAGAAGCAGAAGAAATAAAAAGAGCTATAACAGATGAAACAATAAATAAATTAGCTAAATATGTGCATGAGGTTTTAGGACTAAGCAATTTAAACTGTAATTATGATATAAATCAAGAAAAATGTAGAAGTTGCATAAAAAGAACAAAAAAATAATGTCTCAAAGGAGACAGTCACTTTTGGGACAATCTGTAATGAGAGAACGAAGTGAATGAAAGGAAAGAGTATGTTAGAATTAAAAAATATATGTTTTAAAAGAGATAATAAAAAAATATTAGATAATATAAATCTTACAATAGATTCAGATAAATTTGTAGTTATTACTGGACCAAATGGTTCAGGTAAATCTACATTAGCAAAAATTATCATGGGTATTGAAAAACCTGATTCAGGAAAAATACTATTAGAGGGAAAAGATATTACAGAATTATCAATAAATGAAAGAGCAAAATTAGGAGTAGCATTTGCATTTCAACAACCAGTAAGATTTAAAGGAATTACTGTATTTGATTTGCTTAAACTATCATCACAGAAAGAAATTAATAAAGCAGAAGCTTGTAAAATTTTATCAAAAGTTGGTTTATGTGCAAAAGAATATGTTGATAGAGAAATTAACAGTTCTTTATCAGGTGGAGAACTTAAAAGAATAGAAATAGCAACAGTTGCTGTTAGAAATTCTAAATTTACAATTTTTGATGAACCAGAAGCAGGTATTGATTTATGGAGCTTTCAAAGCTTAATTAAAGTATTTGAAGATATGAGAAAAATAGTAAAAGGTACAACTCTAATTATTTCTCATCAAGAAAGAATTTTAAATATTGCAGATGAAGTAATTTTATTAAAACAAGGGAAAATAGAAAAAAGAGGAAATAAAGAACAATTATTAGGAGAAATTAATGAAAAACCTCTATGTTGTAAATTAGGAGTGAACTGATTAATGAATAATGTAGATATAGATTTATTAAAAGAAATAACAGGGATAGAAAATAAAGAATTTAAGGGAGCATATAATATCCGAAAAAATGGCCAAGGTGTTGAAAGACAAATTACAGATAATATAAGTATTGTAACAAAAAAGGATGTATCTGGAATTGATATATATGTTAAAGAAAATACAAAATTTGAATTTGTGCATATACCAGTAATTATTACAGAAAGTGGAATAAGTGATGTAGTATATAATGATTTTTACATAGGTGAAAATGCTAATGTTACTATAATAGCAGGTTGTGGAATTCATAATGATCATCATAAAGATTCTATTCATGATGGAATACACCGTTTCTTTTTAGAAAAAGGAGCAAAAGTGAAATATATTGAGAAACATTATGGAGAAGGTCAAGGGACAGGAAAGAAAATTTTAAACCCAGTAACAGAAGTGTATTTAAAAGAAAATGCCACTATGGAAATGGATTCTGTTCAAATAAAAGGTGTAGATTCAACTGTAAGAATAACAAAAGGTATATTAGAAGAAAATGCAAGTTTTGTTGTAACAGAAAAAATAATGACACATGGTATACAATATGCAAAAACAGTTTTTGAAGTGGAATTAAATGGGGAAAATGCAAGTACTAAAGTAACTTCGAGATCTGTTGCAACAGAAGAGTCAAAACAAGAATTTTGTTCAAAAATAATAGGAAACAAAAAATGTTTTGGACATGTAGAATGTGATGCAATTATTAAAGATATAGCAAAAGTAATTGCTATACCAGAGATTGTTGCCAATAATGTTGATTCAAATTTAATTCATGAAGCAGCAATTGGAAAGATTGCAGGAGAACAATTAACTAAACTGATGACACTAGGTTTAACAGAAAAAGAAGCAGAAGAAGCGATTATAAATGGATTTTTAAAATAATTTAAAAAAATAATTGAAACATGGAAAATAAAAATGTGACAAAAAGGGACGCCCCCTTTGTCACAATTTAAGAAAGAAGAAGAAAATGGAAAATAGAAGAGTATTAATTGGAATGAGTGGTGGGGTAGATAGTTCGGTATCAGCACTAATACTAAAACAAAAAGGATATGAACCAATAGGCGCAACACTAGAATTATTTACAAGTAGTAGTTGTTGTAATATAGAAACATATTTAGACGCAAAAAACGTATGTAATTTTATTGGAATACCACATCTTACATATAATTATAAAGAGCAATTTAAAAAATATGTTATAGAAGACTTTATAAATTGTTATAAAAATTGTAAAACGCCAAACCCATGTATCGAATGTAATAAATATATGAAATTTGGAGCTATGTGGGAAAAAGCCAAAGAATTAGACTGTAACTATATAGCAACAGGACATTATGCAAAAACTGAATATAGTGAAGAGTATAGTAGATGGGTATTAAAGAAATCCAATAATCTTAAAAAGGATCAAAGTTATGTTTTATGGAATATTCCTAAAGAATTAATAGAACATGTATTATTTCCTTTAGCTGAGTTTGAAAATAAGGAAGAAATAAGAGAAATAGCTAGAAAGAGTGAATTAAAAGTTGCTAATAAACCAGATAGTGAAGATATTTGTTTTATACCAGATGGTAATTATAAAAAGTTTTTAGAAAATAATTCGGAAATAAGGCCTAAACAAGGAAATATAGTGAATTCAAAAGGGGAAGTTTTAGGAAAACACACTGGATTATATAATTATACAATAGGGCAACGTAAGGGACTTGGAATAGCTTATAAAGTTCCATTATTTGTTCTAGGATTTAATCCTGCTAAAAATGAAGTAATTGTAGGAGAAGAGAAAGAGTTATATAAAAAAGAAATTACAGTTAATGATATAAATTTGTTATTAGTAGATAAAATTGAAGAAGAAATGGAAGTTGAAGTAAAAACAAGATATTCAACTAAGTCTGCAAAAGCAAAGATAATACAAAATAATGATAAAATTAGAGTTGTATTTGATGAAGCTCAAAGAGCATTAACTCCTGGACAATCAGCGGTATTTTATATTAATGATATTGTTGTTGGAGGAGGAAAAATAGAAAAATAAACAAAAAATTGACATCATTATGTAAAATTGTTATAATTAGTATAACAGTAAAAACTATTTTATAAAGGAGATTAAAAACATGATGGAAGTATTACAGTTTATATTTCAGGATGGATGGCATTTTTTGGGAACGGTTCTACTTATTGCAGTAATAGGAAAAGCATTAGGAAGAATCTTCCATAAGTAATCTCAATAGTAATAGTTATATTACAAGCCTCATTCTAGGAATAGATTGAGGCACATTTTTTTTGGAATTATTACTAGAAAAACATTGACAATATTATAATTAATAATTATAATAAATATATAAATTATATATGTTATCAAGAGTGGACGAGAGAATCGGCTTTATGACTCCACAGCAACCTGTTAAAAATAAGGTGCTAAAACCGACAAAGTATAAAGTACTTTGGATGATGATTTAAAAATCGAAATTATTAACCTTTGTACTAAATAGATACAAAGGTTTTTTTGAGTTTAAATCTAAAAACAATATAAAACTTAAATAGTATAAAAAGTTGAAACATATGTAAAATAAAAAGAAGGAAGGAAATGATAAAAATGAGAAAATTATTTACATCAGAAAGTGTAACAGAAGGGCATCCAGATAAATTATGTGATTACATATCAGATAGTGTTTTAGATGCCTATTTAGCTCAAGACAAAAATTCAAGAGTAGCATGTGAAACTGTAGCAGGAAAAGGAGAAATTTATATAACAGGAGAAATTACATCAACAGGACAAGTTAATATTGAAGAAATAGCAAGACAAGCTATTAAAGAAGTTGGATATGGTGACAAAGATTTAGATATAGATTATAGAACTTGTAAAATAAATGTAAATGTTTCAAAACAATCACCTGATATTGCTATTCGGAGTTGATAAATCTTTAGAGGATAAAGATGGAGAAAATTTAGAATCAGAAGGTGCTGGAGACCAAGGAATAATGTTTGGATATGCTTGTAATGAGACAGAGGAATTAATGCCATTACCAATATCATTAGCACATAAATTAGCTAGAAGACTAGCTGATGTTAGAAAACAGGGTATTATTGATTATATAAGACCTGATGGGAAAGTACAAGTTACAATCGAATATGAAGATGATAAACCAATAAGAGTAGATACTATAGTTGTTTCAACACAACATGAAAAAGATGTTGATATGGATATATTAAAAAAAGATATAAGAGAAAATGTTATAAATGAAGTTGTGCCTAAAGATTTACTTGATGAAAAAACAAGATATTTTATAAATCCTACAGGAAGATTTGTTATAGGTGGACCTTTAGGAGATAGTGGATTAACTGGTAGAAAAATTATAGTTGATACTTATGGTGGATATGCAAGGCATGGTGGAGGAGCTTTTTCGGGAAAGGATGCAACAAAAGTAGATAGATCAGCAGCATATATGGCTAGATTTATAGCAAAGAATGTTGTAGCAAATGATTTAGCTAAAAAATGTGAAATACAATTTTCATATGCAATAGGAGTTGCAAAGCCAGTTTCAATTTATGTTGATACATTTGGAACAAATACAATTCCAGAGGAGGAAATTGTTAATAAAATATGTGAAAAATTTGATTTAACTCCTAGAGGAATTATAAATTATTTAGAATTACAAAAACCAATTTATAAATTAACTACTAATTATGGACATTTTGGTAAAAATGAATTGCCTTGGGAAAAAGTAATTTCTATGTAATAAAAATAAAAGTGGCAGGGAAAATGTAATAATCCCTGCCTAAAATATTGAATATATTTATTGACAATATTTTATCATTTTTGTGTTTGTAACTGAGCTAACTTAATTTTTTTATCTTCTTCTTCAAATTCTTTGTAGACTTCCATAAAATTTTCAAGAGTTAAGTCTTTTTTGCGAATTCGGTTATAAATTTCTTTATAAACAGGAATTCCCATAAGTTCAGACCTAAGTCTTCCATACATTCCATGGATTAATGGATGAGTTGCTTTTTGCCAGCTTGATTCATCATCAATTACAAGCATTCCTCTAACCATTGTTCCAGAAATAGGATTAGTACTTCTAGGAATAATCATTTCTACTGTATCTATTAAATCTTCAGGAGCGAACCATTTGCTTCTAAATTCATCATTTCCATAAACCATGAGATTTGCAAATTTGTGTTTATGAAATTCTACTTCAGATTTTACAAATTTTCCCCAATCGGAAGTAACATCATACTCATTTGTAAGGTCATCAATTCCACGAACCATAAAGATTTCTTCTGATTCGCCAGGATAGGTTTCTCTTATTACATCTATTCGAGTTTCTACTCTAAATGGGTTTCTAAGAGTACCATATTCCTGCTTTGAACCTACTAATATTAATGTACGTTTGCAAAGTGCCCGAGAGACATCAAATAAAGATACATGTCCAAGCTGTTCATGGTTGAATCTCCCACAAACTACTCCTAAGTCATAGAATTTGTAGTTAGTCATATATTGTCCTCCTTATAATGTTAAAAATGATATATTAAATTGTAACAAGAAAATTATAGCACTTTATGTAATCTGTGTCAATGAATAGAATTTTATATAAAATAGAAACGAGATAAAAGAATAAATCTTTTATCTCGTTTTCATGTGTACTGAAACCAAATAAATTGATTTCATGGTAGGTAACAATTACTGCTGTTCTTCTTGTGGTGAAGATACTTCCTCTATTGATAAGATATTTTCATATTCACTAAGAATTTTGTTTTTATACCCATATACAGTAAAAATATAGGTTTTATCTACTTCAATAGAGTCATACAGTTTTGAAGAGTCAAAGAGCCAATTGGAGAATGAATCTGTAATCTGTAATACATGAATTTCACCAGTATCAACTAATCTTACATAGACTAGAAATTTAGATGCATTGTCATAGTTTTTAACTACCAATTTTGTTACTGTAGCAGTATAAGAAGCCTCATTTGAACTGGTATGTGAAAAACAATGTGTACAATACCCTAGTAAACAAAAGATCAAAAATGCACACAATATAAGTAGTAATTTTTTACTGGGAATTGAAGAACTTTTGTAATTTGATGACATGGTGTCTACCTCCTAAAACAATGATAATATGTTAATGTACTGGGAATATTATATAATGATTTACATAAAAAGTCAAATTTTAAGTATTGACAAATACCCTATAGGGGTATATAATGTATGGCAGAGGTGAAGAGATGAAAGAAACAAAATGTGATAAATGTAGTGAACAAGTAGAAAAAAGTACATATAGAACAGATGAAAACAAAAAAGATTTAATAAAGCGACTAAATATAATAGAGGGGCAAATAAGAGGAATTAAGCAAATGATTCTAGAGGATAGATATTGTGATGATGTATTGATACAAGTATCAGCAGTGAATAAGGCATTAAAAAGCTTAGGCAATAATATACTAGAAAGTCATTTGAAGACTTGTGTTGCAACTAATATACAAAAAGGAAATATGGATATACTAGATGATGTTATACAAATAATAAAAAAATTACAATGAAAGGAGAATGAAAAAGAGAGTGGAAAAAGAGAAATTTGATATAAAAGGAATGACATGTAGTAGTTGTTCTTCTCATGTAGAAAAAGCTGTAAATAAGTTAGATGGGATAAAATGTGTAAATGTAAATTTGTTATCAAATAATATGGTAGTAGAATATGACAAAGATAAGTTAAATAATGAAAAAATAATAAAAGCAGTAGCTGATGCAGGATATGGAGCAAGTGTTATAGAAGAAAATAGAAATATAAAAAATAAAAATGAAAAAAAGGTTGATAATAGTGAAATTATAAAATCAATGAAAAAAAGACTAATAATTTCAATATCTTTTCTAATTCCATTAATGTATATTGCAATGTATCATATGTTTTATGAATGGTTTGGATTACAAATACCACAATTTGTAAATACACTATTTCATGGAAATGAAAATGCAATTACTTTTGGGCTTACACAATTTTTACTATTATTACCAATTGTGTATGTAAATAGAAATTATTTTATAGTTGGTTTTAAAAGATTATTTAAATTAAGCCCTAATATGGATTCCTTGATAGCAATTGGAAGTGGAGCTGCAATATTTTATGGTATATTTGCAATTTTTATGATTGGATATGGGTTAGGGCATAATCAAATTGATATTGTTCAGAAATATTCAATGGATATTTATTTTGAATCAGCAGGGACAATATTAACATTAATAACAGTAGGAAAATATTTAGAAACAAAATCAAAAGGAAAGACAAGTGATGCTATAAGTAAATTGATAAATTTAGCTCCTAAAACAGCAATAGTTTTAAGAGATGGAAAAGAATCTGAAATAAACTTAGATGAAATAGTTATAGGAGATATAATTATTATAAAACCAGGTGAAAGTATTGGAGTAGATGGAATCATAATTAGTGGAGATTCATCTATTGACCAATCTAGTATAACAGGGGAAAGTATTCCAGTAGAAAAAACAGTAGGAGATTCAGTTGTATCAGGAACAATTAATAAAAATGGATATTTGAAAATAAAAGCTACAAAGGTTGGAAATGATACAACACTTTCACAGATTATAAAACTAGTAGAGGAAGCAAGTAATTCAAAGGCTCCAATAGCAAGATTGGCTGATAAAGTAAGTGGAATATTTGTACCTTGTGTTATAGGAATTGCAATTTTAGCTACAATATTTTGGCTATTACAAGGTCAAAGTTTTGAATTTGCTTTAAGTATAGGAATAGCTGTTTTAGTAATATCTTGTCCATGTGCGTTAGGATTAGCAACACCAGTAGCTATTATGGTTGGAACAGGAAAAGGAGCAGAAAAAGGAATATTAATAAAATCGGCAGAAAGTTTGGAATTATTACATTCTATTGATACAATTGTTTTAGATAAGACAGGAACAGTAACTGAAGGAAGACCTAAGGTTATAGATATTGTAAGTTTAATAGAAGAAAGAGAGTTATTAAAGATTGCAGGTACTCTTGAAAAAAATTCAGAACATCCATTAGCAGATGCAATAATGGAAAAGATAAAAGAAGATAAGATAGACTTATTAGAAGTAAGTGAGTTTGTTGCTATTTCTGGAAGAGGTGTAAAAGGAAAAATAGATGGAATGAACTATATAGGTGGTAATATTTCATTTATGAAAGAAAATAACATTAATACAAAAATGATAGATTTGAAGAGTGAAGAATTTTTAAATCAAGGAAACACAGTATTATATTTTGCAAATAGTAATGAGATTATTGGAATTATTGCTGTTGCAGATACAATAAAAAATACAAGTATACAAGCAATTCAAGAGATGAAATCGAGAAATATAGATGTTGTAATGATAACTGGAGATAATAAGATAGTAGCAGAACAAATTGGAAAAAAATTAGGAATAAATATAATTATTTCAGAAGTATTGCCACAAGATAAAGAAAAAGAAGTTTCGAAATTACAAATGCAAGGAAAAAAAGTAGTATTTGTGGGTGATGGAATTAATGATAGTCCAGCTATTTCTAAATCAGATGTTGGTATAGCAATAGGTTCTGGGACAGATATTGCTATAGAGTCAGCAGATATTGTTTTAATGAAAAATAGTTTATTAGATGTAGTTACTGCAATTGATTTAGGTAAGGCTGTTGTAAGAAATATAAAAATGAATTTATTTTGGGCATTTTTCTATAATTGTATAGGAATACCAGTATCTGCTGGAATGTTTTATATGAGTTTTGGATTTAAATTGAGTCCTATGATAGGTGCGGCTGCTATGAGTTTGAGTTCTGTATGTGTTGTTACAAATGCTTTGAGATTAAAAAGATTTAAGTCTAAATTTAAATTAGATTTATATAGTGATGAAAGACAAAATACAGATTCAGAATATAAAAATATTGATGAGGAGGAAATTAAAATGAATACAAAAACAATTATTGTTGAGGGGATGCAATGTAATCATTGTAAAATGACTGTTGAAAAAGTTTTAGGAAATATAGAAAGCGTTACAAATGTTGAGGTTGATTTAGAAAGTAAAAGTGTTGTGATAGAGTCAAGTAGAGAAATTGATGATAATATAATTAGAGAAGTGATTGAAGAAGCGGGCTTTAATGTAATTGTGAAGTAAGTAATGTTTTATTTGTTTTTAATTTTGTGTCCAAAAGTTATTCTACAGTTTTATGTAAAAAAGATATTACAGAAAATAATTATTTTTATTGTGTTGAAAAATATCAAAAAGTATAATAAATGGTAGAAAAACAAAGGAGGAAAAATATGAAAACACAAAATAAAGGAATAACACTAATAACATTAGTAATAGCAATAGTAATTTTGCTAATTTTGGCAGGGATATCTATAGCTAGTTTAGTAGGAGAAAATGGCTTATTAACAAAAGCTAGAACATCAAGAGAAAAATATGAGAAAGCTACATATCAAGAAACTATAAATTTAGTATTAATAGATGAAAACTTGAATAGAATGGATAAAGATATAAGCACAGGTGAATTCCTTAAAAATGTAAAGGAAAAGTTGGAAAAAGATAAAATATTTGATGGTTCAGAAATGAAGATAGAACAGGAAGATGATAAAGAAAAGTTAATAATAAAAACAAAAGAAGATTATATATTTGTAATAGAAGATGGTGAAACCGGAAATGGAAGTGAAAGTAAAGAATTAATTGAAATAGAGGAAATAGTAGAAAGTGATATAGTTATAAGAAATACACCATCAGAGTGGACAAATAAAAATGTAGAAGTTGAAATAGAAAATATGAAAGAAAATAAGGATGAATATATAATTCAATATTCATTTGACCAAGATAAATGGATAACATATTCTGAAAAGTTTGTTATAGAAAAAAATACAGAGATATATGTGAGACTGAAAAAAGGAGAAGCACAAACAAAAAATAATTTGAAATACAAAATTGATAATATAGATAGAGGAGAACCAAATCCACCAACAATAACTCCATCAGGAACAATGGGAAATAATGATTGGTATGCTTCAAATATAACATTATCTATAACACCAGGTGAAGATAAACCAGATAATGATACAGGAACAATAAGTGGAATTGATAGAGTAACTTATGTTTTGACAGGAGATACTTCCAAAGAAGAAACGACATTTGATGGAGTTTCTATAATAAATGAGGGAACAACAACTATAACAGCATATACATATGATAAAGCTGGAAATAAGTCAGAGCCATCAGTATTAACTGTTAAAAAAGATCAAAATCATAATTTTGGAGAATATGTAATAACTAAAAATGCAACATGTGTAGTGGAAGGAACTAAAGAAAGAACTTGTAAAATATGTAATAAAAGAGAAAGTGCTAATATAGCTGTATTAGGGCATAATTCAACAACAGGAGGCTCAATACAAACAAGTGCAACATGTACAGTACCAGAAAGAAGATATCATAAATGTTCAAGATGTGGAGTTAATTTATCAACTACATATCAAAGTGCAAATGCATTAGGACATAATGCAACAACAGGAGGAACAATACAAACAAATGCAACATGTACAGTACCAGAAAGAAGATATCATAAATGTTCAAGATGTGGAGTACAGTTATCATCAACATATCAAAGTACAAATGCATTAGGACATAATCCAACAACAGGAGGTTCGAAAGCATCAAATGTAAGTTGTACAACACCAGATTCATATTATCATAAATGTTCAAGATGTGGAGTACAGTTATCATCAACATACATAACTCAAAATGCATGGGGACATATCAGAGTACAAGCAATGAGCTTGTGGGATGGGGTAAGTTCTGATTATAGCTATTGTAGTAAGTGTGCTTATACATTTATTGGTAGAGACTATGTTTGCAAGAGATGTGGTAGATGTGATTCATGTATGTAATTGATGATGCTATGGTGGTTTATACTTCCCAGTGGGATTTGCATAATAATGGAGTTTTCAACTATGCTTACTTCTAAAGGTATCCAGAAAATGGGGCTCACTCATAATGAGTGAGTTTTCTTTTTATATTTATTCAATCTGAAATTGTTTTTAGACTATTTTAAATTGTAAATAAGTAAAATTTTACACTAAATTTTTGTTTAAGTTGAAATATAAATTTTTAAGTGATATAATCAAATTTAGAGGGAGAAGAAAAAATGCAAAATCAATTTTCAAGAACTGAATTATTAATAGGAGAAGAAAATGTAAAAAAGTTACAGAATTCTAAAGTTGCTATCTTTGGAATTGGTGGAGTAGGTTCTTTTGTAGTAGAAGCACTTGCTAGAGTAGGAATAGGAAAATTTATATTAATAGATAAAGATATTGTAGATATAACAAATTTAAATAGACAGATAATCGCAACTACAAAAACAGTAGGACAATCTAAAGTCCAAGTTGCTAAAGAGAGAATTTTAGAAATAAATCCAGAAGCAAATGTGGAAATATTTCAAGAATTTTTTATGCCAGATAGTAAAGGGATTTTAGATGAAACAGTAGATTATATTGTAGATGCAGTAGATACTGTAACTGCTAAAATTGAGTTGGTTATAAGAGCAAATAAATTAAATGTTCCTATAATATCTTGTATGGGAACTGGAAATAAATTAGATGCAACAAAGTTTGAAGTAGCAGATATTTATAAAACACAAGTATGTCCATTAGCAAAAGTTATGAGAAAAGAATTAAAGAATAGAGGGATAAAAAAACTTAAAGTAGTCTATTCAAAAGAAGAGCCTATTAGAAATGACAATATAGATGGAAAACGAGTTCCTGCTAGTATATCATTTGTTCCATCTGTTGCGGGACTAATTATAGCTGGAGAAGTAATAAAAGATTTAATAAAGTAGAGGAAGTAAGGATTATGGGAATTATTTTTGAAAGAAAGATTAATTATTATGAAACTGATAGGATGGGTGTTGTTCATCATTCAAACTATATTAGATTTTTAGAAGAAGCAAGATGTTATTGGATGGATAAAATAGGAATACCATTCTCAACTTTTGAGGAAAATGGAATAACAATTCCAGTATTAGGGGTGAATTGTACTTATAAATATCATGTTACATTTGATGATACAATACTTATTAATGTTTTTGTAAAAGAATATTCAGGTGTTAGAATGACAGTAGGATATGAGGTTAGAGATAAGAAAAATGATAAAATTGTACTTTTAGGTGAGACAAAGCATTGTTTTACAGATAAAAATTTAAAACCAATTAATTTAAAAAAGTATGCTCCTGAATTTAATAAAAAATTTGAAGATGTGATAGAGTAATATTATATAATTTAAATAAAAATAGTTATATGTTACAGAGAAAGCAAAAATCCAGTTCTAAAAGAATTGGATTTTTGCTTTTTAAATTATTTTACTCAAAAAAATCGTATCCTAAAATTTTCTTACGAATAATATTGGCTTTTGAGTAGTTTTCTAATTCAAACTTATTAATATAGTTTGAGCCATCTAACATTGAAACATGAATACTTTTAATATGTCTAGGATTAATCTTTTTTGTAATTCCATCAATAATAATGCTAACTTTAGAAGGCTGTTTAGGAATAATAGAAACTTGAGAGCAAATAATTGGATTTGTAATAAATCGCTCGTAGGCTGCATTTAGTATAGGTGTTTCTAATGTACAAACAAGCTGATAATTATTACTAAAATCAATTGCCCCTCCAGAATTCATAGAATATGCTGTGTCTCCAGTGTTTGTAGCAATAACTATTCCATTTCCAGATACATTTTGTAAAAGTTCTCCATTGATATATTCTGCAAATGAAATTTTTGAATAGTTAAACCCAACAACTAAAACTTCGTTTAATGAGTAATAGTGGAGGGATTTGCCATTAGTTAAGTATACTGTTATAGAAGAAACTAATACTTTTCTTGTTGGTATTTCTTTTTCATAACTAAGATATTTGATAAGAGTAAATATCTCAGTAGCTGATAAATTTTGAAGAAATCCTAGTGTACCAGTGTGAATTCCTGCATAGATTTTTGATTTATCAAAGTTTGTAGAAGTGACAGAGTCAATAAAGGTTCCATCACCACCAATAGCAATAATTAAATCACCATTATCGGTTTCTTTTAAAGCTTGCATAGCACAATTGTTTAAAAGCCGAATTGAGTTTGCTATTTGTTTGCTGTTTTCATCTGGCCGTACAAAAAGTGTAAATGTTTTAATATTATTTTTCATGATAGCATCTCCTTTATAATATAAAATTTTATATTTATAGTTACATGCATTTAATAATACTTGAAGTATAGCATTTTATGGAAACGAAGTCAATGAAAAGATTAAAAAACTTCTTAAGGTATAGTGTTGATGTAAGAAATTCTTGGGTAGCTAAAAAATTATTGACAATATATAATATATATGTGATAAAATATAACATATATAAGGAGGGATAAAAATGGAAAAATCAAAAGTATATTTTATAAAGGAGATAACTCCAGAAAATATTGTTAAAATATATGAAGCACTTGGAAAAAAATTAACAGGAAGAGTTGCTGTTAAATTACATTCAGGAGAAAAAGGAAATCAAAATTATATTAGACCAGAAATGGTAAAGAAGATTGTAGAATATGTTAATGGAACAGTTGTAGAATGTAATACTGCTTATGATGGTGCTAGAGATACAACAGAAAAACATAAAGAACTAATGAAAGAACATGGATGGACAGAATATTTCGATGTAGATATTATGGATGCTGAGGGTGAAGATAAAATATTAGAAATTCCAAATGGAAGAGTTATTAAGAAAAATTATGTAGGAAAAAATATTGATAATTATGATTCTATGTTAGTATTATCTCATTTTAAAGGACATCCAATGGGCGGATATGGTGGAGCATTAAAACAATTATCAATTGGAGTAGCTTCTGGAAAAGGAAAAAGATATATACATTGTGTAGGTAAAGAAAATGGAAGTTTTGAAGATATGTTTAGGGTAGATCAATTAAAATTCTTAGAAGCTATGGCAGATAGTGCTAGTAGTGTTACAGAAAAATTTAATGGAAATATCGTTTATATAAATGTTATGTGTAATATGAGTGTTGACTGTGATTGTTGTAGTCCAGCAGAAGATCCTTGTATGGAAGATATTGGAATATTAGCTTCTTTAGACCCAGTTGCAATAGACCAAGCTTGTATAGATTTAGTAAAGAATTCAAATGATCCAGGAAGAGAACATTTATTAGAAAGAATTGATTCAAAACATGGTACTCATACAATAGATTCAGCATCAGCTTTAGGTATGGGGACTAAAGAGTATGAGATTATAAACATATAAAGAATAGAAAGCAGTAAATAAAAAATAAGAATAAGAACGTCTTTAATGGTTGAAACCAGAGAAGACGTTTATATGTATTTTTAAGCTAAAATTCTAATACTGGTACATAAAATAAAAAGTGTTCTCAAATACATAGATACTCCATAAATTCAAGGGTGACTAGTAACTATTGATACAAAGAACTCAAAAAATCTAAATAAAATTGCTGTCAATAACTTTTGAAAATGTCATAAAAAAATTTCAAAATTAACTTTTAAT
>CAOMRW010000008.1:3112-67634 GCA_948485625.1 uncultured Clostridia bacterium | reverse complement strand
AAGACCTGGCCCCCTATCACCAAGACCTGGCTTTTTATCACCACCACAAACTTTTTTATTTATTTCAAATTAATTTCGACAAGAAAATTAAAATTAAAACAAAAAAACATTGTATAAAAAAAATAACTTTGATATAATTTTAATGACTAAAACAAAACAAAGCACAATATATATTAAAATAGGAGGCAAGCATATGTCAGAAAATAAAAACAAAAGCTGTAATAGCTGTAACAACAAAATGATAGAAGACTTTATGAAAAAAATATTTGAGATATATTTACCAGAAAAAGACAATCTAATACAAATACTAAATGAAGTACAAGATGAATATGGATATATACCAGAAATAGCCCAAACGGAAATATCAAAATTTTTAAAAATTCCAATGGCAGAAATATATGGAGTAATAACATTTTACTCAAGATTCACACTAGAACCAAAAGGAAAATATACAATATCTGTTTGTCTAGGAACAGCCTGTTATGTAAAAGGTTCACAAAAAATACTAGACAGACTACAAGAAAGACTAAAAATAGAACCAGGACAAACAACAGAAGACGGAATGTTTTCAATAGACAAAACTAGATGTGTAGGAGCATGTGGACTAGCACCAGTATTTACAGTTAATGACGAAGTATATGGAAAAGCAACTGTAAAAAAACTAGATGAAGTTTTAGATGAATTATTAAATTAGGAATTGGGGACGGGTTAAAAATCCTCATTTTCTCATAAAAAGGAGAAAAAAATGAAAGAATTACTAAAAACAAATTGCTTTGATACAGAAGAAACAATGATAATTGTAGGAAGCTGTTTAAAAAATATGGCACCAAATGCATTTAAGCAATTAGAAGAAATATCTAGTAACATTTATGAAGTTTGTTTAGAAGAAACACATTTAAATATGGTAGTAACAAAAATAATAGGGATGGTAGCAAGAAAAAATATTAAAAAATTAATATTTGCAACAGTTGATAAATCTCCTCACTGCATACAATTACATTATGTCGTAAAAGAATTAGAAAATGCAATAGATTTAAAAGAAATAGAAATTATAAATTATGTTGCACAAAATGACAAATTAAATGAAATTCCTTTAGAAATCATAGGTTTATCTAAAAATTTGTCAAAACTAAAAGAAAAGTATAGTAAATAATTTCCCTGGAAGGAGAAAGAATATGAAAACATTAGAGGAAATAAATAAAATAAGAACAAAAAAGAAAGAAGAGCTAGAACTAAGAACAAATATAAACTCTAGTACAAAAGAAAAACACATATTAGTATGTCATGGAACAGGATGTACATCATCAAAATCAATAGAAATACTAGAAAACTTTAAAAAAATAATTAAAGAGAAAAACATAGAAAATGTAAGAGTTATAAAAACAGGATGTTTTGGATTATGTGCCAAAGGACCAATTGTTATAATAAGACCAGAAGACACATTTTATGCTAATTGCAAACCAGAAGATTGTGAAGAAATAATACAAACACATATCATCAATGGAGAAAAAGTACAAAGATTACTTTGTAAAGATATTGATGGAAGTGTTGTAAATAGCTTAGATGAACTAAACTTTTATAAAAAACAAAAAAGAATAGCACTAAAAAACTGTGGAGTAATCAATCCTGAAGATATAGATGAATATATAGCCTTTGATGGATATTTAGCATTAGAAAAAGTATTAAACAACATGACACCAGAAGAAATAATAGAAGAAATTAAAAAATCAGGACTAAGAGGACGTGGAGGAGCAGGATTTCCAACAGGTCAAAAATGGGAATTAACAAAAAAAGTAGAAGCGGAACAAAAATATGTAGTATGTAATGCAGACGAAGGAGACCCTGGTGCTTTTATGGACAGGAGCATATTAGAGGGAGACCCACATTGTATATTAGAAGCGATGGCAATAGCAGGATATACAATAGGAGCCAACAAAGGATATATATATGTAAGAGCAGAATATCCAATTGCTGTTAAAAGACTACAAATTGCAATAAATCAAGCAAAAGAATATGGAATATTAGGAAAAAATATTTTAGGAACAGAATTTGATTTCGACATAGAAATAAGATTAGGAGCAGGTGCATTTGTATGTGGAGAAGAAACAGCATTATTAGAATCAATAGAAGGAAGAAGAGGACATCCAAGAGTAAAACCACCATATCCTGCATCATCTGGACTATGGGGAAAACCAACACTTATAAACAATGTAGAAACATATGCTAATATAACAAAAATCATCATAAATGGAGCAGAATGGTTTAACAAAATAGGAACAGAAAACTCAAAAGGAACAAAAGTATTTGCACTAGGAGGAAACGTAAATAATACAGGATTAGTAGAAGTACCAATGGGAACAACATTAAGAGAAATCGTATATGACATTGGAGGAGGAATGCCAAACAACAGAGAATTCAAAGCAGCCCAAACAGGAGGACCATCTGGAGGATGTATACCAAAAGAACATTTAGACACACCAATAGATTATGAATCACTAAAAGAAATTGGTTCAATGATGGGGTCAGGTGGACTTATTGTAATGGATGACACAAAATGTATGGTAAGTTTAGCAAAATTCTATTTAGACTTTACAGTATCAGAAAGTTGTGGCAAATGCACACCATGCAGAATAGGAACAAAAAGAATGTACGAAATATTAGAAAAAATATGTGAAGGTAATGGTTCAGAAATAGACTTATATAGACTAGAAAAATTAGCATTAAGTGTAAGAGAATCTAGTGTATGTGGATTAGGACAAAGTGCACCAAACCCAGTACTAAGCACATTAAAATATTTCAAAGAAGAATACAAAGAACACGTTACATATAAACAATGTAGAAGCAAAGAATGTAAAAAATTAGCACAAATAGAAATTGAAGCAGACAAATGCAAGGGATGTGGAATTTGCCAAAGAAATTGTCCAGTAGAAGCAATACAAGGAGAAGGAAGAGATATTAGAACAATAGACCAAGAAAAATGTATTAAATGTGGCACATGTCTAACAAAGTGTCCTTTCAAGGCAATAAAATAATGTCCCAAAGGGACGTTTCTCTTGGGACAAAAATGTCCCAAGGGGACAGATATTAAGTAGAGATGTGTCCCAAATGGGACAAAAGTGTCCCAAAAGAAACGTCCCTTTGGGACAGAAAGGAAATATAATGGAAGAATTAGTAAATATAATTATAGATAATCAAAAAGTATCAGTACCTAAAGGAACAACAATATTACAAGCTGCAAAAGAAGCAGGAATAGATATTCCAACATTATGCTTTTTAAAAGATATAAATGAAATTGGCGATTGTAGAATGTGTATTGTTAAAGTAGAGGGAAGAAGAGGTTTTGCAACTTCTTGTATCCAAAAAGTAGAAGAGGGTATGGTTATAAAGACAAATACTCCTGAAATAATGGAAGCAAGACATGTAATATTAGATTTAATTATATCAAATCATGATAAAGATTGCTTAACATGTAGTAGAATGGGGAATTGTGAGTTACAACAATTAGCTAAAAAATTTAATATTCAAACAATAGAATTCAAAGGTGAAAGAATAGAAAATCAAATTGATGATTTGTCACCTGCAATAGTAAGAGACCCTAATAAATGTATATTATGTAGAAGATGTGTAGCTGTTTGCAAAAATGTTCAAAAAATAGGTGCAATAGATTGTGCTAATAGAGGTTTTGAATCGAATATATCAACTTCTTATGGTAAAAGCTTGAATGATACCAATTGTGTAAATTGCGGTCAATGTATAGAAGCGTGTCCAACAGCAGCACTACATGAAAAAGAAAATATAGATGATGTATGGGTAAAATTGAAAGACCCTGATACACACGTTATTGTACAAACTGCTCCAGCTGTAAGAGTAGCTTTAGGAGAAGAATTTGATATGCCTATTGGTACAAATGTTACAGGTAAAATGGTTACAGCTTTAAAAAGATTAGGATTTGATAAAGTATTTGACACAAATACAGGTGCTGATTTCACTATAATGGAAGAAGCTAGTGAATTTATTGAAAGATTCAAAGAAAATGACAATATACCTATGATAACATCTTGTTGCCCAGCTTGGGTTAAATATATAGAAATTAATTATCCTGAACTTGTACCACATTTATCAAGTTGTAAATCACCACATGAAATGTTGGGAGGTTTGATAAAAACATATTATGCTAAGAATGAAAATATTGAGCCAGAGAAAATTTTTGTTGTTTCAGTAATGCCTTGTATAGCTAAAAAATATGAAAGACAAAGAAATGAATTGTCAAATAATGGACTTTTTGATGTTGATTGTGTAATAACAACAAGAGAACTTGCTAGGATGATTAAATATGCAAATATTAGATTTGAAAATTTAGAAGATACTGAATTTGATAATCCTTTAGGAGTGTCAACAGGTGCTGCTAGCATTTTTGGCACAACAGGTGGAGTTATGGAAGCTGCATTAAGAACTGCACAAGATATTTTGACAGGTCAAGACTTGAATGATATTAATTTTGAAGCAGTAAGAGGAGAAAAAGGAATTAAAAAGGCTACAGTAAATATTGATGGAAAAGATATTAAAGTTGCTGTTGTTAGTGGTTTAGGAAATGCACAAAAGATTATGGAAGAAATAAAATCAGGAAGAGCAGATTATCAATTTGTAGAAATAATGGCTTGCCCAGGTGGATGTATAATGGGGGGAGGTCAACCTATAAAAAGCTCTACTATTCGTTCTGAAGTTGATATTAGAAAATTAAGAGCTGATAGTATATATTCAATAGATGAAAAATCTAAAATTAGAAAATCACATGAAAATCCAGTTGTTAAAAAAGTATATGAAGAATTTTTAGATACTCCAGGAAGTTATAGAGCAGAAAAATTATTACATACAACATATAAAACTAATGAATAATATTAAAATAATTTTAATTATAACAAAGTAAATATAAGATGGCGGAACTCAATTTAAGAATTCCGCCATTATTGCTAAAACTTATTAACTATAATTGTTGTTCACAACTAATTATGATGTATATTGCATACGCCAGTCGATACATCTCTGTAAATACTCTACATATGCTGGATTTTTGCACATACCCTTACCAGGAGTATCAGAAATCTTTGCAACATCCTGGCCATTGCAAGCAGTTGTTTTCATAACAATGTTCAGAGGAGATACATTTGTGTCATTAGATAAAAATGTACCAATGCCAAATGCGACTTTTGCACGACTATTAAAGTACTTATTTAGGTCATGTGCCCTCTTGAAGTCAAGGCTATCACTAAACAACAATGTTTTTGTTATAGAATCAATTCCTAAACTATCATAGTGAGCAATCATCTTCTCGCCCCACTCATAAGGATCACCACTATCATGACGAACACCACTAAATAGTGTTGCATATGTTAGCTGGAAGTCCTTAAGAAAACAATCAGTTGTAATTGTATCTGTTAGAGCAGTACCATTAAGTATACCATACTCTTTTACCCAAGCTTCCAGAGCATACCAGTTAGAAGATGCAGCATTGTGCTTATGGTTGCCTTGTCCAACACACATAATCCATTCATGAGCCATAGTACCAACTGGAGTTAATCCATATTTTTTGGCAAGATATACACTAGATGTGCCCACAAATCTAGAATTATGATATTGAGAATTATATTGAGATAGCAATTTTACCACCAAATCTTGCGCTTCAGCAGAAAGACGACGGCGAAAACCAAATTCGCTAAATGCACCAATATCATAAGTACCATCGATAAGACAGCGAATCTTATTTTCCAATCTTTCCATAAAGGATGCAAACAGTTCATCATAGTTATACTTCATTCGGAAGTAAACTTCGTTTACAATAGCAAGGACTGGGGTCTCATACATTGATGTATTGAGCCAAGTACCTTTTGTTTCAAGGAATAGACCACACTCTGCATTAGTGCTAATCTCAAAGTCCTCATAACGCGGGTGCCAAAGTCTAAGAAAATTAACATAAGACTTCTTCATCCATTTTACAGTGGAAAGATATGCTAATTCATCTTCAGTAAACCGTAACTCACAATATTTTCGAATCTGATACTCAATTTCTTTTACCATAGCTTTAGTAAACTTTACATCTTTATTACGACACTTAAATGTCCATGTCGTTTCATAACTGGGGAACTGATGGTAAATTGCCTGCCCCATGCTGAATTTGTACATATCATTTTCCAAAAGACTTGTAATAATTGGTTTCATACTGAGAATCCTCCTTATGCTATTAATATTAAGTTTTAGCTTATCATGGATAAAATCATTCATTAATTATCCAGTAATAAGTTATTGGTTACCCATCTAGTATATATACATTTACATAAAAAGTCAACACATTTTACTAAATTTGACTTTTAACCATGAATTTGTTAAAATTGTAAAAATAAATTTATAAAATCATATATCATTTCGAACAACAAGGAGGTATACATTATGAACTATTATCCAGTATTTGAATTTGCTTTTGTATGTGGCAGATATGAACATGCACACTTAGGACATAATGTAATATTTGAAAAAGCACTACAACTAAGCAAAAAAACCTACATTGGAGTAGGCTCAGCACAAGAAAGTGGAACATTACGTAATCCATTTTCGATAGGAACTAGAATAGAAGTTATCAAAGAAATGTATCCAAACATTCCAAAAGAAAGACTTATCATTGATGGCATTGCAGATATGTCAAATGAATTAAACACAAGTACAAGTTGGGGAACATATCTAAAAAATCACATTATAGAAAAATTTGGAAAATTCCCAGATTTGATTTTATATGGAGATGAAGGAGAAAGAAGCAAATGGTTCAAAGCAGAAGATATGGCAAATACATATACTCTAACTGTACCAAGAGATATAGTTCCAATTTCAGCAACTGAAACAAGAGGATTCTTACTACTGGATGACGAAAACTCTTGGAGAAAAAATACACCAGAAACTATTCATCATTTATATGAAAAACTTCAATATGAATTAATGTCAGTAAGCATATATAAAGAAATCCATGATAAAGTTCTAAAAAATGAAATTATGGATATGGATGGATTTATGAAAATCTATAATATATATGCTAATGAAGATAAGTTGAAAAAAATAAAAGAATTAAAGCAATTGCAGAAATGATATAAAAGGATAGTCATATAGTAAATGACTATCCTTTTAAAATTAAATAATTCTAAATTATTATCTACAATTATTGTTATTGTTTTGTCTTTCATTATTTTGATTATTGTTATTATTGTTGTTGTTATTATTCTTATTGTTATTATTATTTTTGTTCTTATTTGACATTGAAATGCACCTCCATTCAAGTTCTAATTTTAGTTTAGCCCAAAATATAAAAAAATATTCTGTTAAAAATTGTTTTTTTCTAAAAAAAGATATATAATAAGAAACGAAAACAAAAACTAATTAATATTATAAAATAAGATGTGTCCCACTTGGGACAAAAATGTCCCAAAAGAAACGTCCCTTTGGGACATGGAGGTATAAGTTATGAGTTATGAAAATCAAAAATTAAAAGAATTTAATGAATACATAAGATTTAGAAAAGTTGCTATAATTGGTTTAGGTGTGAGCAATTTGCCATTGTTAGATTATTTATATGAGAAAAAAGCACAAGTAACAGTGTTTGATGATAGAACAATAGATGAAATTCCAAATAATGTAATGGATAAAATAACTACATATGGTTTTGATTTTTCTTTTGGTAAAAACGCTCTTGAAAAATTACAGGGGTTTAATATTATATTTAGGTCTCCAAGCTGTCTTCCAACTAAACCAGAATTACAAGAAGAAGCAAATAAAGGTGCTATTGTTACTACAGAAGTGGAAATGTTTATGGAAATGTGCCCTTGTAAAATAATTGGTGTTACTGGAAGTGATGGTAAAACTACAACAACGAGTATGATAAATGCAGTTTTACAAAAAGCAGGTTATAATACTTATTTAGGTGGTAATATAGGAACTCCTTTATTTACAAGACTTCCTGAAATAACTCCAGATGATATTGTTGTTTTAGAATTAAGTAGTTTTCAATTAATGAATATGCAAATAAGTCCTGATATTGCAGTTATTACTAATATAACACCAAATCATTTAAATATACATAAAGATTATGAAGAATATATTGAGAGTAAAAAAAATATTTTTAAATATCAAAACGAAAATGGTATATTAGTTTTAAATTATGATAATGATATTACTAGAGAGTGTAGCAAAGAAGCAAATGGAAAAGTAGCATTTTTTAGTAGTAAAACAAAATTAGATAATGGATTTATTGTTGACGAGGATATTATAAAGGAATGTGAGGATAAAGTTAGAAGACATGTTTTAAGTACAAATGAAGTTATTTTAAGAGGAAATCATAATTTCCAAAATATAGCTACAGTATTAGCAACAACAAAAACATTAGTTGATATAGATATAGCAATAGAAGCAATAAAAGAATTTAAACCAGTTGCACATAGAATAGAGTTTGTAAGAGAAATTGATGGTGTAAAATGGTATAATGACTCAGCAAGCTCATCACCTACAAGAACTTTATCTGGAATAAATGCATTTAAAGAAAATATAGTTTTAATAGCTGGTGGATATGATAAAAATTTAGAATATGAACCACTTGCAAAACCTGTCGTAGATAAAGTATCAACATTAATATTAATAGGTCAAACTGCTGAAAAAATATTTGATGTTGTAAAAGAAGAATCAGAAAAACAAAATAAAAAAATAGATATTTATATGTGTGATTCTTTAGAACAAACAATAGAAATTGCAAAAAAATCATCTAAAAAAGGTGATGTAGTGCTATTTTCACCAGCAAGTGCAAGTTTTGATATGTTTAAAAACTTTGCAGATAGAGGTGAAAAGTTTAAAAAACTAGTAAATAATATATAACCAAAATAAAGCCTTTCTCATATTATATAAAAGAAAAATGAGGGAGGTTTATTATGTATAATGAAACATATGATGAATACATAAGAAGTATTTTAGGATATCCACCTATAAGTTCATATAATGACAATTTTCAAACTTTTAATAATCAAAATATGAATTATGAAAATAGAATGGATTCTGAACTAGAAAGTTGTTATCCTGAAATATACAAAATAGTATACCCAATGATTACAACAAAATGTAATAATGTTAGAGCAAACCTAACAAATGATGAAATTGAAAATATGACTGATGAAATATATTACGCTTTAGAAGAAAGAAATGAAATTCAATTAAACATCAATCTGACAAATGAGGTAAGGAGTTCAGAAACAAATAGCCAAAAAACTTCAAAAACAATGGATAAAAAACCAGATGTAAAAGTTAGTGAAATATCATCAAGTGAAAAAAGAGAAACAAGACAAATAAATAGGGGACTAAGAGATTTGATAAAAATCTTATTAATTAGAGAATTATTAAATAGACCAGGAAGACCAGGAAGACCGCCACACCATCCACGTCCACCTATGCCAGGCCCAGGTCCAAGACCACCTGTACGACCACCAATGAGACCACCTTTTGGCCCAGGTTCAGGAAGACCACCATTCAATAGAGAATTTGATGTTTCTAGTTACGACATTTATGAATATTAAACTTTATCTATAAATATTCATTAAAATTCTTAATAGCTAAAAAGAGATACTGATATAATCAGTATCTCTTTCAAACTTTAGAATGGTTTGAATAACTCACTTACAAATGAGCTTTCAAGTTCGTTATAAGTAAATATTTCGCTCTAATGCACTCATAGCTGTTATAGCAAGATTGATGTTATTATCATTAGGTTTACTAGTAGTCAAAAACTGTGCCAATTTACCCAATATATTAAATGGAAAGATAGTCCTAAAAAACAAAGGTACTAAATACAAAATCCATTCAGATATTCGGTAGTTTGCATATTTGTATACAAAAAAGCCAATTAACTGTGATGTAAAAAATGCGAAAAAAATTGTAATGCCACAATTTTTGTTGATACGTGAAAAATTTTTTGCTTCTTCTATACTAGGTATCCTTTTCAGTTTTTTATATGCTGAAAATACCATATGTTCTGCTCCATGATTTCTTAAAAGATTTTCATTTCCTTTTTTCCGAATAGCTTTTATAAGTACTATTGCTACTAAAAGATAGAACAAAGCTGGTAGAAGATAGAGGTATACCATAGATGTTTCATTATCAACGAATGGCATAATACAAAATGATTTGATTAATGGAAGTAGCAGAAACACTACAAAAGAAAATATAACATTCGATGTCTTAGCATTTTTTACTTCATATTTAACCTCGATTTCTCCATCTGAATGTTGAATTGCTGTTGCTCCAATTTTGGAATCATAAAAAGTTATCCGATCAACTTGAGAGATACCAGCAGAAACATTTACCATAATTAATTCCTCCTTATAATTCTCGAATTTCGAGTTAGTATAATTATTATAGCATAGATTTACATAAAAGTAAAACAAAAAATCTAATTTTATACAAATTATAAATTGGTGAAGTGAAAAAGTAAAAGCAATTAGAAATAAATCTTACATAGATAATTAATGTAAAATTACATTTAATCATTAATTTGCAGTTACTTTTACAAACTTTATCAAAAAGTCTTGTACTTTTTTCAATTTATATATATAATGAAAAGCAAATATAAGGAGGTTAATATAAAAATGAATTTTATTGAAAACATAAAAGAAAGAGCAAGAAAAGACATAAAAACAATAGTACTTCCAGAAGCCGAAGATATAAGAACACTAAAAGCTACAGAAGTAGCACTAAAAGAAAAATACGCAAATATAATCTTAGTAGGAAACGAACAAAAAATATTAGAAAAAGCAAAAAATAATCAAATAGATATAAAAGGTTCTACAATAATAGACCCAGAAATATCTGAAAATCATGAAAAATATGCAACCCTATTATATGAATTAAGAAAAAACAAAGGAATGACAATAGAAAAAGCAAAAGAAATAACTTTGGACCCAGTATATTTTGGAATGTTAATGGTAAAAGATGACGAAACAAAAGCAGATGGATTAGTATCAGGAGCAATACACTCAACAGCAGACACATTAAGACCAGCATTACAAATACTAAAAACATCACCAGACACAAAACTAGTTTCAGCATTTTTTGTTATGGTAGTACCAGAATGTGAATATGGAGAAAATGGCACATTTGTATTTGGAGACTGTGGACTAAACTCAAATCCAACAGAAGAAGAACTATCAGAAATAGCAATATCATCAAGCAAAAGTTTTAAACAATTAGTAGGAAAAGAACCAAAAGTTGCAATGTTATCATATTCAACATATGGAAGTGCAAAATCTAGCTTAACAGAAAAAGTAATAAAAGCAACAGAAATATTAAAAGAAAAAGAACCAGAATTAAAAGCAGATGGAGAATTACAATTAGATGCAGCAATCATACCAGAAGTAGCAAAATCAAAAGCACCAGAAAGTGATATAGCAGGAAATGCAAATGTATTAATATTCCCAGATTTAGACGCTGGAAATATAGGATATAAATTAGTACAAAGACTAGCAAAAGCAGAAGCATATGGACCACTATGTCAAGGAATATCTAAACCAGTAAATGACCTATCAAGAGGATGCAGTTATGAAGACATAGCAGGGGTTATTGCAATAACAGCTGTACAAGCACAAACAATAAAATAAAAAAATACTTACATTAAATAAAAAAATTAATAAAAAGGAGGCATTTTATGAAAGTTCTAGTATTAAACTCAGGAAGTTCATCACTAAAATATCAAGTAATTGATATGGAAACAGAAGAAATGTTAGTAAAAGGATATTTTGAAAGAATAGGACAACAAAATTCATTTCTAACACATAAAGTCAATGGAATAAAACACAAATTTGAAAAATATGTCAAAGACCATGAACAAGCACTTAAAGTTATATTCAGTAGATTAATGAGTGATAGTTATGGAGTAATAAAAAGTCTAGAGGAATTAGGAGGAATTGGACATAGAGTTGTTCAAGGAGGAGAAAAATACTCAAAACCAGTTTTAATAACAGAAGAAGTAATTGAAGAAATAAAAAAATGTAGTGACCTAGCACCACTACATAATCCAGCTGCAATACTAGGAATAGAAGCATGTAAAAAAATAGCACCTAATATTCCAATGGTAGCAGTATTTGACACAGCATTCCATCAAACAATATCAAAAGAAAGATATATGTACCCAATACCATATGAATATTACAAAAAATATGGAATAAGAAAATATGGAGCACATGGAACATCACATCAATATGTTGCAAACAGAGTAGCAGAAATAATAGGAAAAGACATAAAAGAACTAAAAATAGTAAATTGCCATTTAGGACAAGGAGCAAGTGTATGTGCAATACAAAATGGTAAATCAGTAGAAACAAGTATGGGACTAACACCACTAGGAGGAATACCAATGGGAACAAGAAGCGGAGACTTAGACCCATCAGTAGTAACATACATAATGAAAAAAGAAAACTTAACAGCACAAGAAATGGAAAACATATTAAACAAACAATCAGGAGTATTTGGAATATCAGAAGTATCAGTAGACTTTAGAGATATAGAAAACGAAGCCTTAGCAGGAGGAAACAAAGCAAACTTAGCCTTAGATGTATATCATTACCTAACAGCAGCATATGTCGCAAAATGTGCAGTAGCAATGGGAGGAATAGACGTCCTTACATTCACAGCAGGAGTAGGAGAAAAAGGACCTATATCAAGAAAAGCAATATGCAACCAATTACAATTCTTTGGAGTAAAAATAGACGAAACAAAAAATGACTTCAAAGGAGAAGAAAGAGAAATATCAGCAGAAGACTCAAAAGTAAGAATCTTCGTAGTTCCAACAAACGAAGAACTAATGATAGCAAGAGAAACAGCAAAAAATGTCCCATAGGGACGTTTCTTTTGGGACATTTTTGTCCCATTAGGGACACATCTGAAATAGAGCGTAAGCATAGTGAAAGGAGAAAATAAAAAATGAAAATATTAGTTTTAAATTGTGGTAGTTCATCACTAAAATATCAATTATTTAATATGGAAACAGAAGAGGTAATAGCTTCTGGAAAATACGAAAGAATAGGAGAAGATGAAGCTTTTATAACACATAAAGTAAATGGTCAAAAAATTGAAATAAAAAATGCAGTATATAATCATTCAGAAGCAATAGATTTCACATTAAAACAATTAATAAATCCAGAATATAAAGTTATAGATAGTTTAGATGAAATAAATGCTATTGGGCATAGATTAGTTCATGGAGGAGAAAAAATATCAGAATCTGTAGTAATAGATGAAAATGTAGAAAATGTTTTAAAAGAATATACAGATTTAGCACCACTACACAATCCAGCTTGTATACTAGGAATAGAAGCTTGTAGAGAAGTTATGCCAGGAAAACCAATGGTCGGAGTTTTTGATACAGCATTCCATCAAACAATGCCAAAAGATAAATTTATTTATCCAATTGCATATGAATATTATAAAAAATATGGAGTAAGAAAATATGGATTCCATGGAACATCACATATGTATGTTTCACAAAGACTTGCAGAAATTGAAAATAAGCCAATTGAAGATATGAAAATAGTAACTTGCCATTTAGGACAAGGAGCAAGTGTATGTGCAATAAATGGAGGAAAATCAATTGATACAAGTATGGGATTAACACCATTAGGAGGGCTACCAATGGTTACAAGAAGTGGAGATTTAGACCCATCAGTTATTACATATATAATGAAAAAAGAAAACTTAACACCATCACAAATGGAAGATATACTAAATAAAAAATCAGGATTATCAGGGATGTCTGATATGGAGCCAGATTTTAGAGTTATTGAAAATAAATCAAATGATGGTGATGAATCAGCAAAATTAGCTGTAGAAAACTTTAATTATGCAATCGCAAGCTATGTTGCTAAATATGCAGTAGCAATGAATGGAGTTGACTATATTATATTCACAGGTGGTATTGGTGAAAACCAAGTTAATATTCGTAAAGGAATTTGCGAGAAATTAGCATTTATGGGTGTTGATTTAGACATAGAAAATAATAAAACAAGAGGAGAAGAAATAGTAATTTCTAAACCAGATTCAAAAATTAAAGTATATGTAATTCCTACAAATGAGGAATTAATGATTGCTAAAGAAACACTAAGATTAATAAAATAAATAAGAAATCCAAATGGGAGAATAATCCATTTGGATTTTGACATTCTATGTAAAATATGGGAGATTTGAATTGTAACTTTATGCAGTGTGTGATGCATTAGATAATATGTAAAACAAAAAAGAACTTTTGGAAATTATAAAGCCAGAAGTTCTTTTAAATTAGGTTTTAGAAATTTATTGAAAAATTATGTTAAATATCAAACACAAAAAGTTGTTATTTTTCCGCATTTAGAATTAATTTATTGACAAACATATCTATAAAATATAAAATAAAAACATAAATAAAATAATATATAATTGGAGAATAAAAATGGAAGAAAAAGTAGATATTTTACTAACAACATATAATACGAAAATCGATTATTTAAGACAACAAATAGATAGCATATTAAACCAAACATACAAAAACTTTGAATTACTAATTTCAGATGACTGTTCACCAAATGAAGAAGTAAGAAAAATATTAAAAGAATACGAAGAAAAAGATAATAGAATAAAATTATATTTTCAAGAAAACAACCTAGGATGCACAAAAAGCTTTGAATTTTTATTAAAACAATCAACATCTAAATATATATCATTTTCAGACCATGATGATATATGGTATCAAAATAAAATAGAAGAAAGTGTAAAAGCACTAAAAGAAAACAATGTAGATTTAGTATATTGTAATGCAAACCAAGTAGATGAAAAAGGAAACCTGCTTCATAATAGTTATTTTGATTATAAAAACATGCCAAAAGTAAAAGGAAAAAATTTCATATTACCATTTTCAAGACATATTGCGATAGGATGTAGCCAAATGATTACAAAAGATGTCAAAGAAAAAATGCTACCATTTACAGAAAATACCTTTGCACATGATTGGCATTCAACATATATAGCAAGTAATTTAAAAGGAATATATTATATTGATAAACCACTTTTTGGATACAGAATACATGAAAATAATATTTTTGGTGGAAGAAGTTTTAAGCAAAATATGAAAATATGGAAAAAAGAAAATGGGAATAATTATAAATCATATATAAAATATAGACATATGGTCATAACTGAAACATATATAGCAGGAGCACTAATGTGTAAAGAATATAGCTCAAAACTAGAAGATAATAAATTAAAAAGTATAGAAGAAAAAGTAATAGAATACTACAAAAAAGCACAAAAATCTAATATTATATATTTACCAATTCACAAATACTTTAAATATTTATATTTCAAAGGCATAAAAAAAAGAATCATAAAAGAAACTATGATTCTACATTTTCCATTATTAAGTTATATTATTTTTACTATTTCATAAAAAAATAAAATAATTTTGCAACAATATACAACTTTTTAAAATCTAATTTGTATATAAAATAGTAAAAAATATAAAGGGAGGATTACTAATGAGAATATTAGGAAATAAAAAAATAAATAAAATAAGTTTAATTATAATACTAATGATAGCACTTATTTTAGGATGTGTTGGAAGCAAAGCAGTTAACAATACAGTTGAAAATAATAATTTAAACAATCAAATCAAAAATACAACAAATAATACAACAAACAATATAATAGAAAATAACAATACAACAGAAACAACAGATATGAAAAAATCAACAAAAGCAAAAACATCAGTAGAAGAAAAAAACATGTATGTATCTTATAACTCGCATGTACAAGACAAAGGATGGGAAAAAGACTTTTCAAAAGTAAATGGAGAAACATCTGGAACAACAGGACAGAATAAGAAAAATGAAGCCATAAAAATAAAACTAATAAATGCACCAGCAAATGTAGGAATTACATATCAGACTTATATACAAAATTTAGGATGGCAAAACTGGGTTAAAGATGGTGCAATAGCAGGAACCACAGGAAGAAACTTAAAGATGGAAGCAATTAAAATAAAATTAGAAGGAACAGACAAATATTCAGTAGAATATAGAAGTCATGTACAAGATAGAGGTTGGCTAAATTGGATGAAAGATGGTGAGGTTTCAGGTATTGCAGGTAAAGGATTGAAAGTTGAAGCAGTAGAAATAAGAATAATACCTAAAACTATATCTGTTATATATCAATCACATATACAAGATAGAGGATGGAAAGAATATGTAAATAATGGAGATACATCAGGAATAGCAAAAGCAGGATTAAAGATTGAGGGAATAAGAATAGAATTAAAAAATGCCAAAAATGTAAATATTTTATATCAAACTCATGTGCAAGACAAAGGCTGGGAAAATACATGGAAGAAAAATGGACAAATATCTGGAACAACAGGACAAAATAAAAAAATAGAAGCTATAAAAATCAAGCTAGATAATATAGATTATACAGTAACATATAGAACCTATGTACAAAATTTAGGATGGCAAAAATGGGTTAAAGATGGAGAAGTTTCAGGAACAACTGGAAAAAACTTAAAAGTTGAAGCAATAGAAATTAAAGTTTCTGAATGTAAGCCTAGTACAGAATTTACTATTCAATATAGAACACATGTAAGAGATATTGGTTGGCAAACTTATGTAAGAGCAGGTGATACAGCAGGAACCACTGGAAGAAATAAAGCTGTTGAAGCTATAAATATAGTAGGAAAAAATATTCCTAAAGGAGTTACAATAGAATATCAAACTCATATACAAGATTTAGGCTGGGAAAATACATGGAAGAAAAATGGAGAACAATCTGGAACAACAGGTAAAGCAAAAAAAGTAGAAGCAATAAAAATTAGACTTACTGGAACAGAAGAATATTCCATAATGTATAGAACACATATAACAAATAAAGGCTGGCAAAATTGGGCAAATGATGGAGAAATATCAGGTACAACTGGAAAGAACTTAGCAGTAGAAGCAATAGAAATAAAAATAGTTCCCAAAATAAAAAACAAAATAAAAGTTTCAGTAGAGAAAAAATTACCATCAACTGTAGGTCAATCAGAATATTCAATAAAAGGATGGTTAATGACAGATATTAATAAAGTAAAAATACAAGTATTAATTGACGATAAATTATCAAATGCTATAATAACAAGAGAAAAAAGAAATGACGTATTAGAAAGCATCAAGGGATATGGTGGACAAGATAAAAATCCTACTCCAGGTTTTAATATAAAAATAAACTTTAAAGATATTAGCTTAGGAAACAGAAACATTAAAATTCAATTCATAGATGAAAAAGGTAAAGTATTAACTCAAGAAACAATGACTACAAATGTAAAGAAAATAATACCACAATCATCAGGAACATATGGAAAAACAGGGCTTAAAGTTGCTGGAAGAGGCGGAGATACTTTAAAATATTTAAAATATGGAAGTGGACCAAATGTATTTTTTGCTACATTTGCAATACATGGATATGAAGATTTATGGAATAAAGATGGATATGAACTTATTAATATTGCAGAAAAATTTTACAATAGATTAGTAAGTGACCAAGATTATGCAATAGCAGATAAATGGACAATATATGTATTTCCAGGAATAAATCTCGATGGATTATCTAATGGATATACAAATAATGGGCCAGGAAGAACTACATTATTTAGCCAAGCTCCTAACAATAAAGGAATTGATTTAAATAGATGTTGGCAAGTTGGAAATAGTTATACTAGATATACAGATAGTAGAAATTATAATGGAACAACAGGATTCCAAGCATATGAAGCACAAGCACTAAGAGACTTTTTATTAGCAAATAAATCTAAAACAGGACAAACAGTATTAGTAGACTTACATGGATGGACACAACAATTAATTGGGGATCCTAGTATATGTGCTTATTATGAAAAACAATTTCCAGAAAATGATAAATCAGCTGTTGGAAGATATGGAACAGGATATTTAGTTAATTGGGCAAGAAGTTATCTAGGCTCTAATGGTAAAGTTGCAAAATCTGCACTTATTGAATTACCACATCAAGGAGTTACAGGAACACAATCAGTTTACAACAAAAATTTAATTAATAGATATATAGAAGCAACCTTATCTATGTTAAAATCAATAGTGTAGTGTTTTTTGAGGGAAACCATTAAAAGCATGGTTAGATAAATATTTTTTTTAATATTTAAAATTATTTATCTAACCCTGCTTTTATAACTACTCTACTATAATAAGATAATAAAATAAGAAAGAATGGGTTTTGAAATGAAAAATAGAAGAATTTTATCAGTTATACTAATATTTTTTTTATTAATTGTTGTTAGTATAGTTATCAAAATTAATATTGATAATAATAAACTTGTAAAAAAAGAAAATGTATTAGTAAATGAAATTAGTTTGGAAAATTATAATCAAACTAAAGAAGAAAAAGCAGAAATAAAAGAAATAGAGCAAAGCGTTGGAATAACTGGAAACACACAACTTTATGAAGTACAAGAAGATACAACAAATAACATGAAAATTGTTACAATAAAACCATCAATAAAATATAAAGTAGCATTTACTGGAATGATAAAAAACGAACAGCCTAAAATCGAAGAAGTAGATACAATAATTAAACAAAATCATCCTAAATATGCTGGAATATGGATTAATTCCAAAGATAGAGATACAATTTTAAAATTATTTAGTAATTTTACTAATTCAGATTACTTTATAGATGAAAATGGATATTTGAAAATAGAAAGTAAAAACTGGCAAAATAATAATGATAAAGTACTAGAAAAAGCAATCTATGGTGATAAATTATTTATTCTAAATATTTCTAGTATTTGCTATATTGTTGATGATGTTAGTGGAGAAGTGTTAGATTATAATTTTGAAAAAATGGATAAATATCAAACATATGAAAGCTTTGAAGATAGTGATAAGATAATTGTTTTTATAAATAAGAATTCAGAAAAACAATTAGATGACAGTAAAATAGTAGAAAGCATTATAAAACTATTTTCATTGACAATTATGTAAAGTTGTTTTATAATAATACTATAGGAACATTTATTAACAATTCAATTAAGGTTTAATGACAGGAGGAAAACCATGACAAATTTAATCCAGAAATATTCCAAAGAAATTGTTGAAATGACTCTTCAATCTAAAGCAAGTGCAGAGCAGGCAACGAAAGAATTATCTGATTTGCAAAAGCAAATGGAGGAGCTTGAGAAAAAGTACGCAGATGCCAAATTTGACATATTGTGTGCTCATGCTGAACTGGAAAAAGCAAAAGAAGCCCTTGAGGATCAAAAGAAAATACAGCAGGATTTAAGAATTTTGCTGGAAAAATATCCTCAGAAAATTGAAAAAATACTGATAGGTGCAACAGGCAACCTTGAGGATGTCGAGGCAAACGTTCAAAAGTGCCAGCAGCAGATTAATGCAAATGTTATAATTGCAGAAAGGCTTGAAAGAGAAATGGACACATTAAAAGTTTCTTTAGATAAGGCCAAATCTACTGCTACCAAGGAAACAGAGTATTATGAAATTTTGAAAAAATTTTTCTAAAAATTAATTGAGTTGTGGAAAAAAAGAGCTTAAAAAATAGCTCTTTTTTTCTTGCTTAAAAGCCTAATAATCCTTGACAAAAAGACATTTTAAATATAGAATATAAAAGTGAAAAATTATCAAATTTTAGGAGAAAAAAATGGAATTTATAAAAGATTTATGGAATAATAAAAAAATTGCTTGGAAATTAGGAAAAAGCGATTTTAAAAATAGATTTGCAAGTACAAGTTTAGGAAGCATATGGGGATTTTTACAACCATTTGTATTTATGCTTATGTATGTAATAGTATTTCAATTCATATTTGGAATGGAAGGAGAAAATGGTTCACCATATGTTGTATGGTTTTTACCAGGAATGGCTATTTGGCAAACAATAAATGACAGTATAATGAGTTCAAGTATGTCTATAAGAAGTTATAGCTATTTAGTAAAAAAAGTAGTATTTCCAGTAAATATAATACCAATTATAACAATAATAGGAAGTAGCTTTGTAGCAATATTTTTAATAGCAGTAGTAACTATAATATGTATGATATATGGATACATGCCAAATATATTTACAATTATATATGTACTTATAGCATTATATGCATTTATAATAGCATTTACAAGATTTACATCAGCATTAACAACACTTGTACCAGACTTCTCAAATTTATTAGGAATACTAATGCAACTATTCTTCTGGGCTACTCCAGTAGTTTGGAATTTATCAAGATTAGCAGGACATCAAAAGATATTATCTGTTATACAATGTATGCCATTTGCCTATTTAGTAACAGCATTTAGAGAAGCATTTATGGGTGGAAATATAATAACAGCAAATCATGGAATATTTACAATAATATTCTGGATAATTACAATATTAATGTTTATATGGGGAAACCATATATTTAATAAAAATAAAAAAGATTTTGCTGATGTATTATAATTAAGAAAGGATATGTTAATAATGCAAGAAACAGTAGATATACTATTACCAACTTATAATGGCGAAAAATATTTAAAAGAACAATTAGACAGCTTATTAGAACAAACATACAAAAATATAAGAATAATAATATCAGATGATTGTTCAAAAGATAATACACCAGAAATTTTAAAAGAATATGAACAAAAAGACAAAAGAATAGAACTATATATACAAGAAAACAATTTAGGAGTTGTAAAAAACATAGAATTTCTTTTAAAACAAGTTAAAAACAAATATTACATGCTATCAGACCAAGATGATGTATGGCTTTCAGAAAAAGTAGAAAAATCTTTAGAAACACTAAAAGAAAATCAAGCTGACCTAGTATTTGGAGACTTAGAAGTTGTTGATGAAAAGTTAAAAACGATATATCCATCTTTTGGAGACTTCATGTTACTGAACGAAAAAATAAAAAAATATATAAAAAGCAATAAACTAAATTACATATATAACTGTGTTACAGGATGTACAATACTTGCAAAATCAGAAACAATACAAAAAATATTACCATTACCAACAGAATCAAAATACTTAATACATGACCATTGGATTGGACTAATAGTAAGTATATATGGAAAAGTATCATATATGCCAGAAAAATATATAAAATATAGACAACATGGGAATAATCAAGTTGGAACAAATAAAATATCACATGGATTTACAAAATTAGAACAAGTAAGAAAACTATTTATTGACGTTAAATTAGGCGTATTTGGAACATATGTAAAACATAATGAAAAATTCCCTAAAGAAATGCAAGAATTAAACACAGAAATATATGAATACTTCAAAAATATAGAAAATAAAAAGAACTTCAATTTTAAAAAATGGAGTACCTTTCACAAACTATATAAAACTGAAACACTAAAATATTATATATTAAACTTTATAATAATGAATTTACCACTAATTGCTAGACCACTATTCAACATTAGACTAACAATCTTAAAATTACTAAAAAAAAGATAAAACTGTCATAAACAAAACACATAAAATACAAATCAGAAAGGAAAGAATATGGACAAAAAAAATCAAAATAAAGAATGCATAATCGAAATAAAGAACCTAAAAAAAGAATATAAAATGTATAAAGACAAAAAGTCAAGGCTAATAGAAGCAGTAGCACCTTTTTATAAAAATCATACAACATTTAGTGCCATAGACAATTTGAATCTAGAAATACATAAAGGAGAAGTTGTAGGAATCCTTGGAAAAAATGGAGCAGGAAAATCAACATTATTAAAAATGATAACAGGAGTTGTAACACCTACTTCTGGAGAAATTAATGTAAATGGAAAAATAAGTTCTTTATTAGAATTAGGAGCAGCTTTTAATCAAGATTTAACAGGAGAAGAAAATATATATCAACATGGACAAGTAATGGGACTATCAAAAGAAGAAATAGAAGCAACAAAACAAAATATAATAGACTTTGCAGATATTGGAGAACATTTATACCAGCCTGTAAAAACATATTCTTCAGGAATGTTTGCCCGTTTAGCATTTGCATGTGCAATAAATGTAAATCCAGATATTTTAATTGTTGATGAAGTATTATCAGTAGGAGATATAGCATTTCAATTAAAATGTTTTAAGAAGTTTGAGCAATTTAAAGAAAAAGGAAAAACCATACTTTTTGTTACTCACAATGTTACAGATATAATAAGAAACTGTAATAGAGCAGTAGTTATATCAAATGGAAATAAAATATTTGATGGAGAAGTAAAAGAAGGTGTAGATAAATATAAAAAACTAATCGTAGGAATAGAAAATGAAAATAAATCTTTAGAGAAGATTGAAACAAATATAAAAACAGAAAAAAATGACAAAAAAGAAAATAATGGTGATTTATGGAAATCCAAAGTTAAAGAAAATACAGATATGCTAACATATGGAAATGGTGATGCAGAGATAATAGATTATGGGATTTTTAATGAAGACGGAGAAATTGAACAAACAATAAATAATGAAAATGAATATACTGTAAAAGTAAAAATTAAATTTAATAAAGAAATTTATGAACCAATTTTTGCAATGTCTTTAAAAGATTTTAAAGGATTAGAATTATGTGGATGTAATACAAAAGCTTATAAAGTCTTAACTGGAACATATAAAAAAGATGATATTGCAATTGTAGAATTTAAACAAACATTCCCATTAGCTCCAGAAAAGTATGTATTTTCTTTTGGATGCACCACAATTAATCAAAATGGAGATTTAGAGGTTTTTGATAGAAAATATGATGCATTTTTTATTGAGATTGTTGCTCATAGAGAATGTTTGGGAATAATCGATTTGAAAACAAATATTTCTGTAGCCAAAGAATAGTTTAATTAAGAAATATTTTGAAAAATAATTAAAAGTGTGAACGGAGAAAACAATGAAAGTTAATTACGATTTTTATGATGATAAAGATGTATATTGTGATGGTGAAATAGAAAAAGATATTATTGATTATTTAGAAAAATATGGGGAAGAAAATTATAAAGAAATTTTTGAGCATGATATAAGATGGCCTGTATTTTATCATATAACTCCTATAAGAAAAAATATATTAAATTGGTATGAATTCAAAGAAAATGCAGAAGTACTAGAGATAGGCGCAGGAATGGGCGCCATAACAGGAGTTTTATGTGATAAAGCAAAAAATGTAACTTGTGTTGAATTATCTAAGCAAAGAGCTTCTGCAATACAAGCAAGATGCAAGAACAAAGAAAATTTGGAAATAATAGTTGGAAATTTTAATAATATCAAATTTGACAAAAAATTTGATTATATAACATTAATTGGAGTTTTAGAATATGCATCTTTATATACAAATAGTGAAAATCCTTTTGAAGACTTTTTAAGAACAATTAAAGGATTATTAAAACCAGATGGAATATTACTAATTGCAATAGAAAATCAATTTGGAATGAAATATTTTAGTGGAACAGAAGAAGACCACACAGGAAAAATATATGATGGTATTTTAGGATATGAGAACAAAAAAGGAATTAGAACATTCGGAAAAAACGAATTAAAACAAATCTTGAAAAACTCTGGTTTTGAATATACTAAATTTTATTACCCAATGCCTGATTACAAATTACCAAATATCATATTTTCTGATGAGTATTTACCAAATAAAGAAAGTATAAATAACTATACACCATATATGTCAGGACAAGACTCAGAAGTAGAATTTGATGAAAAAGAAGCCTATAGAGATATAATAAAAAACAATCAATTTGACTTTTTTGCAAATTCATTCTTTATAGAAGTATCACAAAAAGAAATTGAAACAAAAATAGATTTAAATAAACAAAATCTAGTAAAAATAGATAACATTATGAACAAATTTTATAATAACCACTACAAAATAAAGAAAAACAAAGAAAAAGAAAATAAAGAAAAACAATTAATAGAAGAAAATAACAAACTAAAAGAAGAACTAAATTCAATTTTAAATTCTAAGTCTTGGAAAATAACAAAACCATTTAGAGACTTTAAATCCAGAAACTAAAAAGAAAGAAAAGGTTATATAAATATGGAAATAGAAAAAATAGAACAATTATCTAGTATTAGAAAAAATATAATTAGCTGGTATCAATTTAATAAAAATGCAACCATTTTGCAAATAAATAAAGAATGTAAAGAAATCGCAGATGAGCTAATAAAAAAAGCAAAAAATGTATGTACAATCAATTCTATAGAAGAAACAGATACCATAATAGACAAAAAATTTGATTATATTTTATTATATGGACTAGAAAATTTCAATTATTCTTTAAATGAATTTTTAGAATTCTCAAAAAAATATATAAATGAAGATGGAACAATATTATTTACATGTGATAATAGATATGGACTACAAAATTATAATATTAATTGTGAAATTACAGAAAACAAAAACTACTTAAGTAAAATTGAAATAGAAGAAATATTAAAAGAAAAAAATATAGAAAAATATAAATTCTATTATCCATTACCAAATTATAAAATCCCAAATGTTATTTTTACAGATAGACATTTACCAAACAATGAAAGTATTTTAAGAGATTTCACTTTATATAGTCAAAACGAAATTCTTGCTGTAGATGAAAGAGAAAAATATAAAGAAATATTATCAGACAATAAAGAATTATTTAAAATATTTGCAAACTCATTTTTAGTAGAAATAAGTAATGAATCTAATAATATTGAATTTATATCATTTAATAATTCAAGAAAAGAAAAATATAGAATAAAAACAGTCATGAAAAATGATATAGTTTCTAAAGAATCAGTAGATAAATCTGGATTAGAACATATAAAAACTATAAAAAGAAATATTGATATATTAAAAAAATTAGATATTAATATGTTAGATGAATACAAAGAAAACACAATATATAGTAAAATAATGCCACAAGAAAAATCATTTGATAAAATATTAATAGAAAAATATAAAAACCAAGAAATAGAAGATGCCAATATATTAATTAATGATTTTATTACTGAAATAAAAAATAAATTATCTAAGTGTGAGAAAACTGAAAGCAAAACAGTATTTGAAAAATACAATATAAATATAGATAAAGAAATAAGTGATAAACTCAATTTTATTAAATATGGATTTTTTGACTTAATTTTTCAAAACTGTTTTTATGAAGAAAACAAATTCTATTTTTATGACCAAGAATGGATGGAAGAAAATATACCTATAGAATTTATAATATATAGAACAATAGAATATTTAGCAAATTCTTCAAAAATAATTAATAGAAATCAACTTTTTGAAAAATTCAAAATAACAGAATTTATAGAGATTTTTAATAAACTAGAAACTGTTTTACAAGAAGAAATTAAAGATGAAGAAATATGGGAAATACATGCTGAAAATAGAATTACAGTAAAAAATCTATATGACACACAAGTCCATTATAGAAATCTCATTTCATTAGCAGAACAAAAAAAGGAAAATGAAAAAAATAGTAATGAACATGAAATAAATATGTACAAGCAAAACATTAATGAATTAACAACAGAATTAAATATCATAAAAAATTCTAAAAGTTGGAAAATGACAGAAATTCTTAGAAAAATAAGAAGAAAACTATAAACTGTGACAAAGGGGGCGTCCCTTTTTGTCACAAAATTAACAAGTTTGAAAGGAAGTAATAAAAATGGCACAAAAAAAGCGTATTAGAGATAGATTATTTCCAGAAGGAGGAAAAATAAGAAGCTATCTTAGAACTGCTAATAGGTTTATAAAAAGTATGTTTAGTATTAATTATATAAAAGAACAAATAAATAAAATAAAAGAAAAGGGTTGGAGAGTTACTTTAATTGAAATGAAGAGATATATGGTTATGGGCACTGTAGCTGAGCCTGAAAACTTATATCAACAATGGATTGAAAATAACGAACCAACAGATGAAGAATTAGATATACAAAGAAACACAAAATTTGAAAATAATCCTAAAATAAGTATTATAATTCCTATGTATAATACACCAATAAATTTTTTTGAGGAATTAGTAGATAGATTAATTGAACAAACATACTCTAATTGGGAACTATGTTTAGCAGATGGAAGTCCAGAAAAAAATGAAGAATTAAAAACAATATATGAAAAAGATGAAAGAATAAAATATAAATTTATAGGTGAAAATAAAGGAATTGCAGGAAATACTAACGAAGCTTTATCACTTGTTACAGGAGACTTCGTAGCACTTTTAGACCATGATGATTTACTACCTAAATTCTCACTATATGAAATAGTAAAATGTATAAATGAAAATCCAGATGTAGAATTTATATATACAGATGAAGATAAATTCGAAAAACTTGGTGGAAAAAGATATGACCCATATTTCAAATCAGACTTTGCACCAGATACATTAAGAGCCAACAATTTCATATGCCATTTTAGTGTATTCAAAAAAGAATTAATGGACAAACTAGGTGGATTTAGAAGTGAATATGATGGAGCACAAGATTTTGATATATTACTTAGAATGAGTGAAGAAACAAATAAAATAGTACATATTCCAAAAATTTTGTATCATTGGAGAGTACATAGTTTATCTACTGCAAAATCAGGAGGAACAGCAAAACCATATGCATATGAATCAGGAGTAAAAGCTGTACAAGACCACATAAATAGACTAGGACTAAAAGGAACAGTTGAACATGGAAATACATTAGGAACTTACAAAATCAACTACGAAATAATAGGAAACCCAAAAGTTTCTATATTAATACCAAATAAAGATTATATATCAACATTAAAAGTTTGCCTAAAATCGTTAAAAAAGCTTACAACATACAACAATTATGAAATAATAATCATAGAAAATAACAGTGAAAAAGAAGAAACATTTAAATATTACAAAGATATAGATGGAAAAGACAATATAAAAGTAATTTATTATCCAGAAAAAGAATTCAATTATTCTGCAATAATCAATTTTGGAGTAAAAAATTCAACAGGAGATTATATTGTACAACTAAACAATGACACAGAATTATTAACACCAAACTGGTTAGAAGAAATGTTAGGATTTGCACAAAGAGAAAATGTAGGAGCAGTTGGAGCAGAACTATTTTATCCAGACAAAACAATTCAACATGCAGGAATCATAATAGGAATTGGAGGAGTAGCAGGACATGTATTTAAAAATATACCAAAAGGAATACATGGATACTTCTCAAAAGATGCAATGATACAAAACATGAGTGCTGTTACAGCAGCATGTATAATGACTTCAAAAGAAATATATGATGAAGTAGGATATATGGACGAAAAATTCAAAGTAGCATTTAATGATGTTGACTTTTGTTTAAAAATAAGAAAACTAGGTAAATTAATAGTATATAATCCATATGTACAATTTTTACATTATGAATCAAAAAGTAGAGGATTTGAAGACAACCCTGAAAAACAAGCTAGATTCAAATCAGAAATTGACAGATTCCATGAAAATTGGCAAGACTTTTTAGATAAAGGAGACCCATACTATAATAAAAATTTAAGACTTGATAATGATCAATGTGCAATTAGAACTGAAAGAGTAAAATAAAAAAGTGAAACAAGTGGGACAGTCAAAAAATGTTTCACTTTCGACAGAAAATGACAAAGAACTGAAACATTTTTTGACTGTCCCACTTGTTTCAGTTTCGACAAAAAACAACAAACAAATGAAACGTTTTTAACTATCACAACTGTTTCATTGAAGGAGAAAAAATGAATAATAAAGAAAGAATATCAAAAATTTTAAATATAATAAAGTATCCAATTGAATTTATTATAATGACAGTTTTTGCTTTAGTTGCTTATAAATTTATTACAATAAAATGTTATGAGGGCTATTGGTCAAAAACATTTCTAATATATTTAATTATTACTGGAATTTTAGCATCAATATCTTTAATCTATAATTGTATAAAAGATAAAGACAAAATAGAAAAAATCTTTATAACATTTGCTATACCAATAGGTATAATGTATATAGTATTTATGCTACCATCATATACACCTGATGCAAGTGCACATATTTGGAAAGCATATGAAGTTTCTAATGGAATTTTATTTACAGAAATTTATGAAAATGGAAAATCATTAACAACTGTACCAGAAGCATTATCAATTTATAGAGAAAATAAACTTACAAAATATAATGTTTATAATGAACTTATAAATAGTAATGAAGCTTATGATTATTCAAAAACAGTTGAGGTAGACTCACCATCAAAAACTTATTGTTTTATATTTTATATAGGGCATGCATTAGGATTAATGATATCAAGAATATTCTCTTTAAATATTTATTTTGGACTATTTTTAGCAAGAATAATAGGATTTGTATTTTTCTTAATTTTAGGATATTATTCAATAAAAAAGATACCATTTGGAAAAATACTATTAGCAACTTATTTAATGATACCAATGATGATGCATCAAGCGACAGCTGTTACAGTAGATTGTATAATGAATGGTATAACAATTCTATTTATAGCTTATACTTTAAATTTATGTTTTAAAGAAGATAAAATACTAAAAAAAGAAAAAGTGATATATCTCATATTAGTATTTTTACTTGGACTAGTAAAAATGACATATATACCATTAATAGGATTAGGACTAATTTTTGTAAAAAGAAGAAAAGAAATAAGCAAAAAAGAAAAAATAATACTTGGTGTTGCTACTGTAGTACTATGTGTTTCAAGTTTATTTATTATAACAAAATTAAATACTGGATATGTAAATGAAAGTGCTAAAGTATATTTAGAAACAGCAGGTGTTAATTCAGGGGAACAATTAAATAGAATAATAAAAAGCCCATTAAGATACATGTATGTTATGTTAAACAATTTAAGATATAATGGAGAATTTTATTTATATAATGCAATAGGACAATCTATGGGATGGCTATCAATATCAGTTCCAACAATATATATAACATTATATATATTATTACTAATGGCTTCAATTTTCATTGAAGATAATAAAGTAGTTTTTGATATAAAAGAAAAAATATGGATTTTAATATTAACAATAATAATGTATTTACTAGTAACAACAGGACTATATTTGCAATGGACAGGAGTAGGTTCAAATGTAGTAGCAGGAGTACAAGGAAGATATTTCTTACCATTTATGATATTAGCCTTAATGACTCTATGCAGAAAAAATGACTTTATAAAACTTAAGAACAAAAATATAATCATCCCTTTAATGGCATTACTTATAAATGGACTATTTATATTAAAGATTATTAAATTTTTTATTTAATAGGGATTTAGGGACGAGTTAAAAATCACCATTTTATAAAACAGCACAGTGAAAGGAGATAACAATGAAAATCTTATTAATAATACCAGCATATAATGAGCAAGAAAATATATTAAATGTATGTAACATTATAAAAGAATATAATCAAAAAAATGAACAAAAATTAGATTATGTTGTTATTAATGATGGTTCAAAAGATAATACTTTAAAAATCTTACAAGAAAATGAATTAAATTATATAGATTTAGTCCACAACTTAGGAATTGGAGGAGCTGTACAAACTGGATATAAATATGCATATCAAAATAGATATGATATAGCTATTCAATTTGATGGTGACGGGCAACATGATATCAATTATGTATCTACAATATGCAAAGAAATAACAACTGGACAAGCTAACATGTGTATTGGAACAAGATATTTAGACAAAACATCAAGTGAATTCCAATCAACATTTATGAGAAGATTAGGAAAAAATATAATTTCATTTTTTATAAAACTATTATGCCACAAAAAGATAACTGACCCAACATCAGGATTTAGAGCAGTAGACAAAAGTATTATAGAAATATTTGCAAAACATTATCCAACAGAATATCCTGAGCCAGAATCTACTGTAGAAGTTTTAGTAAAAGGATATATAGTAAAAGAAGTTCCTGTTAGCATGAATGAAAGAGTAGGAGGAAAATCTTCTATTAATATATGGAAAAGTGTTGATTATATGGTAAAAGTAAGTATTGCTGTTATATTAGATAGTATTAATTTTAGAAAGAAAGGAGAAACAAAGAAATGACACTAAATTTAAAATTAGCTTTAATATTAATGGTATTAATATATATTTGTTTAATCCTTAAAAAAATAAAAAACAAAAAATTACAACTATCATTTTCAACATTTTGGATTGTTAGTGGAATTTTATTAATAATATCTCTAGCAATACCAAACTTAATTGAAATATTAACAAAAACATTAGGATTTGAATTACCAGTTAATATGTTATTTTGTATAACAATATTTGTTGCTTTTTATTTAATTTTTAACTTAACAGTAAGATTATCTAATGAAGCACAAAAAAACACAATACTAGTACAAGAAATTTCTCTTTTAAAAGATAGAGTAAAAAAAATAGAAGAAAGAGAAAGTAAAGAAGATAAGCAAAATTAAAAAACATAATAAATAAAAATATGAACATAAAAAGAATAAGGAGTAAAAATGAAAGAATTTAAAAATCATACTTTTGTAATATGTGCTTATAAAGAATCAAAATATTTAGAAGAATGTATCAAATCAGTAATAAACCAAAATGTAAAAAGTAATGCATTTATATCAACATCAACACCAAATGAGTATATAAATAATTTAGCATTAAAATACAATTTGCAAGTTATTGTAAATAAAGGTGAACATGGAATTGGACAAGACTGGAATTTTGGCGTAAGTCAAACAAAGACAGATTATGTTACAATAGCACACCAAGATGATATATATAAGCCAAACTATCTTGAAGAAATAGTAAAATATCTAGAAAAAGGAAAAGATTTTGTTATAGCTTTCACAGACTACAGAGAAATAAAAAATGGGGAAGAAATACCATTAACATCAAATTTAAAAATAAAAAAGATATTACTATTCCCACTTAGAATATTTAAAAAATCTAGATTCATAAAAAGAAGAGTGCTATCATTAGGTTCAAGTATTTGTTGCCCAAGTGTTACAGTAAACACTAAAATTGCAGGAAAAACACCATATAAAACAGAGCTAAAGTGCGACTTAGACTGGGATACATGGGACAAAATGGCAAAATACAAAGAAAGATTTTTATATATACCAATTGAATTAATGCAACATAGAATTCATGAGGAATCAGAAACATCCAATTTAATAGAGAATAATACAAGACTTGAAGAAGACCTATTAATGCTTAATAGATATTGGCCTAAACCAATAGCAAAATTTATAATGAAATTCTACAGTAAAGCCGTTAACACTAATAAAGTTTAAAATATATAAGGAGATAAAAGGATATGCTAACATCAATAATAGCAATAATTATATTAATATCAATTGCATCATGTATAACAGAAAAATTTAAATTCAAGCAAGAAAATTCAATATTAATTACATTTTTATCAATAGCATTATTTTTATACATATCAGGATTATTTAACTTAATGAAATATGCAACATACTTAATATATATAGTTTCGATATGTTCAATTATTTATATAATTTATTGTTTGATAAAAAAGAAAATAAAAATTCAAGAAATAATAACACCAGGAGTATTGATATATATATTTACAATATTTATATCAACATTTATTGTATTAGGTACAAACTATATTGAATGGGATGAATTTTCACACTGGGGACCAAACTTAAAAGCAATGGTACAATACGATTTACTATGGTCAAATAACATATATGATGGAGTACATGTAGTATATCCACCACTAGCAGGAATTGTTGAATATTTCTTCTGCAAAATAAATGGAGGATTTGCAGAATATGTTTCTTATATAGGAATAAACACATTTATGATAACATTACTACTACCAATTTGCAAAAATGAAAAATATAATTTTAAAGCATTAATTAAATTAATACTATTTTGGATATTTATTTATTGCTCAATAATTTTATGCAATTTTAAATTAGCATCAATTTACATTGATTTACTATTAGGAATATTATTTGCAATTTCTATGTTTTTAGCATACAGAATGGATGGAAAAGAAGACAAAATAACATTATTTTTAATTTTAATTTGTATGCCACTATTAAAAGATACAGGTCTACTATTTTTAGGAATCGTATTAATGCAACTATTTTTCAATAAAGTAATTTTAAAAATTATTGAAAACAGAAAAATAACAAAAGAAAACTTCAAAAAATTTGGTATAATAGTTGCAATATTAGTTTTATCACTAGGTATTTACACCACATGGAAATTATATTGTAGTTCAAATAATAGGTACTTAGATGATAGACATGACAAAAACTCAATTTCTGAAATTGATATAAAACAATATATAAAAGCAATATTACTACTAGATACACAAGACACAAAATACATTGATATTTCTAGAGCATTTTATAACGCATTAAACTCTACAACAATAATAGGAAATTCAAATACTAAAATAACAGCAATAAAATTTGTAATCATTTTAGACATAATTGGAATATTATTATATTTAATTAATAAAAAAGACAAAGAAAAAAAGAAAATTTTAACACTATTATTATCATTTAATATAGGATTTGTGCTATACTGTTTATTGTTATTAGCAACTTTTATGTTCGCATTTACAGAACAAGAAGGAAGAACACTTGCCAGTTATTCAAGATATATGACAACATATTTTATTTCATGGATAATTGCAAGTATTGGTATTATTATAAATAATAACTATAAAAACCAATTAATACTATTAATTTTAGCAATTATGTTATGCATATATCCAACAAATACTATAAACTTAATTGATATAACATCTAGAAAAGGTGCTATAATGATAAGCAATGAAATAACACTTAAAAGCAATATAATAAAAGAAAATGTCACTCCAGACAAAAAAGTATATTTAATATATCAAAATATTGGTGGAGGAATCCAATATCATATGCTTAGATATTCAATATCACCAATAGTAACAAATTTAATGTATGAATGGAGTTTAGGACCTGCATACAACGAAGAAGATATTTGGAGCTATAATATAACTAAAGAACAATTCGAAAAAAAATTAATTGAAGAAAATTTTGATTATGTATTTATTGCCCAAATCGATGAGCAATTTATACAAATATATGGAGAATTAATAGAAGGAAACTATAACTTGGAAAACTATAAAGAATTAACAAACAAACTATTAAAAGTAAATAAAATAAATGAAAATAAAATAACTTTAAGTCAATAAGAAAGAAAAATATTAACAAACACTGAAAGGAAGAAATATATATGAGTAAAATAGCAGTATTAATACCATGTTATAATGAAGAGCAAACAGTTGAAAAAGTAATAAAAGATTTTAGAAAAGAATTACCTGAAGCAGATATTTATGTTTATGACAATAACTCAAAAGACAGAACTGCTGAAATTGCTATTAATAATGGTGCAATTTTAAAACATGAATATAAACAAGGAAAAGGTAATGTTGTAAGAAGCATGTTTCATGATGTTGATGCAGATATATATATTATGGTAGATGGAGATGATACTTATCCAGCAGAATTTGTACATCAACTAATCAAACCAGTAGAAGATGGACAAGCTGATATGTGTATAGGAGACAGACTATCAAATGGAACATATCAAAAAGAAAATAAAAGACTTTTCCATGAATTTGGCAATAACTTAGTAAGAAAATCAATAAATATTTTATTTAAAACAAATTTAAAAGATATTATGACAGGATATAGAGTATTTAATAAAAAATTTGTAAAAAATATGCCTGTTATGACACCAAAATTTGAAATAGAAACTGAAATGTCTTTATATGCCTTAGACAAAGGATTTGTAATAAAAGAAATTCCTATAGACTATAGAGACAGACCAGAGGGAAGTGTTTCAAAACTAAATACTATTAGTGATGGTATGAAAGTTGTAAAAACAATTATAAAAATGTATAAAAATTATAAACCATTAAAATTTTTCACATATATTGCTATAATAATATTTTTACTTGGATTACTTGTAGGAATGCCAGTAATAGTAGAATTTTTCAAAACAAATTATATAACAAAAGTTCCTTCAGCAATACTTGCTACTGGGTTAGTAATATTAGCTGTTATAGTAGGGCAATGTGGAGTTATATTAGATACAGTTGTAAAAATTAATAAAGAAAATTATCAATTAAACCTATTAAAATATGAGCAAATGGAACGTTTAATAAAAAACAATAATAAAGAGTAAGGAATGATTTTAGTAATGGATAAAAGGAGAAAAAGTATTATGAAAATTATATTGATAATAATTTATTTAATGTTAACTGTCTCAGGATTAGTTTTAATGAAACTTGGAGGAAACTCTGGAACAGTTTCATTAGCTAACAAAGAATTAACATTTGGAATTAGTTTAATAAGTGGTTTAGGATTTATATGTTATATTTGTAGCTTCTTATTATACACAAAAATAATTATGATGTTTGATTTAAGCTATATTGTACCAGTAACAACAGGAATAGCTCAAATATTAACCCTTATTGCATCTTATATTGTATTTAAAGATGAAATGAACATACAATCAGTTGGGCGGTGCAATTATAGTAATAATAGGAATATTAATAATGAATTTCAAAAGATAAAATTTATTTACTAATTTGTCAACTAGAAAATTAAAGGGGAATAAAATGGAAAAAATCAAAAATAAAATAAAGATAGAATGGATTATTTTAATATGTGTAGCATTAATAATGTGCTTACCATTATTTAGAAAAGGATTCATAGGAACACATGATGGAAACTATCATGTGGATAGAATATATGGAACAGTTCAAGGGCTAAAAGATGGACAATTCTTTCCAGAAATTATAATAGAATACTGTAATGGATTCGGATTTTCCTGGAATTTATTTTACCCACCACTATATACATATGTGGGAGCACTGTTAAAATTATTTTTACCATCTTATACAGTAGCAATGAAAGGAATCTTAATTATTCTAACATTAATGTCAGCAATAGGAATGTACAAATTAATGATGGAAATAACAGGCAAAAGAAAAATATCATTATTAACAGCAATCATATATGTAACAGCCCCATATAGACTAACAGATGTATTTGTAAGGTTAGCAATAGGTGAAGTTCTATCATTTGCATTTATGCCAATATTATTTCAAGGATTATACAATTTATTTAATAAAGATGGCAAAAAAGACTACTTAATAATTATCGGAGCTACAGGAATACTACTATCTCATAATATTAGTACATTATTAGTTGCAACAATTTCAGTTATATATGTTTTAATAAATATAACTAAATTAAAAGATAAAAAAATCTTATTAAAATTAGTTATTGACGCCATATTTATATTAGGCTTAGTAGCATTTTTTTATGGACCATTATTAGAAAGTAAGATGACAGTAGAATATGTTGCATTTGACGAAGGATTTATGATGACAAGAGAAGGAATAACAAAACAAGTAGTTCATATAAGACAATTATTTGATAATAGCTTTAAACCAGGAAGATCAATACCATTAGGTGTTAATGGTGATGGAACAAAAGAAATGAGCTTTGCATTAGGACTACAAATAATAATACCATTATTACTAATACCATTTGTTATTAAAAAAGTTAAAAAAGGCCAAAAGAAATTCTATTGGTATACTGTAATCTTAGGATTATTTTGTGTTTTTGCAACAACTGGATTATTTCCATGGAAATATGTTCCAGATATAGTTGTAATGATACAAGTACCATGGAGACTATTGATGCTTGCAACATTCTTATTAAGTATTTCAGCAGGACTAACTATAAACTACGAATTTGAAAAAGTAGATGCAAAATATATATCAGTTGCAATTATAGCAATTTTAATATACATTTTACCATATTTCTTCAATTTAGACTATGTCGATTTTTATGATGAAAAAGGAGTATTATTACCAACATTCTCATATATAAACTGTTCTAACTTTGAATATTTACCAACAAAAGCTAGAAATAATATGGAATATATAGAAAAAAGAGAAAATAAAGCTTTAATATTAGATGGAAAAGGAATTATAGATAATCAACAAAAAGATGGAACAAGAATGACTTTTGACATAATAGAAAATAATTCAGAAAATATAAAAATAGAATTACCATATATTTTCTATGTAGGATATAATGCTAAATTAAATGAAGAAAAAATAGATCTAAAAGAATCTGACAACGGATTTTTACAAATAGAAATAAATGATAATAAAACAGGAACAGTTAGTATTGCATATACTGGTTCAACTATAATGAATATAACAAAAATAATATCTATAATAAGTTTTATACTATTTACAATATATTGTTTTAAAGATAAAATATATAATATAATTAAAAGCAAAAAGGAAAGAGGAATAAAAGTTGGAGAAAATTAAGGAATTATATACAAAATATAAAGAAATAATAAATTATTTAGTATTTGGAGTATTATCAACAGTTGTCAATTTTGTGACTTATTATATTACAGCAAGATTTATAGGAATAGATGAAGTTATTAGCAGCGGAATATCTTGGTTCTGTTCAGTAACATTTGCATATATAACAAACAAAATATTTGTATTTGAAAGCAAAACAAATACCTCAAGAGAATTTGTTAAAGAAATGATAACATTCTACTTATCAAGAGTACTTTCAGGAGCATTATGTGATGTAGGTACATTTGCATTAATGGTAAAAGTTTTACATATTAATGACATTGTATCTAAGATAGTTACACAAGTGATGGTTGTTATTGTAAATTATATACTTAGCAAATTAGTTATATTTAAAAAGAAAAAAAGTAAATTATAATATATTACTCTAAAAGTTTATAGGTACAACTTTCGTAAAAAACCTAAATATATATAAGGATATGGAAAATATGGAAAAGAAAAAAGTAACACTAGTAATACCAATGTACTATGAAGAAAAAGTTGCAGAAGAATGCTATAAAAGAGTTAAAGAAAATTTAGAAAAATTAGAAAATTATGAACATGAAATAATATTTGTAAATGATGGAAGTACAGATAGAACTCTAGAAATATTGGGGAATATAGCAAAAGAAGATACAAATGTAAAAGTAATTTCTTTTTCAAGAAACTTTGGACACCAAGCAGCAGTTACTGCAGGTCTTCAATATGTAACAGGAGATGCGATTATAATAATGGATGCAGACCTTCAAGACCCACCTGAATTAATACCAGATATGTTAAAACTATGGGAAGAGGGAAATGAAGTTATATATGGAAAAAGAAAATCAAGAGAAGGAGAAAGTGCATTCAAATTATTTACAGCTAAAATGTTCTATAAAACTTTAAATGCATTATCTGATGTTGAGATTCCTAAAGACACAGGAGACTTTAGACTAGTTGATAGAAAAGTAGTTGATACAGTAAACACATTACCTGAACATAACAAATTTTTAAGAGGACTATTTAGCTGGGTTGGTTACAAACAAGCAGCTTTTGAATATGAAAGAAAAGAAAGATTTGCAGGAGAAACAAAATATCCTTTAAAAAAGATGCTAAAACTTGCATCTGATGGAATCATAAGTTTTTCCACAAAACCATTAAAATTAGTAGGAGCTTTAGGTATATTATCAATTATAATCTCATTTATTTTATTAGTATACACTTTAGTTTCATACATATTTAATTTAAATAATTTATCTGCAGGATGGACATCTATTATGGTTGCAATAACATTCTTTTCAGGAATTCAGTTAATGTCTATTTGGATTATAGCTGAATATGTTGGTAGAATATATGATGAAACTAAACAAAGACCACAATATATTGTTGACAAGAAGATTAATTTGTAAATTAAAATAAAATTTAAGAGCTTTTGTTTAAAACGAAAGCTCTTCTTATAAATATTACAAAAGTTTTCTAAAACACATAGTTACTCCATATTAACAAATGTATGACTATAAATTGTAACAGATAAATAAAATAAAGAAATTTCTAATAGGTAACTATTGCAATTATTATCACATTATGTTAATATTATACGAGTTTATATTTCAAATAACAATTTTATCAAAAGTCAGGGTATCTCTACCCAAAGAAATCAAAAATAAATTAAGAATAAAAATGAAAGAAGGAATGTTACATAGAAAAATTATTAAGCCCCAAATTAGATTATGTATTTAAAAGAATATTTGGACATGTAGGAAATGAAGAAATAACATCAGGATTAATAAGTTCAATATTAAAAACAAAAGTAAGTAATATAAAGCTAGATAGTAATCCAATATTAGAAAAAGATTTACTAGATGATAAAATAGGTATACTTGATATAAAAGCCAAAATAAATAATAATGTTAATTGTGACATAGAAATGCAAATAGTTGACCAAAGGGATATAGAAAAAAGAATACTATTTTATTGGAGCAAAATGTATGATAAAAGTATAGAAAAAGGTCAAGATTATAGTAAATTAGAAAAAGGAATAGTTATTTTAATAATAGACTATGAATTAACAAGTTTAAAAAATATAGAAAAATATATAACAAAGTGGAATATAAGAGAAGAAAAATATCAAAAAATTATATTGACAGAAGTAATGGAAATCTATATAATTGAATTACCAAAGTTTAATAAATATAAAGATAAAACACAAAATAAATCATTAAACTCATGGGTGAAATTTATAGAAAATCCAGAGGTGATTGATATGAAGGAAGCAAATAAAGAAGTAATACAAGCAAAAAAAGTATTAGAAGATATTAGTCAAGATAAACATGAAAGATATTTAGCAGAATTAAGATTAAAACATATAATGGACCAAAAAGCTATAGAGGGTGCAGGATATGACAAAGGACTAAATGCTGGAATTATACAAGAAAAAAGAAAAATTGCTAAGAAAATGAAATTAAAAAATATAGATATTAATAGTATTAGTGAAATAACAGGACTAACAACAAAAGAAATACAAAACCTATAATAATACAAAACATTTGAAATATAAACACATCAATATTATATAAAAATGGCTTCAAAAATGAAGTCATTTTTATATAATATTACATATCTATTAAATCTGAATGGAAAAACATAAAAATAATTTATGCTATTTTAATGATTTTTATGTTGAAAAATATACAATTTATGTATATAATTAGATAAGTGAGGTGTATATTATGTATAAAATAAAATTAATTAGTTTTACTATTATAATTATATTAATATTAAATTTCTTTATCCCAATTATTTCAAATGCTAACAATGAAATTAATAAAACAAATACTGACAATGAAATAAGTAATGAAATTAAAGAAAATATAATTGAAGAAAATACAGTAGAAAAAGATACAAGTAATATTGAAGATAATAATGTCAATAATAATATTCAAAATAATATTATTGATAATAGTATAAATAGCACTGTTAATAATGAATTATCAAATACTATTGAAAATAATAATGTTACTGATGAAAAATTAAATAATAGTATAAATAATACAATTACTAACAATGTTATTAATAACAAAGTAACTGAAAATAATATTCTTAATAAAGAAAGCAATAATAACTTAACATATGATATAGATGAAAACGATAGTAAAGATATGATGAACACTTATAATCTAAAAGCAAGTACAATAGGAATTAAATATAGTTCACATGTACAAGATATAGGATGGCAAAATTATGTAGAAAATGGAAAATCATCAGGAACAACAGGAAGAAATTTAAAAATCGAAGCTATTAAGATATCATTAATAAACAATCCATCAAATATAAAAATAAAATATTGTTCATATGCTAAAGGAAAAGGCTGGCTAAACACCATGGAAAACGATAAAATATCAGGAACTACTGGACAAAACAGAAAAATGGAAGCTATAAAAATATGGTTAGAAGGAACAAATGAATATTCTGTTATGTATAGAACACATATTCAAGACTTTGGATGGCAAGAATGGTGTTATGATGGTTGTATTTCAGGGAAACTAGGAGACGATAAAAAAATTGAAGCTATTGAAATAAAAATAGTTCCTAAAACTCAAACAAAAATGTCTATTAATTACAGTTCACATGTACAAGATATAGGATGGCAATCAGCAAAAGAAGAACATGATATATCAGGAACAACAGGTAAAAACAAAAAAGTTTATGGAATAAGAATGGAATTAGTAGGTACTACAGAATACACTATACAATACCGTGCACATGTACAAGATAATGGTTGGACAACATGGAAGAAAAATGGAGACATTGTAGGTAATATTACTCAAAATAAAAAAATAGAAGCAATTCAAATTCGTATTATAAAAGAAAAAAGAGAAACTGGAAAAATAGGAGTAGAATATTATACATATCTACAGGGATTTAGCTGGAATGAAAACAAAATGGAATCCAATGGCGAAATATCAGGAACTCAAGGAGAAAATAGAAAAGTAGAAGCAATTCAAATCGAACTTAAAAATGCTCCAGCTGATGCACACATAAAATATAAAACACACATACAAGACACAGGATGGGTTGATTGGTCAAAAGATGGTAAAATATCAGGAATACTTAATAAAAATTTAAAAATAGAAGCAATAAAAATAGAACTAGAAGGCCTAAAAGACTATACAGTTGAATATAGAACACATGTACAAGACATTGGATGGACAGCTTGGTATATTGATGGAGAAACATCAGGAACTACTGGCAAAAACAAAAAAATAGAAGCAATCCAAATTAGAATTGTTCCTAAATATAGAAGATATTTTAAAGGAATAGATGTATCTGTTTGGCAAAAAGAAATAGATTATGATAAATTAGCCAAATCAGGACAAGTAGATTTTATAATTGCAAGAATAGGATGGTATAGTGAATCTAGAAAACAATTAATGGTTGATACACAATTTGAAAGAAATTATAAAGAATCTAAAAGAAAAAATATTCCATTAGGAGCATATTTCTATTCATATGCAACATCTATAGAATCAGCAAAGTTAGAAGCAGAAGCAGTAGTTAAATATCTTAAAGCTTCAGGATTAAAAGATTATTCATTACCAATATTTTATGACATAGAAGACAATAGTCAAATAAGATTAGGAAAAGATATTATCACACAAATGAGTATAACATTCTGTGAAACCTTAAAAAAAGCAGGCTTCAATGTAGGAGTTTATTCATATTCACATTGGTTAGAAAACTATATGGACTTATCTAAATTACCAAGTGATTATTCAAAATGGGTAGCTAACTATCCAGCAGAAGATGATGGCAGTCTACCAAGTAATGTATACAAATTCTCAGAAAAATATGACATGTGGCAATATAGTTCAAGTGGAAGTATACAAGGAATAGATGGGAAAATAGATATGAACATTTGTTATAAAAGATATTTTTAATTAATATAAAATTAAAACATAAAATTTAAAAATCAAAACAGCAAAAAGTACAAGGAAAATACTTGTACTTTTTCTTATTTAATGATATTATAATGAAAGATTTTGGATAGCCAAAATATATTTTACAAATTTTAACAAATAAAAATAAAAGAAAGAGGTCAGAAAAATGAAAATATTAATAACAGGAGCAAATGGGATGCTTGCAAAAGAAGTAAAAGAAAAATTCTCAGAAGGAAATGAACTTATACTTACAGATGTCGCAGAACTAGATATAACAAATGAAAAAGCAGTTTTAGATTTTGTTACAAAAATAAAACCTGACTATATAATAAACTGTGCAGCATTTACAGCAGTAGACAAAGCAGAAGAATGTTATGAATTAGCAGATAAAATAAATGGAAATGGACCAACAAACTTAGCAAAAGCAGCGAAAGCAAATGGAACAAAATTAGTACATATATCAACAGACTATGTTTTTGGAGGAGATTTAGAAATATCTAAAGATTATAAAGAAGATGATGAAAAAAATCCAGTAACAGTATATGGAATAACAAAATTACATGGAGAGCAAGGAATAGAAAACAATATGGAAGAATACTACATATTCAGAACAGCATGGCTATATGGAGTAGGAGGAAACAACTTTGTAAAAACAATGATAAAACTAGGAACATCAAGAGATGAAATAAATGTAGTATCAGACCAACATGGAAGTCCAACATATGCAAAAGATTTAACAGAAATAATATATAAAGCAATAGAAAAAGAAATTCCTTATGGAGTATATCATGCAACAAACCAAGGATACACAACATGGTATGAATTCACACAAGAAATATTAAAAGAGCAAAATATAGAATGCAAAGTAAATCCAGTAACAACAGAAGAATATATTGAAATGATGAAAATCACACAAGCCAAAAGACCATTTAATTCACAACTATCAAAAAACAAATTAATAGAACAAGGAATAGAAGTTCCTGATTGGAAAGATGGTTTAACAAGATATTTAAAAGAAGAAAACAACCAATAAAAACAACCCTTTAATACATAAAATAAGATTAGCATTCAAAATAAATAAATAAATTAATTAATTAATTTACTTATCTTAATATTTAAAAGTAATAATCAAAAAGAAATGGAGTGAAAAATAAAAATGAAAAACAGAAAAGGAATAATTTTAGCAGGAGGAAGTGGAACAAGACTATATCCACTAACACTTGCAATATCCAAACAAATAATGCCAGTATATGACAAACCAATGATATATTATCCACTATCAGTATTAATGGAAGCAGGAATAAAAGAAGTATTAATAATATCAACACCAAGAGATGCAGAAACATTTAAAGAACTATTAGGAGACGGTTCTCAATGGGGAATGAACTTTGAATACAAAATACAAGAAAAACCAAATGGACTAGCAGAAGCATTCATAATAGGAGAAGACTTTATAGGAGAAGACAATGTAGCAATGATACTTGGAGATAACATGTTTTATGGTTCACATCTATCAGAAATGTTAAAAAGAGCAAATGAAAGAGAAAACGAATCAACAATATTTGGATACCAAGTAAAAGACCCAAGAGCATATGGAGTCGTAGAAATAGATGAAAACGGAAAAGCAATATCAATAGAAGAAAAACCAGAAAACCCAAAATCAGACTATGCAGTACCAGGACTATATTTCTACACAAATGATGTAATAGAAATAGCAAAAAATGTAAAACCATCAGCAAGAGGAGAACTAGAAATAACATCAGTAAACGAAGAATATATGAACAGAAATAAACTTTATGTAGAAACATTTGGAAGAGGAATGACATGGTTTGACACAGGAACACATGACGCCCTACTAGAAACAGCAAGTTTTGTACAAACAATACAAAAAAGACAAGGACTACAAGTATGTTGTCCAGAAGAAATAGCATATCAAAAAAGATGGATAACAGCAGAACAACTATCTGAATTAGCAAACAAATACATGAAAACAGACTATGGAAAATACTTAAAAGCACTAATCAAATAAAAAGCAACAAAGAGAAAAGTCAAAATTTGTCGAAAATGAAACAAGTGGGACAGTCCAAAAATGTTTCAAATTTTTGTCAAATGATGTCGAAATCAATAATTATTATAAAATTAAAAAGGAGATTTTAAAATGGGAAAATTCAAAAGAATAGACACATCTATAAATGGTGTATGTATAATAGAACCAAGTGTTTTTGGGGACAACAGAGGATATTTCATGGAAACATATAGCAAAGTAGATTTTGAAGAAATAGGCTTAAACTATAATTTTGTACAAGACAATCAATCAAAATCAAAGAAAGGTGTATTAAGAGGACTACATTTCCAAAAAGAAAATACACAAGCAAAACTAGTTAGATGTATAAAAGGTGAAGTATTTGATGTTGCAGTTGATTTAAGACCAGGAAGCGAAACATATGGAAAATGGGAAGGTGTAATACTAACTGAAGAAAACAAAAAAATGTTTATGATACCAAGAGGATTTGCGCATGGATTTTTAGTATTATCAGAAGAAGCAGAATTTGCTTACAAATGTGATGATATATATAATCATGAAGCAGAAGGTGGACTAGCATGGAATGATTCAGATGTAGCAATTGAATGGCCAATGGGAGACTTAAAACCAGAAGACTTATTAACATCTGAAAAAGACGCAAAATGGCCATCACTAAAAGAATTAAAAGAAACAGATTTATTTAAAAACTTATAATTCTAAAATAACTATTATAACTCTGTCCCAAATGGACAAAAAGGAAGGAAGATTAAAATGAGTAAAAATGTATTAGTAACAGGAGCAGCAGGATTTATAGGAGCAAACTTTGCAGAATATTTTGTAAATAAACATCCTGATTATAATGTAATAGTATTAGATAAATTAACATATGCAGGAAATTTAGACAACTTAAAAAAAGTAATGGATAAAATAACTTTTGTACAAGGAGATATTTGTGATTTTGATTTTGTATTAGATTTATTTAAAAAATATGATATTAATGGAGTAGTACATTTTGCAGCAGAATCACATGTTGACAATAGTATAAAAAACCCATTTGTATTTACACATACAAATGTAATAGGAACACATACTTTACTAGAAGCTGCTAAACAAGTATGGGGAGAAGGGAGCCAAAACAAATTTGTACATATATCAACAGATGAGGTTTATGGTTCTCTTAAAGAAGATGGATATTTTACAGAAACATCTCCAATACAACCAAGTAGCCCATATTCAGCTTCAAAAGCAAGTTCAGATTTAGTAGCTTTAGCATATAAAGAAACTTTTAAGATGAATGTTAATGTAACAAATTGTTCTAATAATTATGGACCATATCAACATAATGAAAAATTAATTCCTCATATGATTAAATTAGCATTAAAAGATGAAAAATTACCAGTTTATGGTGAAGGACTAAATATTAGAGATTGGTTGTATGTTGAAGACCATTGTGAAGCTATTGATTTAGTATTCCACAAAGGAATATCTGGTGAAAGATATAACATTGGCGGTCATAATGAAAGAAGAAACATTCAAATCGTAAAATTAATATTAGAAAGATTAGGAAAATCTGAAGATTTAATAGAACATGTTGCTGATAGAAAAGGACATGATTATAGATATGCAATTGACCCAACTAAAATAAAAAATGAATTAGGTTGGGAACCTAAAACAAAATTTGAAGATGGGATTGTTAAAACAATTGATTGGTATTTAGCAAATCCAGATTGGTTAAAATAAAGAAAAGGTTGTACATATTATGAGTGGTATAAATGAAAGAATATTTGAAGAATTTTTTTATTATGGAATAGAAAATGTTCCAGAATTATTAGAAGGAATAATATTTTCTGCTACTAGCGAAATGCATAAGTTATATAAAAGTTTAAATGAACAATTTAATACTCCTAATGATATACAATTATCTCAGATAAAAGAGATTGCTTATGACTTAGGAATACAATATTATAGATTTATAGAATTAAATAAAGTACCTAGTAAATTAATAGATTATAAAACAGAAAATGAATTAGATGAAGTAAAACAAATGATAAACAAAACACTTGAAGAAAATATAAATAAGAAAGCATTATTAGAATATGAAGTAGGATATTATTATTCTTATGATGAGGACGCAAGATTTTCTACAAGCTATATAAAAGATCATATGAAAAGAAAACATTGGACAATTGAAGTTGCTGAGCAATTAAAGCAACTTTCTAAGGAAGAAAAAGAAAATCCAATAGAATATTATAGACATTGGATAATAACAAGATTAAAAAATGCACAATCAAGAAAACAAGGTAGAGATGATTCAGAAATCGAATTATTAGAAAATGTAAAAGCACAATTAGAAGAAAGAATAGAAAAAAATAATAAAGATTACGAAAACCAAAAAAATTCAACTCGATAAGAGTTGAATTTTTTGGTTTTTTTAATCACCTTTTTAAAATTCTTTCCCAAAATCTTCATCATCAGCCTCTAATGAGAATGTTCTAGTTTCAGTATAATAATCTGTTGAATTATCGTACTTCCATCCTGTAAAACTGATGTAAAATGAACCATTCAAATAGCCTTTGTCATAGCATTCGTATATAATTCCAAACATACTAGAATTTGGTTCATCTCCACCTGTTATATTCCAGTTAGAAATAGGCTCATTAGAAGATTTGTTGAATATAATAGGCCATTCTTTTCCTGTTGAATGATACCTTAATTCATGTGTTGCAGTTATAGGAATATTCCGTCCATCTTCAAGCTGTATATGAACAATCACATTTTTTAAGAATCCCAATTCTTCAGGAAGAGAAAACTCTAATGATGTTTCAGGGTAATTAATCATATTGGATTACCTCCTTTTAAATGAAAAAAGGGTTTACAAGTGCAAAAAATATTTAAATTTAATTTAATTATAATAAAAATGTCGAAGAATGTCAATTTTTATAATCATATAGACACTAAATATAATATTATATAAAAATCTTAATAAACTACACTAAATATTTTTACAAAATCTATTTATTATTAAAAATGAAAATAAATAAGTTATTATAAATAAAACTATATTAATTATTAAACTTAAAGTTAAATTAACTACATTAAATTTAAAAACACTAATAATAAAATATGATATAAAGCTACAAACTAATGGAATCATCAACCAATCTATAAAATTAATTCTAATTTTAGCATATTTAATCATTTGTAATAAACTCACACCAAAATTCAATATTTCACTTATAAAAATCGAAACAATATACCCATTAATTCCATATATTGGCAATAAAAAATAAATAAAACATGTAGTAACACTTAAATCCAAAATATTACAACACATAACACCAAATTGCTTGTTTAATCCTTTTAATATGCAATCAATTATATTATCTATATACATAAAAAATATTAATGGAGCAAGAAGTTTAAAGTAATATCCAGTTTCCAAATTATTATAAATTACTAACCCAAGCTCATTTGAAAAAAACAAAAAAATACTACATACACAAACAGAAAAAGCACATGTAAACTTAAATATTTTATCACTTATATAATTAATTGCCTTATAATTTTTCTGAGCTAAATATGTTGAAAATTCAGGAATTAGAAGCATACTATATGAATTTATTAAAGCCGTTGGAAATGTAATTACTGGCATAACCATACCATTAATAATTCCATATTTAGATAAAGAATTACTACAAGAAAGACCTGATTTTTCGAGTTGAGTTGGAATAATCAATTGCTTCAAAGTTGAAAGACCTGAACGAATATAAGAAGTCAATGCAACAGGAAAAGCAATTTTCACAATATTTATTCTTTGACCAAAAGAACGAACATTATTAAGCTTCTTTAATTTAATATCTATAATATAAAGAATAAATATTAAACTAAATGAACATATTTCAGAAATTACATCAGCCAAAATTAAAGAAATACATATATATTCAACACCTTTTAATATATTTAACTTCAACAAAATTACTGTTGCAATTATTTTTATAATAAATTCGAAAACCTGCGTAATTGCATTTTTATAAGCTTTTCTCACAGAAGTAAAATAACTTGTTATACATGATGACATAGCTATAAAGGGAAGACCAATCGCTATATAAAACAAAACTTTTGACGAAACCATATTGTGTAAACATTTATCAGTTATAAATCCTGAAAATAATAAAATTAATAAACCAGCAACAATTCCTAATAAAAGACTAAAAAATACACATGTCCTTATTGCTTTTACTGCTGTTTTCTCTTTACTAATTGCAAATTTCTCAGAAACAATTACAGTTACTGCAATATTAAGTCCAGAAGTTGCAACAGTTATAAAAAATAAATACACAGCCATTACTAAACTAAATATACCAACCGCTTCTGAACCAATTTGATTTGATATATAGATATTAAAAATAAGAGTAGCAAATCGCATAGATAATGCTGTAACTGTTAATATAGTACCATTTATAAAAAATAACTTACTTTTTCTTCTCAAAATATTCACCATTTAAAAATATTATTTATATATAGATTTTATGATTAAAACAGAATATAAAACTGACCAATTAGGCTATAGACATTTAAAAGTAAATAGTGTATTATAAAATAGATGACTAATTTATAGTCATCTATTTTAATATTAGGAGAGTTTATATGAAAAAAATAAGAGAAGTCGAAGAAGTAAAAAACATAAAGAAGATAATATACAATTCTGCAAAAAAATATGCAGAAAACATAGCATTCATAATAAAACATCAAGAAGGGAAAAATAAGACATATGAAAACATAACATATAAAACACTTTTAGAGCACATTAATTCCTTAGGTACAAAACTATATAGCATGGGACTAAAAAACAAAAGAATAGCCATTTTAGGAAGAAATAGATATGAATGGGCATTAGCACACCTAACAAATTTATTAGGAGGAATAGTATCTGTTCCATTAGATAAAGATTTACAAATAGAAGAATTAGAAAATTCATTAATCAGAAGCAAATCAGAAGCAATCTTCTTTGATGAAAAATATATTGAAAAAATAGAAGAACTAAAAAACAGAAATAAAACAAACATAAAAGAATATATATGTATGTCAGAATTATCAGGATATAATAACATACACACATTAAAAGAACAAGGTCAAAAATTAATAGAAGAAGGAAATACAGAATATATAAAATCAGAAATAGATGAAAACGAAATGAACATACTATTATTCACATCAGGAACAACATCAAAATCAAAAGCAGTAATGTTATCACAAAAAAATATAGCATCAAATGTATATGCTATGCAAAAAGTCGAAGGAATATATGACACAGACTCAAATTTAGCATTTCTACCATTCCATCACATATTTGGATCAACATGTATGATAATGATGTTAGCATGTGGAGTTAGAACATCATTTCCAGATGGGTTAAGATATGTTGCACAAAACCTAAAAGAATATGAAGTTTCTATTTTCGTAGGAGTTCCACTTCTAGTTGAAGCAATATACAACAAAGTACTAAAAGAAATTGAAAAACAAGGAAAAACAAAACTAATAAAAACAGCAATAAAAATAAGTAATATATTATTAAAAATGCATATAGATATTAGAAGAAAATTATTCAAACAAATAATAGACAACTTAGGTGGAAAAATGAGATTTGTAATTTCAGGAGGAGCACCATTAGACCCACAAATTGAAAAAGGATTCATTGACTTTGGAATTCATATGGCCCAAGGATATGGACTTACAGAAACATCACCAGTAATAGCAGCTGAAAATGATTTTGTAACTAAAATAGGCTCAACTGGTGTTCCATTAGAAAATGTTACTGTAGAAATTGTAAATAAAGATGAACATGGAATAGGGGAAATACGTGTAAAAGGACCTAATGTTATGCTTGGATACTATGAAAACGAAGAAGAAACAAACAAAGTACTAAAAGATGGATGGTTCTATACAGGAGACTTAGGATATATTGATAAAGATGGATGTATTTTTATAACAGGAAGAGAAAAAAATATGATTGTTCTTAAAAATGGCAAAAAAATATTCCCAGAAGAAATAGAAACTTTAGTCAATAGAATTGACCTAATTGAAGAATGTATGGTTTTTGGTATGCCTGAACCAAATGACAAAAATGATATCAAACTTTCTGTTAAAGTTGTATATAACAAAGATGAAGTTAAAGAAAAATATGGTAATATATCAGAAGAAGAAATTAGAAACATTATCTGGGATAGAATAAAAAATGAAGTCAATACCACTGTTCCTAGATACAAACACATTATGAATATGATATTAACTGATAAAGAATTAATAAAAACAACAACTAAAAAAGTTAAAAGAAATGAAGAAATGAAAATTATTTTAGGAAATTAGGAATTAGGGACGGGTTAAAAATCCTCATTTAAAAATGAGGATTTTTAACCCGTCCCTAATTCCTAATTTTTATAAATATTTTTTCAAAGTCTCAACACTATCTTCTTGCATAACAACAAAATCATTCAAAATATTCTTTACATCATTATCAACATCATGATTCTGATTTATTAAACGTCTACCCTCAATTATTCCCATATTAGTTCCTTGCATTAACAATTCTGAAAGCTTTGAAGTAGTATCATCTGTCATAGTTTTCATTTGAATTCCATACCATGTCATCATTTTATTCATAGCATTAGTCTCATGAGGCTGTTTGTTACTATAATTAGAATACAAATTATTTACTCTTTCTGAAATATCTTTATACTTATTATACTCAATCTCTAAAACTTCCTTAAATCTATCATCAGAAACCTTTTCAGACACATATGATATAGCATCCATTCCCATAGTAGCACCTTTATTAACTTCATCTAACACATTTAAATCTTGATTATTCATAATTACTCCTTTTCTTATAAAAATTATATTATCAAATAAATATCTCTATTATTATGTGTAAAAATATAAAAATTATGAATTTTTATAAATTATAATATTTAACACTTTCAATAATACAAATTGCGAACTCAAGTTTTATTACAACCCTCAAAATGTTGACATAAATAGGAAAAAATGATATAATGAATGATATATAATATTTTTTTAAAAGGAGAGAAGCCTATGAAAAAACAAAGTAAAGGAATTAAAATAATTGCAATACTAGTACTTTTAATTTGTGTACAATGCTTATTTACAATTCTGCACAAAGAAGAAACAACAGGCATTTCTAAGAAAAAATTATTTTATAGTACAGTATATGCAAATAATGATGAAAATACTGATAATGAAGGAGAATTTATTAGATTAACAGACTTAGAACCTCGTCCTGAATCTAAAGCAGGATGGGATAAAATAAGAAAAAATGAAGATGGTAATGGTGCAAAATTAGAAATTAAAAGAGAAGGAGCCTATTATACATTTGATTATGGTATATGGGCACATGCTCAATCAGAAGTATATTTTGATGTAAGTGAGTATAGTGAAAAATATCATTATCTAACAATGTATGTAGGACTAAATAAAACAGCAACAAGAGGCGATGGTGTAAAATTTTTTATATACACATCAGATGAAGATACATTCTATAAAGAAGGAGAAACTCATTGGACAATAAAAAGTGATACAGATAGAGTATATTTACCAGGAGAAGAAGCTGTATTTATGAAAATAGATATTAGAGGAGCTAAGTATCTTAGATTTACAGCTGTAGCTAATGCAAATAACGCAAGTGATCATTCTGTATATATAGACCCAATGTTAATTACAGATAACTACAAAGAAAAACAACCAACATATCCAAGTATTGATGTATATGACCAAAGAATTAAAGAATATGCTAACAAAGATTTAGCAGATTCTCAATATGAATTACTTATATTACAAAGAAAATTTATAGATAGTGTAGGAAATTATGCTTTAGAAAGATTTATAGAAGAAGACCCAGCAAACAAAGAAACAATTAATTGGCTTATGAATGATGTAGAAAATCTTCGTTATTACATCTTAGGAGGAACACCAACTGGAAGTTATTATAACTCATTAAAAGAATTAACAAAATTACTAAAAGAATACAAAAATGATTTTGATGACCAAACACAAATATCAGATGCTGGTAAAACATTATTAATTAAGAAAAACTTAAATTGGCCAACAACAAAAGGAAACCTTTATAAAAGAATGGCAATAACACTTTCATTAACACACTCTTCAAGAGTAGGACTATGGATGCAAAACTCAGAATTTAATCAATCAGATTCTGTAAATCGTTATGCACTTTATAAACAAATGTATAATAACGGACAATTTAAAGCTACTGATACAGTAGATATTACACCATGGTTTGAAGCATATAACATAGAACAAATGAGATGGGTTCTAGGAACATTAATTGATGATGAGGAAGTTATATGGCTAAATGAATATACACAATCAAGAATAGATAAAGCACCAGGTAGTGTATGGAGCTTGTTGACTCCACACCCATATATGGCATATGTATGGCCTAATTATGCAAATCCAGTTTACTATGATGAAAACAACAAAGATTACTTTAATGACTTATTTGCAGTAGAAAAAACAAATGAAGATGGAACAATAACTAAAAAAGGACTATTTGAATATGTACCATATAGAAATGACACAAGCAATGGATATGTATACAAATTATGGATGAACTTTAGAAATAAATTTGGTACAGGAGCTGTTTGTGGTGGTATATCAAAATCTGGGCATTGCATACGTGGTGTAAATGCAATACCATCAGCAGTTATTGGACAACCTGGACACGCAGCACTTCTTTACTACAATCAAAATGCAGAAGGACAAGGATTATGGGGAATTGATAATGACGTATCTGGATGGACTCTTTCAGAAAAAGGTGAAAGAATGCCTCTAGGTTGGGGAAATGATAGAACTTATGTACAAGGATATAATGTACCATATGTTATATTAGCTCAAGAAGCCTTAAATGATTATAATAATTTTGAAAAAGCAGAAAAACTTTTAATGACAGTAGATACATATAAAGATGATAAAACAAAACAAGAACAAATATATAGAGAAGCTATAGGAATTCAATCTATTAACTTAGATGCTTGGGCAGGGTTAGCTAAACTATATGTAGAAGACCCAACAAAAACAGAAGAAGATTGCTATAAATTAGAAAAAGAAATGATGGAAGCTTTAAAATGTTTCCCATTCCCAATGCACAATTTATCAAACTATATTAAAACAAAATTCACAAGTGATGAATATATATTTAAATTTACAATACTTCAAAACAAAATATTAACAGAAGCTAAAAATTATCCAAATGAAGGTTCAACAGTTTTACAACCATCCGTAACTAGAGGATTAGCAGCTTATTTATTAGGACAAATTGATACAAGCTTAGCAACTTTCTCATTTGATGGAGCAGATGCAGAAAAAATCGTATTATCAAGTAGATTTGATGGAAATGGTATACGTTGGGACTACAGCTTAGATGGAAAGAAAACATGGAATGAAGTAGCTTCTACAGCAGAAAATCATAAACATAGTTTAACAAAAGAAGAAATAGCATCTATAACAGCAGAAAATGACATATATATACACATTGTAGGTACAAACTACAGTGAAGAAAACATATATCAAATAGATATACAAGAATCAGCAGGATTACCTGAAACATTATTTGCTAGTGACCTAGAAAATAGAATGATAGGTGTAACTTTAAGTACACAATGGCGTTATTCAGAAAACGAACCATGGACTTTCTATAGTGATGCTTCTCCAGATTTAACAGGAAATAAAACTGTACAATTAAGACAAGGAGCAACTGGAACAAGATTAGCAAGTGTTGCATCAACAACATTTACCTTTACAGAAGACAATCAGCCAGATACAAGAAAATATATCCCAGTATCTCACCTAAATATTCATAGTTTTTCAACAGAAGCTGCAAATCAAAAAGGGTCTGCTACAAATGCAATAGACGCAAACTATAATACAAGATGGCATTCAGCATGGAATGGGTCAGATACAGAACGTTATATTGTAATTGAATTAGATAGATCAGTTACTCTATCAGCAGTAGAATTCGTACCAGCAGGTGGTGGAAATGGTAAAATATATGATGGAACTATTTATGGTAGTATGGATGGTGAAAATTGGGAAGAATTAACAAACCAAAAAAATCTTCAATATACTAACCAAGCAAATACAGTACAAGATGCTATAGCAAACACTAAAAATTTTGAAATAAAAGAACCAAAAGAAGTTAAATATGTTAAAATTGTAGCAGACCGTACAAATGGTAATTGGTTTACTGCAAGAGCATTTAACTTATATCAAGACTTAACTAAAAATCCTCATCCAACAGCTGGAATTGCATACAGTACAACTGAAAAAACAAATGGTATTGTAATAGCAAGACTTGTAAATCCAAGTAGAAAAATTACAATTACAAACAACAATGGAAATGACACATATGTATTTAGTGAAAATGGTGAATTTACTTTTGAATTTGAAGATGAAAATGGAGTACAAGGTTCAGCAAACGCAAAAGTAACTTGGATTGACAAAGATACTCCAACAGCTGATGTAAAATATAAATTAGATGAAGATAAAAAAATAAGAATTTTATTAGACAATATCAGTGAAAACGTATACATATTAGACGAAAACAATAATAAAACAAACTATATTGAAGTTGAAAATGGAAAAACAAAAAGTGTTTCATATTTAAATTCAGCAGGAGAAACATATAAAATTGTAGAATTAGACGAAAATGGAAACACTACAAAAATTATATATAAAAATACAACTGGAACTGTTGAAAATGTAGAAACATATGTAACAATATTAAAAGCAGATGGAACTATTGAAAGTGAAGAATATTTTGATAGCGAAGGAAATAGTATAACTATAACTGATTCTGAAAAAGAATCATTAAGAGCATTACAACAAACAACAAGGTCAAATCCATTAGAACACGCATTTGAAGTAAGTGGAAATTATGAATTTAGAATTCTAGATGAAGCAAATAACATAGCATACAAAAGCATACAAGTAGATTACATCAATAATGATACTAAAATTCTAGTAAGTGATATTACTTACAATATTACAAATATAACAAATAAAGATGTAATAGCTACTATAAGACCATATATAATAGACGTTAATGGTAATGAAGATGCAAATGTCAGAATTTTAAGTGAAGGTGGAAATAGCCATACATTTACAGAAAATGGAGAATTCACATTTAAATATATGGATAAAGATGAAGACATAAATAATCCTAATAAAGAAGAAAAAACGCATAAAGCCAAAGTAAATTGGATTGACAAAATTGCTCCAACAGCAGAAATAAAATATAGCACAGAAGAAACAACTGATAAATCAGTAATAGCAACTTTAGTAAATGAAAGTGAAGAAATAATCATCACTAACAATAGCAGTAAAAACTATACATTCACAGAAAACGGAGAGTTTACATTTGAATTTGAAGATAAAGCAGGAAACAAAGGAACTGCAAAAGCAAAAGTAGACTGGATAAAAAAAGAAGAAGAAAATCCTAATAAATATAAATTAGGAGATGTAAATAAAGATGGAAAAATAACATCAACAGACCTTTTATTAATAAAAAGACATGTAATAGCAGGTGAAAAACAAGAATGGATTTTAACAGGAGATGCATTTGAATTAGGAGACATTAATAAAGATGGAAAAATAACATCAACAGACCTTTTATTAATAAAAAGATTAGTATTAAACCAATAAAAAACTGTGGTGATCGGGGGCACGGTCACCATAGTTTTTTATTATATCAAAATGGGCTGAATCTGTTCACCATCTAAAGCATATTCAATAGTCTTAATAACATACTCAAAATCAAAAACAATAGAACGAGGCTTAGTTATAGGATTATCTTGTTTAAAAGGTACAAAATAATAATTTTTTCTATTAAGTAAAGCTGCTATACTAGGCGCATTTCCGACTTAATCCATTATTAGTAGAAGGAGCAATAACAACAGGTAAATTATTTCTTAAATGTGATTTAACAGCCATAGTAGCAGGTGTGTCAATAATATCATAAGCTAGTTTTGACATTGTATTTCCAGAGCAAGGAGCAACTACCATAATATCAGTCAATCTTTTAGGTCCAATTGGCTCAGCAGCTTGGATTGTATGAATAATCTCTTTTCCAGTAATCTCTTGAATTTCATCTATAAAATCTTTGGCCTTTCCAAATTTAGTATCTAAATCATATGCATTATATGACATAATTGGAATAACCTCAGAACCTTTTTTAATCAATTCTTTAATTTTAGGAATCGTTTTACTAAATGTACAATAAGAACCAGTTAAAACAAATCCAATTTTCTTATCTTTTACTTCCAAATTTTACAATACCTCCTTTCATTCGACATTTATATATTATACGAAAATTAATAATAAAAAGTTCAATAAATAATATTACATAAGATAAAACAGCTATCTCTGTATTATCACAGAAATAACTGTTTATTTGTACTATCACTTCCTTAATATAGGAGAATGTTAAAATATTTGAGCTTATGTATTAAGAAGTTTTTACATCTTCTAATACAAGCTGTTCATTGACATAAACTTTGCCAATAGTGCAGTTGTTATAACGTCCATTCTGGAGCTGTTGCATAGCATGTTCTTTAGCTTGTTCAATATCCATCTCTTTCATTGTGTAAAATTTAAGCTCATCGATTTTGCCAAAATTTTGAATAAACATAAGTATTACTCCTTTTCTGATATGAAATTATTGTTAACCGCTACTATTATATATAAATCATATATGTCTAGTATACCACGTTTCTACCTAAAAGTCAATTTATGTAAATTGTTTTTGCGTTTAATTCATTTTTTAAGTAATAAGAATAATGAAAATCAAAAAAATCTAATATACATTGAATAAATATAAAAAATATGGTAAAGTATAAAAGAAATTTAACAAATATTTTAATTATGAAAGTGAGGATAATTATGGAAAGAGAATTAATCATCAAAAAATGCAAAAGCTGTGGAGCAATTATAAAAGTTATTAATGATTGCAATTGCAAAGATTGTGGAATTAAATGTTGTGGAAAAACAATGGAAAAAATAATTCCAAATTCAGTAGATGCTTCATTTGAAAAGCATGTACCATCTATAGAAATTAATGGAGATAAAATAAAAGTAGTAGTAAATCACGTAATGGAAGATGAACACTACATTGAGTGGATTTGTATTGTAACAAATGAAAAAGAATGCATAAAATACTTTAAGCCAGGAGAAATAGCAGAAACAGAATTTAAATATGTAGCAGGTTCAAAAATATATGCATATTGCAATAAACATGATTTATGGATGAAAGAAATAAATTAATGAATTTGTAATAGGGAGGAATTTTAATGCAAAATAAAGAACAATTAAAATATAATTGGAATTTGCAAGACATATTTAAAAGTGAAGAAGATTTTAATTTTGAAAAAAATGAAATCAGAAAAATATTAGAAAACATAAAAGAATATCAAGGTAAATTATGTGATTCATCTGATAGTCTATACAATTGCTATAAACAATATGAAATAGCATTAGAAAAGTTTGAAAAGGTATATGCATATGGAATGTTAACATATCATCTAGATATGTCAAATCAGCAAGGAATAAAGTTATTTAAAGAAGTAGAAACATTAGGAACAGACTTCAGTGTTATCACATCTTTTATAACACCAGAAATAACATATGCTGATGAATCCAAAATTGAAGATTTCCTAAAAAATGATAAAAGATTAGATGCATATTCTAGAGATATAAAAGATATTTTAGAAAAGAAAAAACATATATTATCAAAAGAAGAAGAAAACTTATTAGCAAATCTATCTGAAATAATTTCAGCACCAGAAAATACATTTGATATGTTAACAAATGTAGAATTCAAATTTGGTACTCTAACAGATGAAAATGGGGAAGAGGTAGAATTAACAGATAGTAACTATACACTATATCTAAAAAATAAAAATAAAGAAGTTAGAAAACAAGCATTTAATTTAATGTATAAAAAATATAGTGAATTTATAAACACAATTACAGAAATGTATATAGCAAATGTAAAAGCAAAAACAGTATCTGCAAAATTAAGAAAATACAATTCAAGCTTAGAAAAAGCAGTAGATAATGATGATGCAAGTATTAAAGTCTATGATAGTTTAATACAAGCCATTGACGAAAATATTTCATCTAATTATGAATTTTTGAAATTAAAAAAGAAAATGTTAAAATTACCAGAAATGCACATATATGATTTATATGTAAATCCATGTGAAGTTGGTAAAGATGAAATAACATTTGAACAGGCAAAACAAGAAGTATTAAATGCTTTACACATTCTAGGAGAAGAATATACAAACAAATTAAAAGAAGCTTTTGACAATAATTGGATTGATGTATATGCAGGACCTAATAAAAAAGGTGGAGCATATAGTATGGGAGTATATGGTGTACATCCTTTTGTACTAACTAATTTTGTTAATAGTAAAAGAGATGTAAGTACAATTGCTCATGAATTAGGGCATAGTATGCATTCATATTATTCAAATACTAATCAAAGAGTAATTGATAGTAATTATACAATAATGGTTGCTGAAGTTGCTTCAACTGTTAATGAGATTTTGCTTAGTGACTATCAAATAAAAAACGAAACTGATAAAACAAAAAAAGCAGAATTATTATATGAATTATTAGAAATGATAAGAGCTACATTTTTCAGACAAGCTATGTTTGCTGAGTTTGAAAAAATAGTACATGAAAAGATAGAAAACAATATAATACTTTCTTCTGATGACTTAAATGATATTTATTATAAATTAAACCAAAAGTATTTTGGTAAAGATATTAATATAGATGAACAAATAAAATATGAATGGGCAAGAATTCCTCATTTTTATAGTGATTTCTATGTTTATAAATATGCAACTGGCGTATCTGCTGCAATTACAATTGCCACTAAAATACTAAATAAAGAAGATGGCTTTGTAGAAAAATATATAAACATGTTAAAGCAAGGATGTAGTAAAAAATCAATTGATTTACTAAAAATGGTTGATGTAGACTTAGAAAGCAAAGATACCTATACAAATACTATTAATTTCTATAATCAAAAAATCAATGAATTAAAGTCACTTCTATAATTAGAGCATTTCATAAAAATTCATGAAACTAAAAACATTGATTTTAAATACAAGAAATACGAACATTTTTTCTGAAAAGTATTGACAAAGAAAAAATGTTCGTTTATAATTATCACATGAAGCGAACAAACATTTCGAATAGTGGAGGTAATTATAATGAGAATAGTAAATAAAATAAAATTTGTTAGAACAATGAGTATCCTTATAATTCTTATAGGATTATTAATAATTTTTTCTAAACACACTTATTCAAAAGGTAATGTAAAATATACAGAAGAATATGTATATTCTGGAGATACTTTATGGAGTATTTCAGAACAGCAGATAGAAGAAAATAAATATTTTGAAAATAAAGATATTAGAGAAGTAATAAATGAAATAAAATATTTAAATAATTTATCAAATTCCAATTTAAAAGAGGGAGAAAAAATAAAGATTCCAATATATGAGTAATTTATTTCAAATAATATTGATAATTATATAAAATTATAATATAATCTTCTTGAAACAAACTAAATAGTTCTCTATAGGAGGTTGAATAAATGAAAAAAGATAATAAAATTATTTCTTTTACTGATATTCAAAAAAAGAAGCGGAAAAAGCCAAAATATGAATTGAGAGAGGAAATATCAGTCTATTTAGCTAGAAGTGGTGAGTCTTATAAATTCAATTGGTCTTCACCTAATCCTGAAATTTCATATGAAAGAATCTATGAAATTTTAAGTTCTATTTTTATGGACTTAACTAAAAAGGTGAAGAAAATAGGTATAAGCAAGATGGATAGATATGAAGTTTGCTTTACAATACTATATTTTGAAAATACTTATAATAAAAAAGAGTTCAAATACATTTGTCAATCACAAAATATATCTAATGAAAAATTGGCTCAATATTTATTTATTTCGCTTTCTATGTATGAATTAGAAGAAACAGGTGATATCTAAATGCACCTGTTTCTTTTAGACTATTAAAATATTATTGGCCAAAATATAAATTCTAATACATTTCTACATATTAGCTAAAGGATTACTTTCAATTATATCACGTGCCTGTTTATTTGCTACATGTGTGTATATCTCTGTAGTTGAAATACTTTCATGTCCCAAAACCTCTTGTAATGCCCTAATATCAGCATTTCCATATTGATACATAAGAGTTGCAGCAGTATGTCTTAATTTATGTGTCGAAAGCTTTTTAGAATCTAAACCAGCAGCAGTTAATTGTTTATCAACAATATGTTGAACTGTTCTACCACTAATTCTTTCTTTTCTTTCACTTAAGAATAAAGCATCTTTAGAATTGCGTTTATCTGTTTTAATGCCTTCTTTTGGTCTAACCTCTAAATAATCTTTAAGAGCTCTTATACAAGCCTTATTCAAATAAATAGTTCTTTCCTTATTTCCTTTACCTATAACAGTCATTTTACATTCACTAAAATTAATATCCATTATATTAATCCCAACTAATTCTGACAAACGCAACCCACAATTTAAGAATATAGTAAGTATAGCATAATCCCTAACACTATTTCTATTATCTGGATTATCAGTAGTAGTTAATAACCTCTGACTTTCTTCTAAACTTAAATATTTGGGTAATCTTCTATCTAATTTAGGAGTTTCTAGGTCTTGAGCAGGATTTATTTCAATTAAATTAGCTTTGCTAGATAAATAATTAAAAAACACTCTTATACTAGATGCTTTTCTAGCACGTGTTGCAGGTTTGCTTTGATAATTATTTGTCAAATAACTTAAAAATGCATGGATATCATCTAATTTAATTTTTTTAATTGTATCTATTGTAATATCATTAATAATAATATTAGCAAAATCTTTTTCTTTTGTCATATTAAATCTTATTTTTATAAATTTTAAAAACATAGCTATATCATAATTATATTCCTTAATCGTATTAGGAGATTTATTTAGTATTGTTACTGTATAATCTAAAAAGGAATTTAAATAATCTGGATTGTATTCATGCTTAATCATATTTTTAACACCTCAATTCAAATATGTACTATCACATTATATAATAATTTTTTTTAAAAGCAAATATATTTATAAAAAATAACAAAATATAAATATAACCACCTATATAAAAATAGGTGGCTATATTTATTGATTACAAATTTTGAAAATCTCAAAATGAATATTTTTCAAATGCATTCTCAACTGCTTTAGAAATCACCTTTTCAGAAACACCAACATTGAGAAGTTCTTTGATTATGTTAGACATAGAATCAAGTTTCTCACAAATATAGTCAACATTTTCTTGTCTTTTATTGTTCACAATATCATCAAAATCAATAAAAAAATTATCTGAAGAAATGCCAACTCTTTCACAATATGAAAAACTACCTTGACCACTTATTATACCAATTCTATAACCAATGTTATTAAATTTGATAAAAATATAAGAGTCATAATCATTATTGCAGAATGGAATAAAATTACGATTTGCATATTCTGCAATACCATCAAAAAAAGAACAAAGCTCATTTACTCGGATTGAGTCTTCTTCTGAAATTTCCTCAGAACAATAGACCCAATCATCATCTTTAAAAACAGGATTTAAGCTTGTAAATCTTTCTAACCAAAGTATATACTCTGTGTTAGAAACAAGAGTTTTGGCCAATTCCTGACGGTGAATTAAATTTGCAATTACTTGATTTAGAATTTCTTCTTTCCGTTCAGATGTTACATTCAAATTAATACTCATAATATTTACCTCCAAAATTATTTGAAAATATATGTTAATAAATTTCGAAAACTATTACAATTATATCAAAAAATGCAATGATTTGCAATTATTAAAATAAATTGACATAAAAAAATGCCACTCCAAAATCAAGTAGCATTTTTATAAGCAAAATTAAACTATTCTAATCCACATTACAATTCATAATGTACAAAGTGTGATGAAAGTTTATAATTATTCCTGAAAAAACATTTCCTAAGCGTGAAATAGTCTCCTCCAATATCTTTTTCGTCATTTTCTAAATATTTTTCATTCAGATAATTTAACAAAAGTTTCGTTTCATTTGGAGATATAGGAACCACTGGAAGAAGAATAGAAACTAAAGTATAGCGTGGCTCACGAGGAAGTTTAGGAAGCATCCTAGGAAAGTTGTTTTTTGCTATCAAATTATATTTCCAGGATTCAATTCCTTTTTCACAAACCTTTACAAATTCATCAAAACAATAATTACATTTACGTGCTCCAGCAATCTGTGAATAAATATCATCTTTGTAATTTTTGCTCATAATAGATTTTCCTTTCCTTTATTCAAACAAAAGCCATAAGGTTACATAATATGTATTATAACGAATTTATATAAAATTGTCAACACTCAATCTTTATTTAATCAGTCAATACAATATTTTTATAAATTAATATTTTATTGACAGATAAACAGAATAACTATATAATTTATAAAATAGGAAAGAAAGGAAAATAAATATGATAAACGAGCAATTAAAAAATATTATAAAAAAATACAACATAGAGCAAACTCAAAATATAATTTATGGAACTAATATTCCAATGCCAAATGTAGTAGTTCCAACACCTTGGAAAAATTATATAAAATTTGAAGAATCACAATTTTATTTTTTCTACTTTGATGAAAACGGCATAAAAATTTATCCTAGAGATGGAGAGGGATATCTTGAAATTCCTTGGTCAGAAATAATAGATTTTAGCATAAATCATATACTATTTATTGGAAAAATGACTATTAAAACTGAATATGATACTTATAAATTTCAAATAAACAGATTTGTAATAGGATGTCCATGGATAAAAGCAAATACTCAACATTTAGAAAGTGTAAACTATTTTTATACCAAATAAGATAAAATAATATAAAAATATTATAATACAATTGGTTTAATAAAATTACAATAAATAAAGAAGATAATAATTAAAAATAAGGTCATAAAGGAGTAAAATATGGGGAAATTCGCAAAGAAAATGAAGAAAAAATATGAAGAAACGAACAAAAAATCAATTGCAGTTTATTTAATATTGAGATTGTTGGTTGTTGCTAGTATGATATTCCAAATATTAATGGGAAACTTTGAAAATGTATTTATGTGTATTTTAGCACTACTATTATTTACAATACCAACAATTATATCTGAAAAATTTAAAATAGGACTACCAAGTGTATTAGAAGCAATTATATATATCTTTATTTTTTCAACTACTATTTTAGGAGAAATAAATAATTTTTATGGAATTATACCTTTTTGGGATACTATATTACATACATTAAATGGATTTTTATGTGCTGGAATCGGATTTTCATTAGTAGATTTATTAAATCAAAATAGTAAACAGATAAATTTATCGCCAATTTATGTTGCAATTGTAGCTTTTTGTTTTTCTATGACAATCGGAATATTATGGGAATTTTATGAATTTACAGCAGATAATTTACTTAGAACAGATATGCAAAAAGACCGCATTGTTCAAAGTATTTCTTCAGTAAAATTAAATCCAAATGGAGAAAATATTCCAATTAAAGTAAATGATATTGAAAAAACAGAACTTTATTTAAAAGATGGAACTACTAAAACAATAGAAAATGGGTATTTAGATATTGGTATTATTGATACTATGAAAGACTTATTCGTTAACTTCATTGGTGCAATTGTTTTTAGTATTATTGGATTTCTATACATAAAAAATAGAGAAAAGTATAAATTTGCTGAAAACTTTATACCAATAAAAAATTAATTGATTACTTAAAATAATTTTATAAAAGATGCAAAATGTAAAACTCTAGTTGCATTTTGTATCTTTTTATAAAATTATAAATCCCATTAATAAAATAGCCATAAAACTTTTTAGAATAACAAACTTCTAGTATATTTTTATTAGGTAACTCATGAAGAGAGTAAGGCAAAGAAAAATGTTTCCCACAAAAAAATATAAGGCATTTTTTATAATTTTAGATATCAAACTTAAATATAATATTTATATCTTAAAGTATATTTTATTTTTACAATTTACTGTATACATAAATATGGTAAATTTTCCAAAATACATTTACAAATTATCAGTTCTATATTATAATAGATAAAGAAAAAATATATGGAGGCATATATATATGAAAGAGAAAGAACAAAAAAAGAAGAAGAAAATACTTATTCTTTTATTACTATTATTTTTAATATCAATAATATTAATTGTTGCTTTCCCAAAAGATGATGGAAAATCAGAAGCTACTATATCTGATGGAATAAGTAGCAACTATATAAATAATCAAAATAGTAATAAAGAAGAAGTAACCAATATAGAAGAAAATAAAGAAAATAAAGAAAATAAAGAAAATAAAGAAATAACAAATACCATAACAATCACCAATAATACAAATAATACAAATAATTTCAATAATAAAAATAATAAGAATAATACAAATGATTCCAATAATAAAAATAATACAAACTCAATAGTAGTAAATTCTAAAGTAGATAAAACAGCACCAGTAATAACAGGAGTGGAAAATGGAGCTTATTATAAAGAAGCTGTAACACCTATAATAAAAGATGATTCAGAAATAACAGTTATATTAGATGGAAAAACATATATATCAGGAACTTCAATAACGGATGAAGGAAAACATACATTAATAGCAACAGATGAAGCTGGAAATGAAACTAAAGTAAGCTTCACAATAGATAAGACAGCACCAAAAATAACAGGTGTAGAAAATGGAGTTTATTATAAAGAAAATATAACACCTAATGCAGAAGATGCTACAGAATTAACAGCTAAACTAAATGGAGAAAACTACATATTAGGAACAACAATAACAGAAGAAAGAGAACACACACTAGTAGTAACAGATAAAGCTGGAAACGAAACTAAAGTAAGCTTCACAATAGATAAAACAGCACCAAAAATAACAGGTGTAGAAAATGGAGTTTATTATAAAGAAAATATAA
>CAOMRW010000008.1:0-3012 GCA_948485625.1 uncultured Clostridia bacterium | reverse complement strand
TAACAGATAAAGCTGGAAACGAAACTAAAGTAAGCTTCACAATAGATAAAACAGCGCCAATAATAAAAGGAGTAGAAAATGGAGCTTATTATAAAGAAAATGTAACACCTACAATAAAAGATGCTTCAGAAATAATAGTTACATTAAATGGAATACCATATACATCAGGAACACAAATAGCAAAAGAAGGAAGATACACATTAGTAGCAATAGATAAAGCTGGAAATGAAACTAAAACAAGTTTCACAATAGATAAAACAGCGCCAGAAATAAATATATCTGAAAATGTACTAATTATACTAGGAGACAAATTTGTAGAAGATGTATATGATAAAATATCAGATGTGTATACAGCAAAAGAAGACTTAGATGTTAAAATAGAAAAAACAGTTGACACTGAAACAGTTGGAAAATATCCAATAACATATATAGTAACAGATAAAGCTGGAAATTCCAATACAAAAACAAGAGTAGTAGAAGTGAAAGTAGCAGATGCTACATTTATAGAAGGACCAACTTTTAATGAGAAAATTAAAAGTTTATCTGAAAATATAGTAACAATAAAAAGGTCACGTACAGAGCCAACAATAAAAAGTTTCATAGAAGTACAAACAGCTGATTCAATAACTCCTATAAAAATATGGCTAGATGAAGAAGATAATACAAAAGTATTCTGGTATTCAAGAGCTGAAAAACCAAAATTAAATAGCAATTCAAGTGAAATGTTTTACAAATTAACTGAATTAACATCTCAGGATATATCAGACATATGTGACACAAGTAATGTAACAGATATGCATAGTATGTTTGGTTATTGTTATAACCTAGCAAAAATAAATGTAAGTAACTTTGATACAACTACTGTAGAAAATATGAATGAAATGTTTACTTATTGTAATAGTCTAGCAGAATTAGATTTAAGTAATTTTGATACAAGTAAAGTAACAGATATGGATTATATGTTTGCAGAATGTACAAATTTAACAACAGTTTATGCTAGTGATAGTTATGTAACAAATCAAGTAAAAACTTCAGAAGATATGTTTACAGGATGTTTAAATATAAAAGGTGGAAATGGAACAATATATGATACATCTCATATAGATAAAGAATATGCAAGAATAGACACACCAAGAACACCAGGATATTTTACTCCAATAACACCATATGTTATGTTTGAAAATGGACAGACTTTTAATTCTAAAATAAATAAATTATACAGAGACAATATAGCAGAAATAGAAAGGCCAGATACAGAAGAGCCACTACCACAAGATAATATAGTAACAATAGAAAGAGCAAGTGTAGAACCAACAACAGAAAAATATATAGAAATCCAAACAGCAGATTCAACTAATTTCATAAAAATGTGGGTAGACAAAAACGATTATACAAAAATACTTTGGTATACAAAAGTTGAAAAACCACAATTAAATAGCGATTCAAGCAATATGTTTAAAGAGTTAACTAATCTAACATCTCAAGATATAACAAATATATGTGATACAAGTAATGTAACAAATATGAGTAATATGTTTTATGGATGTAGAAACTTAACAACACTAGATGTAAGTGGATTTGATACAAGTAATGTAACAAGTATGGGTGGTATGTTTAGTGGATGTAGAAGTTTAACAACACTAGAAGTAATAGGATTTGATACAAATAATGTAAAAAGTATGAGTTATATGTTTTATGGATGTAGTAACTTAACAACACTAGATGTAAGTGGATTTGATACAAGTAATGTAACAAATATTAGTTCTATGTTTTATGGATGTAGCAGTCTAACAACACTAAATGTAAGTGGATTTGATACAAGTAATGTAACAAATATGAGTAATATGTTTTATGGAAGTAGTAACTTAACAACACTAGATGTAAGTGGATTTGATACAAGTAATGTAACAAATATTAGTTCTATGTTTTATGGATGTAGCAGTCTAACAACACTAGAAGTAAGAGGATTTGATACAAATAATGTAAAAAATATTAGTTCTATGTTTAGTGGATGTAGTAACTTAACAACACTAGATGTAAGCGACTTTGATACAAGTAATGTAACAAATATGAGTTATATGTTTAATGGATGTAGTAACTTAACAACACTAGATGTAAGAGGATTTGATACAAGTAATGTAACAAGTATGGGTGGTATGTTTAGTGGATGTAGAAGTTTAACAACACTAGAAGTAATAGGATTTGATACAAATAATGTAAAAAGTATGAGTTATATGTTTAATGGATGTAGAAACTTAACAACACTAGATGTAAGCGACTGGGTTACAAGTAATGTAACAGATATGAGTTATATGTTTAGTGGATGTAGTAACCTAACAACACTAGATGTAAGCGACTGGGTTACAAGTAATGTAACAAATATGACTTATATGTTTTATGGATGTAGTAACTTAACAACATTAGATGTAAGAGGAATTGATACAAGTAATGTAACAAATATGAGTAATATGTTTTATGAATGTAGAAACTTAACAACACTAGATGTAAGTGGATTTGATACAAGTAATGTAACAAATATGAGTGGTATGTTTAGTGGATGTAGAAGTCTAACAACACTAGAAGTAATAGGATTTGTTACAGATAATGTAAAAAGTATGAGTTATATGTTTAATGGATGTAGTAACTTAACAACACTAGATGTAAGCGACTTTGATACAAGAAATGTAATAAGTATGGGTAGTATGTTTAGTGGATGTAGCAGTCTAACAACACTAGATGTAAGCGACTGGGTTACAAGTAAAGTAACAAATATGAGTAATATGTTTTATGGAAGTACTAACTTAACAACACTAAATGTAAGTGGAATTGATACAAGTAAAGTAACAAATATGAGTTATATGTTTTATGGAAGTAGTAACTTAACAACACTAGATGTAAGTGGATTTGATACAAGTAATGTAACAAGTATGATTAGTATGTTTAATAGATGTATAAACTTAACAACACTAGATGTAAGTGGATTTGATACAAGTAATGTAACAGATATGAGTT
>CAOMRW010000007.1 GCA_948485625.1 uncultured Clostridia bacterium | reverse complement strand
TTTTCAATTCTTTTTCAAAATTAATTTAATTTTTATATTTGTTTTTACATTTATATTTATCTTTTATTAAATATTTACTATTTAATTATATCAATATCAAATCCAAAGTTCAATACTTTATTCAACTTTTTGATAAATATTTTCTTTTTAGTAAATATTAGAATAATATATTATTAATACTTTATATTTTCCCTTCCTTTCTTCTAGATTTCATTTTTTAATTTTGGATTTTAACTACGATTTTAATTTAGAATTAATTTTACTAATAAAATAATAAAAATTGATTTAAAATTATTAATTTTGATTTTTAAACTTTATAACTATTATATAAATTAAATAGCATATATCTTTTATAACATATATATTTAAAATTGTAAATACTTTCCATAAATTTTATGTAGATTTATTTTATACAAAATTTTATTAATTACTCCTTAAGATTTCTATACTATAAGTTGTAACTATAACAATGAAATTTAGGTAAATTTTAAAAGCAGAAAATTTTTAAAAATTTTCTGCTTTTATATTTATTCAACTAAAAACAACTTGTAACCACTCTAGTCTCCTAAATTAATTCCAACACTTCTAGCTGTTTTAACTAAATCATCATCCATAGTAACTTTTCTTTGATTACTTACAGCTGTATTTCCAGAAACTGCACCAATTTCTTTGTTTTGTCCAACAACATCTTCTAAAGATGCATAATCTATTTTTCCATTTTTGATAACAACTAAATTTCCAAATTTACCTTCCAAAGCAAATCTCATAGCCGCTGTTCCATATTTAGTTGATAAAACTCTATCAAAAGCTGTTGGAGTTCCACCTCTTTGCATATAACCTAATGTAGTATTTCTTGCTTCTAAGCCTGTTAATGCTTCTAATTGTTTTGCAACTACTGGACCAATTCCACCAAGTTTTGTATTATCTACACCTTTTCCATTGTCTCTCACATTTTCTACAACTATATCTCCATCTTTTGGTTTAGCACCTTCTGCAACAACAACAACACTAAATTCTTTTCCTCTTTTTTGTCTATTTTTTATTTTTTCTGCAACTCTATTTATGTCATATGGTATTTCTGGTATCAAAGCAACATCTGCACCACCAGCTATTGCTGCTTCTAATGCAATCCATCCAGCATATCTTCCCATAACTTCTAACACCATTATTCTATGATGTGTTTCTCCAGTTGTATGAAGTCTATCGATTGCATCCATAGCAACTGAAACAGCCGTATTGTATCCAAATGTTATATCAGTACATGCAACATCATTATCAATTGTTTTAGGAACACCTATTACATTTATACCTTTTAATGAAAAATCTCTTGCTGATTTTTGTGTACCATCACCACCTAATGTAAATACACAATCAAATTCATCTTTCTTTACATTTTCAATACATACATCAGATAAATCTTTATATTCTACACTTCCATCTTCATTAACAACTTTATAGTTAAATACATTAGCATTTGTAGATGAACCTATTATTGAACCTCCCTTAGGTAATATTCCTTCTGCATTTCCAGCTTCAGCAGTACTTAATCTAACATAATCATTTTTCAATAAACCATTATATCCATCTATAAAACCATAACATTCTACACCACTATTTTCTGCTGTTTTTACTATACCTCTTATTACAGCATTAAACCCTGCTACATCTCCTCCATTTGCTAATATTGCAACTTTTTTAATCATTTCGATTTCCCCCTTAATTTATAATTTATAAAATGTGTCCCTTTTGGACATTATTCTATTAATTTTTTTATTTCTTCATCATTTTTTAACTCTTTGCTTAAAAATCTATATGCTCTTTTATCCTGTTTAATAGCTATTTCTGCTATTTCTTTATTATTTCTTAATCTTAAACTAGCATATTTTATAATTAATCCTTTATTTTGTACAGATAATTTAACAACCTCTTCATCATCTCTTAAATCTTCACTTGCATAATATAATGTTTGTCCATATGATTTTACACTTTCAATTATAACTTCTTTATCAGCCTTTAGCCTTTCTGAAATATAACATGCGGTCCATGGAGCTCCTTTTATAGCAAGTAATACTAATTCTTTATTATCTCTCAATCTATTTGAAACAAATTCCATTGCTTCTCCATCTTGTTCTAATGCCATTCTTACAACATCTTCATCATCCTGAAGTTCTTCTGTTGCAAATTCCAAAAGTTTTCCTTTTGTTTTTACTGCTTGTAATACATATTCTTTATTATTACCATTTTTTTTAATATCTATAACATCTTGTGCTTCCATCTCTTCACCTTCTTGCTATTAATGCCTTTATTTTTATTCCTTGCTCTGAAAACATTTTTTCATGTTCTGTTTCTATATTATTTTCAAATATAGGCTCACTATGTAAATCATATGTCTTAGATATTATTTCAAACCCACATTCTTCAAAATATAATAAACTTGAATTAAATAAATCATCATCATCTGTTTTAAAATAAACTTCTCCATCCTCAACTAAGAATTGTTTATATTTTTCAAGTTGTCTTGTATGTGTTAATCTTTTCTTTCTATGTTTTCCTTTTGGCCATGGATTACAAAAATTTATATATATTCTTTGTATTTTATCATTTGGCTCAAAAATCAAGTTTATTCTTTCTATATCAAATCTTGTTAATGCAATATTGTTTGGTTGTACATCTTTTTCTTCATAAACTTGTTCTACATTTCTTTTTGCTAATCCTAACATTGCGTCAACTAAATCTATAGCTATATAATTTATATCTAAATTGCTTGATGCTAAATTTGATATAAATTGTCCTTTTCCACATCCTAGTTCTAAATGTATTGGACTTTTTGTATTTTCAAAAAAGTGTTTCCAGTTACCCTTTTGTTGTTCTGGATTGTCTATATAAAATTTACTTGCTTCTAATTCTGGCCTTGCCCATTTTTTATATCTTATTCTCATATTTTTTCCCTCTATATATTACTATTTTCAATATTTTTATCTATTATTCTATTTATTTTACAAAGAAAATTATATACATATTTTTAATAATTGTAAAGACAAATTTGTATTTTTTCAATTGAAATCTTATAAATAATATGCTAAAATCAAATAATCTAAAATTCCCAAGGAGTACATATGAAATTAAAATATATTATAGAAAATGATAAAACATCAATAAATCAAATATTACAAAGTAAACTTAATATTTCATCTAGACTATTATTCAAATTAATAAAAAATAACAAAATTTTTCTAAATGGAAAAACAGTAGACACTAGACAAACAGCAAATAAAGGAGATTATTTAATTATAGATTTTGAATATGAAGAAGACAATTCAAATATTATTCCTACTAAAATGAACTTAGAAATAATATATGAAGATGACTGGTTATTAATAGTAAATAAACCTGCTGGAATTGCTATACATCCATCTATTTTGCACTACTCTGATTCTTTATGTAATGGAATTAGATTTTATTTTGATTCTATTAATCTAAAGAAAAAAATTAGGCCTGTAAATAGATTAGATTTAAATACATCTGGCCTAGTTATTTTTGCAAAATGTGAATATATTCAAGAATCTTTAATTTCTCAAATGAAAAATAGCACATTTAAAAAAGAATATTTAGCTATTTGTAATGGGATTTTTGAAAACTATTCTGGTACTATCAATTTACCAATTGCTAGAAAAGAAAATAGTATTATAGAAAGATGTATTTCTGAAAATGGACAATCTTCTATCACTCACTATGAAGTTCTAAAAGAATTTGATAATTATAGTTTAGTAAAGTGTTCTTTAGAAACTGGTAGAACTCATCAAATTAGAGTACATATGAGTGCTATTAATCATCCTTTAATTGGTGATACTTTATATGGTTCTATTTCTGATTTTATACATAGACAGGCTCTTCATTGTTATAGATTGTGTTTTATACATCCAATCAGTAAAAAATTAATGAATTTTTGTAGTGATTTACCACTGGATTTTAAAAATTTGGTTTAATTTTATAATATATTTTATTTTGTCTAGAATCTAAAACTTCATTTATAAAAACTTTGTTTTTTATTATTATATAAATTATCCCTCAATATAACATTATCTCTTCTATCTCTAATAAAACTTCTTCTGCTGGATAACAAATTAACTTGCCCAATTTAAAATCTCTAACATCTAATAAAAATAAAAAAAGAGTAAATCTGTAAGCCGGGTTCTGTCATCAAAAATAGTCATTTATCTAGGATACATATCACTATATATCTCAAGCCACGCAATTTAAGAAGTTGCCGAGCAGGCTTAATCTTCTTTTTTAGGTGTTGCTCCAGATGGGGTTTACACAGCCTCCTATGTCACCATAGAAGCGGTGAGCTCTTACCTCGCCTTTTCACCCTTACCATTACAGGCGGTTATTTTCTGTTGCACTTTCCTTAGGGTCGCCCCCACTAGACGTTATCTAGCATCATTGCTCTATGGAGCCCGGACTTTCCTCTCGTAGTTCCTTTCGGAATTTACCAGCGACTATTCAATTTACTCTACTTTGAAATTATATCACATATTTTGTAATTCTTCTAGTAAATTTTTATATTTTATTAAAAAAACTTCTTTATCATTTAAAGCAATTGCATTTTGTAACTCATTTATCATTATATATGTTTTATTTATATTATATTGATTACCTTTTTCTTGATTATTAAAATCAGTAACAATTTTTGTAAATTCTTGTATAGCATTATTTACATATTCTGACATTGCTCCCCAATCTTCTTGTTCTAAAATACTATATGCCTTAAATATATTATTTTTAGTTTTTATTATTGTTTTATCTTTTTCTTCACTAGCACAATTTTCAATAAATTTTGGTAAATAATCATACAATCGTGATAACTCTTTTAATGTTTCTTCTTTATTTTCGTCTTTTACAGCTTTTGTTAAATTATCATATTCTTTATTAAAATTAACTATATCTTCCTTATTACTAGCTGTTTGATATAAATCAAGTGTTGTTGGATATAGTGAAACATATATATTTTCAACATCATTCTTAATTTGTTTCCAATTAATTTCTGAATTTTGTGTCAAGACACCTGATTCTTGTAATTCATATTGTTTATTATCTTCTTTAGAACTATCTTCTGAGCTTTGTGAACTTTCAGAACTTTGTCCATTTTCTGATTGGCCACCTTGTCCTTTACCACTTCCAGAACTTCCAGATTTTCCTGATGAACTCGATGACTGTTTTTCTGATTGTTCTTCACTTATTTTAGTTGCAGAAATAGTATAATTTTCAAAATTTATATTATTTAATTGATTAAACAAATTCAAAAATTTACTTTCTAAATATTTAATTTCTGATAATGACTTTTCTTTTACATCTCCATCAGTACTATTCTTTCCAGAAACTTTATATACAAAAAATCCAAATAATAATATAAGTACTATAATAACAAGATATGCAATTCTAGTATATTTCTTCAAAATATAACCCCCATTCAAATTGTAATTAGTTTTCAAAACCATTTATTGTTATTATTTACTTTTTCTTTATAAAGTATTCTAAATTAATTTTTTAGGTATATTTTTTTAATTTGAATAATATAATAATAAAAAAGGACATACTAGGAGATAAATATGGTTTCTGTTAATTTATATAGTGAAAATTCAAAAGAATTAGAAAAGTTTTTAAGTTCATTTTATAATTCTTCATTTGATATAAATAATGATTTAAATTGGGAACACAAATATGAAAATCCAATTGAAATTACTGAAATTATTGGTACTTTTATTGATAATTTAGATGATTTTAAAATTGTAATGTGGGTTTCTCTTGATAAAGGAATTTATATTAATGTTACTGAAGAAAATGCTGATAACTTAATTAAATACTTGTACGAAAGGTATCCCTATTAAAAACAAACAGTACGAGAAATACATTTCCCATACTGTTTGTTTTTAGCAAAACTTAAAGAAAACTTATTATTAAATAACTAATTATTCATCTTCAACTTCAAGATGTTCAACAGTTTCATTATGATTCTCATCTACATCTGATTCGACTTCAACTGTTCTCTCTAAATTTGTCTTCTCTTGTTTAGTATCTTCTTTATCATTTTCTATGTGATTTTCTTTATTATCACTTTCTTGTTGTTTATCTAACACTTCAACCTCTTTTACTGTTTCATCAACATCTTGTTTAGCACCACACTCTGGGCAAAATTTTACATCCTTATCTATTTCAACATAACATTTAGGACATTTTCTCTTATCTTTTAATTCTAAACATTCCTTTAAATACGACTCTATCTCATCACTTAAACAATCTATTTTTGTGCATCTTTCTTCTAATTCATTTGAAATATCTTGTTTTTCCTCTCTAACATGATTTTCATAAACAACTTTTCCAATATCTTCATAAATATCACTAATTTCAGATTTCAACTCTCCCATTTTCATTCTAAGTTTAGCTTCTTTAGCCAACTTACCTGTTTTATCAGCTGTCACTTTATATGCTTCACTTGCTTTTTTCCCTAACTTATCAAAAAATTCCATATATATTCCTCCCTAATTTGTGCCAAAGGGGGCGTCCCTTTTTGGCACAAATTCATTTTTATTTATATTATTGCATATATTTATAATTTTATTCATTAACTCATTTTTTGGTTAATGTGCCCAAAATGGGAACTTCCTTTAGCACAAAATTATTCCATTTTCTTATCTCTTGTCATCAAATCTTGTACAGCTTTTTTAGGGTCTAAATTCTCATAAAGAACTTTATATACAGTTTCTACTATAGGCATTTCTATATTATGTAGTTTGCCAAGTTCATAAGCAACTTCTATATTATCTATACTTTCAATTACCATTCCAACTTCTTTTTTAGTATCTTCTAATGAAACTCCTTGACCTATTAATTTTCCAGCTCTTCTGTTTCTACTATGTTCACTTAAACATGTAACAATTAAATCTCCAAGTCCACTTAATCCATAAAAAGAATCTTCTTTTCCGCCTAATTCTACACCTAATCTAGATATTTCTTTTAATCCTCTTGTTATTAATGCTGCAAAACTATTATCTCCAAGTCCAATTCCTGCTGCTACTCCAGCACAAAATGCTATAATATTTTTTAAAGCTCCTCCTAATTCTACACCTTTAACATCATTTGATGTATATATTCTCATCTTATCTGACATAAATGTGTCTTGAACTTTTTTTAATATGTTTTGATGTTTTGATGCTATTACTAAAGCTGTTGGAACTCCTGTGGATACCTCTTCTGCATGACTTGGTCCTGATAAAACTCCAACTTTTGCGTTAGGCATTTCTTCTAAAATAACTTCATCAAGTGTTTCTAATGTTTCTTTTTCAAAACCTTTTGAACATATTATAACTGGTTTATCACCAACATATTGTTTATATTGTTTAAATGTACTTCTTGTAAATTTTGATGGTGTTACATGTAAAATAAATTCAGAATCTTTTATTACTTCTTCAAAATCAGTTGAACAGTGAATATTTTCAGGCAAAATCAAACCTGGCAAAAATTTACATTTTCTTTCATTATTAATGATATCTCTTTCTTCTTCCATAAAAGACCATATCTTTACATTATTGCCAATACCTGCTAAGTATACACCAAGCGCAACTCCCCAGCTTCCACTTCCTATTATTGCTATATTTTTCATTTTTATTTACTCCTTCACGAAAATTTATTTTTTGCTAAAGCTTATTCTATTTTCAGTCCCATTCATCATTCTTTTTATATTACTTCTATGATTATATAAAACAACTATTGCTAATATTACACTATATATAAAATATACATTACCACTTTTTCCATCTGATAAAACCATATAATGTTCATTAATAAATAATGTCAATACTGGAAATAAGATAGCAGCAGAACAAGACCCTAGTGATACCATTCTTGTTAAAACTATTAATACCAAAGCAAATACTAAACAAATTAATCCTATTTGCCAATTACTCATAAGTAAAACACCTAATGATGTAGCAACACCTTTTCCACCTTTAAATCCAAAGAAAATTGGAAAAGTGTGACCAATGACAACTGCTATTCCTGCAATTTGTATAAGTAACTCTTTATCTAAATCTTTTATTATATTACCAGCTAATAATGCTATAAGTATAGATACTACACCTTTTAAAATGTCACATATTAATGTAATCGCTGCTGCTCCTTTTCCTACTGAACGTAGCATATTAGTAGTACCTGCATTTCCACTTCCTTTTTCTCTTACGTCAAATCCTGCTACTTTTTTACTAATGATAATTGAAAAGTTTATACTTCCTATTAAATAAGCTATTATTGCCATAATTATATAGACTACCATATTTATTCCTCCTTTTATATAAAAACATTTGTCCAAAATGGACAGATATTATTTTTATTCTCAAATATCTTTTTCATTTTTCTCTCTTGCTATAATTCTTACAGGTGTTCCTTCTAATCCGAATTCTTTTCTTATTTGATTAATTAAATATCTTTGATATGAAAAATGAAATAAATCTTTATTATTTACAAAAATAACAAATGTTGGTGGTTTTGTAGATGCTTGTGTTCCATAATATATCTTTAATCTTTTTCCTTTATCTGTTGGCGGTTGAACAATTGCTATTGCTTCATTTATTACCTGATTCAATACTGATGTAGATACTCTTAACGCATTTTGTTTTGCAACATTATTTATCATATCAAATAATTTATCAACTCTTTGCCCTGTTTTAGCTGATATAAATATAATTGGTGCATATGATAGATATGATAATTTTTCATAAACTTCTTTTTTGTATTTTTCTAGAGTTCCTGTTGTCTTCTCATATTCATCCCATTTATTTACAACTATTATTACTCCTTTTCCTGCTTCATGTGCTTCCCCTGCTATTTTAGCATCTTGGTCTGTTACCCCATCATTTGCATCAATCATCATTAAACATACATCTGCTCTTTCAACAGCTAATAAACTTCTCATTACACTATATTTTTCAATAGATTCATTTACTTTACTCTTCTTTCTTATACCTGCTGTATCTATTAAAACATATTTTCCATGTTCATTTTCAAAAGGAGAATCTATTGCATCTCTTGTTGTTCCTGCAATATTACTTACAATTGTTCTTCTTTCGCCTAATATTTTATTTATCAAAGATGATTTTCCTACATTTGGCTTTCCTATTACTGCAACTTTTACTATGTCCTCTTCATCTTCTGATTCATCTTTTTCAGGAAAATGTTCGTATACTTCATCTAACACATCTCCTATCCCAAGTGCATTTGTTGCTGAAATTGGAAATGGTTCTCCTATTCCTAAATTATAAAATTCATATGCTTGCTGACTATCTTTATCATAATTATCTGCTTTATTACAAACTAAAACTATTGGCTTTCCAGATTTTTTTAACATTAACGCAATTTCTCTATCTGCTGCTGTAACTCCTTGCCTTATATCTGTTAAAAATATTATTACATCTGCCATTGATACTGCTAAATTCGCTTGTTCTCTCATTTGAGATAAAATTATATCATCTGAGTCTGGTTCTATCCCTCCTGTATCTACTAAAGTAAATTTTCTTCCACGCCAATTTGTTTCTGCATAAATTCTATCTCTTGTAACTCCTGGTGTATCTTGCACTATTGATATTCTACTTCCTGCCAAATAATTAAAAAATGTTGATTTCCCTACATTTGGCTTTCCTATTATTGCTACTATTGGTTTTGACATATTGTTTCCTTTCTTTATATCTCATTATACAAAGTATTTATGAGATTTCATTCTATATTTTATTTTATATTTTCTTTTATTGATATTCTATACTATTTACGTTTTTTAGTCAATTATTGTAATAAAAATTTAATAAATAAAAAATGGAAAATATAGTACAAAATTTATACATATAATTTCCATTTTCACTTATAAAATATTCAATATAAAATTTATTACTTTCAAAAGTACAATTGCATATGTGTCCCCAATGGGACAAAAATGTCCCAAAAGAAACGTCCCTTTGGGACATTATCTTCCGGCCTCCGCCACCACCGGCCACCGGCCAAATCCTCCTCCACCAGAGAATCCTCCTCCTGAGCCTGATCCTGAAGAGTATGCTGAGGCCATTGAAGTGTTTATTGCTTTTGTAAAGCTTGAACTAAAGTCTGTATTAATCATTAAGTTCATATATGTGAATGTTGCTAATCCATTTGTCATTTCATCTAAGTTTGGATATACTATTTTTAATTGTTTTATTACTTTATCTGCAATTCCAAATGCTGTTGCATAAACTAAGTATCTTTCCCAAATAACTAATTCTGGTACTTCTCTTCTGTCTAACATAGAAAAATCTTCCATATATTTTTTTAAGCCTTTCCATTCTTCTTGCTTGTCTATACCTTTTTGTGTTAATACATTTATTTTTTCACATATTTTTCCACATAACACTGCATTAACTATAAATATAATTATTGGAATTATAAATGCAATTAATGTAAAGCATAACAAAAATATTATTGATACTATATATCCTATTTGACTATTTTTATATTTTTTATATTCTTTTTGTTCTTCTTTATCTATTATTTCTTCATCTATAAGTTGCTTATTGACATTATTATAAGTATTTTTTAATAAATTTTCTATTTTTGTTGGATGATTTTTAATATATTTTTCTAGTTCTTTTAATGTTAATATTTCTTTTTCTTGTGTTGCACTTTTTACAATTTTCATTATTTCCATTTCATCTGCTTTAATTTGTTCATTTGCTTCTTTTAAGATTTTTATTTTTATTGTATCTTTTCCTTTTTGATTTTTTTCCTGTTTTATTTCTAAAAAACCTCTTAATGATAAATCTAACATTGTAGCAGAAAATATTTTTCCAAAATTCATAGGCGTAAAAGCTTCAACATCTATATTTAAAGTTTTTACAGCTTCTCCTGGTGTTGCTTTTTCATCTGGTAATTCTCTATAGTATTGTAATAATTGTGTTGGTTTGTATTTTTTTAATTGTTTGTTTTTTTGTATATATTTTAATGTTTTTCTTAAATAAACTACAATTAATAATACATTAATTATCACATATACTCCAATTATAATAAGTGGAATCGCTTTTTTTAAAAATTCATTTCTTTCTCTTCTAGCATTTGCTTTGTCTGCCCATTTTGTTTCTTCATTTATTGCAGTTTGCAATATTTCTTTGTCTTTCACTTTAGTTGAGGTAGTTATTAATTCTGTTGGAAATAATGTCCTTATTTCTACATATCTACCGCTTCTATAATTTGTTACTTCAAATTCTATTTTATTTGTATCTGTTGCATATATAGTTCCATTTAAATCTCTTGTATGTCCCCAAACTTTAATATTATTAATATCTTGTACATTTGATGGTAAATAAATTGTCCCTGTTATCTTATTAGAATTAATCTCAAAATTTTCACCTACAAATTGCCAATATAATTCAGAGTAATCATTATATTTCGTTATAACATCTTGTACTTTATATGATATCTTATATTTTCTTCTTCCACTTGAATTATCTAGTCCAACTCCCCATCCAATTTCAAAATCTCCATCTTCATTTTTTGTTCCATAATAACGATTTTTACTTACATGATATGCCCAATTGTTAGTTTTTATAAAAGCATTTTCTTTTCCATTTGTTATCTCTTTTACTGATACATCTGTTATTTTTGAATATTTACTAGAGTCTGTTTTAAAACTTTTATATAGTGTGTTTGTTTGTTTTATATAAATATCCCATGTTTCTGTAACATTCATACTTCCATCACTATTTATTTGTACTTCAAAATCTAGATTGCTTAAACTTAAATCCCCTGCATTTGACTTTACTGTCCCAATCAGTAATATCATCAATGCAAATATTATTATATATAGCATTTTTTTAATTTTACTCATATATATACCCCTCTCTTTTTCTAAACTTATTTTACTATATAAAATTTAGAAAATCAATTTATTTGCAATAAAAATATGTGTACAACTTTATCCAGTAATTTGAACATTCTCAAAATTTATGATATCATATATAAAAATTAGAAAAGAGATGATTTTAATGGCATTTGATGGAATTGTAACAAAAGCAATTACAACAGAACTTTTAGACCTATGTGGTGCAAGAATTGATAAAATATTTCAACCTAGTAAAAATGAAATAGTATTAGGTTTGTATTTAGATAAAAAAAATTATGCTTTAAATATATGTATAGAATCTCAAAATTGTAGAATAAATCTAACAACTAATTCAAAGCCCAATCCTCAGATTGCTCCTAATTTTTGTATGTTACTACGCAAAAATTTAATAGGTCTAAAACTTAAAAATATAATTACATTTGATTTAGAAAGATTAATAGTAATAGAATTCGAGGGATTTGATGAAATAGATGATATTATTTCAAAAAAGTTAATTATTGAATTAATGGGAAAACATAGTAATGTCATATTACTAGATGATACTAATATAATAATTGATAGTTTAAGACATATAAAAGAAAATGATGAAAATTATAGAGATATATTACCACATACAAAATATAGTTTTCCTACATCAAATAAAATTAGTTTCTTGGAATTAAAGGATTTTGAAGATTTTAAAAATAATTTAAATATAAAATATATTGATGATTTGCCTAGTGAAATTTCAAATACATTTAATGGTATATCTAAAAATTTTATATATTCTATTATTAAAAAATTAGAGATAAAAGAATTGAATAGCTTAACCTTAGAAATTATTTTTAATTATATAAATGAAATTATCAATAATATTGGTACAAATAATTTACAGTTTGAATATGTTGAAAATGATAAAGGTATTATAAAAGATTATTTTTTATCAATGTCAAAATCTAATACTGATAACATTTTTAATTTAAATTTCTTTATAGATGATTTCTATTTTAATAAAGAAACAAATGAATCTTTTAAAAATTATAGAAATACATTATTAAGGTTAATATTAGAAACTTTAAAAAAATATAATAAGAGATTATCAAATATAAATGAAAAATTGCATGAATGTGATGATATGGATAAATATAGAATCTATGGTGAACTTATAACAGCTAATTTATATAGAATTCCTAATAGAAACTTAGAAGAAATTGAATTGGAAAATTATTATGATAATAATAATAAAATTTTAATAAAATTAGATAAACGTTTTTTGCCTAGCATAAATGCTAAAAGATTTTTTAAAAAATATTCAAAATTGAAAAATGCTTTAGAAATAGTTTCTGAGCAGAAAGAAGAAACATTAAAAGAATTAAATTATATTGAAAGTGTTGTTTATGAATTAGAAAATTGTTCTACTTTAGAAGAAGTTACAGAAATTTTTGAGGAAATTTCTGAAAATGATATCTTTAAAGAAAAAACTTCAAAATCAAATAATATATCTAATTCGAAAAAATCTAAAATTAAAAAATCTAAGCTTACTAAAAATAAAACTGTTTCATTTAATCCTATTAAATATTCTATTGATGGCTATACTGTTTTAGTTGGTAGAAATAATAAAGAAAATGATTATTTGACTTTAAAATATGCTAATAAAAATGATATATGGTTCCATACTAAAGATTTTCATGGTAGTCATACTATACTTAGACTTGATAATAATTTGCCTTATCCTGATAATGCTTTATTAATCAAAGTCGCTCAGATTTCTGCATTCTATAGCAAAGCAAAAAATTCTTCTAATGTTCCTGTGGATTATTGTGAAGTTAAGTATGTTAAAAAGCCATCTGGATCTAAGCCTGGTATGGTTATATATACTAATAATAAAACTTTGAATGTTAATCCGTCTGTTTGAAAATTAATACAATTTTATATAGATAAAAAATAACCATCCTTATGGATGATTATTTTTTATTACCTATTCTCTGCTGGTTATGCAATTATGGACATAAGCATTCTTCCAAAAAGTCATCAGAACACAGCCAGCTAAGAAATTCCATATCAGCATATTCTGCTTCTAGTTGTGCCTCCTGCTCAAGCCTTTCTAGTTCTCTTTGTTCTGCTCTATACTCTTCATAATCCCTTTCCTGCTCCCAGTATGCACATTCCTCATCCCAAAGCCGTTCCTCTTCTTCCATTTCCTCCATTAAGTATTTCTCATATTCTCTCTGGAAGCATTGTTTTTCTGTTCTTCTTGCCATTATTTTTTCCTCCTTGATAATATCTTGGAGGCAATCCTCCAAGATTTAAACTAAAACTTTTTGGATTTCCAAATATAACCTAAATATATTTTAGCAAATTTACATAAAAAATGCAATACTTAGATGTATTACTCTTCAAATAAAATTTTAGTATTTTCAGTATTTCTAAATGCTAATAATACTGATAGACTTAAATATCCTGAAAATCGTTTTATTAAGTAACTATCTGTTATCTCATCAGCTAATACTACTTTCTTCTCCTCTCCATCTTCATCCAATTTAAATAAATTGGAATTTTCATAGAAAAAATTATTTGTCCGATTTCTTGATAATCTTAGACACGCATTTTCGTCTTTTTCATTTAGATAGTTTACAACGTTTGTTGCAAATTCATTAATCTTCTTTAAAGACAGTGTGCGTTTACCTGTTTGTTGCAAATATGGGATAAAAGCATTTCCAACTAAATCGTCAATTTCAATATACATCATAATATTATTCCTCCTTTACAATTGTTTTACGAGAAATGAATCACTACTTATTATTTATCGTATATACGATGATATATCTATATTCTCACAAATTTATGTTAATTTCAAGAAAAATCTAGATATCTTGTAACATTTATTTAAAAGTTCTAATATTATATATCAAACTATGAAAGGAGTTTATTTATGGATTATGAATTGATGATGAATGGAAATGTAAAAATAGGACAAAAAGCACCTGAATTTGATGCTATAACAAGTTGTGGTCCTATTTCTTCAAATGATTATAAAGGTAAATGGTTAGTTTTTTTTAGTCATCCTGGAGACTTTACCCCTGTATATGTATTTTTCAAAATTTTAAAACTATAACCAAATAGCTTGTACTATTATTTAATTAAAATTAATAAAATATTCCGAAAAATCTAAAAATTCTATATTTTTCAGAATATTTTATTAATATAATCATTTAATTGTATTTTAAAGTCAACCTCATATCTATCATTAAAAATTCTAATCTCTTTTATAATTTCAGACAACAACATTTTTTGTACTTCAATATTCGCTTCTTTAAATTCTTCTTTCCATATAGGTATTTTATCTTTAATTTGTAACATTTCCTCATCTAGATTTTTTTGTTTTATTTTATTTTCTATACTTTTAATTTTATTAGTTAACTTTAATTTTAGATTTTCTTTTTCAGTAATAAGTTCATTTAATAAATTCTCTGAAAAGTTGCCTTTACCAGTAATAGTTTTTATAACTTCATTCTTCAAAACCATAAGATTTTCTTCAACTTCTTTTAATTGTTCTATACTACTTTTTAGTTGTTTTTCCTCATTTCCAGAATTATTCAATAATCTCTTTTTTATTTCCTTAGACAAATCCATTTTCTCCAAACTATCTAAAAAATCATATATGCATTTTAATACAACTTCTTCTAATTGTTCTTTTCTTATATTTTTATTTTCAAGATTACACAAATTAGAATTTCTTACACTTGAACATCTATAATAATCATATTTTATTACTTCACCATTTTTTCTTTTCTTTTTAGAGCCTGATGTCATAAAAGCATATCCACATTCACCACATTTACACATTCCTATAAACAATAATCTAGAATTCGTTTGTCTTGGTTTTATATCTACATTATTTTGTTTATCTATATTATTTTTTAAATTCCTATAATCTCTAATTTTTTTTACTTCGTACCATAATTCTTCACTTATAATTGCGATATCTAATCTTTTCTTTTCTGGTAAAATCCAATTTTCGAATGATTGTTTTTTTGCAACCTGAGCATTTACTGTTGTTTTCTTTCTATATGCTGGGTACCCCATATATATTGGATTATTAAGCATTGCTCCAACAGTTGATACACTCCAAAGTTCAGTTCTTCTAGGTTTTATCCCTTTTTCATTTAAATATTTAGCAATTCTTCCTATTCCATATCCTTTTTTGGCATACAATTCAAATATATCTTTTACAATTTCGGCTTCTTTTTGATTAATTATAAGTTTCTGCCTTTCTACTCCTTTTTTTGTTAAAATCCCACTTTTAATAAAATTATATCCATAAGGTTCATTTCTTTTGCCTCCATATGTTAATATTCCCTGTTCAGCCATCTGTTTTTGTACTTCTCTAACTCTTATGGATGTTTTTTCACTTTCTCCTCCTGCTTGCCAGTATGTAAGATAATTTATTAGTTTATCTGCTCTGTTTTCAATTTTTCTTTGTCCTTCTTTTACAGACCAGACTTCTATTCCTCTGTCTATCAGCCATTCAACAACAAAAGGGGTTTCTTCTTCTTTTCTTCCAATTCTATCAAACATAAAAACAAGCAAGATGTCAATTTTTTTATTTTGTACATCTTTTTTCATATCTTGCAAAGCATCTCTTTTTGATTCGCTTATTTTATATCCAGATACCCCTAATTCAACATATTCTTTTGTTAGTTTCCAATTAGGTTGTGATTTTATAAAGTTTTCACATGATATTCTTTGCATTGGTATGTCGTTTTTCTCAACTTGTTTTAGTGTAGAAACTCTATATAAGCACCCTACTTTTTTTATGTTCAATTTATTATATTCTCTCCTTTTCAGTTTCAATTATTTTGGAGATTGGATATTTTATAATAATTTCTACTTTGTCATTATATAAATATATTTTATCAACTAATTTTTCTAAAATTATTCTTTTTGTTTCTAATGATGATTCTTCAAATTCTGTACTCCAGTTAGGTATATATTCCTTTAATTGCTTTATTTTTATATTGTCATTATCAATCTTTTCTTCTAACTTTTGTAAATCTTCTTTTAATTTTTTCATATTTTGATTTTCTTTATCAAATTTTTCATTAATTATTTTGTTGTTATTTTCATTTGTTGACATTAATGCTGATATTACTTCTTTTTTTAATTCTATTAGTCTATTTTCTGAATAACTTATTCTTTGTTTTAATAGTCTAATCTTTTCATCTTTTTTTAATATTTTTTCAGTTTTTTTAATAATTGATTTTTTTAAATCAATTTTTTTATATGTATTTAAATATTGCTTAATTTCTTTTTTTACAATCTCTTCTAATACATCAACTCTATAATTTCTATTATATTCACAATGTCCTGTTTTTTGTTTTCCTTTACAAACCATATAACAATATTTTGTCTTGCCTTTTGGAACAATATAATCCTTACAATATCCGACATCTTGTATAACCTGAAAGTAATCTTAATATTTTATTCCCTTTTCTTGTTCTACTATCAATTAAATCATTCGCTTTTTTCCATATAGTTTCTGAAACTATTATAATATCAGAATTTGCTACATCTGAAATTGTCCACTTTTCTTTTTTGCTTCTTATATTTCCTTCTGTATCTTTTTTTCTTTTTCCAAATGTTACATATCCTTTATATATTGGGTTTCTTACTATTTCATTTATTATATTATTATCCCAAAGTACTTCTTTTTTTCTTCTTTTATATCCATTTACATTTAGATAAATTGCAACTTTATCTGTTCCATATTTTTCATTTGCAATTAAATGAAATATTGTTCTTATTATTTTTGCTTCATCTTCAAATATAGTAAGAATTTTTCTCCTTTTGCCTATTTTAGTAATCATATCACTTTCTATTAATTTATATCCATAAGGTGCATAATTCCCCATATATATTCCTTGTTTAGTTAGTTGTACTCTTTTTTCTCTTGCTCTTATTGAAATTTTTTCACTTTCATTTTGAGCTTGCCAATATGTAATATAGTTAATTAGTCTATCGTAATTATCTTTTATTTGCCTTTGTCCTTCATTAACAGACCAGACTTCTATTCCCTGTTCAATAAACCATTTAACAACAAATGGTGTTTCATCTTCTCTACGCCCTATTCTATCAAACATAAAAACAAGTAAAATATCTATTTTATTATTTGCTACATCTCTTTTTATGGTTTTTAAAATATCTCTTTCTTTTTCACCTAATTTGTAACCAGAAACTCCTAATTCTAAGTATTCTTTAGTGAGTATCCAATCATCTCTTTTTTGTATAAATTGTCTACATGCTTTCTTTTGCACAGGAATATCATTATTATATGTTTGCTTTTTTGTAGAAACTCTATATAAACATCCTACTCTTTTCATTCTATTCCTCCTTTTTCTCAAAATTTGTTTTATAGAAAAAGGATATTAAATTTGAGAAAAATTTTATATTAATTCTTGTACATTTCTTTGTATATATAAATCACTTAAGACTTCTATTATATATTTTTCAATATTTTCTGTGTTTGATTGATGTGGACTTTTTAAAATAACCTTAATTTCTTTTGTACCACTTTTATGTGTTCTCATTAGTATTTCTTCTTTCTCATTTTCATAATATGTATACTTTTCATTTCCTAGTATTACTTTCTTTGTTTTTAAGGATTCTTTCATTTTTATCTTATTCCTTTCTCAAGCTCACATTAAAACAAATAATTTTCCATATTAGGTATATTATTATTCTTTGCCTCTTATAAAGATTATGAAAAATTTATAATTTTTATACTAAAAAATTAAGGCTGTAAAAAAGTCTATGGTGGTGATAGGGGGCCAGGTCTTAAATCCCCATTTTTTATGCAAAAATGGGGATTTAAGACCTGGCCCCCTATCACCACCATAGACTTTTTACAGCCCAAATTTAAAGTTATTTATTCAAATAATTTTTAAAGTGAACCCAAATTATTATACAAAAGTTTAATAATTGGAGTTCACTTCAAAACTAATTATCTGATTTTATATTTTGTTTAATTGTCTCATATTATTTCAGTTCTGGACATCCTTTACTATTAAGATTATCTAAATCCCAAATGTCTTCATCAAATTCTAAATTTTTATAAAATTCTTTATTTAAGTCTGATTTAGAAATAGCATCTAAATTTCCACTTGTATTTGATGTAACATTGCTTTTTCCTGTTGCTTCAGCATATTCATAACATTTTGTAAGCATTGTTTTAATTAATGCTTCATCATCTGCATACATAAATTTGCTAGGAAGCATATCTTCTGTATATGCTGACATATTTCCAAATGCTAATGAATTTTTTATACGACTTGTATTACTAATTGGTAATCCAACAATTCCTGCATTTTGTTTTCTGTTTTTATTTTCTGAATCTGATGTTCTTTCAATATTTACATCTGATATTACATTTGATATTGTAACATTTGTTTCTGTTGAACCTATAATTCCTGCATTTGCTATCGCTGTAACAGATAAATTACCATCAACATATACATTTGTTACTGTTCCTCCATATTTTCTACCAACAAGCCCTGCAATATATACTCCACTTCCACTTAAATCAGCATTTTTGATACTAATTTTATCAAAAGTTGAATTACTGTTATCTACTGCAACTACTACTGCAACATTGTTTCTACCTTGTACTGTTACATCATTAAATTTCATATTAGCAAATTTAGCGCCTGAACTTTTTAATGCAAATATTCCAACAAAGTCTGTCGTTGCTTTTATATTTGTACAATTTTCTATATTTAAGTTTTCTACAGTTCCATTAAATTGTTCAAATAATGCACTATTATTTAGATTTGAAATTGTATATCCTTTTCCATCTATTTTTCCTGTAAATGTTCCTGCTATAATAGTATTTGTTGTAGCTGTATGTCCAGTAAAGTCTATATCACCTGTTAATTCAAATAATCCACCTGGTTCAGCACTTAATTTTTCTACAAATTCAGTTTTGTTTGAAATCTTTGTAACTAAACGCTCTACAGTACATTCTCTAGTAATTACATTACTAACAGCTCCACCAATTAAAGCTAAATCATTTCTAGCACCCAAGAACATTTTTAATCCTGTAACATTTATTTTTTCTGCTGTACTAGCTTCTATTTTATTAGCTAAAGCTCCTGAAGTAGTATTAGTTCTTGGAATATCTGTGTTTTCTAATGTTAAGTTTCCAACATATCCATATCTAATTTTATTAAATATAGGTATTTTATTACCAATTATTTTATGTCCATTACCATCTAATCTACCCATAAATGTTTGAGTTACATTTGTAGTCATTTCTGAGAAATCAATGTCATTATCTAGTACATAGTAGCCATAAGGTTTATTATTAATTTTCTCTACTAATTCTTCTGCTGTTTGTATATGTGTTACTTCAACATCTGTTCCAAGTGGGTCAGCCACAAAGTCATTTGTAGCACTCTTTAAGTAATGATAATATATCTTTCTAAGATTTGTTCTTTGAGATATATTTCTATCTCCATTATTAGCATCATTTATTAATGCTTCAGTAAATCTGTCTATCATGTATTGAACATCTATATATTTATTATTATTAATATTTTCTTCAACTGTTGCATATCTACTCATTTTGTATTGTTTCCAATCCATTTCAGTACCAGTTACCATTTTAGTAATTTTCTTAATCGCATCTAAGTCATTAGCAGATGCTCTACTACCATAAGTAACATATCCATCAACTCCAGCATAACCTAACATTTCAAAGAAATTACGTTTAGTAGAGAATGCATCAGCATATCCACCATCTAAATGACCTAAAAACCAACGGTTTACCCATACGGATTCAAATCCATAATCATTTGAACCAAGTCCATTAATTACAGCTAATCCTCTTACACTTACTCCCCAAGCATTATTTGGTCTTAGCACAATTCTATTATCATATAAAGCTTCTAATGATGTTAAATTCATAGCAGTAGCTTGTGCTGCCGTAATTCCTCCCCAAGAAGACCAACCAGCAGATATATTCATTCTTGTAGCAATCTTTGCTTGTTGTTCTGGTGTTAATCTAATAAATGCTTTTCCTTCAATATAATCTAGTAAATCTAGTGCATTTTGTTGTCCTTTATAATAATTTTCTAATTTTTCCCTTGTATTAATTCTCTCAGGAGTTAGATTTTGAGTCGCATTACCTTCTTTATTCAAATAGAAAGATGTATTAAAGTAATATGGTCCAACATCTTGAGTAAGATTGTTTTCACTCCAATTAGCATATTGTTGAACATTACCTTCTGTAAGTGTTTCAAGTTGCACTCTAGCACCACGTTGATATAACATTATTTTATCATATAAAGCGTGTTCAAATTCGTGTGTCCAAGTATCAAAATTAGTAAGTCCTGGTCTTGCTTGAAACCATAGGAATCCAGCAGTATTACCTACACCAGCTGAGCTACCACCTGGTTGCCATAGTCCAAAAACTTCACTAAAATTCTTAAAGAATGGATATTCTAGACCAACTTTTCCTTGTGTATAAACTGGACCTGTTGATATTACAATATTTGTACCAGGGAAATAAGTATTTTTATAACCTGTAATTATTTTTGTACAATCATAGACCATAATACAGTAGTTATTCCATTTTTTATAGTCAAATGAATCTGCTAAAGTAGAAAAATGGCTTTTTACAAGTTTAACATGATTATTTACTTTGTTTTCAACTTCTGTTCTTCCAGCTTCAGTCTGAGGATCTTTATGATATAATTGTGAAGGTCCAAATTGTAAATGAGCAGGTCCAGAAATCATATACGCACAATCATTTGGTAAAGTAATAACTGGAAGTATCATTTTTGCCTTTTTGGTAAGTTGATACCAACCACGATACCCTATTTCAGGTAGATGATCTACTGAAACTTCAGCTAGTATATTTCTAGCACCAAAATACTCAGTAAACCAGTCATTTACATCTTCATATCCACCAATATTAGCTATTATATAATTTAGGAAATAGCCAACAGTTGAACTTCCTGTATATTTTTTTAGACAACTTGTATAAAATCCATCTGTTCCTCCTGGATTTAGATTTCCTACAAGTACTTCATTTAGTACATTATAAAATGTCATTGAATTTGAATACATTTTACCTTCAAATAGTAATATGTCTGATACTCTTGCACCACCTATTTCAAATCCATACCAACGTTGATAATAATTATAAGCATATATCATTTTATTTATTTTTTCAGTTCCAATTAATTCTTTTTCTATTTTTTTGTTTAGAATCTCATTATTTAACATAAGTATACTACATTCATCATTTTGTAAAATTTGAAGTGCCATTTCTTCTGCCATATTTTTAATTACATTATTATAATTATCTCTATATAATCTGCTATCTGCTGCTGCAGTAAGTGGCTCTAATACTGTGTTATAATCTAATGATTTGATATAATCAGCTAGTTTTTTTACAACTTCTGAATTTTCATTTACAATATAATTTCCAAATGCATAACTTAGATTTAATTCTGGTATTTTATATATTGCAATATTTCCCATAAGTTTTTCAAAGTTTACTTCATATTGTTCTACAGTATAATCAGTGAATACAACTTTTATACTTGTTATTCCGTTATATGCTTTTGATGTTAAATATGTTACAAGTTTATTGTCTGCAAATGGTAGTATATGTTTTATAGTTTTTGTATTTAATGTATCTGTATTTGATATACTAACACTATCTAATACTACATATTTTGCATCATAATATGGCATTAATTTTTGTATATTATTATATGCTATTAATTTATTTGTATTAAATCCTGGTGTATTTTTTATTCTATCATATTCTGGTATATATAAGTTCGCATCTATCTCTTCTGTATCTGTTTCTGTTTCATTTTCTTGTTGTTTATTTCCTTTTAATGTTGGCATATGGTCATAAGACACATCATCTAAATTCCATACATTTTCATCAAATTTTGCACTATCTTTAAAGAATTCTTTTGTTATATTATCTTTAGAAACTTTCTTTACTCTTTCTCCTGAAGCATTAGATATTAATTCAGATTCTTCTAGTTCATAGTTATTAGTAGAAGCATTTGGATTAATATTACCACCATGTACTTTATAAACACCTGTACCAGTTGATAAACTTACATTATTTTTTAAAGTTGCAACTGTACCATTTCCTAATCCTATTATGGCACCATTAAGTCTAGGTCCTCCACCACTCCATACATAATTTATTTTTGTAATACAGTTTTCAATAGTAACTGGTGTATTTTCTAATGCGTGACCTAAAATACCTCCTATTCCATTACCATCTTTAGTCTGAGTTGAATGCACTTCACCTTGTACATAACAATTTTTAATTGTTCCTCCTGTCATTGCACCAGCAATTCCTGCTACTCTGATATGACCAGATGTATTTAAATTATAATTTCTTATACTACATTCTTCAATATTTCCTGAATTCAAATCACCAACAATTCCACCTACTTGGTTTACCTTTGTTGTTATATTCAAGTTCTTAATGTGTATATTTTTTATAGTAGTATTTGTAGCAATATTTGCTATACTTCCTCTACTTGTTGCATCCATTAAATTCACTTTTTCTAATTGAATATTTTGAATTGTTGCACTTTCTAGTGTATCAAATAATGGTTTACCCAAATTATATATTTTGTGTCCATTTCCATTTAATGTACCTCTAAACTCACATGTAATAAGTGAACTATTTGTTGTTTTTAAATAAGATACATCATAGTCTTGTGTTAGTGTAAAGTCTCCATCTGGATTTGCTTCTATTTCTGCAATTAAAGCTTCTATACTCTTATTTTCAGCAACTCCATTATTTACTTTACCATACGTAACTTTTAATTTATTTTGTTTTTTGCCATTTTCATATTGAATTACATTATCATAATCTAAAATAAAATCTAGATTTCCATCTTCTGTTATTTCATAGCTCTTTATTTTAGCATAGAATACAGGCATCTCTTTTTGTATAACTTTTACTATATAATTATCTAATGTAGACAATTTTTCTTCTGTTATACTACTAACTTCTGCTGTTGGGTCTTCTTTTGAATATAGATTTATTGTTATAATATCTTTTACTTCAATCAAACGCTCTGCACTTATATTAATTCCTTCTTTAAGTAATTGTTGATTTTCATATTCATTATCTCCAGTTGTAATTTGATTTGTATCTAAATCATAATCTGCAAGTATTTGTATTTCAAATTCCTCACAAACGCCTTTTTCAAAGCTTATTCCATTTGAATTGCCAGTTAATTTTTCTTCTTTTATTTTATCTCCGTTTTCATTTATTACTTTTATAGTTCCATCTGTTATTGCATCTTCTGTATCATTTACTTTAAATGATACATCAATATTTCCATTATCTGCATTTTCACTATATCCAAAATCTGTAATAGTTGGTCTTAATTTTAATATTCCTACTCGTATTTCATTATTTTCTGTTAATTCAATTTCTTTTGTATTATTTAAAATTACTTTTTCAATTGTAATTGTTTTTGGTCCAAATGCAGAAACTACTGGTATCTTTGTTTTATAATTTTGTTCTACTTTTTCTAATTCATATTGTTTTCCATTTATAATTGCATAAACTGGATAGAATTCTGTTTGGTTAATACTATCAAAACTTACTGTTACTTCTTGTCCTCTTTCAAAATATTTTGTTTCTTTTTCTCCATTATATGTTTTTATATTATTTATTTCTAGCTGATAATCTGCAATTAATTGAATTGGTCTTTCTCTGAATATTTCATCTTCTACATAGTTTTGATTTGTTTCTTCTTCTATTTCATTAGTATCTCTATCATATGTCATTTTTGCAATTAATGTATATTGTGTTCCTAATTCAATATTATTTATTTCAAAAGTAATGTGTTCAGCATCAAATGTTTTAGTCGCTACTATTTCACTATCACTGTTTCTTACAAGTTCTGCTTTTCCAGTTATAAATGCTTTATCTGGGTCTACTATGTTTGCAGTTAATCTTACAGATCTATTGTTTATGTCATCTATTTGTGAGAATGCTTCACTTGTAGGTTTTTCTTTTAAAACATCTATTTTTACTTGGTTTGTTACACCAACCGATGTATTTTCTTCAAATATAATGTCTGTTGTATTTAAGTCTACTATACCTGCTGTTTCTCCTGCATTTAGAGTTACAGAATATGTTGCATTTCCTTGCTCATCTATATTTTTTGTTGCAATACATCTTAAGTTATTTACTCTAATATGTGTTATATTAGTGTTCTCCTTATTTGTTTCTATTTTATATGTTAATGTAATATTTTCTCCTTTTTCAGGATATTTATTTGATATTTGTACATTTTCTATATTAACAATTGGATTAGATTCTTCTTCATTTTCTAATAGAGTTTTTGTATATGTGTAATTTTCCTCATTTTCAGACAAACAATAAGTTGCAATCAATTTTATTTTATATTTATCTGGTAATTGCACATTTTCTAAATTTATACTTGTATTTATATAATATGTATTTTTTATATCTTCTTCTTCACTATCATTTAAGTTTTCATCTTTTAAATGCTCTGTTAAATCTCTTGATGTAATTTCATTATCATTTTCATCAACTAATTTTACAGTTAAATTAGTTATTGTTTTATCTTTATCTTTTACAAATATAAGCATATCCATGTTCTTTTCTTCTGTATTCTCATGGCTTCTAAATCTTGCAACAGTTGGTGCATTTTTTATTATTTTTACTTGTGTTTCTTGATTTACTTCAAATTCTTTTCCATTATCTAAAATAACCTTTTCTATAGTTATTTTTTGATTACCTGTATTGTTAAATCCATCTATAAATGTTGTATATGTATTGTTTTCTTTTGTAAGCTCATATCTTTTTCCATTTATAATTGCAATTTGAGGTAAATATTCTGTTCCATTTGTACTATCAAATTTTACTATTATATTTTCTTCTAAATTAAATTCTTCTGAAGTTTCGTCTTCATGTTCTTCTTTATAAATTTTTATATTAGATAATTGGAATTCATAATCTTTTATAAGTATTAATTCTTCATCTTTTGTAAGTCTTCCTGTATTGTCTACTTCTTGTTCTAAAGTATCTGTATCTAAGTTGTATGGTACATTTACTAATATTTGATATTTCTTGTTTTCTTCCACTTTTACATTTATCTTATTAGTACCAACTTCTACTCCCCCATGTTGTATATAATTTGTCTCTTCTGAACTTTCAGTTTCTTCCTTCTTTTCAGTAATTATATATTCTCCTGTTCCTGTTATTGCTTCATCAGAATCTACTACATCAAATGATATATTTAATTCTGATTTTTCTAAGTCTTCTGTTAATATCCAGTTTTCAATTTGAGGTTGTGATTTTAATACTTCTACTTTAACTGTTTTATTTACTTTAATTTGTTCTTCATTTATAAGAGTTAGTTTTTCAATTGCATATTCTTTTACACCATTTATGTCTCCTACATTTAATTTAACTTCATATAAATTTTGTTCATTTTTTACTGTTTCATATTCTTTTCCACTAATAGTTATAGTTTTAATATCAATACTATAAGTCACATCAATATCTAAACTTATTGTTATTTCTTCATTTCTATTTGGATAATAATTATTTACTTCTATCTCTCTTACTGTTGCTTCATATTCTATTGTTTTTTCTATCTTTTTAATTAAAAGATTTAAGTCTGTTATTGTTATTTCTCCATCATTATTCATATCAGCATTTTCTAACTTATCTTCTGGTAATTCTTTTGAATGTATTAAATGTAATTGTAATAAACTTACATCAGCATAATTTATTTCTCCATCATCATTTAACTCACCTTTTGTAGAAAAATTGCTTACTGCATAAATTACTCCTAAAAACACCATTAATAATAAAACAGTAATTGTACTTATTCTAAAAATATATTTAAGTTTACTTTTATTATTTTTTAAATGTTTTTTCATAATCTACTAATCCCCCATTTCTTATATTTTCTATTTTCATTTCTAAAATAAATTACTCACTTTGTAAATTTAATAATCCTATTAAAACTAACTTTAATTGTGCCAAATCATTTATCGTAACTTCATTGTCATTATCTACATATGCTGCTTTTAGCTGCATTCCTGTTAAAACTTCAGATTCTATAAGATGTAATTTTAATTTTGCAATATCATTTATTGTAATCTTTGCATCTTTGTCTATATCTCCAATTACTATTAAAGTATATTGTAAGGTTTTTCCTACTTTTATTTTTACACCTGTTGAAATAATTTCATTATCTGTCATTGTGTTTCCATATTCATCTATAAATACCATTTCATTATCTGTTGTTACATTTTCTTTAAATTGCTTTATTGTTGTTTCTGGTAAAATTCTTAATATATAGTTTTGTTCTATTTTATATTTTTTTGAAGTTATTTTATCTGGTTTGTCTGGATTTTCAGGAACATCTGGTATTTCCTCTTGATCTTCTATTATATCTACTTCTACTTTTGCTTCATTTATTTGTATATCTGCTTTTCCTTCTGAAGATACTACATCTGTTATTTTTATTTCTGTTTCTCCTGCTTTTAATTCTCTTTTTGCTTTTAAATCAATTTTTACTATATCCTCTGGTGAAATACTTCCAGCTTTTTTTATTGCTATAAATTCTCCTGTTTCTTTATTATATTTCAGCTCTTCCCAATGATTTTGACTTTTAAAATCTTTTTCTAATACTTCTTCAAAAATGTTTTTGTCATATACTAGAGTTGCTTTATAAGCATTTATACCTTTTTCTATTTCATTGTATCTGTCTAAGCTAAATGTAATTGTTAATTCTTGTCCATCTTTTACTTCTGTTGTAGTACTACTAACTTTTGCTTCTAGTTTTATGGTATCTGCTAAAACTAGGTTTTTTGTTATTAATAATGCCAATATTACTATTGTTACAATGATTATTATTTTTTTACTTAATAATCGTTTTTTACTTTCTTTCATAAATACTTACCTTCCCTTTTATAATATTTTTAGTTTTTTAAGGTCTTACATTAAACCTTATATATTTAAAAATCAATACCTATATTATAACAAATTTCGTCATAAATTTCAACTATTTTAACATTTTTCAATTTATTTTTCAATTTATTATTTAGTACTGCAAATTCACCTATTTTTTTCTAGTTTCTTATATAGCATTATATATTTAATAAAGTTAGAAAATTGAATATAGAGTAACCCCTGTTTGTACAACAGAAATGATAGCATTCTCAAGAGCTTATACATATTTTCAGCAAATGAATACAGAACTTTTAGGATTAAGTATTGATAGCAATCCATCTCATTTAGCATGGATATATGATATATATTGTAAAACTGGTATTAAACTTCCATTCCCTATTGTTGCAGATAGAAGCGGTCAAATCGCAAGAAAGTATGGAATGATTTCAAATGATATAAGTACAACAGAAACAGTTAGAAATGTTTTTATAATTGATGATAAACAAATTATAAGAACAATTATGATTTATCCATTAAATGTTGGTAGATTCATACCTGAAATTATAAGAACAGTTCAAGCATTACAAATGGCTGATTGTAGTAAAGGCTCTACTGCTGCAAACTGGATGCCTGGGCAACCTGTTATTGTCCCCCCACCTCAAACATTCTGTGAATTAGAAGAAAGGCAAAATGCTATAAACGAAAATCAAAATGGTATTAGTTGGTATCTAAGTTTTAAACAGCCACCAGAGATTTGTGAAAAAACTAATAATGAATGTAATTAAAAAAAGTCCATGGTGGTGATAGGGGGCCAGGTCTTAAATCCCCATTTTTTATACAAAAATGAGGATTTAAGACCTGGCCCCCTATCACCACAAACATAATCAAGGATTATTCTTAGCATCTTCTATAACAGTATTTTTCATAAAGCTATAATGTAATAACATTGGAGTTATTATTGTCACTAATAGAACTGTTATTATAACAATAGAAAATATTTCCTCATTTATCAATCCCAATTTCTTTGCTTCATCTGCCATAATAAGTGCAACTTCACCTCTTGTAGCCATCCCTATTCCAATTTGAACTGCTTTATCATTTGTATAACCACATAGTTTTGCTCCTAAACCATTTCCTATTATTTTACTAACTATTGTAACTCCTGTAAATATTATTATAAATATCCATACTGGTTTATTAAGACTTAATGTTGTTAAATTTAAACCTATACTTGCAAAAAATATTGGTGAAAAAATCATGTGTACTACTAAATCTATCTTTCCCTTTACTTTTCTTCCCTTTTCTGTATTACCTATAACTAATCCTGCTATATACGCTCCAATAATTCCACTAACTCCTAATCTCTCAGCAATATAAGCCAATATCAAAGCAAAAGCTATTGAATATGTAGGCATCTGCTCTGATTTTATATCTTTTTCTTCAATTTTCTCAAATACTTTAAATAATAGTAACCCTAAAATTATTGCCATTAAAAAGAATATTATTATTTTTAACATCATTAAAGTAAAGGTTGATACTTGTAAATTCCCACTATTCATAACTATAGTCAAAAATACAATCCCTATTATATCATCAACAACACCTGCTCCTAATATTGCCATTCCTACACTAGATTTTATTTTCTTCATTTCTATCAAAGTCTCTACTGTTATACTAACTGATGTGGCTGTTATAACTGCTCCAAAGAATAAATTCATTTTCAAATCTTGTACATATATAAGACTAACTAATGTACCTAAAATCAATGGAACTATTACTCCTATTGAAGCTATTACTATATACTTATTACTATTTGATATAAATTTCTTTATACTTGTTTCCATACCTGCTAAAAACATTATTAAAATTATTCCAAATTTTGATAATGCCTCCAATATTGTACTATTTTGTACAATATCTAACATTGCTGGTCCCAGCACTATTCCTGCTATTAATCCACCTAATACTTTTGGCATCTTTATTTTTTGCGTTATTAATGTAAATATCTTTACTACTACTATTATTAATCCAATATCTAATAAGTATTTATATTCCATTTTACTATTTCTCCCTAAATATCATTCTACACTTTTTAAACTTTCTATCATATCAATTTTTTTCAAAACAAAATGAATAATATAATTAACTATAAGAGAAAAAAACACTGATATAGCAGAAGCATATACATAACTTATAGTTCTTATATTTCTAATAAATCTTAACTTATCTATTTCCACACTCATAACAATCATTTCTGTTAAAAAATATCCAAATATTAAACCAATAAATACCCCCATAAAAGTGAATATTATATTTTCTTTATTTATATAATTGTCAACTTCTTTATCATAAAAACCTAAAACTTTTAATGTTGCAATCTCTCTTTGTCTTTCACCTATATTTATATTAGCTAAATTGTATAATACAACAAATGCAAGTAATGCTGAAGCAACAATTAAAATTATAACTACATAATTTAATGAGCCTAACATATCCTCAATTGCTTTCATTGTATCTGAAACCATACTTACAGCAGCAACTCCCTCAATTTGTAAAAATCTTTCAGATATTTGATTTTTTATATCAACTGTCATATCTTTTTTAGTATCTATTAAAATCATACTTGTTTTATAAGTTCTAATATTATTTTCATAAAAGTTTTTAGTCATATATACATAATTTGAAACATAGTTTTCTGCAATACCTACTATTTTAAATGAATATTCTGAATTATCACTATCAATTAGTATAATACTATCACCTTTTTTTACACTTAACATTTCTGCAACTTTATCAGAAATAATAATTCCATCATCTGTTAGTTCTAGTTTCTCATGAGTTTTTGCATCTTTTAAATAACATACTTTTTGAAAATTTTCTATTGATTCTGGGACGAAAATTGCTGTTTCATAATTGATATCTTCTCCTTTTAATTTCCCCGTAGTTGTACACAATTTAGAATAACTTTCTATACTTTCATTATTATTTAATATTTCTTCTATTTTGCTTAAATTTTTATCTTCTGACAATGAAATAGACATATTATAAGTAAAAATTTCTCCATATTGTGATGTAGGAATATCAATAACAGAATCTTTTAATCCAAATCCTGTAACCATAAGTCCTGTACACCCTGCAATACCTACTATTGTCATAATTGCTCTTTTTTTATATCTAAATATATTTCTTGCTATTACTTTTTTAGAGAAATTAAATTTATTCCAAATAAATGAAATTCTTTCTAATAAAATCTTTTTTCCATTTTTTGGTACCTTTGGTCTCATCAATATTGCTGGCACATTCTTCAATTCTTTTGTTGCAACAAAAATTGTAGCTCCACCAATGCAAACAAATGAAATAATTAATCCTAACAACCCAATATCTAACCTATATAGAGTATAGAATTCTGGTATTTTATATATTGTGTCATATATATCCCAAACTATATTTGGAATTAGATAAAATCCAACTGTCATTCCTAAAAAGCCTCCAATAACACATGCTAAAAATGCATATAAAATATATTTTATTATTATCTGTATATTCGTATACCCTAATGCTTTTAATGTTCCTATTTCGGTTCTTTCTTCTTCTATCATTCTTGTCATTGAGGTTAAACTAATTAATATTGCTACAATATAGAATATTGCTGGAAATAATTTAGATATATTTGTAATTGTTTTTATTGCATCAATAATATTTGTATAACCCAAATTATCTTTTCTATTTTTAATATACCATTTCGCTCTTTCTATTTTACTTATATCCTCTTTTGCATTGTCAAGTTCTTTTTGTGCATCATTCAACTTTGTAATTGCTTCTTGTTTTTTATTTTTAAATTCAATCTGTTTTTCTTCTATTTCAACTTTCGCTTTTCTTAATTCATTTTTTCCATTTTCTATTTTAACTTTTGCACTTGCAATTTTATTCATTGTATCTTTTTGAGTTTTATTAAAAATATTTCTTTGGTTTTCTAATTCATTTTCTGCTTTTAATATTTCATTTTGCCCGTTATTCAAGTAATTTTCTGCATCTAATAGCTGTTTTTGTATTTGCAACTTTTGCTTGTCTAATAACTCTATGTTTGATTCTACTTTTACTATAAGTTCATCTATATTGCTTGTATCCAAATTATTATTTTCTAGTTCTTCTCTTTGGAGTTGTAACTCATTAAGATTCTTATTAGCTTCATCTATTCCATTATCAAGTTGTTCTATTGCTTTATGTGCTTCTTTTTTATTATTTTCTAATTCAGTTTTTCCATTTTCTAGCTCTTTCTTTTTTTCAGCAATTTGATTTTCTGCATCATTCATTTTTTTATCTGATACCAAAAATTGTTGCTTTGCATTTTTTTCTTGTAAATTAATTTCTTTTTCAGATTTCTTTAATTCATTTTCAGATTTCAAAATCTCATTTTTCGCTTCTTCTATCTTTTTTTCTGCATCTTCAAGTTCCTTATCTACTTTTTGTTTTTCTGTATTAAATTCTTCTTGTGCATCATTTAACTTATTTTCTGCTTCAGAAATTAATTGCTTATATCTTTCCTGTTCCTGTTTTTCTTTTATATCTTCTAATTTTAATATTGTCAAATCTACTAATTTCCAATATTCATTACTATTTAATTCTAACTCTTTAGTACCTTTAACAAATCCATATACATTTGTATAATAATCAATATTAATTACATCAGGAAGTGTATAAATAAAGAAATTAATTGAGCCATTTCCTATTGTTGTATTTCCTCTTTCATTTGATATATATAATGGTGATTCAGCAATTCCTACAATAGTAAATTCTTTCTGATTAAAAATATTATTGTCCTCAGAATCTGCTTCTTCGTTTTCAAGTATTATTGTTTTTCCTATAAATTCAGAAATATTATCTGTTATTGAATAATTTTTATCTAATAAGCATTCATTTATTTTTTCAGGTAATCTTCCCTCTATTATTGCTGGTTTATTACAATATTCATTATATTCTATTACTTTACATATGCTTTCTTTTCCCTCTATTTTTGCCATAGAATCTTTTGTCTTTATTCCATAACTATTTTCCATTCCTTCTATATTTTTTATAGCTTCAACATCATTATCTGTTAATCCTAATGTTGAAATAATATCTATATCAAATAAATTAGATGAATCTGCATATATCTTAAGACTATCTCGCATATCTGGACCGTGTAACAACTAGGCCTGAAAAAAAGCCAACACCTAAAAAAGCCATTATTAAAATTGATATAAATCTTCTTTTGGTTTTTACTATTTCTTTAAAATTATTTTTCCACAAAGATTTTTTCATAATTTTACCACTCTATTTCTTCTATTGATACTGGTGTATCATTTATTTCTATCTTCTCTGCTGTTCCATTTTTAAAGTGAATAACTTTATCTGCCATTGGAGATATAGCAACATTATGTGTAATTATTATAACTGTCATTTTTTCATTTCTTGCCATATCTTGCAATAGCTTTAAAATACTTTTTCCTGTTTTATAATCTAGTGCTCCTGTTGGTTCGTCACAAAGTAAAAGTTTTGGATTTTTTGCTATTGCTCTTGCTATCGCAACTCTTTGTTGCTCTCCTCCTGATAATTGTGCTGGAAAGTTATCTTTTCTACTTGCTAATCCTACTTTCTCTAATATTTCTTGAGCATCTAATGCATTAGAACATAATTGTGTTGCAAGTTCTACATTTTCTTTTGCTGTTAAATTTTGTACTAGATTATAAAACTGAAAAACAAATCCGATATCATTTCTTCTATATTTGATTAGTTGTTTATTATTTAATTCTGTTATATCTTTTTCATCTACATATACATTTCCTGAAGTTGCAGTATCCATCCCTCCTAGTATATTTAATGCTGTTGTTTTTCCTGCTCCACTTGGCCCTACAATAACAACTAATTCTCCTTTATTTATTTGAAAATTTGTATTGTTTAAAGCATTTATTTCTACTTCTCCCATTTTATATTTTTTATTTACATTCTTGAATTCTATATATTCCATGCTTTTTAAATCTCCCTTTATACATTAATTTTAAGTTTTTCTGTTTTCTTATAATGTTCTTTATAATATTCTTTAAACTTTATCACATAAAAAGTAAGATAAAATGGAATTGTCATTTGTCCTATTGACATTATCAAACTAAATAAAAAGCTTCCATTAGTCATTTTATATAATATTTCAATAGGAGTTCCACAAAAGTTTTGTGATATGAACATTAAATTACTATCAAAAATATTATTTACAATTAATGCTAATATACACATAATTCCTACTAAAATTGCAAAATATTTAATATCTTCTTTTTTTAATTTTATATATTCTGTCTTATTTACTAATATCCCCAAATATATCATTACACCATGAAACAAAAAGCTATGAATACTTAAAAAATGGAAAGCTGGATATGATAATAATGATGTAGATGGATATATTATAAAAACAATTCCTCCAATTATACAGCCAGTTGCCAAAAACACATCTCCCATTCTTTTTAGTTTTTCTTTCCCAAAAGAGCTTAATAATCCTGCATATAATAACATACTACAATAATATAATGGCATATATGTATTTACTTCATATAATGAATTTTGAGATATACTATAGATTATCCTAATAACTTCTAATATACACATTATTACTGTTAATCTTTTTATTATTTTATATACTTCTTCTTTACTTTTTATTATTGTTTTCTTTAATACTAATATGATACTACTTATTGTCAAAACAATCAAAATAAAATGTCCTTTTGTAAATATTCCACATGGTTTAAATTTTCCTATTTTTGAAAACATTTATTCTTGTCTCCTTTATATTTGTTAATTATTATTATCTTATAATTTATAGTTGAATAATATCATAAAATAAAGTGATTATCAACTAAATTTATAATATTAAAAGAGCCTGCTAACAATTGTTAGCAGGCTCTTTGCAAATTCAACTTAAGCTACTATCTTTAAATCCTCTATCAATATAGAATAAAGTTCTTCTAGGTAAGTTACATTTTCTTCTATATTACTAATATTTAATCCTCTTAGTAGCTCTTGAACTTCTGAATCAAATTCTGATTTTACTTTCTGTTCTTTTGGAGACAGGCCCTTTACACCTTTTTTGAATTTGAACTTTTTATCATAAAAATTCTCTCTGATAAATTTACCATACAGAAACTCTATAGCTTCTTGTGTATTTTCTTCTGCTTTCTCTTCATCTTCTAATAATTCTAAATGAAGAGAATTCTTTTCCAATACAAAACATCCAAATCCATAAATCGGTTCACCGTATCCCCCATTACCACAAGTTACCTCTTGTTTTCCAATATACTCAATAAGTTCTAATGCAGATTTAATAGTATTAGATTTTAATCTTGGAAGATTTTCTCTTTTTCTTTCAAAACATTTTCTAACTCTATCATTCTCTACTGCATTTCTTAATGCTACAATATTGGTATTTCTTTTGGAATGACAGCATGAGCCACAATAATATACTTCTACCTTTTTGCCATTATCAAGAATTACTTCTTTCACTTCAGTATGATAAAGAGTATATTCATCAATGGTTATACTTGCTTTTTGCTTCCAATCATATGAAACCTCAAATTGTTTCCCATCAATTATTACTGTTCTCTGATATATGCTTTCATAGTAATTTTCTTTCTTATTTTCATTCTCATAAATTTCTTTTAATCTTTCATAATCTGGATGATTTTGAATTACTTCCTCTTTTTCATCTATGAGAATATCTCTAAAATAAGTTTTTCTTGTAACTTTTACAGCATCAGCAGAGCAAGAATAATATGCGTCTATATCTTTCTGTGTCACAAAATCTGGTGCTATTTCTTTTAAGTCTCCAACTGTTACTTTTGTTGCCATACAAACTAAATCCATCGTTCTTTTCCAACCCCAAGAATCTTTAAATTCAATAATTTTTGGAATTCCAACAAGAAGCTTAGGATTATTCCAGCCACTTAAACAGCTATGATTGTCTAAATTTCTTGGCTTTCCATCTCCATTAATGTATTCACCATGCTCATATTTGTATACATGGTTTATCATACCAGCTAAACATGATTTCTTAATAGCTTCCCTATCTCCTGAAGAAGATATTGTTACTATTCCCTCTAATACCTCATACATCTTTTTAATAAGTTCTTTGATACGAAAATAAGATTTCTTATTAATAGATAATTCTTTGAAATCTATATATTTCAATTTGCTGATATTTTTCCATACATCATATTCCGCAAGTAAATCACTTTGATTTTCACTTGTGAAATTATAATATGAAACCTGACATCCTCCTAATCCCTTTTTAGGCCGATAATCTAATAAAGTTCCTACTTCTAATATAGCAGCAATACAAATAACATCTTCTGTAACACCATATTTTTCTGCTTCAATAATCATTCTTGCAGTTTCAACAGATACTGGCATTTTGGCCATTTTGTATCCTATCTCTGTTACTTTGTTATTTGGTTTAATTGCTCCTAAATTAATAAGTGTTTGCTTTGCAAGTATTAAGGCTTCATCATTTGGCTGATGGAAAAATTCCAATTCTAATGCGTCAATTCCACAAGTTGCAAGACGAAGAACAATCTGATTTAAAATACCTCTCTGAATCTCTGGAACTGAGAACTCTGTTCTTGAATCAAAAGATGAATCTGAACAAAGTATATATTTTCCCTCCTTTGTTCTTCCAGCACGCCCTTTCCTTTGCATACAATCTGCTTTGCTAATATTTCTTAAGAAAAGGCCCTGAATACCATCATGTACTTCCAGTCTCCTTTCTTTACCTGTATCTACTACTGCATCAATATCAGGAATAGTGATTGAAGTTTGAGCTACATTTGTAGCAACAATAACTTTTGGAATAGAATAAGCTTCAAAACACTTCTTCTGTTCCTCACTATCCAGTTTACCATGTAATGGTAAAATAACTGCACTATCATTCATAAAAGAAAGTTCTTCTATTACATTTGAAATCTCTTTTTTGCCTGGTACAAATACTAAAGTATTATGTTTATCAAGAATCATATCTTTAACAGTTGGAATCAACTCATTTTCATATCTCTCACTAAATTCAACTGGAAAAATTTTCCCAGGAACATTCAAAAGATATGCGTCTTCTCCAAAATATTTTGTAAGACTTTCTTTTTCCAAAGTTGCACTCATAATAACTACCTTAGTATTCCAGCCCTCATTGATTTTTTTCTTTGACCAAGCAACAAGTGTTTCTATATTTAAGTTCCATTCATGGACTTCATCTATAATTAACACTTTTCGCTTGTCCTTTGTATCTGTAATTTCACGAACTAGTTCTAATCCATCTGTACAATACAATATAGATGTATTAGTAGAATCTTTTCTCTCAAAACCAGTTCTAAATCCTACTATTTCTCCTAATGAAGACTTTATTTCTTCAGCAACTCTTTCTGCTAAAGACCAAGCAGCCATCCGTCTAGGTTCTGTAACTATAACCTGATATCCAGCCTCATATAAAAATTGTGGAACCTGTGTTGATTTACCAGATCCTGTTTCAGCTGTAATAATTGTAACTGCATGATTTGCAACAGCCTGCATTATCTCTTTTTTGTAATTAGAAATTGGTAATGTGTTATTCATATTTCAATGTCCTCCCTATGGTAATGTTTTTTATGCTATTTTTAAAATACTTATTTATATTGTAACACAATTTACATAATTTTGCAAATTTTTATTTTTCATTACCTCATAAAATAAGAATATAAAAATAAAATTTACACATAATAAAATTATAACTTTATAAATAAATTAATGGAGGTAAAAAATGTCAAATAATAATCAAAAAATCTCTTGTACAGTTGGAAGCTGTATATATAATGACAAATTAGATGGCCGTTGTACTCTAAGCGAAATTATTGTTACTCCTACAAAAAGATGTAATACACAACAACCAGATGAATCAAAATGTTCAAGTTATGAATGTAAATAATAAAATATATCACAACAATCAAAAAAAGAGTGAACTTCCCAAAATACCAACTTATGGTGATTGGGGGCCAGGTCTTGAATCTCCATTTTTATATAAAAAAATGGGGATTCAAGACCTGGCCCCCAATCACCACTTATTTATCATTTGTAATATCTCCATTACCACTTACAGGAATAGTTTCTCCTAAAAATGTTGGCGCTGGCTTAAATATACATTTTAGAAAATCTTTATTTCTAGCTAGTATCTCCCTTACTTCTCTATAAGTAGCACCTACATATTGTCTAGGATCTGAATTAACCCCATACGCTTCAATTCCTAACTGATTTGCAATATATATTGCTCTATATAAATGATATTTCTGTGTTACTATAATTATCTTTTTACAATTAAAAATTTCTTTTGCTCTATATATACTATCATATGAAGAAAAACCTGCATGGTCCATAAAAATATTTTCTGATGGAATTCCTTTTTCTATTGCAAAACTCTTCATTATATTTACTTCATCATATTCTTCTCTTCCATGGTCTCCACTCATTATTATTTTAGAAGATACATTATTTTTATATAATTCAATTCCTGTTAATAATCTATCTTCTAAAATCGGACTTGGCTTATCTCCCCATATTCCAGCTCCCAAAACTAATATACAATCTACATTATCTAAATTTGCATTTTCCACTTCAAGAATTTGATTTTTAGTAGAAATTATAAGATAGAAATTAATTGATAATACTATTAATATAACTATTAAAATAAATATTATTACATACTTTATTACTTTTTTCATACTCATCACCCTATTTTGTGACAAAGGGGGCGTGTCTTTTTGTCACATATTTTATGCCAAAAAGGGACACCCCTTTTGTCACATTTCATATTCTTTTAAAAATTCTATATATTCTTCTAAACAAAAGTCCTTTTCTTTCATAAATGTAGCATCTTTTACGCCAACATATCTGTAATGCCATGGTTCATAATTTATTTTTGTAATTTCTTTTTTATTTGTAGGATACCTTAATATAAAACCATATTCATGCGAATGTTCCATAAGCCATTTTTGTATAGCTGTTTGTTCTTGTTTTTCATCTAATATTTGATAACTACTTCCAACTATATCAACTGCTAGTCCAATTTCATGTTCACTTGAACCTGGTATTGTAACCCAAAATCCTGCTTGTTCTTCTGCATTTTTTTGGGAATATCCTTTTTTTCTATATTCATTTACCTTTTTATTAAAAAGTTTTGTTTGATATTGTGATGTTCTATATGCTGAACATATCATTGGGTCTAATCCTTCTTTTCTAGCATCTGCCAACATATCTTCTAACGCTTCTTTAATTCTAATATCTATATCCCATCGATTCTCTACTTCTACTATTTCTTTTTCATAATCTTCTGGGATTAAATTGTCTTTGTTAACTAAAATCAAATTCCAATCATTTGTACTACTGTCAATTGGTTTTTTATTCACCGCAACAAGTTCATTATCTGTTTGATTTTCCTTTATTGGTACTGAAGACACTTCTATTTCTTTTTGTTTATTTTTCGTTTTATAAAAATTAAATATATTAGTTATTATAAAAATAATTATTACTAATACTATTATTTCATATATTTTTTGTTTCATATTTTCCTATCTATTTGATAAATTTATTTTATATCAAATTTTTCTTTATTTTTTCTCTATTAATATTATCATAAAATTCCAAAAAAGAATAGTTTTCTCTATTCTTTTTTTGTTTTATAATTCAAATGTAAACATAAATTAATTCTATATTGTTTACTATCATAGTCAAATATCTATTTCATACATTTCATTTTTCTGGATATTCTTTATCTTTCCAATACCACCATTTTAATTTTTCCTCTTCCCAAATAGTATGTTCTGCATAATAAACTGCCATCCTAAAAACATATAATTCACATTTATCTTCTTTAAATCCTTTAGAAATACAATCTTTAAAGTATAAGTCTTCTGGATTTTTTCCTTTTAAATCTTCAACACAGGTAATTCCGATTTTCAATAATGCTTTTTTTGTTCTTTCTCCAACATTTGGTATTGTAATTAAATCTGTTTTCATTTTATCTCTCCATCTTTATATATTAGCTTTAATTTACATCTAAAATATCTATATCTATTCATATTTTTTATTGAAATTTTGTTATATCACTTATCTTACTTGCAAAATAAGGCTTATCTTTTCCATCTTCTATTAAGAAAATTGCAAATGTATCATCTAATGCAAATTCTCTAATTTCATCTATCATAACTGCTGATTCTTTTCTTACCATCATTCCCGCTTCACTTTTTATCTTTCCACCAGTTCTATCTAACTCAAATTGTATTGTCTGTAAAGCTTTTTCAATTCTATAAGTATCTCCATTTGCAAATAAGAATGGCTTTTTTTCAAGGTCTGTAAATTCTGTTTTCTCATTAACTTTTATATTTGGAACTTTTAGCAATTCTCCTTTTTGTATATTTTTGTTACCTTGATAATTGTTTGATTGTCCAGCAATATTTGTATATATTTCATTAAAAGTATTACCTTTTGGATTTTTACAAAGTATAACTTCATCTTCTTGTTTAGTTTTTAATTTTATAGAAAAGTCATCTTTTGAATTATAATACAAAACTTTTACTTGTGCTCTTAATTCATCACTTTCACTATCTTTTTCTATTCCAAAATAATTTACATTTTCATAATTTGCAAATTTGCCTTTTTCTAATTCTTCAAAAGCTTTATTAAATTGAAATTCTTTTTTTAACATTGCATATAAAAAGTAATCACCTTTGTCTTTTACAACCCATTCAAAATCATCTAAGATATCACTTTTTTCATTAAATTTATCTTTTATTGCTTTTTCTATTTCTTTCTTCAGTTCTGCTGTAGGAGTTCCATATTTTTTATAATAGTATTTATCTGATAAATCCTTTGTTTTAAATGTTTCTTTATTTAAATTATCAACTACTTCTAATTGTTGTTCAAATTTTATATCTTGTTTTGCTAAATCATTTTTTAAATCATTCCATATAAGCTGAAATGTTCCACACCATATTGTATTATCCTTTATTTTATCTTCTAAAGTCAATGTTGTATTTATTTGCGTATTTGCTTTAAATACAATCCATTTCTCCTCTATATGTAATTCTATTGTATCTTTTGTTACATATTGATATCCATACTTCCCTGGAAAATTTGATTGATTATCTTCTACTGGAATTTCATTAGTTGGTATATTTGTTGAGATTTGTCCATCAACAGTTCCACAACGTTCTTTTATTGTACTTTCTTTTCCTGTGTCATAATATAAAATTCCATCTACTTTTACAATTTTTCCAACTTCTTTGTTAGTAACTTTATCTTCATTTGAATTATTTTCTTTTCTAAAAGACATTATTAAAGGGGCTTTATTGTTAGTAATTCTATTATAGTCTATTAAAAAAATTATCCCTCCTATAATTATTAATATTATAAAAATACATATTATTATTTTTACACTTTTCTTCATAAATATCACCTTTTTAACCTTTCTATTATTTAGATGTTTTTGTTTTTAATTTTAGTTGGTATTTTATAAAAAAAGTGAAAAAAATTATTGTTATAACTAAAAATACTCCTGAAATGATTAATATTCCTATTCCTAAATAATTAATACTTTCTTGGTTATTTTCTATATCTGTTATTATTACTGTTTCTTGTTCTATTGTATTTTCTTGTATATTTTCTTCTACATTATTATATTCTTTCTTAGTTTCATTTTTATCTTGCTCTGCTTCTTGTATTTCTGCTTCTGTACGTTTATCTTCTAGAATTTCTGTATTTTGATTTATTTCCTCTTTTCCTGTAGTACTTTCCTGTTTTTTATTACTTCTATCTTTTTTAGTTAATGTTTTTAATCCTATAATGAATGTTATTATAAACATTCCTAAATTACTAAGTAATATTTTTAGTGTATTCATAGATTTGTAATATCTCCATTTGATTGTTCCTGTTGGTTCATTTAATAATTTTCCTATTTGTTCAAATGATAAATTAGATAATATTTTTAATGATATTATTTGTTTTTCTTTTTCATTTAATTTAGATATTAATCTATTAAATTCTAGTTTATCCATTGTACTACTAATTTCATTATTATTATCTTCTATTTCATATATACTGTCTAAATCAATATTTTCATTTTTCTTTCTTAATAGTGATATTGCTTCGTTTTTTGTTAAAGTATATATCCAACTAGCTTCATTTTTTGTTGGAAGTTTTTCTTTTTCTAGTTCATATATCTTTGTAAAAACTGTTTGTACAATATCTTCTGAGTCTGTTATATTCTTTAAAATACTATATGCTATTCCATATACTAATTTATTATACTTTGAATAAAACTTTTCAAATATTGATTTATTATCCTTTTTTAATTGATTAAATATTTCTTTTAGTTCTTTTTCGTTAATTTTAGCCATTTCAATTTTCCTTTTCTTACTTTTATTGTTACAATTTATTATATATTATCATAAAAATTTAAAAAAAGAATAGTATTTTTAAAATTAATACTTCCTATAATAGAAAAACAGACTTATTTTTCGACCATTATTTCTAATATTCACAAGACCAGACATTTCTGTTTCGCTAAAAATTATAAAGAAGTGTCAATTTGAACACTTCTTTATAATTCTATCCAACTTCATCATCACAATCTTCAAACTGTGTTGTGTATCAATGAGGGACGAAAAAATATAGTCAGAATAACTCCTCTACTTTGAAATATTATATACTTTATATATATTAATAAATTATCTCAAATATCATAAACTATATACTGTGTATCTCTTAATACAAAAACTTTATTAAACAAAAAAATGCCAATTTCATCATATCTTAAATTTTTTATTTGTTTTTTTAAATATATATACAATTCATCAAAATTTTCAATATCTAATGGATATTGCTCTGGATATATAATCAAAATATATTTATCATAAGAAATATTATTCATAGATAATTTATTAGTATATTGTTCATATTTATTTAGCTTTTTATCAATCGATTTCTTTAAACTATTATACTGTTTTTCTTCATTTTCCCAATATATATAAGAATAATCAATACATTTTTCTTTATTATTTAAAGTATATCTATTATATATTAATTCTGTAGAAAAATTATACTTGTTATTTTTAATTAATTCTATATAAATGTATTTTTCATCACTTTCTACAAAATTTATATATTTTAAAAATTCTTCTAATTCTAGTTCTTGTCTATTATTGCTCATTAAGTAACAATTTATTCTATTTTTAGTATAAAACCAAGCATTATTTCCTATTCTTATATGCTTAATGTAATCTTTAGCTTTTAATACATCCTCTATCATATCCTTTTTATGTTTGTAATGAACTTTAATTGTATCTTCCTTTACTTTTCCAATATGTTTATATGCCTCATATAACCAATTATTTTTTTCTAACAATTTGGCTATAGTTCTTTTTAATACAACTATTTTTTGTTCATCTTCTTGCATAAAATAAGTTGTAAGTTCAATTGCAAATTTTACTTCTTTACTTTCTACATAATAATCAGGTATATCTAATTCATTATGTAAATAGTTTGGTTTATTGCTATATACAATCTCAAAGTATTTTTCATTATATATTTTCTCTTTATTTTTTTGCTTAATCAAATTATTACTCATATTTTTTACTCTTTCAATTTAATTTTTTATCTTTTTTCTACATATTTTTGATTCTTATGATTTGGTTTTTCTGGTATAGTCATTTGTAATAATCCTTTTTCTAACAGTGGTTTTAAATATAATATTGTAAAATTTCTTGTATGTTTATATTCCATATATTCCATTATTTCTTTCTTACTATGTGGCTCTTTACAGAATTCTAATATCTTTATTTCTTGCTCATTTAACTTGGTCGGTTCTTGGTCGGTTCTTGGTCGGTCTTTCATTTCATTTTCGAACCCATTATGCATAAATATTGTTGTAATAAAATAATCTCTTGTTTCATTTGTCTCAAATTCTGGCTCTTTTGAACCATTATCCTTTAATGCTCTTTTTATTTTCGGAATCCCTGTATTTCTACCTTCTGTTAATTTTAATTCTTTTAAAAATTCTCCAATTCTACGATTTCTATATTTTCTTGCTATCATATTTTTATCTTCAATTGATCTCTCGCTTATTGAACGGTCTGGTCCAGGATAACTTACAATATGGATTCTATCTTCCATTATTCTTACTTCTACCGGTTCTCTTACATCATATCCTCTATGATAAACTGCATTTACTAAAGCTTCTTCTATCGCTTGATATGGATAATTAAAAAATCTTATCGCTTCTGCTTGTCCATCTATCTTTAGTATTTTTTCGACAATAACAATATTTTTAATGTATGTTAAAGCACTCTTTATCATACTGTCTATTGGTCCTTTAAATATCTGCTCTGTCATATCATCACCTTCAGGTCCATTTCTTAAATCCACCACTTCTATTTGTGAATACGGAAAGAATTTTTGTGGTTCATCATTAAAGAACATTAAGCCTACATTCAAAGGTTTCATATATTCTGGCGTTCCATCTACAATTCTCATACTTTTGCATAAATCCATAAAATCCATAGTTTCAGATTGTTTTAGCAAATCACTTTTTATTTCATATAAGTAATTTTGAATTAATGGTAACTTTAAATCTCTAATTTCCGCTTCGTGATTCATTCTATCATCAAAAGGTATTGTTCTTGCCATCTCATATAATTCTTTCTGTTCTATTTCTGTTGCCTTTACTGTACTTGACATTTTTCTTATATAATATGAATATCCTTTTGAAAAGTCTTTGTCCAATGTTGTTGGACATTTATATGGTCTTGTTTGTCCTCCAAAACACCATACTATTAATATATTTTTTCCTTTATATTGTGCAACATCTACGATTGGTGTGTAGGATGGTTGAATTAGCTTACATTTTGCTAATAATTCCTTTTGAATTCTATCTATTTCAGATAATTCAAGTCCAGTTATTGGCATTTTAGGTCTACCATTTTCTTCTTCAAGACCTATTAAAATATATCCTCCACCCCAATTATCTATATCATTTGCAAATGCACAAATTGTATGTAATATTGGCTCTGGATTCCAATTTCTCTTTAATTCTAATCTTGCATTTTCTACAATATTTTCATTTAATATATTTTCTATACTTGTAGGCAATTTCATAATTTCAAATCCTTCCATTATAAAACTTATAACATAACGTTACAAATTTCATATTTTCTTATTTATATCATAAAAAATAGAAAAAAGGAAGACTTTTCCAATTATCTTCCTTCTTTTATTTATCTAAAATTTCTAATCTATATTTTCTATGTCCTATTTGAAATTCAAAATCATCGATATCAATTGCCCATTTGATTGTCAACTTTCTCTTTCTTATAACTTCATTTCTTTTTCTTTGTTTGTGAGCAATGGAGATATCTTCAAAGTGTTCTTTTTCATAGACCACACAATACTTTAATTCCTCTTTATCCGTTCTTCGATTTCGAATTGTGAATTATACAATTTAGCATAAAATCCATCTTTCTCTAACAATTCCTCATGAGTTCCCTGTTCTACAATATCACCATGATCCATAACTAAAATTAAATCTGCATTTTTAATAGTAGATAATCTATGTGCAATAATAAAACTAGTTCTACCTTTCATTAAATTATCCATAGCAGCTTGAATTTGTTGTTCTGTTCTAGTATCAATCGAACTTGTAGCCTCATCCAAAATCAATATTTTAGGGTCTGCTAATATAACTCTTGCTATTGTCAATAATTGTTTTTGTCCTGCTGAAATATTACTTGATTCTTCATTTATAATAGCATTATATCCTTTTGATAATGTTTTAATATAATGATGAACATGTGCAGCTTTTGCAGCTTCAATTACTTCTGAATCTGTTGCATCTGGTTTACTATATCTAATATTATCTTTAATTGTTCCACTATATAACCATGTATCTTGAAGTACCATTCCAAATAATTTTCTAAGCTCTCCACGTCTAAAGTCTTTTACATTGTGTCCATCTATTAAAATAGCTCCAGAATTCACATCATAAAATCTCATTAATAATTTAACCATTGTTGTTTTTCCAGCTCCAGTTGGACCAACTATTGCTATTTTTTGTCCATCTTTTACATCACTATTGAAATCATTTATTATAGTTTTATCAGCATCATATCCAAAATTAACATGTTCAAATTTAATATTTCCATTTATTCCATCTATTGATACTGGATTTTCAATATCTTCTACTTCTTCATTTTCCTCTAAAAATTCAAATATTCTCTCCGCAGCTGCTATCATTGCTTGTATTGTGCTTGATATTTGTGCTACTTGACCAATTGGCTGTGTAAATTGTTTATTATATTGTATAAAACTTTGAATATTTCCTACTGTAATTCTTCCTTTTATTGCAAAATATCCTCCAAGAATTGCAACTAATACATAACCAACATTTCCAACAAAATGCATTAATGGATGCATTAAACCTGATAAGAATTGAGAACGCCATCCTGATTTATACAATTCTTTATTTTCTTTTTCAAATTCTTTTATAGCTTCTTCTTCTCTAGCAAATACTTTTACTATATTGTGTCCACTATAAACTTCTTCTACTTGACCATTTACATGTGCTAAATATTCTTGTTGTTCAACAAAGTATTTTTGTGATTTTCCTATAACTTTTTTCAATATTACAGCTGATATTGGCAATATTAATAAACTAACAATAGTCATCTCCCAGCTAATTAAAAACATCATTATTAATATTCCTATAATTGTACATATTGATGTTATTATTTGTGTAATACTTTGATTTAATCCTGTACTTAATGTATCAACATCATTTGTTATAATTGATAAAACCTCACCATTAGTTCTTTTATCAAAATACTTCATTGGCAATTTATTTATTTTATGTGTTAAATCGTTTCTCATTTTATAAGTTACCTTTTGAGAAACTCCTGCCATTATAATACTTTGTATTAAATTAAAAATAGCACTTGCTCCATATAATCCTACGACCCATAAAATTATTTGACCAATTTTCCCAAAGTCAATTCCACCTGTTCCATTTATTTTATTCATCAAACCTGTATAAATTTCTGTTGTAGCATTTCCTAATATTTTAGGACCTACAATACTAAACAAAGTACTTCCTATTGCAAATATAATAACTATGATTACTGCAATTTTATATTTAGAAAGTAATCCTGCTAATTTCTTTGTTGTACCTTTTATATCTTTTGCTTTTTCCGCTGGTGCATGACCACCTGGACCTCTTCCCATTGGTCCTCTTCCATTCATCATTGGAGGTTGTTTAGTTGTTTCTTTATTACTCATGTTCACTACCTCCTTCTATATCTAATTCTTCTTTTGACAATTGTGATAATGCTATTTGTCTATATGTTTCATTATTTTTCATTAACTCTTGATGTGTACCTTTTCCTACAATCTTTCCATCTTCTAATACAATAATTTGATTTGCATTTAATATTGTATTTATTCTTTGTGCTACTATTATCACTGTCTTATCTTTTGTTTTTTTACTAAGTTCTGCTCTTAAAACACTATCTGTTTTAAAATCTAAAGCTGAAAAACTATCATCAAATACAAGTATTTCTGGATTAATTGCAATTGCTCTTGCAATTGATAACCTTTGTTTTTGTCCACCAGATACATTACTTCCACCTTGAGCTATTGGTTCTTGATATTTCAAAGGTTTTGCTTCAATAAATTCTTCTGCCTGTGCTATTTGGGCTGCTTCAATCATTTGCGCATCAGACATCTCTGAATTTCCATATTTTATATTTGATTCTATTGTTCCTGAAAATAATATACCCTTTTGAGGAACAAATCCAATAATTCTTCTTAAATCTTTATTTGATATATCTTTTATATCAACACCATCAATAATCAAATTTCCTGATGTAATATCATAAAATCTTGGTATTAAATTAACAACTGTTGATTTACCACTTCCAGTACTTCCTATAATAGCAGTTGTCTCTCCAGGATTTGCAGTAAATGTTATATCACTTAGAACTTCTTCATCACTATCTGGATATTTAAAACAAACATTTCTAAACTCTACAACTCCTCTTTTATCAGGCTTTAATTGTTTTGGATTTTTACTTTCTTTAATAAATTCATCTGTTTCTATTACTTCATTTATACGATTAGCTGATACTGATGCTCTTGGAAGTATAATTGACATCATTGATATCATTAAAAAGCTCATCACAATTTGCATTGTATATTGAATAAATGCCATCATATTTCCAACTTGCATCGTTCCACTATCAACACCATGTGCTCCAACCCATACTATTAATAATGAAATACAATTCATTATCAACATCAAAACAGGCATCATAAAACTCATTGCTCTATTAACAAATAAATTTGTTTTAGTCAAATCCATATTAGCAATATCAAATCTTTTTTCCTCTCTCTTTTCTGTATTAAAAGCTCTAATAGCTAATAATCCTGTCAATATTTCTCTTGCAACTAGATTCACCTTATCTATTAACTCTTGTAATTTTTTAAATTTTGGCATTGCAATAGTAAACAAAGTTGCAATAACAAATAATATTCCTAAAACTGCAACACCAATAATCCAAGCCATTGAATTATCGCTTTGTCTTAATACTCTTGTAAATCCTCCAATTCCTATTATTGGGGCATATATAATTACTCTAAATAGCATTCCTATCAAACCTTGTATTTGTTGAATATCATTTGTTGAACGAGTAATTAAAGAAGCTGTACTAAATTCAGAAAACTCTTTATTAGAAAAGCTTAATACTTTTTTAAATACTTTCTCTCTTAAAGTTTTAGCAAGTCTTGCTCCTACTCTTGCTGCTAATAGCATTATCGATATTGCAGATGCCATTATAACTAAAGAAATTCCAAGCATTTTTAATCCAGATATTATTATGTATTTATTTTGTAAGTTATCTGTATTTACTCCCATTGCTTTATATTCTTCTTTTACTTCTTGAATAGCAGCTTGTTCTAATATACTATCTTGCATATTATCTAATTGTTTATTTATTTCTATAAACATTTGATTTAATTGTTCTTGTGGCATTTGTTTAATAATATCTAATAAATCCATATTAGCCATTGCCATCTTTTGCTGTTCTGACATATTTTGAGGCAAATTTGTTAACATTTGTGTTTTTATTTGTGATGCCATTTCTTCATTATTAATATAACTCGTTATCATTAAAGGCTTGGCCATAATTGCATTTAATTTTTCTTTATCATCATTAGATAATTTCTTTATTTTATATAGTGTTTCATTTTCTAAAGCAGGATATTGATTCACTAATTTTTGATAACTTTTACTATCAAGACTTTCTTTAGAAATCTCTTCATATGATAACAATATTTGTTCATCATCTTCAGTAAAAACAAGTAAAGTATCCATTGTAGTCTTTCTTATTACCTCTGGTGAAACTTCCTCAATACCACCATTTTGGATTCCAACATTTACTATTTTTGATGTATAATCTGGAAGCGTTAAATCACATGCTGCTTGAACCATTAGTAATATTATAATTGCTATTACTGATATCCATGATTCTTTCAAATTTTTCAATACTTTTAACATTATTCTCCTCCTCTTTGTCCCAAAGGGACGTTTCTTTTGGGACATTTTTGTCCCATTGGGGACATATCTTTATTTAATATAAGTTTCTATTAAAACAAAATACCATACTTCAATAATTCAATTTGCTTTAAATAGTCTTCTCTAGCTTTTTCTTTTGATTCATATCTAAATCTCATGACTATTGCTTTATTTGTTACAGCAAATAAAACTTTTTCAATTATATCAAGGTCTTGTTTTGATTTAATTCTCAATTTGCTTATATCAATATCTTCTATAAATTCTTTTATTTGTAATGGTTTATCTTTTATTATATTCTTTGAAAACAAATAGTCTTCACTTGTTCTTATATTTTCAAATATCTTTTTATAAAATTCCATATCTTTGTTTTCTAAACAATTATCAGTCATTAGGTCATATATTGATATAAAAAATTCAAAAATATCTCCATTTGCTCTTTTTATATTTTCTTTCATTTTTTCTCTTATTTCTTTAAAGTGCATACTTAGAATATACCCTAATAAATCTTCTTTATCCTCAAAATATTGATAAAAACTTCCTCTTGCTATTTTTGCATCTTCTACTATATTTTTTATTGATACTTGTTCTAATGATACTCTTGCAAATTCTTTTTTTGCTGCCAATATTATTTTTTCTTTCTTTTCTTCTGAAAGTTTTAAAAATGTTTCTTTTGGCATTTTTCTCACCTCTTAAGTTTAGTATTAAACAACATAAATGACACCGTGTCATTTATTATATGTAACCCAGTGCCATTTTGTCAATGATTTTTATGTGAATTTTTTGTAAATTATAATATTTTTATTAATTCTTCTATTTTAGAAATTGTATAATATTCTTTTTCTTCCATTTTATTTTTTGCATAGTAAACAGCTTGAAGTCCAGCATTTAAAGCTCCTTTTATATCTCTTTCCAAATTATCTCCAATCATTATACATTCTTCTGGTTTATTTTCTCCTATTGCTTGTAAAAAAGCTTCTTTAAATGGTTTTCTTTTTGTATTTTCTGCTGAATATATAGTTTTAAAATATTTATCAATTCCTAGCTTTTTTAGTCTTTTTTCTTGACTATCCGCATACCAATCTGTTAATGATACTATTTCATATTTTGATTTCAAATATTCTAATGTCTCTATTATTTCTTGTTCTATTTCTTCTTGTACACAGTCTTCCCATTTTTTAATAATATTATATATTAATTCTTTTGGATATTCTTTTTTTGTATATCCATTTATGTATTCTGCCATTTTTTCTTTGTTAAATGTATAATATACATTTTCATATTCAGATAATGCTTTTAATATTTGCTTTACTTCTTCATCTGTATATGTTATTTTTAATTCGTCTAACGCTTTATTTATTTCTTTGTCATATTCTTTTTCCCATGGAATAAGAGTATCATCTATATCAAATATCACTCTTTTAATCATTTATATCTCCTAATTAAAGCTATAGTGTAAAATTACATTTTTCTAAATACACCACATACTTTTCCTAAAATTTCACATGTTGGAACTATTATTGGGTCCATTGTGCTGTTTTCAGGTTGTAATCTGATATGGTCTTTTTCTTTATAAAATGTTTTTACTGTTGCTTCATCTTCTATTAATGCTACAACTATTTCTCCATTGTTTGCGTCTTTTTGTTTTCTAACTAATATATAGTCTCCATCTAATATTCCAGCTTCTATCATGCTTTCTCCTCTAACAGTAAGCATAAAGCAATCTGAATTTCCAACAAAATCTATTGGTATTGGGAATGTATCTGTTATATTTTCTACTGCTAATATTGGTGCTCCTGCAGTTATTCTTCCTACTACTGGTACTTCTACTAATTCTTTTTGTGTATAAAAGTCTTTTGTAGATGTTTTCTTTGTTTCTCCATCTGTTCCTTTTAATAGTCTTAATGTTCTTCCTTTTTTATCTTGTTTTTTGATGTATCCTTTGTCTTCTAATCTTGCTAAATATCCATGTACTGTTGCTGTTGAACTTAAACCTACAGCTTTTCCTATTTCTCTTACTGATGGTGGATATCCAGCTGTCATTATTTGTTTTTCAATATATCTTAATATTGATTTTTCTCTTCCATTTAATTCTGGTCTTTTTCTTGGCATATATATCACTCCATTTCTATTTTGTACATAATATCATACAAACAAAAAAATGTCAAACATATTTTTGTTATTTTTGAATTTTTTAAGCAGAGTTATATACTCTGCTTATATTTACTTAAATCTTTTACCTTTTGAACGTTTATTTTTTCTATATTCATCATCATTAATATCTTCTTCATATGTTTGTTCTTCTTGGCTTTCAAAAACATCTTCATTTGTTTCATTATAATCATTATTTAAACCATTATATGGAATATATTCAGAATCATAACTTTTTTCTTTTCTTAATTTTGCAATTACTATTCCTATAACAATTACTAAAATTACTATTCCTGCTACTGACAATATAATAATTTTTTTATTTTCCATAAAACTTTCTTCTTGTTCTATCTTAATAACTTTATTTACTGTCAATTGATATGTTATTGTTTTTTCTTCATTTTCACTTTTTACAATAATAGTAATTACATTTTCACCTTCAACTAGATTTTCATTTCCTGTTATCTCTATATTTGAGTTTGCTTCTGATGATAATGTTGTTATATCTAATTTATCAATATCTTCTTTTAATTCTAATTTATATTCATATACATCTGTTTGAAATTCTGGTTGAATTTCAAGTCCCTCAATCTTTAATGAAGTCAATCCAAAAGTTTTATCTGTTGGCTCTTCTTCAGGTGTCTCTTCTTTATTTTCATCTACATTTTCTTCTGGATTTCCTTCAACTGGTGTTTCTTCTTGTTTTTGTTTTCTTGTAACATTTATTGTGTAGTTTTGGGTATTTCCAGCTTCTGCTGTTACTACTACACTAAATGTATTTTTTCCTTCTTGTAATGTTTTTGTTCCTGTACCTGTTATTTTTTGAGCACTCTGTCCTTTATTTGCGTATATTTCTATTTTTTCTACATCATTTGGTACTTCAACATCATAAGAATATTTATTTGATTTAAATCCTGAAAAATCATTAGGTTTTATTCCTAAATTTGAAAGTGTTGCTACTTTTGATTTTTCTGGTGTTTTTGGTTTTTCAGTATTTGTTGGTGGCGTTGATGTGTTTGGAGTATTAGTTGATGACTGCCCACCTTGATTTGATTGAGTCTTTGACTTTACTGTTATAGTTATAGACTTATTTACTGGCTCTGAAGAATTAGCATTAATATCTGTCATATCACCTGTTAAAGTAAATGTATATTTAGTCCCTGCACTTCCTGCTACAAAACTTATATTTTTAGAATCTGATGCATTTGCATTTGCTTGTGTAAAACCATATATAGTTTCACTTTTTCCAGCTCCTGAAAGTTTCAAATTCCAAGCTCCTGCTGTTACAACACCTGTAACAGTTACAGTTTGTCCTTCCTCAGGATTCATATTACTAGCTGATAATGAAGCACTTGCTGCTTTTACATTTGTATTTATAAACACTACTCCTAAGAATAACATTAAAATTATAAATAATAATTTACTTTTTATTTTTTTCATATAATTCCCTTTCTCTTATACTAAATTTGTATATCAGAAATATTTAACAATTTTTTCTGTATTATTAATAAATCTGCTGTATCTATTTTTCCATCATTATTAGTATCTGCTGCCTCTGTTTTAGGTTTTTCTTTTATTTGTGAAATATTTAATAATTGCTTTTGAACTAATAATAAATCTGCTGTATCAACTTTTCCATCTGCATTACAATCACCTTTTTTCACAACAGTATATTTATCAGCTACTATAAATCCTGTTGCTACTAAATCGTTTCCTCCATTCAATAAGCTTCCATCCGCTCTAGTTATTTTTACAGACCCTCCAAAAGCATTTAATATATCATTAGCAATTGCATTAGGAATAACATTTATAATCTTTTTAGTCTCATCTATTTTCACTTTATCCCCTGCCTGATTACTTGAGTTATTTCCATTTATTGGTACCAAATATAATTTGTACTTACTTTCATTATCATAAGTCTCTCTAGCAGCATATCCTATTACACCATTAGCTTTTCTTACCTTATCCCAATATGTTCCATTAACTTTAGTATTTGCTTTTTCTAATCTAGTAACAATTTCGTTTTCATATAAATATCCAACAGTTGTTTCTCCATTTGGAGTATTTCTTATTCTTAATGAACCATCAACATTTACTTTTACTAAATCTATATTTGTACTACTAGTTCCATTTTCATTAGGTCTTTTGCAAGATTCTTTTGGCATATTTTCATATACAGGTATTATAAATGTATGTGAAGATGCCATAGCATTCATATTTATATATGTATTTCTTAAAGTTATACTTTCATTTTGTGCAGCTAATATATTTTGCATATATTGATTTGAATATAATCCATTAGTTGCTTCAACATCAAATTTTTGTAGATATAATGTATTTTGTCCTTTTTGTATATATTGTTTTGCTAAAAAGCTTATTCCACCATCTATTGATTTTTCTAAAGTTGTCCAACCTTTCTTTTTAGCATATTCTAAGGCATTTGCTAAAATCTGTTCTGTTGAATTTCCTGAAGCAGCAATATTGAAAGCATTGTAATATCCTGCATTTTGTCCATTATATCCAGCTCCTGATGTTAATACTGTACCAGAAGCACCTTGTTCTTGTATTAATCTTGCAACTATATAATAAGCATTTACATTATTATTACTTGCTGCATCTATTATTCCTTGTTCATGTCCTGCAAGAAATGTTCCTTTTGTCATTGACTTCACTATATTTATATCATATCCTGAATTTGTTAGTTCTTCAAATTGGAATATATCAGAAGCATTTATAAGATTTCTAGGATCCATCATATATTTTATTGCTTGTTCAGATGCACATTTCCAACTTCCATTGTCATATCCTTTATCTCCACATATAGGACAAATCCATTCTCCTTGATAATTTGATGATTTATATACTAAATTCTTTGGAGATGCTCCATGTCCTACAAATTCATTTGATATAACTTCATCCCAATTTAATCCTGTATATAATATTTTAAATTTCCAATTTGGATATTGGCTTTGTAATGTTTTTATTTTATCTTTTATTCCTGGGTATTTTAAATTATCTATTGATTCTATATCTGTGCTGAAACTTTGTGTTACTGCATATGTATGGCTTCTAATGAATATTGGCATCAAAGCAGTCATTAGCATTGTTAGAATTAAAATTAGTGACATAATTTTTATTGTTTTTCTCATATTTTTATTCCTCCATATCTTCCGTTTTTTTATACATTTATCACTTTGTTACTTTTTTCCATATTTTTCGATATTATTATATCATTGCGTATTTTTTTAGTCAAATACTTTATAAAAATGTAATATAATTGTAAAATAAAAGTCGTTTTTACAATATATAGTCAATTAGGAAATTATCCTCCAAAATCTATCTGTTACTCAATAAAAAAGTACTTATTACAAATAAAGATGAGTTTACTAAAATAATAATATTTAGAATTTTTAAAATAAATTAATAACTTTATTTTTACTTTTTTCTATATAATCTAAAAAAAATTAGAGTGCGTTTAAATTTCTTACACTCCTATTCTTGTTTACTCTTTCATTTTTATATTTATTAAAATTGTTGAAAATATAGATAATACTAAAATAATAATAAATATTTTATCTTTTATAAAACTACTTAATAAGTACATTTTTTTGTTCTCCAACATCATGTATTGGAATAATGATAGTAAATCTTTCACTTTGATTTTCTTCTTCATAAATTGTCTTAATTCCATTTCAAATTTACTAATATAGCTATATATTACCACATTTTACATAAAATTGTATAATTTGATTTTTTATAAAAAACATAGTATAATTAAAGTATAAAATCTAAGGAGTTTACTATTATGTGGGTAATGTTCACCTGTATTGGAATGATGTTTTCTACTCTTGCTTCTACTACTAGCAATTCAGTTTTTCACATCCCATCAATACTGTTTTGCATAGCAGGTTTGATAAGTGCTTTTTCAGACCAGAAGAAAAAAAGTAGCCAACAATAGCTACAAATTTGTAGCATAGAAAGAAGCGGTTTTTTATTCCGCTTCTTTCTTTGTCTAACATAATTTATGATAAAAATGATGAATTGTAGAAAGATCATCTCCATTTTCTTCTGCATAATTTTCATCAGAGTTAAGTAGAGTTTCTTCATCATACATTTTTACATTATGTACTCCTATTCTATTTCTAAATTATGACTTAATTATAGATAATTCAGAAGCAAAAAGCAATATCAAAATTATATTTTAGAACAAGTATTGTAAACTTTTGTTTGGAAATATATTGACTTTTACTTATAAACACTATATAATTTGGAAAGAATAGGAAGTGATAAATATACATGGATATAAATAAAAATATTATAAATCTCATAAAAAGAAATGATACTAAATTCAAAAATATAAAATTTATGCAAGACGAAAAGCTAAAAAAAGAATTCTTTACATCATTAAAAAACTATGAATTTAAGCTAACTGAACAATCTGCCTATGAAATTGCTTTATGGATAGAATCAAATGAAAAACATTTATTGGCATCACAGCAAAATAACTTTACTAAATATAGTTTAGGTGAAATTCTTTTGGTTGATTTAGGTTGGAATAACTATGATAGAGAATTTGCATATATTCATCCTGCTATTGTTATAAAAGAAACTGCTACTAAAATATTTATAGTTCCTTGCTCAAGTGGTACTCCAAGAAAAGACAAAAATGGTAATATTTATTCAGAATTTGAAGTCGGAACAACTAATGATGGTTTTCAAAGAAATACAGTTGTTATGCTATATGAAGCTAAATATATTGACAAAAATAGAGTAATTTCAAGACTTGGTAAAACTTCTAATCAATTCTTTGATAGAATTTATAATAAGTTATTTGAGCAAATATTTGAACCAATACATTATAAAATGCAAAAATTAAAAAATAATCAATAATAGTCTCTTTTTTGCATATAATAGTTATATAAATATAGGAAGAAATTTTTATATTTTGATTGACTTATCGTTTTGAAAATGCTATACTAAAAATAGATATTTGAGGCGGTATGCCAATGCCATAGGTTTAAGCCTATGATGAAAAGTTAAATAGCTTAATACTTGATGACAAGTGTTAAGCTATTATTATTTGTAAAGGAAATCCGCCAGTATAACATGCAAGTTACACGATAATATGTACTTTCATATGTTTCCTAAGTAAAATATAGTTTTGCAAGCTAAACTTTTAATTTTATGAGAATTTGTTTAATTTCTTTTAAGTTATACTTTTGATTATATTTTGAGTTTAATATACAAAAAAACAACTCACAAACTTTATAGTTCACAAGTTGTTATAAAATGGTGCAGATGAAGGGACTCGAACCCCCACGTCGTTGACACTGGTTCCTAAGACCAGCGCGTCTACCAGTTCCGCCACATCTGCATATCCTATTGACAATATTTATAATAGCACATTCTTAGTTTTATTGTCAATACAAATTCATAATTTTTTTCTACTTTGATATAAAAAATAATAATACCCCACCAATCACAGCAAAAATAAATCCAAAAATTTTCAAACCTGATGTCCCCTCATTCTGGTCACCAAAGCTAAAAAACTTCTTTGTTAATACTCTTGCATCATATATCAAAACAACTCCTGATAAAATTATTATAAGTAATACTATTCTCATTATTATATTAAACATTTTTATCTACATCCTTTTTATATTGTATTTATATATTAATATTTTTATACTTAAATGTCAAGAGGAAGTGTAATCACACTTCCTCTTATCTTAATTACCAAAGAGTTTTCAAATATCTTTCAATCATTTCTACGTAATTTTTGTCATACTCATCTTGAGTATACAATCCTTGTTGTATCTCCACTTTTGTAATTATTGGCTTCACCACATCAACTCTTTCTAGTTTATATTCTGGAACAAAATGTCTTGTATCCCAAACATCTAAAACCTGCTTAATCTGATTCTTATCTAGATCTGAAGTAGTCAACTCTCCAATAATCATTTTTTCTAATACTCTTATTCCTGGCATTTCCGTTTTCAATCCTAATAATCTTAGCTGTAACATATCACTGTCATCCTTTCTTTTGAAAACATATTTACATTATACTACCTAGCTTAACATAAATTATATCATAAACAACTAAAAAGTTAATACATATTTTATAAAACATAGCTTTTATTTTACAAAACCTAATTCTAAAACTATATAAGTAACATATATTTATATTAAAATATAAAATTTTGTATGGAAAACTATAAAACTTTAAATTTCATACAACAATATTGGAGGTACTAAATGAAAAATATAAAAAGGATAATAATAATTTCATTAATCTTAATCATATGTATATCAATAAATTCATTAGGATATGATTCATCAAGTTCATACATATGGTCATCTGAAACAGATGCAATAACAGTAAATTCATCAGATACAGTAAAAATAAACTCAGAAAATGAAAATACTAATTCATTAAATCTTGAAAGTGGTTCTGCAATTTTAATTGAACAAACAACAGGTCAAATATTATATTCTCATAATATTCATGAACAACTACGCCCTGCATCTGTCACAAAAATAATGAGTATATTATTAATCATGGAACAAATTGATAATGGAACATTATCATACTCAGATGCAATTAGTTGTTCAGAAACTGCACGTTCTATGGGAGGTTCACAAATATGGTTAGACCCAAGAGAAACTTTAACAGTTGATGAAATGTTAAAAGCAATATGTGTTGTATCTGCTAATGATTGTGTAGTAGCAATGGCAGAACACATCGCAGGTTCAGAAGAAGCATTTGTCCAAATGATGAATGATAAAGCAAAAGAATTAGGAATGAATGATACTTGTTTTAAAAACTGTCATGGCATTGACGAAGACGGGCATATAACATCTGCCTATGATATATCATTAATGTCTCGTGAATTATTACAAAATCATCCTGATATAACAAAATACACAACAATATGGATGGATAGCTTAAGAGATGGTAAATCTCAATTAGTCAATACAAATAAACTAATAAAAACATATAAAGGAATTACTGGCTTAAAAACTGGTTCAACCTCCCTTGCTTTATACAATTTATCTGCAAGCGCTACACGTGGTGATCTATCTTTAATTGCAGTAATCATGAAAGCACCATCTACTAAAGTAAGATTTGCAGAAGCCCAAAAATTATTAGACTATGGTTTTAGTAAATTTTCATTTAAAAGTTTTGGAAACAAAAATGATATTATACAATCAGTCACTGTAAATAAAGGTGTAAAAAACTATACCGATGCTATTTTAGAAAGTCATGCAGGAGCTTTAATTGAAAAAGGTAAAGAAAGTCAAATTTCTCAATCAATAGAAATAAATAATAATATTGAAGCACCTATACATAAAGGAGATAAACTTGGTCAAGTAACATTTTCTTTAGATGGAAATAAAATCGCAAGTGTCAATTTAATTGCATCTTCTGATATTGATAAAATTAATTTATTTACTATGTCTAAAAAGATTATTTATAGTTGGATTGACTTATTAAGAAGTTAGGATTTGGGGACGGGTTAAAAATCCCCATTTTCTTTATTTTTATTTTTATTGTATTTTTCTTAGCATTCTAGTAACTGTATTCTTATTTATCTTTAATTCTTTAGATATAACTTTATTTAAAATTCTCCCCTCATATTTCATTTTCTTAATCAACTCTAATAATAAATTTTTTTCTTTACATACAAGTTCCAAAGACATATTTATATCAAGCAAATACTCTTTTATTATTTCTTTAGCACTTTTTCTTTCTTCCACATCAAACACTTCAGTAAAATGTTTTCTACTATGAATTTTATTAAAAATATCAATATATTCTTGTTTTTGAAAAACAATCATAATTATTTTGTCTTCAATTTTATGATTAATATAATCATTATATGTTGAAAAACTCCACTCATTAATAAACTTAACTAAATTTGCCTCTATAGGATTTTTATGAATATAAACCATTGTATTAAATAATTGATTTCTATCTTTTATCTCTTTTGAATAATAACGATTTCTAAAAACATAGCCAACTCTATTTTCTAAGAAATTATAATAATTTGCATATAAAGTATTTATTCTATGCATAAAACTTGAAACATCTTTTATATTATTATAATACAAACATAAATGTACATGATTATTCATTACACAAAATGAAATAATTGAAATATCAAACTTTTCTGAATTTTCTTGAATCAAATTAATATATTTTCTTTTGTATTGTTCTTTATTGAAAATATGACTTTTTTCTATTCCTTGAACTATAATATATAAAAAATTTGAAGTAATACTGTTTCTTGACGTCCTTGACATATCCCTCAACCTCCTCTCATAATATATGTACAATAAAATATATTATAAAAGAGAAGAAAATGGGGATTTTTAACCCGTCCCCAAATCCTAATTATTTTAATCTTAAATATCCTAACTCTTCCCAACTATTGTAAGCCAAATTTAATCTAAATACTAATTTTGGTTTTGCTCCTGCTCTATTTTTATCAATGACACAGGCATAATATCTTACATCAGGATTTTCTGATTTCTCTAAATCAAAAAACTTGGTGTCAACTTCATTTAGTGAATATTCATATTCATCTAAACTGTCTCTATTTATTTGTTTAAATAAGCATAATGTATCTAAAACTTCTTTTACTGTTCTACTAACTGCTAAATCATTTACATCTAAGTTTATTGGTGATGTTGTGTTTTCTGCAAGTTGTAGAGATGAACATATAAAAATATTAAAATTTTGTGCTAAATTAGATAATATTGTTGCTGTTCTTTTTATTTCTTCTGGTTTTCCTATATTGTTTGTGTCTGTTTTTAATGTATCATAAAAAATGTATTCAATATGTTCTTTATAATAATAGTTTATTATTACTTTTTTCAATTCGTCATTTGTATGGTCTGTAATGTTTATAAAATATATTGAATTTTTTATTTGTTTACTTGCCCAGTCTATTGCTTTTATAACATTATTAAAATCTGATGATATAGTTGATAACCTTTTTACAAATTGTTTTTGTGTTTCTCCATCTTCTTTTAAAATGTATCCATCTTCATCTAATTTTGCATCTTTTTTATTATCTGGTCTAAATTTGAATTCTAATAATTCACCTTCTGTTATTTTTAAATTTTGTCCATGTATTTTTTGTATTTCTGGATGATTAAGTATAGTAGTTATTAAACAAAGTTTCATTTTTTCTTCTGACATTTCATTTGATATAACTAATACTTTCTTTTTGTGTACTAAGGCTGTATATGCTGCCATATTTGTTGTAAGTCTACTTTTTCCTGAGTTTGATGGCATCGCAAATGCCATTGTTTCTCCTTTTCTTATTCCTTTAAATACTTGTGTTATTATTGGAAATGGATATTCTAATCCATTTGCTAATTCATTTTCTCCACTTGATAAAAATTCTACTAAATCATCACTTAATATGGATTGTTTAAATTTCTGCGTTATTTTTACTTGTTCTATTGTCTCTTCAACTTCTTCAGATGACATTTCATCATATAATTGATATTGTGTTATTTCTAATATTTTATCTTGTACATTTTTTTCAGGTGTCTCTATATAAGCTTTTCTAAGTATAAACAATTTTCTTAATTCTGTATATATTTTTTCAACATTATAATCTTCGTCTTTTACTTCTTTAATTAATTGATTTTTTAATTCATATACTTCTTCTGTATCTTTTGAAAAATTAAATCTATTTTTTGCTTGTTCTGATGAATATTTTGAACCCTCATTATACAAAACACTTTTATATATATTAAGCATCTCATCATCTTCAAACATACAAATTTCAAATATAAAATAATACTTTGCTATTAACTTTGGATTTTCTAATAATAGTCCTATAAATATTCTTTCTAGTTCTATATTACTAAGTTGCTTTGGATACTTTCCATCTGCATCTTCCTCTTCTTCATCTATTTCTATAATATCTTCTTCCTTTATTTTATCCTCTTTATCTTTTAAGTCTCTCATCTTTGATAATGCTTCAAGATAATTTCCTGTTGCTAATAAATCTTTTATTTCATTTATATATGCTTCATTATTTTTTGTAACTGTTATGCTATTTAATAAATCATATATTTTATCAATATTTTCCATATTTTCCTCCTATGTTTTTTCTAATTTTAGCATAACATAAAAAAAAAGAAAAGAACTTAATTCAATTTTTTGAATTAAGTTCTTTTCTTTTTCAGGTAAAACTTCACTTCCAATATTTTCGTTTTCTTAAATAGTATTTTAACTTATCAATTCCTTTAGCAATTATAATTCCAATCTATTTTTCAAGTCTTTCCATAACTTTTGTAAGCATATCTCTATATTTTTCTAACTTATCCTTTTCTTCTTGTATTTTCTTTTCAGGAGCTTTATTTACAAAGCCAGGATTAGAAAGCATTTTTTCACATCTCGCAACTTCCGCTTCTAATTTTATTTTTTCTTCTTGTAATCTCTTTCTTTCTTCTTCCATATCAACTAAATCTTCAATAGGCATATAAAGTTCAATTCCATCTTTTAAAATAGATATACTATTTTCAGCAATTCCTATTTTATCTTTTTGAACTTTTATATCTGTTCCAAAACCTAATTTCAAAATAAAATCTTTAGCTTCTAAAATTTCTTTTTCATATTTTTCTGTAACAAATATTAATTCAGATTTTTTAGATGGATGTATATTCATATTTGCTCTAACATTTCTAATTTCAACTATTATGTCTTTTATTTTCTCAACTGTCTCTTCCTCTTTATCAAATACAAACTCTTTTCTTATATCTGGCCATTTTGCAACAATTAAATCTTCTGTTCCAAATACTATAAGATTTCTATAAATTTCTGCTGTAAGGAATGGCATAAATGGATGTAATAATTTTAGTGAAGATGCTAAAATATGATTAAGTACATCTGTCACAGGAACTCTTACATTTTCGTCATCACTATATATTCTAGTTTTAACCATTTCTATATACCAATCACAAAATTCATTCCATATAAAATTATAAATATTATCAAGTGCAATTCCTAAATCATAATTATCTATATTTTTAGTAACATCTACTACTAATTTATCAAACTTATTTAAAATCCATTTATCTTCTAATCTAAAACATTCTGGATTATATGATTTAGTTTTTTCAAAAGCTTCATAGCAAAATTCTCTTACTTTTTCTTCATCTGCTGAATTAATAATTACAAATTTTGCAGCATTCCATATTTTATTTGCAAAGTTTGATGCTTGTTCTAATTTTTCTGGCATATATCTTATATCATTTCCCATTGTTGTTCCAGATAATACTGAAAATCTTAATGCATCTGCTCCATATTTATCAATTATCTCAATTGGATCTATTCCATTTCCTAATGATTTTGACATTTTTCTTCCTTGGCTATCACGTACTATACCATGTACTACAACATCTTTGAATGGATTTTGATTTGTAAGTTCTAATCCTTGTGTCATCATTCTTGATATCCAAAATGTTATAATATCATATCCTGTAACTAATACATTTGTTGGATAAAACACTTTATAATCTTCTGTGTCTTCATTTGGCCAGCCTAATGTTGAGAATGGCCATAATGCCGAACTAAACCATGTATCTAATGAATCTTCATCTTGATGAAGTTTGTTTGAATTACATTTTTCACATTTTACTGGTGCTATTTTTGTTACATTCATATGTCCACATTCTTCACAATAATATACTGGTATTCTATGTCCCCACCATAATTGTCTTGATATACACCAATCTTGAATATTATCTAACCAGTTAAAATACATTTTCTCATATCTTTTTGGAACAAATTTAACTTCTCCATTTCTTACTTCATCTGCCGCTCTTTTTGCTAAATCTTTCATACTTATAAACCATTGTTCAGAAACTCTTGGTTCTATTGTATTATGGCATCTATAACATTTTCCAACATTATGTGTATAATCTTCAATTTTTACTAAATTTCCTAATTCTTGTAATTTTTCTACAATTAATTTTCTTGCATCAATAGCTTTCATTCCTTCATATTCAGGAACCAAATCACCCATTATAGAACTATCATCAAAAACTTCAATAATTTCTAAATTATGACGTAATCCAGCTTGATAATCATTTGGATCATGTGCAGGTGTAATTTTAACACAACCTGTTCCAAATTCTTTTTCAACAAATTCATCTGCTATAATTGGAATTTCTTTATTCATTATTGGTAATATACATTTTTTACCTATTAAATCTTTATATCTTTCATCATCAGGATGTACTGCTACTGCTGTATCTCCTAACATTGTTTCAGGTCTTGTTGTTGCAACTATAATATATCTATTATCTTCTCCTAAAATTTGATATCTAATATGCCATAAATGTGATGCTTCATCTTCATATTCAACTTCTGCATCTGATATAGTTGTATGGCATGATGGACACCAATTTATCATTTTCTTACCTTTATAAATCAATCCTTTATTATATAGATTAACAAACTGTTCTAAAACTGCCTCCGACAATCCCTCATCCATTGTAAATCTATTTCTTTCCCAATCACAAGAACATCCAAGTCTTTTCTGTTGTTTCTGAATTGTTCCACCATATTCTTTTGTCCAAGCCCATGCTCTTTCTAAAAATTGTTCTCTTGTTATATCTGCCTTAGTAAGCCCCTCTTCTTTTTTCATTTTTTCAACAACTTTAACCTCAGTTGCAATTGCAGCATGATCTGAACCTGGAAGCCATAATGTATTATATCTTTGCATTCTTTTAAATCTTATTAAAATATCTTGTATTGTATCATCTAATGCATGTCCCATGTGTAATTTTCCTGTTACATTTGGTGGTGGCATCATTATACAATAACTTTCTTTAGTTTTATCCATACTTGGTTTAAAATATCCTTTTTCTTCCCATTCTTTATATAAATTTTCTTCAAATTCCTGTGGATTATATTTGTCGTTTAATTTTTTACAATTACTCATAAATTTTTCCTCCTTTTAACTATATAAATTTAATACTAAATTTACATGAAAATATATCATTAACTTTTAACTTTATTATATTTTCTTTATCTTTAAAACTATTATTACTATCAATCTTATCTGCTGTATTTTGCCATGGTTCAATACAGACAAATGGAGCTCCTTTTTTAGACCATATTGCTAAATATGGAAAACCTGTAAAATCAAATTCTAATATCTTTTTATTAGTCTTATTATTTTGAAAAATAACTTTACTTGATTTTATATTTTTCATTATAATAGCATCTTTTTCAAAAGTATCCTCTTTTAAATAAATCTTATTATTATTTAAAATATTTTCTGCTTTTTCTGTATCAATCAATCCATCTTTTAACTTCAAAAATTCAATCTTATCTTCATTTTCTTCAAACTCAATTTCATATTCTCCATTAGAATATTCACAAATGAAAGCAGGATGTCCACCTAATCCAAAATATATATCTTTATTATCAACATTTTTCACTTCATAACTTACATATAATTTATTATCTATTATTTCATATTTTACATTAAGCTCAAATTTGTATGGAAACTTTTTTAAAGTCTCTTCATTATATTTTAAAATGTATTCATGTTTTGTCTCTGTTTTTAAAAATTCTTCAAATTTCATATCTCTTGCAAAACCATGTTGAGACATCTCATACCATTCTTCTTCTATTTTAGTCTTATTGTCTTTAAGTTTACCAACTATTGGAAATAAAATTGGAGCTTGTCTATTCCAAAATTTTTCATCTCCCTGAAACAACATTTCTTTTCCATTATATTGTACACTTGTCAATTCAGCTCCTTGCTTTTTACTTTTTATTGTTAACATTTTTCCTCCATTCTGTCCCATGTCCAAGAGGGACGTTTCCATTTGGACATTTTTGTCCAATGGTGACTGTCCCTTTTGGACATTAAAAAAACTCACTCTTATATTTCTATAAGGGCGAGCTTTATTCTCACGGTACCACCTTAATTATTATCTATTTCATTTTTAATATTAGATAACATCTTATTTAGCTTTAACGCAGCTTTACGAATAATCTTAAGTTTATTTTCAGATTATCAACTCAAAAGTTACTTCCATTTATCTTTATTTTAGAAGCTTACAGCCTTTGGCTTCTATTCTCTTTAAATCAGTGTTTAAATGTACTCCTCTTTTTCTTTGTTTTTATTTATTATGCTATAATTATATATCTTTTTCTTTGTTTTGTCTAGTATTTTTCAGTTTTTAATACCAGTATGATAATTTCAAAAAAGAATTTATTAATTTTATTTATTCCCTAATTCCTGTTTAGTAGCTTCTTACAAACTCTTTTCTTTTACTTTCAAACAAATACTCACTTTCGTTATTATTATATACTTGAAACATCTTTTTATCAATATTTTATATAAAAAATGAATATCTTTTTATATTGATATTCATTTTTTATATTCAATATTTAGTAATTTAATTTTAAATCACTCATATTTCACAAATTATATCTTGGTATATTGTTTTCCAACAAGCTCAATTTCTACTTCAAAATATCTTGATAAATACTGTCTAATAGCAATGCTCCTCATTCCTCCTAAACAGTCTCCCACACATTCACTAGCATGAAAATACTCCCTATAGAACATCTCCCTAGGCATTAAAATTTCTTCTGCAAAATTTGATATTTGCTTATCATTATTTCTCGGAAGATAAACAAAGTGTTGATATTCTTCCTCGTAAAATGTCTTTTCCTCATCATATTCACTTCCCAAATATTTAAATAAAAAACATCCTAATTGATAAGCTACAACAAAACGTTTTAAAAACAAGTTATATTTTTCATTAACTATAATAACCTGTTCAGCACCATAGTTCTTTCCTGTAGTTCCATTTACCAAAATCTTTCCTGATACACAAATATTCTTCTCTTTATATGAGAGAATTCCAAAGTTTTTTGATATTTTTACTATTGGAATACTAGAACGATAACTCTGTATATCAATATCAGACGCTATTAAAATGTCATTAGCTATTCCTCTAATCTCTGCCGTTGTATAATTTCCTTTCTTTGTCTTATTTCTGTTTCTTAAGTCCTCTACAATTTCATTATACCGTCCATTTACTTCTAACATAATAACCTCCTTAAAAGAATTCATTTACAATTTGCTACTTATATTTTTAATACTAAAATTCTACCATACTTTCCATAATATTTCAACTATGTATAAACAATAAGATATAAAGGCAGAAAACTATACTTCCTAGTTTTCTGCCTCTTAATAAGATATTTACTTTATTTCAATTTTTTCTTTAACCCTAGATATTATCATTCCTAATATACTTATAAAACCAAGTATACAAGTTATACATATAGCCGAAATTGCAATCGTATTCATATTTACCTTTCTTCTATATTCATAAGGTAACATATTCCGTGTTTTTGATTGTATTTCAAAGCTTTCTGATAATTTTATTTTTATCTTCACTACATATAATAGTGTAATATCTGAAGATTTATAACTTAACTCTAAATCTCCATTTTCTAAAAAACTGGGATTCACATTCTCTGGTAATAATGTAGGATAAAATGCCCCATTTTTCACTACTGTATCACCAACTGTTTCCAAATACTCATATATCTCTTCAGGATAAGAATTGATATACTTACTAGCCATATATTTTCCTAAAGAAAAAATTGCAATAAAATATACTATGAGAATTAATATTGTAATTATTCTACTTCTCCATCCTCTTAACTTAAATTTTCCTTTATCACACGTTGAACCACAAAAATACTGTTTTACTCTTTCCATTTTGTTTCCTCCTTAAGATAATAGTTTTATAGTATTTCCATTACTTCCAATAAAGAAAAAACTTCAAATGTCGGTTTATATGGTGTATTATTTTCTTTCTCGCCATTATGATTAAACCAAATTGACTTTATACCAGTATGCTCTGCAAAAGCAATATCACTTGTAAGAGAATCTCCCAAAATCACATATTGTTCTTCTCTACCCTTTTTGATAATTCTTTCTGCTGATAACGGATTACATTTCAAGTGTGAATTATCACAGCAATGTAATTCTTCAATGTAATCCATAATTCCATAAACTTTTAGCATATCTTCTTGTACATCTCTCAACCAATCTGATTTTACAATATTCTTTATTCCTTTAGCAGATAAATATTTAATCAATGTCAAACTATCTTCATTAAAATCATTGGTCAAAAATTTAACCCTGTCTACTGCTTTCAAGAATTGTTGCGGAGTATATTGATAAAAATACAAAATTGGAATTTTTTCTTCTATCAGTTTATATATTTCACTTTCTGTCACTTTTTTATCCTTAAAATGACCTATGAAATTATTAAAAAAATCATAATATTCATATATAAACTCTACAACTTCTTTAATTCCTAAAGCTCTTGCTACTACATCTGGTTCATCTTTAGTATGAAACCATACTAATCCATCACAATCCCATATAACTGTCCGAACATCTTTCATAATAATTACCTCCAATTGTAGATTATTTTATAGTTGCATTATTTATGTTAATTATTGTAACATCTCTCTTATATAAAGTCAACTCAAATTTATTGAAATATGTAAACTACTATGTTATAATTATTTCATTAAATACAAGGAGATTTAAATATGTTAAAAGATTTATGTTTTGAAGTAATACATACATGTCCAAATAATTGTAAATTTTGTTCTTCAAATTCATCCATTAATGCTACAAAAATCATATCATTAGAAACTTTTAAAAAGACTATAAATCATTTTATGAAAAATGGAGGAATTGAAGAAATATCTATTTCTGGTGGAGAACCCTTTTTACATCCAGATTTAATGGAAATGGTTAGATTCTGTAAAAGTTTAAACATACGTACTGTTATTTTTACTAGTGGCATAAAAAAAGCTAGAACCTTATCAGAATTTGAAAAAAACTTTTATATAGATGAATATAATAAAAAAGTTCAAGAAATTGAAGAAGCTGAACCTTGGAATACTAAAATAAACGAAATCATAAAAAGGAATTTAAAAAGAGAACTTGATTATGTTCTTAATGAAATGTTTGGAGCTATTTCTAGTGAAGAAATGAATACATTAAAAGCAATTGGTTTAGATAAAATTGTATTTGATTTTCAAGCAGCTGAAGAGCAAACTTATAATCAGATTATGTGCACAAAAGAATTATTTGGGAAAGTTGGTACTTCTATGATTAGAGCTAATAAATCTGGATTAAACACAGATGTTCATTTTGTTCCAATGAAACCTAATTATAGACAACTTCCAGACATATTAGAAGAATTAGATATTGTAGGAATTAAAAATATTAGTATATTAAATTTTGTCCCTCAGGGTAGAGGATTATTAAATAAAGAAAATTTAATGTTATCTCATGAAGAAATGAAAGAATTTACTGACATCTTTAATAAGAGTAAAAATAATTTTAAAGGAAATATTAGAGTTGGTATTCCTCTTTTAGGTAATGTTAAACATTTATGTACAGCTGGTACTGAAAAACTGGACATCAAATATGATGGTACTATTCTTCCATGTCCTGCCTTTAAAGAAATAAGTGCTGAAAAATTAGAAAAATATGGTATTCGTCTATATAATATTTATGATGATTTAGAAAATTTAGTTATAAAAGGTGGAAAAAGAAAATCCCCTCTTTGTAAACAAGTTTATGGATTTGATTATAGCTTAAGTTCAGATGATGAAACAAGATAAAGGATTATAACCTATTCAAAAGTTATAATCCTTTAAAGATATCATCTAAAGGAGTGTCCCTCTATCCCTTTAAAAAGGGATTTTAAAGAACGTCCCTAAATCCCTCTTAGATATTTCTCCAAAAACTTCCCTGTATAACTTTGCTCATTCTTACAAATTTGTTCAGGTGTTCCAACTGCCACAACTTGTCCTCCTCCATCTCCACCTTCTGGTCCTAAATCTATAATGTGGTCACAAGTTTTTATTAAGTCTAAATTATGTTCAATTACAATTATTGTATTTCCTGTATCAACTAACCTTTGTAAGATATCAACTAATCTATGAACATCTGCTATATGAAGTCCTGTTGTTGGTTCATCCAAAATATATAATGTTTTTCCTGTTGCTTTTTTTGATAATTCTGTTGCCAGTTTTACTCTTTGTGCTTCTCCTCCTGATAATGTTGTTGATGGTTGTCCTAATTTAATATATCCTAATCCAACATCATATAGTGTTTGTATTTTCTGTTTTATTTTTGGTATTTTATCAAAAAATTCTAGAGCTTCTTCAACTGTCATATCTAAAACATCTGATATTGTTTTTCCTTTATATTTTACTTCTAGTGTTTCTCTATTGTATCTCTTTCCTTTACATACTTCACAAGGCACATACACATCTGGTAAGAAATGCATTTCGATCTTGTGTACACCATCACCATTACAACTTTCACATCTTCCACCTTGTACATTGAAACTAAATCTTCCTTTATCAAATCCACGTAGTTTTGCTTCGTTTGTTCCAGCAAATATATCACGAATTGCATCAAATACACCTGTATAAGTTGCTGGATTTGAACGTGGTGTTCTTCCTATTGGTGATTGGTCTATATTAATTATTTTGTCTATGTTGTCTAATCCTTTAACTTCTTTGCACTTTCCTGGTTTTTCATTTGCACTATTTAGCTCTTTTGCAATTGTTTTATATAATACTTCATTCACAAGTGTTGATTTTCCAGAACCTGATACTCCTGTAACACATGTAAATACTCCTAGTGGAAATTTCACACTTACATTTTTCAAATTATTTTCTGTTGCATTTTTAACTTCTATAACTTTTGATTTTGTATGTTTTCTTCTTGTTTTAGGAACTTCTATTCTTTTTCTACCACTTAAATATTGGCCAGTAACAGAATCTTTAACTTGTTTTACTTCTTCTGCTGTTCCAATAGCCATAACATTTCCACCATGAACTCCCGCTCCTGGTCCTATATCTATTATTTGATCTGCTGCATACATTGTATCTTCATCATGTTCTACTACTAAAAGTGTATTTCCTAAATCTCTTAATTTTTTAAGTGTAGCAATTAATCTATCATTATCTCTTTGATGTAACCCAATACTTGGTTCATCCAAAATATACATAACTCCCGTAAGACCTGAACCAATTTGAGTTGCTAATCTTATTCTTTGCGCTTCTCCTCCTGATAATGTTCCAGCTCCTCTTGATAATGTTAAATATTCAAGTCCTACATCTATTAAAAATTGTAGCCTTTTATTTATTTCTTTTAATATCATATCTGCAATCATAATTTCTTTTTGTGTCAATTTTAAACCATTTAAAAACTCTTTCATTGACCTAATTGACATCTCTGTTATTTCATTTATATTTTTATCTCCAATTTTTATAGATAATATTTCTTTCTTTAATCTTGCTCCATTACATGTATTACAATTAGAATTTGTCATATACATTTCATAAAAACTTCTCATTCCTTGTGATTTGGTTTCACTATGACGTCTATCTAATGTTGGTATTACTCCCTCAAATGGTGCTGTAAATTTTCTAACTCCTGCTGGTGATGAATATTCAAAATCTATTTTTTCTTCACCTGTTCCATATAAAATCTTTTCTAAAAACCATCTTGGTAAGTCTTTTATTTTTTTATCTTTAATTTCAACTCCATAATGTTTTCCTATGCTTTCGAAATACATTTTTGCCATTGTATCTCCTTTTTTCATAGTACTTGAACCAAAGGCTTTTACTCCATCATATAATGTTTTATTTTTATCTGGAATTATTAAATCTTCATCCATTTTCATTAAATATCCTATACCCATACAATCTGGGCATGCTCCATATGGATTATTAAATGAAAACATTCTTGGAGAAAGTTCTGGAAAACTAAATCCACAATCTGGACAAGCATAATTCGAACTATACAAAATCATTTTATCTTCATCTTTATTAATTGCATTTACCAAAACTAAATTCTCTGCATGTTTTAGTGCTATTTCTACTGATTCTGTAAGTCTACTTCTTATATCTTCTTTTACTACTAATCTATCTACAACCAATTCAATCTCATGTTTCTTATTTTTGTCTAATTTTATTTCATCAGATAAATCATAAACTTCACCATCTATTCTAGCTCTTACAAAACCGTCTTTTTGATAGCTTTCTAATTGTTTTACAAATTCTCCTTTTCTTCCTCTTACAACTGGTGCTAGTATTTGAATTTTTGTCCCCTCTTCTAATGCCATAATATTGTCAATTATTTGGTCTATTGATTGTTTTTCTATTTTTTTACCACAGTTTGGACAATATGGTACTCCTATATTTGCATATAACAAACGTATGTAATCATATATTTCCGTTACTGTACCAACTGTAGAACGTGGATTTTTTGATGTAGTTTTTTGGTCAATTGATATTGCTGGTGAAAGCCCATCTATTGATTCCACATCTGGTTTTTCCATTATTCCTAAAAATTGTCTTGCATATGCAGATAAACTTTCTACATATCTTCTTTGTCCCTCTGCATATAGTGTATCAAATGCTAAAGATGACTTTCCTGAACCAGATAATCCTGTTATTACTACCATCTTATCTCTTGGGATTTCTATATTTATATTTTTTAAGTTGTGTTCTTTTGCTCCTTTTATTATTATTTTATCATTCATTTTATTCACTCCTTTGTCTCAATAAAAACAGTTATCTTAAAACATTATACTATATGCCTTTATAAAAAACAAGAGTTTGGTTTAATTTATTTAATAAAAAGTAGGAAAACCTACTTTTATTTTTCAATTTATATTAAAATCAAATTTATTTAATATTGTAAATTTCTAGCTAATATTATTATTCAATATAACATCCTCTTATATTTTGCCCATTTGCACCATTCTCTTCATACCATAATTTTACATATATTCTATAAAATTGATAATATCCTTTTGGTTCAAATTCATGTACTGTTTCTTCTAAACGATTCAAAGAATTATTTTCTTGTAATACTCTACTCCCCTCATATAATTTAACTTCATCTGAAAAATCTATATTATTACTAGCTGTAATATAAAAATCTTTAACTGGTTCATGTCCAGAACCCCATTGTTCAGTCAATACTGTCACTTTATTTGCTTCAATTGGTACTTTTTTATTATCTTGAAAATATACAATTTCTGAACACCATCCCATAAATTCTATTTCATCTTCATCTACTTTTAAATTTTCTCTATTTTTTATATCAAAAATTTTCTTAACAGCATTAATTTTAGCATTATCATCTCCATACATGTAATTAGAAGCATTTGTATATTTTAATATATTAGTTTTTATATTTTTAATCTCTTCACTCACTTCTTCTGAATTTCTGTTGTCTCTTGATGTATACCTTGCATAAATTGTATCATTTTCTGTTAATATAATTTCACTTTTATATTTTTGCCAATTTCCACTATTTCCAATCTTATATTCTTTAATTTTTGCATATGTTGGAAATTTTATTTTTATACTTATAATTTCATGTTCTTCTTTATTATAATTAAATGTTGGATTTTCCAAAACTTCTGGCAAAGGAGTAATTTTGCTTACTACTTCTTGAACTATCAAATCTATTATTGTAAACTCATAATCTCCTTTTTGCACAATTATGCTTTCTTCATCTACTTCTACTTCTGTATATTCCTTTTCTTCTACTTTACTTATTATTTCTCCTGAAGTATATTTTCTGTTCAAATTATATTCATCAATTTTCAAAGCATCTAATAATATTTGAAGTTCCTCTTTTAACTGCATTTTTTGAGATATTTCTTTCGCCTCTTTAGATTTTTCAAACAATTTACTTTCTGTTAAACTTGCTATTGATATTCCTGCTAATATTAATAAAATTACTATTGTGATTACTAGCGCTATTAATGTTATAGCTTTTTGTTTTTTTACTTTATTCATCTTTTTTCCTCCTCTTTTGTTCTTATATTTTATAGAAATTATTATATATTTTACTTTATTATAAAACAATAAAAGCGACTATTATTTGTAGTCACTCTTTTACATAATTCTTCTTTTTTTCATATTTTTTTATCCATTCAATTCTTTCTTGATGCAACTTATCTCTAAATGCAATTCCATCTTCAATATCATACTTTTGTTTTACATACTTACCATTAATTGTATTTAAACATTCCTTTCCAACAGTTTCAAAATCAATACTACCACTATCAACATTTCTACTACTCAACTTATCAGAATAAACAACAATTTGAAGTCCATCTAAACCAATACTAGATTTTGCAACTCTTTCAATAAACTCAACCTTTTTAGATGATCTCATTTTATAAAAAATTCCACCTCTCATATGTTCTCTACAAGCAACTTTCCCAGACTCAATCCATCTAGTTGGTGCTTTAATTCTGTTTCCAAATTTTTTTACAACTTCAACTCCATTAATATCATGTCCATAATGATGTGGATATTCTTCTTTAGGTGTTATACCTTTCCCTAAATCATGTACTAATGCACAAAATCTATATTCTAAATTATCCGTCAATTCTGCCGCTTTATCCACTACTAACATTGTATGATTAAAACTATCTCCTTCTGGATGATATTGTAAAGGCTGTAATGCTCCTATTAAATCATAAATTTCCTTAAAATGAACATCTAATACATCTGCTTTTTTTAACACTTCAAAAAATATCGATGGTTTATTCTGTGCTAAAGCTCTACTAAATTCATTAAATACTCTTTCATTTGATAAAGAATTTAATTCATTCTTTAGACTATTCATCATTTTTAAAGTATTATCTTCAACTTTAAAATCTAGTACACAAGCCAATCTTGCTACCCTATATACTCTCAATGGGTCTTCTAAAAAATGTTCAGTTGTAGCTCTTATTATTCTATTTTTCAAGTCTTCTCGGCCATTAAATGGGTCAATTATTTCTTCTGTTAAAACATCTTCTGCTATTGAATTTATTGTTATATCTCTTCTTGCTAAATCCTGTTCTATTGTTATATCCTTATTTGTAGTTATTTCAAATTCTTTATGCCCTATACCTATCTTTTTTTCTGTTCTTGCCATTGCAAATTCTTTTCCATTTAAATCAAAAACTTCGAATGACTTTCCTCTGGCAAAACTTTCTGGAAACAATTCTTTAAATTTTTGTGGTGAAATGCCTACAACACAATAGTCCTCATCTTTGATTTCTCTATCTAACAATTTATCTCTAACTGCTCCACCTACTAGATACAAAGTTCCTTTTTCATTTTTTATCTTTCTAGCAATCTCTAATATTTTATTATCCATTATAATATCTACTCCTTATAAATTATATATATTATACACTATTTTTCAAATTCTATTTATATAATATTAATATCTATAACCTCTACCTTTCATTACAAACAAAAAGCACCATATAAAACGGTGCTTTTTGCCAATGCGTATAGGTTAGTTAGTATCTTCTCTCATATCCATTTCTATTAGACATCTCAGTCAGTATTCGATATGCTTCTTTTCCATTTCTAATATTATGAAAAACAATTTCAGCATCATCTCCAGCAGTAGTAATTACAATATCCATTGTTTTACATGCTCGCTGTAATGGTCCACTTGCTTTTTTGCATGAACGAATTTTATGTGCTGGTATTGAAGTTTCACTTCTTTCCAGTAACCCTGTACGAAATACCACTTCATTCGTTTTAATTACCAGGCGGTTGAATGTCTTGCTATAGGTACTCCAAATGCAGCCTGCTATAGTTACAAGTGCAATTATTACATATAGCCATTCTACAATTCTACAAAGCACTATTTCTCCAGGATTTCCTCCATCCATCTTTATACCCCAGCTGAACAATGCTTTCATAATAAAAAAGACAATAAATGTAATAAATGAACCTATTATCGTACTGATGATATCCCGTTTAGCATTGTAAAAAAATGTTCTTGCTGTGTTGTTGTTTGTAACCATAACCATTCCTCCTAAAATATTATATTGAATCACGCATTGAATTTAGTTACATACCTTTATTATACACTATTTTTCAAGTAATTTCAAACTTTTTTACAAAAAAAAGTAGCCATATTGCTACTTCACTTTTATTATGCAAGTCCATATTTCTTTTTGAACTTATCTGCTCTACCACCAACTGTTTCTTGTCTTAAATTTCCTGTCCAGTATGGATGACATTTTGAGCAAACATCAACTTTTATATCTTTTTTTGTTGAACCAACTTCTAAAACATTTCCACAAGCACATGTGATTGTTGTTTGATTATATGTTGGATGTACTCCTTCTCTCATTTAATTTCACCTCTTTTTCGTATTTTATAACATGACTGTTTTCTATAATAACATATTATTTAAAAATTTTCAAGTATTATTTTTTTTGATTTTGATTTTCTTGACTAAATATATACTGAGCTGATTCTAATATTTCTTTATTTAATGATAATTTATTTACTAATTTACTCATTACATTAAAAACACAAGCTATTATTAAAATTAACATTCCAATTTTTTTCCAGTATTTTTTTAGCATAATTATTCTCCTTTTCAAAATAATACATATATATTATACTGTTAATTTAAATAAATGTCAAGAAAAAAATGAAACGTTTGGGACAGTGCAATGTAGGTTTGTCAAACATATGTCACACTTAATTGAAAATACTAGCATTGAAAT
>CAOMRW010000006.1:38042-85339 GCA_948485625.1 uncultured Clostridia bacterium | reverse complement strand
ATAATTAAAAGTTAATTTTGAAATTTTTTTATGACATTTTCAAAAGTTATTGACATGTTTTTTGGAATATTAGGTAATTAGTGAACAATAATTGTTATGATTTGCAGATAATTTATTTTGCTATTCTGTATTAATGAAACAGTAAATTGTTGATATTTGTGATTGTTTTTGTAATTATTTTTTTTAATGCAACAAAATGATAATAAGATATACACTAATATGTATAAAATAGTACTATTTATGAAAGTAGAGGTAAAGATGTGGAAGAACTAATTGAAAGAGCTAAGAATAAAGATAAAGAAGCATTTACTGAATTAGTATTGAGTATTCAGAAAGATTTGTATTGTATGGCAAAAGTAAAATTACAGAATGAAGAGGATATATATGATGTAATTCAAGAGACAATGATGGTGGCATTTAAAGATATTGGCAAACTCAAAGAAAATAGATTTTTTAAAACTTGGATAATAAAAATATTAATTAATAAATGTAATAGAGTATATAGATTAAAGAAATTTGTATCTTTTGAAGAGTATGATGCTTATAATTATGTAGCTCAAGAGGATAAAAACGAAAAGATGAATTTTGATATTTTGATAAGTTGTTTGGATAATAAAGAAAAAATGATAATGACTTTGTATTATTATTTAGAGTATACAACTAAAGAAATAAGCAAGATTTTAAATATAAGGGAAGGTACAATAAGAAGTAAAATATCAAGGGCAAAATCTAAAATAAAGAATTATTATAAAGGAGAGTTTGAATAATATGAATGATTTAGAGAAAGTTTTACAGAATGCTAAAGATGAAAGTGTATTTATTCCACAGAAGTTTACTGATGCTATAAAGATTAGTCTTTATGAAAAAAATGATAATAAGTGGAGGAAGTTGTATATGAAGAAAAGAATTTTAGCAATAGCAAGTGTATGTACATGTTGTATGCTTTTGGTAGGAGTGGTATTTTCAAAAGATATATCAGCATTTGTTCAGAATATTTTTGGGGCAAATTCAAGTGATGGTGTTGGTATGGCTGTGGGAAATGGGTATGTTGAGAGTGTTAAAACAGAGTATCAAAGTGCAGATGGAATTGAAGTAAAAATTGATACTTTTATGATGGATGATTTTAATTTTATGATGAATTTTAAGTTAAGAGTTGATGATAAATATAATATTGATGATTTTAAAAGTGTTGAATTTGAAGATTTAAGAATAGTAGATGAAATAGAAAATACAGTGTTTGTTACACATCCATATGATGAAAAATTGGAATATAAGGGTTCATATAGTTTTTTAGCTAATAAAGATAATGAAAGAGAGTTAACAATATCATTATCTGCAACAGGTAATCCAGAGGCTTTTCCAAAAAGTAAAAAATTAAAGATTAATTTTTCAAAAATACTTACTAAAAAACTTGTATATATAAATGGTATAGAAAGTAAAGAAACAAAGGGATTTAGTGGGAATTGGGAATTTCATGTTGATGTTCCAGAAGAGTTTTATAATAGAGAAAGTTTTGTGTATAATGTGAAAAGTTGTAGTGACGAGAGTACTATTGTTACAAAAGCTATTGTATCAAATACTGCAATGAAAATTGAGTTAACAACTTCAAGAGATAATGAAATGGCACTTCAAAAAGAATATGTAGAAATATCAAGTGGAGAAAAATTTGAGACAGCACAAAGAAGCGATGGGGATGGTGGATATAGTATGCCAGATGGAAAAGATATTATTTATTATTGGCAGACTTTTAATTTGACCACATTTGATGTTACAGATGAAATTAGTGTGCATATTTTTACAAATGAGGGTAAAGAAATTGTAATTGGTTTAGAAAGAAATAAATGAAATTTTAAGTTTTAGCCTTTATAAAAAGAATTTTATAGAATAATGAAAACTGTTAAAATATGAAGATTTAAAGTCATGTTTTAACAGTTTTTCTATTTATTAGTAAAGTAGTTATTATATAATATTTTAAATTTTATGTTTTAAAGGTATGATAAAACTGTTGGGTATTAAGAATTTATGTAAAATTGTTTGTAACTAATAATAGCATTTTGATTGTGCGAAAAATAAATAAAAAATATAATATTTAGTAATGAGAGTATTTTATATAAATTTAAAACTATAAGAAAATAATAAAAATATGCAAATAGCATATTAACTAAGGAGGAAAATAAAAAATGAGAACAGAAAACAAAGGTATAACATTAATAGCACTAGTAATAACAATTATTATATTGATTATTTTAGCAGGAATATCAATAGCAAGCCTAACAGGAAGTGGATTATTTGAAAAAGCAAAAGAAGCAAAAAATAAATCAGTAGAAGCCCAAGGATTAGAAAATTCAATATTAAATGAATATGAAAAGGAACTAATTAAAGCATCAATAACAAATGTAGATTATACAAAAACAAATCCAATAGAAGCAATGCCAAAAGGTTCAACTATTATAGAGGGAGATGCAAATAAAGGAATAGTAATAAAAGATAGTAAACAAAATGAATGGACATGGGTAGAAGTTCCCAAAATAATATTTACAAGTGTAAAAACTTTAGAAGAGAATGCACCAGATAAAGATTTAAATAAAGTGTCAGAAGCAGAGTTATATAATGCAATAAAAGCGGACTTAATAAATTATCTAACAATTCCAACCAATTATAGAGATAATAATTATGTTGATGAATGGTATGCATTAGATGGAGATACAGTAGTGAATGAAAGAACAGAAAATTTAACAGATATACAGAAGCAATTAAATAATGCATATGGATTAACATATTATGAATATAAAGAAAATTATGAAAAAATGTTAAATAGTATATTTTCAAATGGAGGATTTTGGATAAGTAGATATGAAATAGGAGATGCTACATCAACAGCAACTAATACAGCAAGAACAGAAAAAAGTGGGATAGCAGGAGAAGCAGTAAGTAGAATAAATCAAATACCATATAATTATGTAACATGTAGTCAAGCACAAGAATTAACAGATAATATGACACCAGATACAAATAAAACAACAAGTTTACTATTTGGAATTCAATGGGATTTAACATGTAAATTTATAGATACAAAAGCAGGAAGTATAATAACAAAAATAGATTGTAAAAAATGGGGAAATTATGGAAATAGTAGTTTGAAATTAAATAGAGGAAAATATAATATAATGGATCCAAAAACTGGTGAATTATTAAATAAGTGGACAATATTCTCAGAAGATACATTAAATTATGTAATATCGAATCAAACATCAAGTGATGCTGATTATTCTCAATTATTAACAACAGGAGCATCAGAAGAGACAAATAAGATGAATATATATGATTTAGCAGGAAATGAATTTGAATGGACTCTAGAACAATTTATATCAAATAGCAGATATCATAGTACTGTTAGAGGAAGTGCTTATTATAACTATGGTTCTAACATTGCTGTTTATAATCATTGTGGTGCCATTGCTTCTGGTAACTGTGATTACTTTTGCCCACGTGCAACACTTTATTAGTAGCACCGAATGATAAAGCTGAAAGACATAGTATATGAAAAGATTTTAAATATAAATATTTAAATCTGATTTTATTATTTTTATCATAAAATTATTAGGGAATTAGATTTATGTTTTAATACTCAATATTTTATTTATAATTACACATAAATAAAAAATGTTGAGTATTAAAATTTATGTAAAATTATTCATAAATAAATTGATAGAGTTTGTTGTATAAAAATTTAATATAAAATATACTGTTTAAGTGATAATAGTATTATATGAAAAATGAAATTATTAGTATATAATATGAATATGCAAATAGTATACAAAATAGAAAATTATGAAAAGATGTTAATTAGTTTGTTTACAAATGGAGGCTTTTGGATAAGTAGATATGAAATAGGAGATGCAACTGCGACAAAGAATAATACTAATTCAAGTGGAATAGATGGAACGCCTGTATGTAGAGCAGACCAAATACCATATAATAATATAACATGTAGTGAGGGACAAATATTAGCAGAAAGTATGAAATCAGATGCAAATAAAATAACAAGTATAGTATTTGGAATACAATGGAAGCATATAGATACAAAGGTAGGAAGTATAATAACAACACTTGATTGTACATCCTGGGGAAATTATTCTAAAAGTAGTTTGAAATTAAATAGAGGGAAGTATAATATTCAATAAATATATGGAAAGTATTTAATGAAGATACAGATAATTATGTAATATTATGTCAAAAACTGAGTAGCAGAAACTTTTTATTAACTACAGGAGCATCAGAACAGGCTAATAAAATGAACATTTATGATTTTGGTGGAAATGAAAGTGAAATGACACTAGAACAATGGAAATCTAATAATGATTCTTTTTGTGTAATCAGAGGAGGCTGTTTTTGTAATCTTGGTGATAATATGCCTGTTGCTTCCCGTTGGATTAAAAACACTCAAAGTAAAGGTGGTGCTTTTCGTGTTGCAATTTATTAGTTCTAATAATTGTTTTTAGTTTGCGAGCATACATAACTTTGATTAATAATGAAGAAAAATTAAATAAAAACTATTGACAAAAATAATACCTAGATATACAATGTATAAAAATACATTGTATATCTAGGTATTATTTTTTAAGGAGGTAGATAAATTTGAAGATTGACAAGGAATTATTGAAAGGAAGTACAAATTTGCTAATATTAAAATTATTAGAAAAAGAAAATATGTATGGTTATCAAATGATAAAAGAATTGCAAAGTAAATCAGAGAACATATTTGAATTAAAAGAGGGAACGTTATATCCTATATTACATTTGTTAGAAGAAAAAGGATATATAACATCATATTGGGATGAATCTACAAGTAAGAAGAGAAAGTATTATTCCATTACTAAAAAAGGAAGAGATGTATTAAAAGAAAAAGAAGAAGAATGGAAAATATTTAGCAATGGTGTTAATAAAGTAATTGGAGGTGTTGCACTTGCTAATTAAGGAATTTTTAGAAAAAGTGTGTAATGAGATTAAATATAAGCCTATACAAAGTGACATTTCAGAAGAATTAGAAAATCATATTGAAGAAATAAAAGAAGAACAATTACAAAAAGGATTAGAAATTTGTAAAGCAGAAGAAATTGCAGTAAAACAAATGGGAGAACCAGTTGAAATAGGAAAAAGATTGAATAAAATACATAGACCTAGATTAGATTGGAAATTATTGATAATTGTTTTAGTGTTATTAGCATTTGGGATATTAGTATCGTTTATTAGAACTCAAAATATTTTAGTAAATGAATTTAATAACAATTATGTAGTTAGAAATGTGTTATTTTTGATTATTGGATTAGTTTTAAGTATAGTAATATATTTTTATGATTATACAAAATTAGCAAAGTATTCAAATTACATATATTTATTCGCTACTATTGTATGTTTATTTGCTTTATTTGGAGGCTCTGCTTCAATATCAGGAAAGATGTTTTTAAAAGTTGGCTTAATATTTATGCCATTAGAAAAAATTGTTTTACCTTTTTATATTGTAGCATTTGCAGGATTTATTAATAATTATGATAAAAATAAAATTATTAATATTTCAGATATTAAAATAAATATTGATTTAGTAAAAATTTTAGTTTCTAGTTTTTTGTCTATGGGATTAATGATATTGATACCATCATTAATATCAGCAATAATATTAGCTTTAATATATTTGATATTAGCAACTGTAAAGATTGTTAGTAATAAAGATAGTGCTAAAAGGAATTTAACTATTTTATATGGAATTATTTTATTAATTGTTTTTTATATGATATTTTTAAATCCATATAGAATTGAGAGACTTAATGTTTCGTTTAATCCAGAGATTGATCCTGAGGGTGGTGGTTGGATTGTAATGCAACAAAGAAAAATTCTTAATTCAGCAAACTTTATAGGAAGAGCAGATGATTTAGGGCTCGCACTAAATGTTTTTGATGAAGGTTGTAATTATGCTTTACTTTCAATTATAGCTCATTATGGTATAATTCCAGCTATAATTTTAATTATTGTAGTGATAGCGTTTTCAAGTAAGATTGTGTATAATAGTAAAACTGTAAAACAGCTGTATGGAAAATATTTGTTGATAGGATTGGGATGTTTATTTATAATAGAAAGTATAGTTAATATACTTATGAATTTGACAATTGGTATACAAATAAATTCTAGTTTGCCTTTTGTTTCATATGGTGGTACTGGTCAAATTATGAATATGATTTGTATTGCTATGATTTTATCTGTTTATAGGAGAAAGAATATTTGTAAAAGAGCATAATAGTGGTGATAGGGGGCCAGGTCTTAAATCCCCATTTTTGTATAAAAAATGGGGATTTAAGACCTGGCCCCCTATCACCACCACAGACTTTTTTTCACTATTGTTTGAGATAAAAGTTTTAATAATTATATAACTTTTTTTTAATAAAGTTGTATAATAGATAGAAAGTAAAGGAGGGAAAATAATTGTATAAAGTAGATAAAGAATTATATGGGGAATTTTTAAATGGTAATGAAGATGCATTTAGGCAAATAATATTAAAACATAAAAATAATTTAATATATTTTATTACAAAATATGTAAAAAATATTGATATAGCAGAAGACTTATCTCAAGATGTATTTGTGTATATTTTAATGAATAAAAATAAATATAATCCCCAATATTCATTAAAAACATATTTATACACAATAGCAAAGTCTAGAGCTATTAATTATATAAAAAGAGAAAAAAAGATTATAAAAATAGAAGAATATGAAAATTTATATGTTGAAGATAATGAGTTGGAAGAATTAGTATTAAGAGATGAAATTCAAAAAGATGTGAGACAAGCTATTAATAAAATGAAACAAGATTATCAGATTGTGATTTATTTAGTGGATTTTGAGAGATTATCTTATAAAGAAGTTGCTAAAATTATGAATAAAACTACTTCGCAAATAAAAACTTTAGTTTATAATGCACGAATGAGGTTAAAAGAAATATTGAAAAAGGAGGGGATTAGTTATGAAAGATAATAAGCAATATATTGATGAAATTTTTCAAAAATATGAAACAATTAAAAAGAATAAGAAACATAAGATTGAAAATAAATTTATAAAAATGGTTGCAATGGTTATAATTGTAATAGGAGCAACTGCTGGAATTGTTTATGCTAGTAATATAATATATCAAAAAGTTTGGAAAGAACCACAAGAATATAATTTTTTTGAAGAGATACAAGTTTCAGAAGATGATAAGAAGAGAAGTTTGACTGAACAACAGGCTATAAATAAGGCAAAAACGATATTACAAAATATAGGAAAAAGTTTTGGAGATGTTAAATCAGCGGAATTAAAAAAAGTAAACAATAAACTTGAATGGTATATAATGATGGATAATCAAATAAATATTGATATAGATGCCAAAACAGGAAAATTAAGTCATTTTTCAGATTGGGGTGTAGATGATACAAAAGTTTCTTCAACAATGAGTAAACAAAATGTGGAAAAAGTTGTAAATGACATGTATTTGAAGCTAGGATATAAACAAGAAGAATATGAATTAGCAACTTTAGAAAAAAGTTTAATATCAGATGATGCAAATATATGGAGAGCAGATTTCTGCAAGAAATATGATGGAATATTTAATATTTATCAATGTATTAGAATATCTGTTATTCCAGAGGCTAATCAATTAATGATGTTAACTATATTTGATTATGACTTTGAAAATAATCCAATTGTTATAACAAAAGAAGAGGCTACTCAAATAGCAAAAGATAAAAATGCACAATTAAGAGAAAGTGGTAAAATACAAAATATTGAAACAAAATTAGATATTAGAAAAATGAATGAATATGTGTATTTGAGAGAACTGGCTAAAGGTGGTAATTATGGAAGTTATAGAACAGAAGAGATTGTTAGAAAAGTTTGGGTAGTTGAAATAACTTACGAGAACGAGATATTTGTAGATAAGGATATATATTTTGTAGATTGTACAACTGGAGAAATCATTGGTGGAGATAGTGTAAAATAATACAATTTTTTATAAAAATGGTTGTTTTAAAAAATTTTAAAAAAATGTATAAAATTTTCCTCTTTTGAGATAATAAGATTAGACTTGAAATTAAAGGAGGATAAAAATGAAAGCAACTGGAGTAGTAAGAAGAATAGATGATTTGGGAAGAGTTGTAATTCCAAAAGAGATAAGAAAGACATTAAGGATAAAAGAGGGAGATCCATTAGAGATTTTTACAGATAGAGAAGGACAAGTGATATTAAAAAAATATTCTCCAATAGGAGAATTATCAGAGTTTGCAACAGGATATGCTGAAACTCTTGCAAAAACAACTGGACATATAGCTTGTATAACTGATAAAGATACAATTATTGCTGTATCAGGTGGGTCAAAGAAAGAATTTTTAGAACAAGATGTTAGTTCAGAGTTAGAAAAACTTATGGATGAAAAAGAGATTTATACAAGTAAAGAAAATAGTGATATGGCAATGCCTATTACTAAAAATGATAAAAATGACAAAAAGTATAATTCACAAATAGTTTATCCTATAATATCAAATGGAGATACAATTGGTACTGTTATTTTAATGTCAAAAGATACAAATACAAAAATGAATGAAGTTGAAAAAAAGGTAGCTCAATCTGCTGCAACATTTTTGGCAAGTCAAATGGAGATATAAATAAAAATAAAAACAAGTTAGTTTATTTATTAGTTAACTTGTTTTTGTTTTTTTGTCTTGTTTTAGGTTATTTTTTTCATTAGATAACCCAACTATATAATCAATTGAGGTATTATAATATTTTGCTAATTTTATTAAGTAATCTACTGGAATTGGACGTTTTCCGTTTTCATATTCTGAGTAATATTGTTGGGAAATTCCTAATAATTTTGCAATGTCTTTTTGAAATTTATCATTGTCTTCTCTTAAATCTTTGATTCTTTTAAATTTCATAATTAACCTCCAGATTAAATAGATTTATTTTATTGTAACAGAAATAAAGTTGGAATTATTTGTGTACATTAAAAATTATGTATGTTTCAAATTTATTATTATATATTTTTTTATATATCTCTTAATACTTGATTTTTTTAGGTTTAAGTACTGTAGATATATGAAAAAGTGAAAATTACTAATTGTTAATTACATTATGTAAAGAAGTTAACAAAGAAAGTAATTGCTTTTCTTGTTTATTAAAATAAGAAAATATATAATTAAGATAGTTGTTCAAATGAAGAAAGTTACAGTTATTTTATACAAATGAATAAAGTGAATTTGTAATTGTGTGTTTAGTCAGCAAAAAACAAAGGAGGAAACTTTATAAAATGAAAAGAAATAAAAACAAGGGGATAACTCTTATAGCACTAGTAATAACAATAATAATTTTACTAATATTAGCAGGAATATCAATAGCATCATTAACAGAAAGTGGATTATTTGAGAAAGCAAAAGAAGCAAAAAGTGTAAATATGAAAGCAGAAATGAGAGAAAGCCTACAAATTGCAATAAATGAATTACAGATAGAAAAAGTTGGCAATGGAATATTAGATGATATAACACAAGAATGGGCAAATAATAAATTGAAAGATTATGAAGTTCTAGTAAGTTTAACTGATGATAATCCATTAAATGTAAGAAAAGTAGTAATCAAGAAAAGTGGAATAATAGGAAGATTTATAGTAGATGAAAAATTAAATATAATAGAAGATGATGGTATATATTTTTCATATGAAGTAGTTGAAAACAATGGAAGTAATATAAAAATATCAATAACAATAATAGAAGAGGAAAATGGAATAAGAAGAATAGAATTGCCTGGTAGAGAGCCATTAGAATATGAAAATAATCCAAAAAGGATAGAGGGATTAGATTATACAGTTCAATTAGGAAAGGAATATATAATAACAATAACATCAGGGAATGGGAAAGTAAAAAAAGAGAATTTATATATAGAACCAGAAATACAAATTTCAGATATATTTATAAATACATATCAAAATGCAACAAGTTCAGTTGATAAAAATTCAGTAGAAAAAGGTACTAATTTATTATATGTAAATTTTACAGCTACTTTAGATGGAAATGCATGTGCAATAGAACCACCATTAACACAACCAATAATAAGAAATGGTACATACACATATACAATAACAGGAACCTATAATGGTAGAATAGTAACGAAAATAAAAGAAATAAAAGTGAATCAATATCAAACTGCTACAAATCTTGTTAAATATGATGCAGGAGAATGGACTAAAGAACAAATAGAAGAATTACAAAGTAAGAAATTGTATGATTTAAATTCAACACATATTGGCAATAATATATTTAAATTAAGTGATAATAGTGGGTTGAATTTTACATTTGGAGGATTTACATATAAAGGTGATAGTACTAATGAAAACAAAGATGGGGTAATAACAAGTAGGAATCAGAGTGTAGATCCAGAAAGTAATGCTGGAGTGGCAAATTATGATGGGTGGAAAATTTTTGAGAGTGAGGAAAGAGATGGAAAGAAATATGTATTAAAATTGATACATGCAGGGTCACCTGAAAATTTTGTATATTATCGTCAAGGGCATGGTGATGCCTATAGAGCAGAATATTTATTGTCAAGCGGACAGAGACAAGTGACATATAATGTTTTACTAGATAATGAAACAATTATTAATCCAAGGAATTGGGATATGTATAAAGATATTGAATTAGATAAAAAAGGATATATACAAGATGTACATATATTAGTACAGGATGAGGTATGGAACCTTGAGGGGAATGAACATTTTGAAGAAAGTGCTAGAAAAACTGGCTCATATTATTGGCTTCGGAACTGCTTATGGCGTTGATAATTTATTGGGAGTAACAAATATTGGTGATTACAACTATTCTGACTTTAATCATTGCTATGGTATTAGGCCTATTATTACTTTAACAAGTGGAGTTTATATTGAAAGTGGAACTGGAGAAGAAGGAGATCCATATATATTAGGGAAAGAATAGTAACTTAAAAGAATAATTAGATTTTGTGATTTATAATTATATATATCAAGAAAATATGGAAAAAGTTAGATTTTACATAATTGAAATTTGACTTTTTTTCCATTTTATAGTATAATACAAAACAGATTGCCAAAGGGCAAAGAATGAGATTTTTTTAAAACCAAAAAGTTTAAGAGAGAACGGACAAAATAAATATAAGAGAACGGATTAAAAATTAGATAAATGAGAATTATTATAATATGGGATACAAATAATTAAAATTGTCAATTATTTGTTTTTAAAATGTTGTTATCATAAAAAATATTTGATTAACAACTATTAATAAATGCTCTTTTAAATAGGAAGGATTTATAAAAATTGAATATTAGATTTTAAATATCATTTAGAATCAAAAATATAAATATCGAAAAGAAAGAGAGGAAAATTAATGGCACAAGATAATTTAAACATTAAAGAAGAAAAAGAAAAAAAAGTAGAAAGAAAACCAAGAAATTCTACTAGAAGTGCAAGAACAAAAAAAGATGAAATAAATTCATCAAAAAATATGTCAAAAAGAAATACAAAAGAAAGAGTTAATAGTGAATTAAAAGAAAAAAGAGTAGATAGAGATGTGAGAGCGAAAAAAGAAGTAAAAGAAGTAAAAAAAGAAAATGAGAGTATTGTAAGAAATACAGAAAAAAAGCAAAGAGAAGTAAAAAGAGATAATAAAAGAGGAAGAAAAAATAATGTAAGTAAAGACATATTCAAAAAATCTAAATTAAAAGTAATTCCATTAGGAGGATTACATGAAGTTGGAAAAAATATAACAGTTTTTGAATATGAAGATGAAATGATAGTAGTAGATTGTGGATTATCATTTCCAGAAGATGATATGTTAGGAATAGATTTAGTAATTCCAGATATCACATATTTACAAAGAAATGTGGATAAGATAAAAGGTCTTATTATAACACATGGACATGAAGATCATATAGGTAGTGTACCATATATATTAAAACAAATTAATATACCAGTATATGCTCCAAAACTTGCAATGGGACTAATAAGAAATAAATTAGAAGAACATAAAATTTTAAGAAGTTCAACTTTAGTAGAAGTAGCTCAAGGGCAAACATTGAATTTTGGAAAGAATTTTAAAGTTGAATTTATAAGAAGTTCACATAGTATACCAGATTCTGTAATGCTTGCAATAACAACTCCTGTTGGTATAGTATTACACACAGGTGATTTCAAAATTGATTATACACCAATAGATGGAAAGATAATGGATTTTGGAAGAATTGCAGAATTAGGAAATCAAGGAATATTAGCTTTAATGTCAGACAGTACAAATGCTGAAAGAAAAGGTTTTACAATGTCTGAAAGTTCAATAGGTCCTGTATTTGATAATTTATTTGAAGGTTGTACAAAAAGAATAGTAGTTGCAACATTTGCATCAAATGTACACAGAGTTCAACAAATAGTTAGTTCAGCAGTAAAATATAGAAGAAAAATTGCTATATGTGGTAGAAGTATGATAAATATGATTACTACTGCAAGAGAATTAGGATATATTGATTGTCCAGAAGATTTATTTATAGATATAGATATGATGTCAACATATAATGATGAACAATTAGTAATTATAACAACAGGAAGTCAAGGAGAGACAATGTCAGCATTAACAAGAATGGCAGCAGGAGAACATAGAAAAGTAAAAATTACACCAAATGACTTAGTTATAATATCTGCAAATCCAATACCAGGAAATGAGAAATCAGTATCAAAAGTAATAGACGATTTAATGCAAATAGGAGCAGAAGTTGTATATAGTGCTCTTGCTGATGTACATGTATCAGGGCATGCTTGCCAAGAAGAACAAAAATTGATTTTTGCTTTAACAAAACCAAAATTCTTTATACCAGTTCATGGTGAATATAGACAACTAAGAGCACATGCTGAAACAGCCCAAATGATGGGAATCCCAGCTAAAAATATAGTACTTATGGAAAATGGAAAAGTATTAGAAATTGATGAAAATGAAATGAAATTTAATGGAATGGTTCCAAATGGAAGAGTTTTAGTAGATGGATTAGGAGTTGGAGATGTTGGAAGTATTGTATTAAGAGATAGACAACATTTATCTCAAGATGGATTAATTGTAATAGTTTTAACAATGGACTCTTCAACAGGTGAAGTTGTAGCTGGGCCAGATGTTATTTCTAGAGGATTTGTTTATGTTAGAGAATCTGAAAATTTGATGGATGATGTTAAAAGTGTTGTAAGACATGAAATTAGAAAATGTGAAGAAAAAGGTCTTAGAGATTGGTCTACAATTAAGTCAACAGTTAGAGAGAATCTGAGAGAATATATATTTACTAAGACTAAGAGAAATCCGATGATTATACCAATTATAATGGAAGTTTAAACCATAGGGGACGTTCTTTAATTGGTTGAAAAAGTAAAATGGGGGAAAACTAGATAAGGCACAATGTATGTGCATTTATTTATCTGGAAATTCAAAATAAAAATGTGGGACTAAAACTTTTTAAAAGGAAGTGTTTAGAATAATGCCAAGAAGTTCAAGAAAAAATTTACCCGGGCTTTTTCATCATATTATGTCTCAAGGAATAAATAAAGAATACATTTTTAAAGATGATAATTTAAAAGATAAATATAGAAATATACTTAAAGATAAAAAGCAACAAAATAATGTTAATATAATAGCTTATTGTATTATGGATAACCATGTACATTTGTTAGTAAACATACAAAAAATAGAAGAAATGTGTAAATTTATGCAACAGGTTAATACAACTTATGCAAAATTTTATAATAAATTTTATAATAGAGTAGGATATGTATTTAGAAATAGATATCTTTCAAAACCAATTTTAGATGAAGACCATTTAAAACGATGTGTTGTATATATTCATAGAAATCCAGTAGTAGCTAAGATGGTAAAAAAGGAAGATGAATATAAATTTTCAAGTTATAATGAATATCTAAAATGTAAGAATGAAGAAAAATTAATTTATTCAAATTCGAGTGAAATATTGTTTGGAAAAATGTCGATAAAAGAATTAAAAAAAGAATTTAAAGGTATTCATAATTATAAAGATAATGAACTAGCTATATTTAATGGTTTTGAAGAAAAGATAGAAATAAATATAAAAAAATTACTTGAAAAATATTCATATTTAACAGAAAATGAAAAGATAATTAAACTTTATATAGAAGAAAAAATTTCAGAAAGAAAATTAGCAGAGATTTTTAAGAAAACTAGATATGAAATAAGAAAAATTTTAAAACAGAATTAGAAATAAAACAAGAGGGACAACCAAATTAACAACGTCCCCATTGGTCTGAAAGGAGAAAAAGATGGATTATAAAGATTTAGCAAATTTAATATTTCCAGATGTAAATGAAATATCATATTATGAAGAAAAATACCCAAGAAGAAATTTATCAGATGGTGCAATAGTAACAAGATTTGCACCAAGTCCAACAGGATTTGTACATATTGGTGGATTATATCAAGGATTAATAGCAAGAAAGTTAGCAAATCAAACAGGAGGAGTTTTCTTTTTAAGAGTTGAAGATACTGATCAAAAAAGAGAAGTTGAAGATGGAATAATAGGAATAGTAAATTCTTTAAGAGATTTTGGATTTGAACCTGATGAAGGTATGGTTTCAGAGATAGAAGGTAAGGGAAACTATGGGCCATACAAACAAAGCCAAAGAAAAGAGATATACCAAGCATATGCTAAATTCTTAATAGAACAAGGTAAGGCATACCCATGTTTCTGTTCTACAGAAGATGTAGAAGAAATTAGAACTAAACAGGAAAATGCTAAAATTAGACCTGGATATTATGGTGTTTGGGCAAAATGTAGAAATGTTACTGTTGAAGAGGCTTATCAGAGAATTCAAAATGGAGAAAAATATATAATTAGATTTAAATCTCCAGGAAGAGAAGATAGAAAAATAAAACATCATGATGTAATTAAGGGAAATGTTGATTTTCCAGAGAATGACCAAGATATAGTTATAATTAAAGCTGATGGTCTTCCAACTTATCATTTTGCACATGCTGTTGATGACCATTTAATGGGAACTACACATGTAATTAGAGGAGATGAATGGTTATCATCAGTACCATTACATTTACAATTATTCAATGAGTTGGGATTTAAGGCTCCTAAATATGCACATATTGCACCGATTATGAAAAATGATAATGGAAATAAAAGAAAGTTAAGTAAGAGAAAAGACCCAGAAGCGGCAGTAAGTTATTATGCAGAAGAAGGAATACCATCTGATGCTGTTAAAGAATATTTGCTAAATATAGCAAATTCGACATTTGAAAATTGGAGAAGGGCAAATCCAGATAAATCAATGAATGACTTTGAATTACAATTAAACAAGATGAGTGTAAGTGGAGCATTATTTGATATGGTAAAATTATTAGATGTTTCTAAAATTGTTATATCAAAAATGACAGCAGAAGAAGTATATGAAAATTCTTTAGAATGGGCTAAGAAATATGATAAAGAATTAGAAGAATTATTACAAGATAAAGAATATGCTTTAAAGGTATTTGGAATAGAAAGAGGAAATAAAAAACCAAGAAAAGATATTTCAAAATGGTCAGATGTAAAGGAAAATATTTCATATATGTATGATGAAGAATTTGAAAAAGATGAAGCTGAATATATATATCAAGTAATAAATGATAAAGAATCTATTGAAAAAATTCTAAAATTATATATTGAAAAATATTATGATGAGAATGATGATAAACAAGCATGGTTTGATAAGATTAAAGAATTAGCAGGAGAAATGGGGTATGCAAAAGAAGTTAAGGAATTTAAGGCAAATCCAGATATGTATAAAGCTCATGTTGGTGATGTAAGTACAGTTTTAAGAATAGCGTTAACTAAGAGAACTAATACTCCTGATATGTATGAAATTATGCAAGTTTTAGGAAAAGGAAGAATTGCTAAAAGATTTGAAAATGCAATAAGATAGTAAGTTACTGTTCTACTTGTTTCAAAGGAGAAAATTTATGGAATATAATGTTGGAGATATAGTTAGAACCAAAAAGCAACATCCTTGTGGAAGTAAGTTATGGGAAATAACGAGAGTTGGTGTTGATTTTAAATTAAAATGTCAAGGGTGTGAACATGTTGTTGTTTTGCCTAGAGAAAAGGCATTAAAAGCTATAACTAAAAAGATAGAAGATAATGTTTAATAATGATTTTTAAATAATAAAATTAAATAAAATTATAGACGCTCCTCAGAGAAGAGCGTCTTTTTTTGCTTTAGTTTTTTGTGTGGTTGATAAGTTTACTTAATAATATCTGAAATATCTTTTTTGAATTCAGATAATTTTGCCTTATCATAGAAGCCAATGGTAACGAAAAGAATATTTTCATCTTTATAAATTGCTACCAATTCTCCATCACGCATTTGGGCTAAGTGAAGAGTTGAAATAGCTTCTTCACATGCTGCTGCCATTTCTTTAGATTTTGTAATCCATTGTAAATTACATAACGAAGTTATTAATTTGTCTAAATTTTTGCCGTTAACTTTGTTGATAGAGTCAGGAAAAACAAAATCAATTACGGCCTGATGAGTTCTTTTGGCCTTTTTTTCAGCATTTTTGAGCTTATTTTCAAAAATGGCATTTTCATCAAATCCTGTTGCTTTTTTTGATTTTGATGAAACAATGCTTAACATTTTATTGGCTCTTTTTTGTGCATTTGCTGCATTTCGCCGACGTTCCTGAGCAAGATTTCTAGGCTTTGTTAATATATCGCATATATCAGTGCCATCTTTGGAATATCCTGCGTAAGAATAGAAAAGATCATCAGTATAATCACATGCATAGTCAAGTAAGTAGTTTGTCATATGGGTATCCTCCTAAAGCAAGTGTGTGCTACTATAAATAGTAGACTTATTGATTTACATAACTATATTTAATTATATATTAAATATAGTTAAAAGTCAATAAATATTGGGAAAATTTGTTAGCACATATTTTTGGATTTTACATAATATATATTATAACACGAAAATAGAAAGTGTTATACAGGAGGTGACATGAAAATGGAGCCACAAGATATATTCTGTTATGACAAGAAAGAAGAAAAATGCAATAAGAAAAGTTGCTTAGGAATAGTTGCAATAATATTAGCATTAGCATTTACTTTTGTTATAGGTTTATTAGTTGGAGCTGCTTTAGCAGTGGTAATTTTACTTTCTTTACCAGCTATAATAGTATTAGCAGTAATTCTTGGATTACTTTTAATATTAACAATTATATTAATGTTCTGTAATAGAAAAAGAGAGAAAAAATGTAAATGTAAATGTTGTTGCTAGAAAATAAAATACCAAAAGAATTTTTTATTCTTTTGGTATTTTGCTTTATATATATTGTTCAATTTCATTCCATACATTTTCCATATAAATTTTTCTTTCAGAAGAGAAAGGAAGTGTTGGAATATCACCGATAGGGTTTAATTTTTTTTGCAAATTATTAGTTGTATCATCAACTTTTGTAATAGCAATTTTGTCAGCTTTGTTTGCTAATATTATGAAAGGAAGACCAGAACGTATAACATAGTCATACATAAGTTTATCATTTTCAGTAGGAGAGTGTCTAATATCAATTAAAAATATAATTAAAGATATTTGTTCTCTATTAAAAAGATATTGTTCAATAAATTGTCCTACTTGTTCTTGCTCTTTTTTTGACATTTTGCTATATCCATAACCTGGTAAATCCACAAAATAGAATTTTTCATCAATATTATAGAAATTTATTTGACGAGTTTTTCCAGGTTCACTACTAGTTCTTGCTAATTTTTTTCTGTTAATCATTGTATTTATGAAACTTGATTTACCAACATTTGATTTACCAACTAATACAATTTCAGGTAATCCATTTTTTGGATATTGAGCTGGTTTTACAGCTGAGACCTCAAATTTTGGATTATTTACTATCATTTTTTTCTCCTTTCACTGTGCTTCGCTCGGTTCATTTATTGAATTTTTTCTAAGCCACCCATATAAGGTCTTAAAACTTCTGGAATAATAACACTTCCATCAGGTTGATAATTATTCTCTATTATAGAAATAAGCATACGAGGTGGTGCAACAACTGTATTGTTTAATGTATGAGCAAAGTAATTACCATTTTCACCTTTTATTCTGATACCTAAACGTCTTGATTGTGCATCTGTAAGATTAGAACAACTTCCAACTTCAAAATATTTCTTTTGTCTAGGAGACCATGCTTCAACATCGCAAGATTTTGCTTTTAAATCAGCTAGGTCACCAGAACAACATTCTAATGTTCTAACAGGAATATTCATACTTCTGAAAAATTCAACTGTGTATGACCACATTTTGTCATACCATTCCCAACTATCTTCTGGTTCACAAACTACAATCATTTCTTGTTTTTCAAATTGATGTATTCTATAAACACCACGTTCTTCTATACCATGTGCTCCTTTTTCTTTTCTAAAACAAGGTGAATAAGATGTCATTGTATATGGCATATTTTCTTTTTTTAATATTTGATCTTTAAATTTACCAATCATAGAGTGTTCACTTGTACCTATTAGATATAAGTCTTCACCTTCAATTTTATACATCATAGCATCCATTTCTTCAAAGCTCATAACACCAGTTACAACTTCGGAACGTATCATGTAAGGGGGAATACAATAAGTAAATCCTTTATTAATCATAAAATCTCTTGCATATGTTAAAACTGCTGAGTGAAGTCTTGCTATATCTCCAACAAAATAATAAAAGCCATTACCAGCAACACGTCTTGCTGAATCTAAGTCTAATCCACCTAAAGATTCCATGATTTCACCATGATATGGTATTTCATAATCTGGAACAATTGGTTCACCATATTTTTGAATTTCTACATTTTCACTATCGTCTTTTCCAATAGGAACTGATTTATGCATAATGTTTGGTATTTTCATCATTTTTTCTTTTATTGCTTCTGAATATTCAGTTTCTAATTTTTCATTTTCTTCTAGTTTATTGTTTACTTCTTGAACTTTATTTTTTATGTTTTCAGCTTCTTCTTTTTTACCATCTTTCATAAGAGCTCCAATTTGGGCACTTAAGCTTTTTCTTTCAGCTCTTAAGTTATCTCCATTTAATTTTGCTTCCCTATTTTTGATATCTAATTCAATAACTTCATCAACTAAAGCTAATTTTGAATCTTGAAATTTGTTTTTTATATTTTCTTTAACCACATCTGGGTTTTCTCTTAAAAATTTTATATCAATCATTTTTTACCTCCTGTGTCTAATTGATATGTTTTTTCCTTTTGAACAATTTGTCCAATTAGAGCATATATGTTAATATTATATAACATTTTCTAAAAAATGGCAATAAATTTATTAGGTATTTATAAGTAAATTAAAGAAAACACTAAAAAGTGTTTAATGATACTTTTTAGTGTTTTCTTTAATTTAAATTTGTTAAAAGATTTTAATAAATTTTTGTCAAGATTTGTAAACTATTATTGGCATATTATTATCTATTAAATTATAAAGTTTTTCAGCAGCACTAAATGGTAGATTTATACAACCATGAGAGCCATTACTTATATAGATATTTCCGCCAAAGCTACTTCTCCAAGTTGCGTCGTGCAGGCCAATTCCTCCATTGAAAGGCATCCAAAAACTAACTGGTGACTCATATTCATATTTGCCATTTGCTAATTTTTGACCTCTTAGAATTCTGTCTTTTTCCTTATATGTTAAAGTGAAAATTCCAGTTGGAGTTTCGTGTCCTTTATCTATGCAACCTGTTACACAATCAGTTTCTATTTCGAGATTGCCATCTACATAGACCCAAACCTTTTGCCGAGTTAAATCTATTTCTATATAAGATTTTCCAAGGCCATAGTTTTCATCAGACATTGAAGAATTTTTATAACAAGGAGTTCTTGTTATTACATTTTTGTTCTCCAAATCTTCTTTTAATTTTTGGATTTCTGCTTCTGTATCTATTAAATAGCTATAATTTTCATTTTTAACAAATACAGTATAGTCTTTTCCAGTAGGCTTAAATTCTTTTGGATTATCAATCTGGTTTGCTAGTGAACTTAGTTCATTTTCAACAAAGTTTTCAATGCTTTTATTCCAGATTTCTTCATCTCTGAAGTATTTTACATTTTCATCTTGTATAAGCCAATTGCGTAAAGTATCTGAATCTAATATATATGTTTCGTTGTTTGGAAGCTGATAAGTTATTTCAGCATTCGGAAATGAGCTTTTTTCTATTAAAGCAATACCTTTGTCTATAATAGTTGATACAGAGAAGTCAATACCATTGATAGTACTATTTTCTTTAACAGAAATTTTGAAATACTTAGTTGATTCTTTCATGAAAAATAAAATACCAATTAATATAAGTATTTCAAATGCTAAAACAATAGTTGCAAATAACAATTTTTTACTACTTTTCCGTCTTGACATATAAGTCCTCCTTTTGAAAAAAGTCTTTTTCAATATTTATGGTTTCCATAATTAATATTATACATTGTAATTTACATAAAGTCAATATAAATTTATAATAATTATATGTTTCTAAATTATATAATATAGGAAAAAGGGTAAAATATTAAATAAGGAGATGAATAATGTTATCAGAAATTGTTAAATTTGTTATATATTCTGCTTTAATAGTACTTATATCAAAATACATACTTGTGAGTACTTTAAGAAAATTAGCTGAAAATTTGAATTTGAAAGCAAAAACTGTTGGAGATGTTGCTGGATATGCTACATCTGTTCCAGAGTTCCTTACTATAACAACTTCTAGCTTAAGAGGTTTATCTGGTGCAAGTATTTATAATATACTAAGTTCTAATGTAATTAATTTAATTCAGTATTTAGGTGCTATTATATTGAATAAAAATGGATATAAGTTGAGAAATAAAGCTATAAAGATTGACTTAGTTTTAGTATGTATTACTATAGTAATACCAATATTATTATTATGGTTTAATATTGAATTGAATTTAATTATAGTTCCAGCTTTTATTATTTTATATGCTTTTTTTAGGTTTTTAAATAATAATGTGCATAAATTGTATTTACAAAAAGAAGATAGAGCTATTGAAATGAAAATAGAGAAAGAGAAAAAGTGGGAGAAAGGTAATAAGAAAAAAACTTTGAAATATAATGTGATTCTTATAATTACAGGAATTCTTTTATTTGTTATAGGTGAGTTATTGGGAAATACTCTTGAGCAATTATGTAATTTGTTTAATGTTTCAGAAATTATTGTGGGAATTTTATTGGGGTTTATGACTAGTTTACCAGAACTTATAACTTTTTTTGAATCTCAAAGGCATCATAAAAAAGGAGAAGATAATATGCTAGGAGTTGTAGAGGCTACAAATAACTTGTTGACTTCTAATATTTTGAATTTATTTGCTATTCAGACAATTGGGATTTTAATTGTATGTATAGTTAGATAAAATAAAAAATTCAAATTATGGTGCTTTTATGATGTACTAATAGAATATAAATGTCGAAATTTGCGATGAAAAATGATTGCAAATTTCGATTTTTTGCTGTAATATAATAATATATTTTTATTCAAATTTTAAATCATAAAATATTAAAAAATATTTAAATTTTAATCTAAAAAATTCCAAATTAAAAATAATTAAGAAGAGGTGGTAATTATAGAAGAAAAAGTAAAGAAAAAAGATATTAACTGTGGGATAAATGTTGACAAAAGAAAAAGATTATATTATAATATACAAAATAGAAGTGATATAGAAATATTTACAATAAAAGAATATCTATTATATAAGGAAAAATATGAAAATAATACTACAGAATTAAATGATAATGAAGAAAAATATGAAACAACAGAAATAAAAAATCCACATGATAAAATATTTAGAAAATTACTAGATAAAAAAGAAAATGCAGTACAGATAATAAATGAATTTTTAGAAAAAGAAGAGAAGATAACTAAAGATGATATAGAAAATTATAATAGTAGTTATATATCTAATAAATTAAAAAATTCAGAAGCAGATGTAGTATATAAAATAAAAAATGAAAATGTATTTTTTATAATAGAACATCAAACCAAAATAGATTATTCAATGCCATATAGAATGCTGAAATATGAAATAGAAATAATAGAAAGTGTATTGGTAGATGAAAAAGAAGAATATAAAAATAAAAGATATGAATATCCCAATATAATCCCAATAGTATTATATACTGGAAGAAAAGAATGGAATGCAGAACTAGATTTAAAAAAGATACAGCTAAAATGGAGAAATTATAAAGGATTAGAATTATCAAAATATAATTTATATGATATAAACAAAATAAGTAATGAAAGATTATTAAAAGAAAAATCAATAATAAATAAAATAATGTTAATGGAGAAAGCAACAACTAAGAAAGAATTTATAGAAAATTTGAATAAAATATCAAAAGAATTAAAAAATAAAGAACTAAAATATACAAAAGAAGAAAAAGATTTTTTTATAATAGCAGTAAAAGCAATAGTACAAAACCAAAATTATAGAGAAAAAGTAGACGAGATATTAAAAGATATAGAGGAGGTGGAAAAGTCAATGATGCAAATAATAGAAACATTAAATGAAGAAAGAGCAAAATTAATAAAAGATTCAATAGAAGAAGGGAGAATTAAAGGAAAGATAGAAGATATAAAGAATATGTTAAATGAAAAAATACCAATAGAAGTAATTTCTAGAATTACAGGAATAAATGAAGATGAAGTAAAAAAAATAGGTGAAAAATAATAGCATACCTTTATATAGGATATTTTTATAGTGTTTTTACTTTAATAGTTTTTATAAAATTAAAATTTTATAAAACAAAAAATCCAACTCAAATTAATTGAAGTTGGATTTTTTGTTTTTGACTTGTGACATCCTATAGAGCTTTATTCATCAGAAAGTTTAGTTTCTACTTCATTAATTCCTGCAATTTTTTTAGCACGTTTTTGCAAATAGAAAACTTCAGAAATAGGAATATTTGCAAGTGAATTTAATGAATAGCTGATATCGGGAGTTACCTCTGAAATTGCAACTTTTTTAGGTTTGCCTAATATAGTACGTCTAAAGATATAATAGATGTTTGGATTTGTTTCGGAAGCTTCAAATTTGAATTTTAAGAAATTGAACATAATGATTACCTCTTCCTTTCATGAGCTTTTTTGTAAAGTTATTGTAATTATAACATATTTTATGTAAAAAAGAAATAGCAATAAGGATATGAATGCTCTTGTCAAGTATAAGTAGACACAAAAAGAGAACTTATACAAACCCTGATTCAATTTTATATTGAATTGGGGTTTTATAATTTAATTTATAACTTGGTCTTTCATTGTTGTAATAATATATGTAATCATCTATAAAAGAATATATATCTTCGCAATTTTTTATATCAAAATCTACTTCCATTTCTTCTTTTATCCACCCATTTATAGATTCAATAACAGGATTATCTGTAGGAGTTCCTACTCTTGACATACTTCTTATTACATTGTATGATTTATGTAAGGATTCATATGTCCTTGAGGAATAAACGGAACCTTGGTCGGTATGCAATATCAGTTGCTTGTTTGTTCCTTTAATTTTTTCTAATAATTGATTTAATCCATCATAATATGTATTACAATCTCCATTCTTTGAACTTATTTTATATGTTAATATTTCATTGTTAAATACATCTAAATAAAATGTTAAATTATATAATTTATTCTTATACTTAATACATGTCATATCAGAAACAATCTTTTGTAATGGTTCATTGGCTTTCCAATTTCCTTTGATTAGGTTTGGAAAAATTAAATGTTCTTCTCCTGGTTTTACATATTTACCACTTTTTCTAGCTAGAGATTTTATCCCTAAATATTTGCAACATTTATGAACTAAATTATGCGAAACTATCCATCCAGTTGAAGTTAATATCTTTGTGGCAATTCTATGATTCCATATGATGGCTTTTGTTTATGTATTTCTACAATTAAATCTGTTAAAATATCTCTATTAATTTTATATATGTTTTTAATATTTCTTGTTTTTATCCATTTGTAATATCCACTTCTTGATATATTCATAGCCTTACAAAGAGACAATAGATTAAACTCTTTTGAAAGTTCTTCTACAATTTTATACTCTTGTTCTTTCCAATAATTAATTCCTTTTGCTTGCCACCTCCTTTCACAAAGTAGCCTTTTTTTAATCGTTCATTCTCAATTCTTAATTTCATATTTTCATATTCTAATTTTTCTAAATCTGTTAATTGCTTTTTTCTACTATATTTAGCAAGTGGATTACCTGGTTTTTTAGAATTTTGAAGCCCATTTTCTCCTAACTCTAAATATTTTTTTATCCATCCATTTAACATTCCATTTGAAATATTTTCTTCTTTAGATACTTGCAGAGTACTTGATAAATCTTCAGTTACTCGCTTTACAATCCTTAATTTTTCTTCTTTAGACCAATATCTATTTTTTCCTCCTTTAGGTCTGCCTAGGTTACTCATTTTACCAACTCCTTTTCTTTTATTATATCAAAAAAATGAAAGTAAACACTCTCTTTTTGTGTCTACTTTCATTTTACAACTTCACAATAAGGATATGAATAATCTTTTTATTTTATTTAGATTATTGATTCTATTATGTATGATGTTTACATATTGTAAAAGTTCACAAAAAATTCACAAAAAAATTAGCAGAATGTATTGACAAGTGCTAAAAAAGGATATAATATATATAAAGATTAGCAATCAAAAATAAAGAGTGCTAAAAAGAGGTGAAGAAATGCTAGAAGAAAGAAAGAAGAAAGTACTACAAGCTATAGTAGAAGAATATATAAACACAGCTGAGCCTGTGAGTTCTAGCGCATTAACAAATAACTACGATTTAAATTATAGTAGTGCAACAATAAGAAATGAAATGGCAGATTTAGAAAAAGCTGGTTATTTAGAAAAAACACATACATCAAGTGGAAGAATACCATCTGAAAAAGGATATAGATATTATGTGGATGAGCTATTAAAAGATGATAATATAAGCTTGGAAGAAATTAAATATATAAGTGAAAAATTAGAAACAAAAGTGAATGAAATTGATGAATTAACAAAAATTGCAACAACAACAATATCTGAAATTACACATTATACAACTTTAGCAATAGGACCAAGTACAGAAAATCTATTAATAGATGAAATTAAATTTGTATTATTAGGACCAAGAATGTTAATGGCAATAATATTAACAAATACTGGAATGGTAAAAGAAACAATAATAAAATTTGATGAAGATATTTCAGAAAAACAAATAGAAACAATAAATTATATGTTTAATCAAAAATTAAAAGGTCAGCCATTAGAAATAATTGATTCACCATTAGAAGAATATTTAATAAATGAAATGAAATATAGTGTAAATGTTATAAAACCTATTATAGAACAAATCAAGAGGGTAATTTCAGAAGATAGAAAGCTATATCTAGAAGGTACAAATAAGGCATTTGAGTTACCAGAGTTTAATAGTTTAGCAGTAGCAAAAAACTTTGTAAACATAATTGATGAAAAGGATTTAATGACAGATATATTAAATTCAGGGTTTGCTAAAGATATAAATGTATATATTGGTGATGAAAATGAAAAACAAGAATTAAAAGACTTTAGTGTTATCACTTTTAAACATAAGGTTGGAGACAAAGATTTAGGAACAATTGGAATTATAGGACCTAAAAGAATGGATTATTCAAAAGTTATTTCTGTTATGAAATATATAAATAAAAAACTAAAAGACAAAGGTATGTAAGAAAGGAGAGATATGATGGCAGATAAAGAACAAGTAGAAAATGAAGAAATGAAAAATAAAGAAACAACAGAAAAAAATGAGGTACAATTAAAACAACAAGAATTAGATGAATTAACAGATAGATACAAAAGATTATTAGCAGAATTTGAAAACCATAAAAAAAGGAGCCAAAAAGAAAGAGAAGGATTATATAATTCTATTTTAGCAGATATAGTAGAAGTAATACTTCCAATATTAGATAATCTTGAAAATGCACTAAAAGTTGAAACAGCAGATGAAAATTATAAGAAAGGTGTAGAACTTGTATTAAAACAATTTCAAGATGTATTAAAATCAAAAGGAATAGAAGAAATAAATGCATTAGGAGAAACTTTTGACCCAGAAGTTCATGAAGCTGTAAGCAGTATTCAAGATGATACTAAAGGAGAAAAAGAAATTGTTCAAGAATATAGAAAAGGATATAAAATTGGTTCAAAGATTATTAGACATTCAATGGTAGTAGTAGCAAACTAAAATATGAAATATATGCCAAAATGAAAAAATACATTGTTTGGCAAAAAGCTAGAAAAGGAAATTTTAAAATGAAACAAGAAATTGAAAGAAAATATGCTGTCGATAATTTACCTAAAGATATGAAAATAGAAAGAATTGTAGATATAGAACAAAACGTAATTTATAAAGATATAAATACAATGATAAGAGTTAGGAAAATTCAAGAAAAATATCCAAATAATAAAGTAAATTATATATATACATTAAAAACAAAAGGAGATATTGAATACAACAATAATTATAATGTAGCAAAGAAATATGAAATTGAAAATGAGATAGAAAAAGAACAATATGAAGAATTGGCAAAAAGAAAAATTAGCAATACAATAAATAAAATAAGGATACTCATACCAATTGAAAATAATTTGAAAGTAGAAATGGATGTATATAAAGGTTATTTAGAAGGATTGTTAACAGCAGAAATTGAATTTCAAAATGAACAAGAAGCTAATAAGTTTGATAAACCTAACTGGTTAGGAGAAGAACTAGGATATAAAGTATTATCTAATAGAAGATTAGCAGAAATGACTAGAGAAGAATGGCAAGAAAAAGTTACAAAGGAATTTATTGAAAATAATCAAAAAGTAATCAGCCAATTAGAAAAAGATTACAATATAATTTAGTTATTAATTTTAAAATGGATGATTATAAGGGCGGAAAAATCATCATATAGAATATATTAAAATAAAAAAACTGTTTTTTTGCTCCGTCCCCAAAAACAGTAAAAGAAAGGAAGTAATTTAAAATGGGAAAAATTATAGGAATTGACTTAGGAACAACAAACTCATGTGTAGCAGTTATGGAAGGAGGAGAACCAGTTGTTATACCAAATGCTGAAGGTAATAGAACAACACCATCAGTAGTTGCATTTTCAAAAAATGGTGAAAGATTAGTAGGACAAATTGCAAAACGTCAAGCTGTTACAAATCCAGATAACACTGTTATATCAATAAAAAGAAAAATGGGAACAGCAGAAAAAGTAACAATAGAAGGAGATAAATTTACACCACAAGAGATTTCTGCAATGACATTACAAAAATTGAAAGCAGATGCTGAAAATTATTTAGGACAAAAAGTAACTCAAGCAGTTATTACAGTTCCAGCATATTTTAATGATAGCCAAAGACAAGCAACAAAAGATGCAGGAAAAATAGCAGGACTTGAAGTATTAAGAATTATAAATGAGCCAACAGCTGCAGCTTTAGCTTATGGTATGGATAAAGAACAAGATCAAAAAATATTAATATATGACTTAGGTGGAGGAACATTTGATGTATCTATATTAGATATTGGTGATGGAGTATTTGAAGTTTTATCAACAAGTGGTAATACACACTTAGGTGGAGATGACTTTGATAATGCAATAATTAATTATTTAGTAGACGAATTCAAAAAATCAAATGGAATTGATTTAAAAGCAGATAAAATGGCAATGCAAAGATTAAAAGAAGCAGCTGAAAAAGCTAAAATAGAATTATCAGGAGTACAACAAACACAAATCAACTTACCATTTATTACAGCTGATTCAACAGGTCCAAAACATTTAGATGTAACATTAACAAGACCTAAATTTGAAGAATTAATTCATGATTTAGTAGAGGCTACTGCTGGACCAGTTAATCAAGCATTAAAAGATGCAGGATTATCAGCAAATGATATTCATAAAGTATTATTAGTTGGTGGTTCTACAAGAGTTCCAGCTGTACAAGAAGTTGTAAAAAGAATAACAGGAAAAGAACCAGATAAAGGAATAAATCCAGATGAATGTGTTGCAGTAGGAGCAGCAATTCAAGGAGGAGTACTTTCAGGAGATGTTAAAGATTTAGTATTACTTGATGTAACACCATTATCATTAGGAATTGAAACATATGGTGGAGTATTCACAAAATTAATTGAAAGAAACACAACAATACCAACAAAAAAATCACAAATATTCTCAACAGCTGCAGATGGTCAAACATCAGTAGAAGTACACGTTTTACAAGGTGAAAGAGAAATGGCTGCATATAATAAAACATTAGGAAGATTCCAATTAACAGGAATACCAGCAGCACCAAGAGGAGTTCCACAAATTGAAGTTACATTTGACATAGATGCAAACGGAATTGTTCATGTATCAGCAAAAGATATGGCAACAGGAAATTCTCAAAATGTATCAATTACAGCATCAACAAACTTAACAGATGAAGATATTGATAGAGCTGTAAAAGATGCAGAAGCACATGCAGAAGAAGATAAAAAGAAAAAAGAAGAAATAGAAGTTAGAAATAATGCTGAAAGTTTAGTATATAACAGCGAAAAGACATTAAATGACTTAGGGGATAAAATAAGTGGAGAAGAAAAATCAAAAATTGAAACAGAGATAGATAATACTAAAAAAGCATTAGAAACAAGTGATACAGAAAAGATTAAAGAAGCAACAGAAAAATTAACAAAAGTATTCTATGAAATGTCAGAACAATTATATAAAAACGCAAATCCAAATGGAGATCAAGGTGCAGGAGTTGATCCAAATGCAACAGGAGAAGATAGTAGTGCAAATGGTGATAATGGAAATGTATATGATGCAGATTATAAAGTAGAAGATGAAAATAAGGATTAATTTTATGCAGAATAAAAGTGGGGATTTGGGGCCAGGTCTTAAATCCCCAGTTTGAATGGAGTTATTAAAATATAAAATTTTAATAAATGGAATGGAGTAATTATGTCAGAAAAAGATTTGAGTATATCAGATATGCAAAAAATGCAATTAGAATTATATGAAGTTAATAAAGAAAAATGGAATGATATGGAACCTGAAAATGCTAAAAGTCATATATTATACATGATTGAAGAAATAGGTGAATGTATTTCAATTATTAAGAAAAAAGGAATAAATTCTATAATGGAAGATAAGGATGTAAGAGCAAGATTTATTGAAGAAATAACAGATGTACAAAATTATTATATTGAAGTTTTAAATAGACTTCAAATAACTCCAGAGGAATATTCTAAAGCATATATAGAGAAACATAATTCGAATATGAAAAGAAATTACGAAAAAGAGAATAAAGAAAAGTACAATAAAAAGACATTTTAATAGGAGGAAAAAATGGCAGGAAAAAGAGATTATTATGAGGTTTTAGGTGTTGATAAGAATGCAACAGATGATGAATTAAAAAAAGCTTATAGAAAAATGGCAAAAAAATATCATCCAGATGCAAATCCAGATAATAAAGCAGAAGCAGAGAAAAAGTTTAAAGAAGTAAATGAAGCTTATGAAACTCTTTCAGATTCTCAAAAAAGAAGAATGTATGACCAATTTGGACCAGATGGACCACAAGGATTTGGTGGAGGTCAAGGACCTTTTGGTGGTGGATATTCATATACAACTTCTGGATTTGATGGATTTGGTGATTTTGGAGACTTAGGAGATATTTTTTCTTCTTTTTTCGGAGGAGGATTTGGAGGAAATGGCAGACAATCTTCTAGAAGAAATAATGGACCAAGAAAAGGTGCAGATTTAAATTTGAATATGGATATATCTTTTGAAGAAGCTTTTTTAGGTGTAGAAAAAGAAGTTATTATAACTAGAAATGAAACATGTGATAAATGTCATGGAACAGGTGCTAAGCCTGGAACAAATCCAATAAAATGTCCACAATGTCATGGATCAGGGCAAGTGACTCAAGTTCAAAATACTATTTTAGGGCAAGTTCAGACAACGAGAACATGTAATAATTGCCATGGAACTGGTGAAGTTATTACAGAAGTGTGTGAAAATTGTAAAGGAAAAGGAAATATAAGAAAACAGCCTAAAATAAAAGTGAAGATACCTGCTGGAATTGATGATAATCAAACAGTAGTATTAAGAGGGGAAGGAGAACCTGGTACTAAAGGTGGCCCTAAAGGTGACTTGTATATTACTTTAAGAATAAAGAAACATAGTATATATGCAAGAAAAGGTAATAATGTATTATGTGATATTCCAATTACTATAACTCAAGCAACATTAGGTGCTGAAATTGAAATTCCTATGGTTGATGGAAGTAAAGAAAGTTATAGAATACCAGAGGGAACTCAAACAGGTACTAAATTTACAATTAAAAATAAAGGATTTAAATATGTAAATTCTAATAATGAAGGAGATTTTATATTTACTGTGCAAGTTCAGACTCCAAAAAGATTGACAAAAGAACAACGTGATTTATTAATTCAATTTGCTAAGACTATGAATGAGCAACCACCAGTTAAGAGAAAAGGAATATTTGGATAACAAAAGGTCAACAAAATTGTTGACCTTTTTACTATGTAAAACTAGACAGAAAAATAAATTAAATGTATAATAAAGCAAAGAAAAATAAAGAATGATTTTAAAGGGGATAGCCTTAAATGAAAATTAATATTTCATAGGAGGAAACATGAAAAAGAAAGTACTATTTATATCAAGTACAGGAGGGCATTTTAATGAACTAATGCAATTATCTCCATTATTTGAAAAATATGATTATAGAATAATAACAGAAAAAGATAAAGCAAATGAATCATTAAAAAATAAATATGGTGAAAAATTATATTTTTTACCATATGGAACAAGAGCAAAGTTATTAACATATATATTTAAATATTTTTATTTATGTTTAAAAACAATATATTTATATTTTAAAATAAGACCAAAAGTTATTGTAACAACAGGAACGCATACAGCTGGACCAATGTGCTATTTAGGAAAAATATTTGGAACAAAAATAATATATATAGAAACATTTGCAAATAGAAATACAAAAACAGCAACAGGAAGGCTAATATATCCAATAGCAGATTTATTTATAGTGCAATGGAAAGAAATGTTAGAAATATATCCAAAAGCAGTATATGGAGGATCTATTTATTAAAAATATATCAAGATCTGTCCCAAAAGGACAAAAATGTCCCAAAAGAAACGTCCCTTTGGGACATGGAGGTAATCAAAAATGATATTAGTACTATTAGGAACACAAAATAATAGTTTCCATAGATTATTAGAGGAGATAGAAAAAAATATAAAAGAAGGAATAATAAAAGAAGAAGTGATTGTACAAGCAGGATATACAAAATTTCAATCACATAGAATGAGAATTGTTGACTTAATTTCAAAAGAGCAATTAGAACAATTTCAAGATGAAGCTGATTTTATAATAACTCATGGAGGAGTAGGGTCTATAATAAGCTCTGTAAGAAAAGGAAAAAAGGTAATAGCTGTTCCTCGTATGCATGAATATGGTGAACATGTAAATAACCATCAAATTGAAATTGTCAAAAATTTTAATGGGCAAGGTTATATAATAGGAATAGAAAAAGTAGAAGATTTAAAAAAAGCTATTATAGAATCTAAAAACTTTATACCAAAAAAATATGAAATAAATAACAAATTAATGTTAAAAACAATAGAAGAATTTATAGACAAAATATAAAGCAAGGAAGATAGGCAATAATGAAAGAGAAAATAAAAAAAGTAGTAAATAAAATACTAAATACAAGAATATTTGTAATTATAATATGTACAATGTTATTTATAAAAACAATATACTTTTACAAAAACACAATATCAATTTCAGAACCAATAGAATTTATAACAATATTAGGAACATTAACATTTTTAACAACAATAATGTGTTTTTTAATGGTATTTCCTAATAAAGTAAGAATAAAAATAACTTTAATAATAGGTCTAATGATAAGTATATTATTGTGGGCAGATGACATATATTATACATATTCAAGTAATATATTATCAGTAGCACAGATAACAAACTTACAATATACAGAACAAATAACAACAGCAATACCAAGTTTAATTAGGTGTAGTCAAATAATATATTTTGTAGATTTTATTTTAATATTTATATTATATGGAATAAAGATATTGAAAACAGATAAGCAAAAAAGATGTACCAAAAATCAAAAATTTGTTAATTTATTAATTAGCATAGTTGGTATAGCTATATTCTGTTTTATAGGATATGATTATATACAAAGGGGTACACAAATTTCATATAATAAAAATGAACAAATAAAGAAATCAACAATATATGGATATCATATATCAGATATTTTAAATCTAATAAGTATCTCTCAAAGAGCAGTTTATGATGAATATAGTGAAATGATAATAGATTACAATATATTGAAAGAACAATATAGACAAAATTATTCAGAAATAGAATATGATTTTCAAGGTATATTAGAAAATAAAAATATATTAATTTTACAATTAGAATCAGTGCAAGAATTTGTAACACACAAAACAATTAATGGAAAAGAAATAACACCAAATTTAAATAAATTTTTAAATGAAAATATAGAATTTACAAATATGCATATGCAAAGTTATTCATCAACAGCAGATTCAGAATATACATTTGTAACATCAACATATCCAATGGAAAATGGAATGTCTTTTAGTAAATATTTCTTAAATACATATGACAATATATTTGAAATGTTCAATAATAAAGATTATTATACATCATATATGCATGGAAATGTAGCTTCTTTTTGGAATAGAGGAAATGTATATTCAAGAATGAACATAGATGATATAGTATTTATAGACAAATTTGAAGACCAATCAGAAATAATATCAGAATTTTTGTCAGATGAATTATTTTATAAACAAGCAGTAGAAAAGATTAAACAACAAGAAGAAACACCATTTATGACATTTTTAGTTTCATCATCATCACATACAGGATTTGATTTACCAGGAATAATTAATAAATATGATAAAGTAAATATAGATGTTGGAAAATATAAAGATACATTCTTTGGAAATTATTTAGAAGCTATAAATTATGCAGATTATGCCTTTGGAATATTAATAGATGAACTAAAACAAGCTGGATTATATGAAAACTTAAGTATATTAGTATTTGGAGATCATAATGGACTAAGTATGTATGAAGAACAATTACAGGAATTTCTAAAGGAGAGTAATCCTGAACTGACAGATATTGATTTAAAATTAAATTATACAAGAGTATTATGTGGAATGAAAATTCCAGGAATGGACAAACATTTAAAAATAGATAAAGTGATAAATAAATTAGATTTAAAACCAACATTTGCATTTTTATGCAACTTAGAAGATGGATTTTCATTAGGGACAAATGTTTTCGAAAGTAAAGATTTTATATGTTTAAATAATGAAAGAATAATTTCAGAAGATTATTATTTTGATGGAAATTGGTATTATATAAAAAATGGAGAAGAAGTTGACTTAAATAATATTGAACAAGAAGAAAAAGAAAAGTTAGATAAATATTATAATTATATGAAAAAAGAACTAGATATTTCTTTTTCTGTAAATATAAATGATTTATTAAAATAGGAGAAAGTTCATGAATGAAGAAAATAGAATAATAAAACCACAATTAGAAAATGAGGGAGAAGAAAAATTAGAAACTACTTTAAGACCTCAATTTTTACAAGAATACATTGGACAAGATAAAGTAAAAGAAAATATGAAAATATATATAGAAGCTGCTAAAAAAAGAGGCGAGGCTTTAGACCATGTATTATTATATGGACCTCCAGGACTTGGAAAAACGACTCTTTCAAATATTATTGCAAATGAAATGGAATCAAACATAAAAATAACATCAGGACCAGCAATTGAAAAACCAGGGGACTTAGCTTCTTTACTTACTAATTTGTCAGAAAATGATGTGCTTTTCATAGATGAAATCCACAGATTAAGTAAAAATGTGGAAGAGATATTATATCCAGCATTGGAAGATTATACTATTGACATTATAATAGGAAAAGGTCCAACTGCAAGGTCAATAAGATTAGATTTGCCTAAATTCACGTTAATAGGAGCAACAACTAAAGCAGGTTCTCTTACAACTCCTTTAAGAGATAGATTTGGAATTGTAAATAGATTAGAATTATATTCAGTAGAAAATCTAACTAAAATAGTAAAAAGAACTTCAAAAATATTAGGTGTAAAAATTGAAGAACAGGCAGCAGTAGAAATTGCAAGAAGGTCAAGAGGAACTCCTAGAATTGCAAACAGATTATTAAAAAGAGTTAGAGATTATGCTGCTGTATTAGGTGATGGAGATATAGATTTAAAAATTGCTAAACACACATTAAACAAATTAGAAATTGATGAATTAGGATTAGATGAAATAGATAGAAAATTATTAGACACGATGATAGTTCAATATGCAGGAAGACCAGTAGGAATAGAAGCACTAGCTGTTACTATTGGAGAAGAAGTAGACACTATTGAAGATGTATATGAGCCATATTTAATTCAAATTGGATTTATTGCTAGAACTTTAAGAGGACGAATGGTATTACCACCAGCATATGCACATTTAGGGTATGAATTTAAAGGAGAATAAGAGTTTTTGAAACAGTTGGGACAGTCCTAATTTGTTTCATATTATTAGTAGAAAAAAGTCGAAACAAGTCAGAATAAAACTTTAAGACAAGATTCGACAAAAATATGAAACAAATTAGGGCTGTCCCAACTGTTTCAAAAAGGAGGAAAAATGAAGAAAAATGTATTGTTAATTGTATTTATATTTATAGTAATATTTTCAGTGATTATAATAAAACCAATAAATGATTTAGATGAAATATGGAATTATAATACAGCAAGAGCTATATCAGATGGTTTAATACCATATAAAGATATAAGTATGATAACAACTCCATTGTTGCCTATGGTGACAGCAGTATTTTTGAAGTTGATTTTGAATGAAATAATAATTTCTAGAATATTAGCAGTACTTATTTGGTCTGGTATTTTATTTTTAATATATAAGATTTTGAAATTATTAATAAAAGAGGAATATTTCTGTTTGATATCTACAGCATTAATAGGCGTTTTGTGTAGAAATATTTATTGTATTGATTATAATGTTACAGTTTTATTTATTGCATTAATTATTTTATATAGAGAATTGAAAGATAAGTCAGAATATAATTTAAGAAATAGTTTTATAATTGGTATATTAGCTGGACTTGCGATATGTACAAAACAGAGTATAGGAATAACTTTAGCTGGAGTTACTGTAATATATAAGGTGTTATTTGTAGAGAATGTAGAACAATTGAGAAAATATATAAAATTAGCATTTGTAAGGATAATTGGAATTTTGATTCCAGTAATGATATTGTTTATTTACTTAATTTTTACAGGAGCAATTAATGAATTTATAAATTATGCAATACTTGGTATAAGCACATTTTCAAATAAAATATCTTATATAGGTTTATTAGAAAACGATAATATAGAAATAAGGATATTATCTATATTAGTTCCAATTTCAATTATATTAATAGCAACAATATTAGTAATTACTAAAATATTAAAAAAAGACAATGAAAAAATAAAAAATATATTAACACTGTTTATTTATAGTTTTTCTATAATAATTGTAATGTATCCAATATCTGATGCGATTCATTTTCTAATTGGAAGTTTAATTGCAATAGTTGGATTAATATATTTACTAGGATTATTAGGAGAGAAGATATACTTTAAAGTAAAGTATGACAAAAAATATAGAGTTTATAAAATAATTGCTTTAATATTATGGATAATCTTATTTTCAATAATCTCAACAAAAGGGATTGAGAATTTATATAAATACTGGAATGTAGAAAAAAATACAGAAATAACACATTATAAAAATATAGAAATAGGAATACATCTCAAAGATAGAATTTTTGAGATAAATAATTATATTTTGAAAAAGGAAGCAGAAGGGAAGAAAGTTTATATATTAGATGCAGAGGCTGCTATCTATATGTTATCATTAGATAAATATAATAAAGATTATGATATGTTTTTAAAAGGAAATATAGGAAAAGATGGTGAAGATGGGCAGATACAAAAAATAAAACAGAGAGACAAAGATGCATTATATTTAATTAGAAATGAGAAGTTAAGGACAAATTGGCAAACACCTTTAAATGTAATTAATTATATAAGGAATAATTTAAATAAGATAGATGATATAGAAATATATGAAGTATATCAATAATTATGATTATTTTATATATGAACTTAGTATCCAACAGTTTTTATTTTTATGTGTCTATATATATAATAAAAATTGTTAGGTATTAAGCTTATAATTAGTATAAATAAGAATAAGTGAGGAAATAGAATGAAAGATGTGATTAAGATTATTAAGGAAAGGAAATTTAAATATATATGTTTCTTTTGGCTGATTATAAGTATTCAATTTGTTATTGGTAATAATCTACAGACAAAAGGATATTCTGTTAATAGTTTTAGTGGATTTTTATTAGATTTATTTAAAATTATTTTTGTTGGTATTGTATTTATAATAATTCATTATTATATAATGAGATTATTTAATAGTTATAAAAATAAAAGAAATAAAATAGAAAATAAAATAGAAAATAAAAATAATATGTTGGAGAAGAATAATAATTTAAGTAAAAATAAGTGGGGGATATATTTTCTAATAATTATATTATGTTGGATACCAGTATTATTAGCATTTTTTCCTGTAATATCTAATTATGATGGGGCTTATCAAATAATACAAGTTTTAAGAGAAAATATAAATACAAGACAACCTTTAATACATACTATACTACTATCTACATTCTATTTATTTGGATTTAAATATATGAACTCATGTACTTTGGGAGTGTTTTTATATTCTTTATTTCAAATGACTATAATGGCATTAATATTTTCGTATTCAGTAAAATATATTGAAGAAAGAACAAAGAAAAAGTGGTTAAGAAATATAAGTCTTGCATTTTATGCTATTTTTCCATTTAATCAACTGTTTCCATTAATGACAACAAAAGATACATTATTTGCAGGAATTGTATTGATATTTATTATAAAATTAAATCAGATATTGGAAAAAAAGCCTAGTAAATTAGATTATATTTTTATGATACTAATATCAGTACTAATGTTGACTTTTAGAAATAATGCAGTATATGCAATAATAATATCTGTGCCATTTGTTATTTTAATAATGATAAATAATAAAAAGAAATTATTGAACATATTAGTGAGTTGTGTAATAATTATTTTGATATACCAAATATTTAATAATTTTTTAATTTATTTATTGAAAGCACAAAAGGATTCTAATCAAGAAAAATTAAGTGTTTTTTCTCAAGCTATAGCAAAAATATGTAATGAAAATGAAAAAGAATTAACAGATGAAGAAAAAGACAAGATTTCATTTTATTTTAGTGATTATAAAAGATTAGGAAAAGTGTATGAATCTTTTGTTTCTGATAGAACTAAAGAGATGATAAATTGTGAAAATTTTGATAATAACAAGATAGATTTCTTAAATTTAATGATTCATTTTGGATTAAAATATCCAAGGCAATTTATAGATTCATTTTTAAATACTACTAGAGGATATTGGTATATATGTGACAATTCATTTAATCAATTTGAACATAAAAATAATCCAGAAACAAAAGGTTGTTTAGAATTGACATTCCAGTATGTAGGAACAGATGAATTTATGCTAAAAGAAAATAGTATGTTACCTGGAGTACAAAGATTCTATCGAAAGATGTTTTGTAGTAATGATTATACTAAAATTCCAATTTTGTATGTAGTATTTCAACCTGCAATATATTTTTATATTGTATTAGCATATTTATTATATGCAATATATAGGAATGATAATGTAAAAAAAGTTATAGGAATATTTATGTTTTCATATTTTGTAACATGTTTTTTAGGACCAATAGCACTAATAAGATATATTTATGCAATTATAGTATGTGTTCCTGTAATGATTAGTAGTATAATAAAAGAGAAGAATGATTAGAAGAGATATAGAAATAATTAAGTTAAGGTTAAAGTAATTTATGATTGACAAGGAGATGGTATAAATGAAATTATTGATGCATACATGTTGTGCACCTTGTAGTGTATATTGTATAGATTCATTAAGAAATGAAGAAATAGAGCCAACATTATATTGGTATAATCCTAATATACATCCTTATATGGAGTATAAGGCAAGAAGAGATACTTTGAGAGAATATGCTAAAAGTATAGAAGTAAATGCAATTTTTGAAGAAGAATATGGATTAGATGAATTTTGTAGAAATGTAATATCAGATTTAAAAAATAGATGTCAAAATTATTGCTATAAAGTAAGACTAGAGCAGACTGCTAAATTCGCCAGTGAAAATGGTTATGATACAATAACAACTACTCTTTTAGTTAGTCCATATCAAAATCATGAATTATTAAAAAAACAGGGAGAAGAAATTGCAGAAAAATATGGATTAAAGTTTTTGTATAGGGATTTTAGAGTGGGATTTAGAGAAGGACAAGCAAAAGCAAGAGAGCTAGGATTATATATGCAGAAATATTGTGGTTGTGTGTTTTCAGAGGAAGATAGGTATTCAAAACAAATAGAAAAAGATAAGAAATATAAAGAGGAAATATTAGAAAAATGTTTACCAACTTATCTAGAAAAAGACATACAAAATTTAAAAAAGGGTATAAAAAATAATGTGAGTTATATTGATTGCTTAATAAATGAAGTACAAGGGTCTGTAAATTCAGCTTGGGTGGATGGAGAGATAACAGAAGAACAATGTGATTATTTGTATAAAAAATATATAAGAATGGAGAGATGAAATGATTAATTTTACAAATTGTGAGGTAAATAATTTTAAGTATTATGGAGGTAAAAATGGCGGTAAAATTTGTATAAAATATCAAAATCAAGATTATATGTTAAAATTTCCAGGAGTAAATGAGGGGATATCAGAACATGGATATTCTAATAGTTGTATTTCAGAATATGTATCATGTAAAATTATTGATAGTATAGGAATGAAAGTACAAGAAACACTACTAGGAATATATAAATTGAATAATGTAGAAAAGATAGTTGTAGCATGTAAGGATTTTACATCTACAGGAACTGTTTTAAAACAATTTGCAGAACTTAAAAATAGTCAAATTGAAACATCTAAAAATGGATATGGGACAGAATTAAGCGAGGTTATTCAGACTATAAATGAACAATTAATATATGATACAAAAGAACTAAATGATTTTTTTTGGGATTTGTTTATAGTGGATAGTTTAATTGGAAATTTTGATAGACATAATGGAAATTGGGGATTTTTAATAAATGAAAGTCTTAGAAAGATTGAAATAGCTCCTATTTATGATTGTGCATCATGCTTATATCCACAATTGACTGATGAAATGATAGAGAAAATATTAAAGGATAATGAAGAATTAGAAGCTAGAGTTTATGTATTTCCTAATTCAGCATTAAAAATGAACGATAAAAAAATAAATTATTTTAATTTTATAAGTAGTCTTGAAAATGAAGAATGTAATAAAGCTTTGTTAAGAGTATTTCCAAAAATAAATATGAGTCAAATAAGTGAAATTATTGAAAATGTACCATATATATCTGATATAAGAAAAGATTTTTATAAAAAGATTATAAAATTGAGATATGAAAAGATTTTAGAATTTAATTACTTAAAATTAGTGTAATACACTGAAGATAAATAATTAAATAAATACAAAAGTATAAAGATAGGAGAAAAAGAAATGTTAATAAAAGAAATAAAACCAATAGGAAAAGTTGGAAGAGATTTAAAAAAGTGTGAAAATGCAGATGAGATAATAGATAAAATTATAGAATTACCATTAAGAAAAGCATGTAAGATATTTAAAAATAAAAACATAGAAACTAATATGAGTAGTGCAAATAAAAAGAATTTGCCTAAAGATGGAAAGAGAGTAGAGAAAGAAGATTTAAAAATAGATGATAAAATTCATTATTTTAAACCTAATTTTGTTAGTGCTGGTAAAGGGTATGCTTGGATAATGTTGAATTATGATAAGTTGTCAAATGAGAATAAAGATAAAATATTTGAACTTGAAAATGAATTGACTGAAAAATGTGTATGGCTTGTATATTCAATGTATTATGCTAAATTTAATAAACCTGAAGATTATGATGAGTATAAGAAAAAATATGATGAGAAATCATTCAGACTAGTATATAATAATAAATATCCAAGAAGAGCAGTGTTTATAAGAATGCCTATTTCTGATGATACTACAGTTGAAGAGGTAGAAAGTTATTTTGGTGATATTGCTAATGAGTTTTGTGGACAATAGATGATGTTAATAGAAGGATTAGAGATTTATGAGGTTTTTTGATAATGTGAAAGTTGAATTGAAAAGTATATTGAAAATTAATAATATTTTAAATAAAGATATTCCTAAATTAAATATCTCAGTAGGTGTATTTTTGATATTATTGATAGGCATTTTAATTAGAATAGTGGGAATATCTAAAATGCCAAATGCTTTAAATTGTGATGAGGCATCAGCAGGATATGAAGCTTTTTCAATATTGAACTATGGAATTGATAGAAATGGTAATTTTTTGCCAGTATTTTTAGTTGCATGGGGAAGTGGGCAAAATGCATTACTTACATATTTAATGATTCCGTTTATAAAAATATTTGGATTAAATGTATTTGCAATTAGACTTCCAATGGTAATAATAAGTTGTATTTCAATTTTGTGTATGTATTTGTTGTTGCGAAGAATATCTAATAAAAAGTTAGCATTTATAGGATTAGCCTTTTTTGTTATATGTCCGTGGCATATAATGAAAAGTAGATGGGGATTGGAATCTAATTTGTTTCCAGATTTAATATTGATTTTTGTATATTTATTGGTAAAATCATTGGAAGATGAAAATAAAATTTTATATTACTTATCTTTTATAATTGCTGGAGTATCAGCATATGCATATGGAACATCATATTTCTTTTTGCCAATATTTTTAATACCCTTATTATTTATTTTAATGAAGAAACAAAAAATAAATCTTATACAAGCATTAATTTCATTATTAATAGTAGGAATAGTATCATTTCCAATTATATTGATGGTTATTATAAATACATTTGATTTGCAACAAATTAATCTACCATTTATGACGATTCCAAAATTAGAGGTAAATAGATTTGAAGTAGTTACTTCTATATTTTCAGCTAGTTTTTTGTCAAATAGTATTTCGAATTTTATAGAGAGTTTTAAAGTTATAATAACTCAAACAGATGGATTGCCTTGGAATAGTATATTACCATTTGGTACAATTTATATTTTTTCTATAATTTTTACTATAATTGGAATAAAAGAGTCATTTTCAAAAAGTGAAAAGAGTAATATAAAATATACATACATATTTAATAGTTGGTTTATAACATGCATTTTATTAACTTTTATTTGTGAGCCTAATATAAATAGATTAAATATTATAATGTTTCCTATTATTTATTATACAATTGTTGGAATTTATATCGTAATAAAGGAACTTGAAAAATATAATGGCAAAATATATACAATTATTATATTAATAGTATATTTGTTATCGTTCATATTGTTTATAAATAGTTATTTTATGCAAGACTATTCAAAATATTCTACATTTGAAAATGGCTTTGAAGAAGCTATACAATATTTAGAAGAGGTAGATGATAGGACAATATATGTGACTAATAAGATAAAGGAAAGTTATATATATACATTGTTTTATACTAAATATGATACAAGGAAATTTATAGATACAGTTCAGTATAAAGATAAATATGTAGAATTTAGAAAAGTATTATCTTTTGGAAATTATATTTTTACTGATATTGAAGAATTGAATAATAGTAATAATAATATATATGTAATAAGAAATAAAGATAAAGATAAATATAACTTAGATGGATTTAAAACAACTGATTTTAAAAAATACATTGTTATAGAAGGATGGAAAAATGAAAAAGACAAACAGAATAGTACTACTTAATTTATAAGTAGTAGTGAAAGTGAAAATTTTTATTAGATAAAAAATAAATTTATAAAAAAATGTAAAAAAGATAACACTTAGGGAAATCTATAATTGAAGAAAAGTAAAGAAAAAACAATAGTACACAATTAGTTTACAGAAAAATTTAAAAAAGTAAACAAGTGAGTACTATTTTTTTTTGTAAAAACTCCTAAAAACTATTTACATTCTAATAAAAAAGTAATATACTTAAAAAGTATTATAAGTTTACATTTTATGGAACGATAAGAAAAATTTACTTATATTAGAAAATATAGGTATAAATATAAAGCAAAAGCATTGTTCCGTAGAGAATAATAAAAATCATAAAAAAGGCTAGATATAAAATGCAAAATATTATTATATCTAGTATATATTTTTCCAAAAAAGAATAGGGGGGATTTTGAATGGAAAAATTAGGTACTAAAATATTAAAAGGTATTATTGCAATGATGTTAGTAATAATGTTATTAGTAATACCAACATATGTATTTGGGGCAGAAGCAAATACACAAAATGAAAAAATACAAACACAAATTATAAACACAGCTCAAGAAAATTATATTATTTACATAAAGGGATTGACAGATAAAGATTTCAAATTTAGTATATCAAATAATGCAAATGCAACTGAAATAGAATTAGAATATATAAATTCAGTAAAAGATGAAGATGGAAATAGTGTTGTTCTAATAACAGAAGAAAAATTACAAGAATTAGGAGAAAATGCAAAAATATATCTTTACGTAAAAACAGATACAGAAGTTTTAAGTAAAGGAATTAACTTAAAAGATTCATTTAGCCAATCTAAAATTAAAGAAGTAGAAAATACAACAAAGAGAATTGAAACAAAAATAGAAACAGATATAACAAAACAAGATAAAGAAGTAAATGGAGTAAAAGTAAAAGTAACAGTTGGTGGATTAAAAATAACAGATAAATCAAATGCAGATTATTATTATTCAAGAACAAAATTGCCAAAAGTAGAATATACAGAATTAGTAAAATTGGCTAATAAAATAAATAATGAATATAATGAAATGGATATATATAATAAAATTGAAACATCTAAAGAATTTTATAACTTATATTCAAAACTGTTAGAAGAACAAAACTGGAAAAAAGTAGAAAATAAAACAATTATACAACCAGAAGATGCACAAAAAGATGAGCAATATGTTGTATATCTTAAAAAAGTAGACGAAAATAAAACTGAAACAATTGACATGAAAATAATGACATCTTATAGAGAAGATGAAGAAGAAAAAATACCAGGAAAAACAGAAACTAAAGTAGTTAAGGAAACTACTAAATTACCAATTACAGGAGAGAGTATAATATTATTTGTGATATTAGCAGTAATTATATTAGTTGCAATTATTGTATTTGTTAGGATGAAAAAATTAGAAGGAAATACTAATAAAGAATAATATGAAGTTAAAGTTATATAAAGCAATTTTTGTTATACTTGTTATTTTTGCATTAGTAGTAGCTACATTAATTTTTATAAAATATAGTAGAAATTATCAAAATGAAAAAGAGAATAGTAGAGTAGTTGAAACATTTTCAAAAGAAATATTAAATAAAGAAAGTAATATAGAAAATGTAGAAATGCAAGGATATAGAGTAATAGGAATTGTAAATATTCCTAAAATAAATCTTACATATCCAATATTAGATATTGATACATATAATCCAGAAGAGACAAAAGAACCATTGAAAATTTCAATAGTAAAGTATTGGGGAGGAAATGTTAATGACTATGGAAATTTGTCAATAGCAGGTCATAATAATTATGATGGTACAATGTTTGGAAAAACTAAAAAGCTAGAGATAGGAGATATAGTAGAATTAACAGATTTAAATAAAAAAACAATACAATATCAAATATATAATAAATTTGTAACAAATCCAAATGATATAACAATATTACAAACCAAAGATAAAGGCATACGAGAAGTAACATTAATTACATGTACAAATGGAAATAAAAATAGGCTGATATTAAATGCAAAAGAAATAATATAAAAGGGAGGGAACTTTTAAATGTCAAGCAAGTTAAAGAAAAATAGTAAAAAAACAGTAATTTTAACAACAATTTTGGCAGTGATACTATTAGTATTTGCTGTAACTGGTACAGTAGTGTTCTTGAAAAATAGAGGATCAGTTGAGGCTACAGATTTAAGTGAGGAACAACTAGAAGAAACAATAGGAGAAAGTAATCAAAATCCAGGTGAAGAGCAAACTGCTAATCCAACACAAGGACAACCAACGGAAACACCAAATCAAGGTGAACAATTAAATGGTGAACAAAATCCACAAGAAAATTTAGAAAATGCAAATAATCAAAATGCAAATCAAGGACAAAATCCTCAAGAAACAATTACAGAACAAGATAATCAAGGAAGAAATCCAGTACAAGGAAATGCAGGAGTAGCTACAGGAGAAAATTTGCAAGAAACAACAATAACAAGGACAGAAACAGTACAAGTACCAGAAAGACAAATTTCAGAAGGACATTATGTAGGATGGACACCAATGACTATAAATGCTGATACTGTTGCAGCAAAAATGAATGCTAAATATGATAATGTGTTAGTAGAAAAATATGCTGAAACAGAAACAGGAGATAATTTTGTAACAAAAGGTGGAAAAATTAAGTATACAATAAAAGTAATAAATAATTCAGATAGAAATTTAAGTAAAGTTGAAGTAAAAGATATAGTTCCAGAAATGACAAAATATATAAATGATACTGCAAGTGATAATGCAATAACTATAGAAGAAAATGGTGTAGTAAAAGTATTAATTTGGGAAATAGATGTAAATGCTGGAGAAGAAAAGACTGTAAGTTTTGAAGTAATTGTAAGTGAAAATGCAACAGGAACAATTAAAAATATTGCAATAGCAAATGGTGAAAAATCAAATGAAGGTGAAGATGTAAAAGTAGCTATCATTGATTCATCAAAAACAAGTAAGATACAAAGAAATGGAATTCAAGTAGAAGCACCAGCAAAAGTTAATGATGAAATTACATATACAATTTCTGTAAAAAATACAGGTGAAGTAAGAGGAACAACAAAAATTAAAGATGCAGATTTAAGAGAAATATTATCAGATAAAAAAGCAGAGATGATAGGAAATGTTAAAGTTTATGAAAACGAAACATTAATTTCAGATGATAAGACAGAACAAGATTTAATAAATGGTATCGAAAATGTAGTAGTTCCAGAAAATGGAGAAGTTAGAGTAGTATTTACAATTAAAATTAATAAAGTAGATGGTAAAATTGTAAATATAGCAACTATTGGTGATAAACAAGAAAAACCAACAGATCCAGAAGAAATTGAAACATCAAATGTTGATGTTATAAAAGAAATAAAAGAAATAAGAAGAAATGATGAAATAGTAGAAGCACCAGTAAAAGTAAATGATGTGATTTCTTATAATATAATAATAACAAATACAGGAAGTTTAGATAAAGAAGTAAATGTTAGTGATATTTTAAATAATACTTCATTAGATTTATATGATGAAAATAGCCAAGTTATATCTAAAGTTACATTAAAATCAGGAGAAGAAAAAACATTAACTGCAAATTATATAGTAAAACAATCTGATATAGATAATCAAAAAGAAATAACAAATATTGCTAAAATAAATTATGATAATGAAGAAAAAACAAGTGATGTTACAACTGAAGTTGAAGAAGCAAAAAATGATTATGAAACAATAAAAATAGCAGATAAAGAGAAAGTAACAACAGCAGGAGAAGAAATAACATATACAATAACAATAACAAATACAGGAAATACAACATTGAAAAATATACCTGTAAAAGACGAAATGATAGGATTAGATACAATAATAGATAAAATTGAAGTAGGAAAATCAGAAACAAGAACAGGAAAATATGTTGTAACTCAAGAAGATATTGACAAAGGTGGAGTAATCAAAAATGTAGCAACAGTAGGAGATAAAACACCAGAGGAAGAAACAAAAATTGAGCAAAATCCAAGTTATACAACAACAAAAACTGCTGATAAAGAAAAAGTAAATGTAGCTGGAGACAAAGTTAAATATACAATAACAGTAACAAATACAGGAAATACAACATTAAAAAATATACCTGTAAAAGATGAGATGATAAAATTAGATACAACAATTGAAAAAATTGAAATAGGAAAATCAGTAGAAGTAACAGGAACATATGTTGTAACTCAAGAAGATATAGATAATGGTGGAGTAATCAAAAATGTAGCAACAGTAGGAGATAAAACACCAGAAAATGAGATAACAGTAGAACAAAATTCAAGCTATACAACAACAAAGACAGCAGATAAAGAAAAAGTAACAACAGCAGGAGAAGAAATAACATATACAATAACAGTAACAAATACAGGAAATACAACATTGAAAAATATACCTGTAAAAGATGATATGATAGGATTAGATACAACAATAGGAACAATTGAAGTAGGAAAATCAGCAAAAGTAACAGGAACATATATTGTAGCTCAAGAAGATATAGATAAAGGTGGAGTAATTAAAAATGTAGCAACAGTAGGAGATAAAACACCAGAAAATGAGATAACAGTAGAGCAAAATTCAAGCTACACAGCAATAAAAACAGCAGATAAAGAGAAAGTAACAACAGCAGGAGAAGAAATAACATATACAATAACAGTAACAAATACAGGAAATACAACATTGAAAAACATACCTGTAAAAGATGATATGATAGGATTGGATACAACAATAGGAACAATTGAAGTAGGAAAATCACAAATATTAACAGGAACATATGTTGTAACTCAAGAAGATATAGACAAAGGTGAAGTAATTAAAAATGTAGCAACAGTAGGAGATAAAACACCAACAGAAGAAACAACAGTAGAACAAAATTCAAGCTATATAGCAACAAAAAAAGCTGATAAAGAGAAAGTATCAAAAGTTGGGGAAGAAATAACATATACAATAACAGTAACAAATACAGGAAATACAACATTGAAAA